>JBCDHR010000006.1:0-248262 GCA_038749715.1 Pseudomonadota bacterium
GGCCAACTTTGTCAGCCAGTTCAACGAGATCATCGGCCAAATCGATGAGCTTGCCGAAGATGCCAGCTTCAACGGCATCAACTTGCTCAATGGCGATGATCTGGAAGTGGTCTTCAACGAAGATGGTTCCTCCTCGCTGGAAATCACGGGTGTGACCTTCGATTCAGCAGGTCTCGGCCTGTCATCGCAGGCAACGACAGCCTTCGATACCAATGAGGCTATCGAGACCGTGCTTGGCAGCTTGGATGGTGCCATCAGTTCCCTGCGCTCGCAGGCCTCTGAGTTCGGTTCCAACCTGTCGATCGTGGAAACCCGTGAAGACTTCACGAACAACATGATCAACACGCTGGAAACCGGTGCTGCCAACCTGACGCTGGCCGACACCAACGAAGAGGGTGCCAACCTTCTGGCTCTGCAGACCCGTCAGCAGTTGTCCTCAACGGCTCTGTCGCTGGCCTCGCAGGCCGACCAGAACGTCCTGCGTCTGTTCTAAAACACACAAACCTTTTCCTAGGTCTCAAGGGGGGCGGCGCACCAGGCGCCGCCCCTTTTGCGTATTCAGAAGGTGCTGACATCGCGCCGCCGCCAAACCCTCCTTAGCCTTCCTTCATCCTCTCATGATACGGACAACCAAACGCATCAGAAGGACGGACAATAAGGAGCGCCAGAATGGCCCTCAAAGTCGAGCTCAAACCCGGCGAGCGCATCATCATCGGTGAAAGTGTCATCACCAACGACACGCAACGCACGCGCCTATTCATAGAGGGCAACGCGCCCATTCTGCGTGAGAAGGATATCCTGACCGCAGAGACGGCCGACACACCCGCAAAGCGTGTCTATCTGTCAGTGCAACTGATGTATCTCGACGGTGATGTCGACAAGCATGCCGACAGTTTCATGCAGCTGTCCCGCGACTTCCTGGAAGCTGCGCCATCAAGCGCTTCGATTGTCGAGCGGATTAATAACAGAATATTAACGGGTGACCTCTACAAAGCGTTAAGAGAAGCTAAGGCTTTGATTTCGCATGAAGAGGAACGACTGAACCATGCAAAACTCGGCGGCAGCGGCTTATGGCCGGACGACACAACAGACGGTTCAACCCCGGGATCTTGAGGCCCACCTGTTGATGAAATCTGCCGCCCAGTTGCAGACGATCTACGACAATTGGGACGATTTGAGCGGCACGCTACACGACGCACTGTTGTACAATCGCCGCCTCTGGTCAGTATTCCTTGATGCCGTGATCGATGAGGACAGCCCCCTGCCCCGTCCGATCGCCCAAAACATCGCCAATCTCGGGTTTTTCGTTTTCAATCACACGCTCAAAGTTCAGATGAAGCCGGACCCGGAGAAGCTCCGCAGCCTCATCTCCATCAACCGGGAAATTGCTGCCGGACTGCGTAGCGCCAGCGAAGAAGCCGTCTCAGCCGCTACACCTGCTGCCGATGGTCAGGCGCCAACTGCGGCCTAGAGCAACAACCTGTCATCCCTTGTCAAAAAGCCCGGCCATTTGCCGGGCTTTTTTTGCGTTCTGGGATGCTCAATATAGCTCGGCAGACGCTTGAAGGCGCCTAAGCTTTTGCTACCTCAGGAAGTTGACCAGCGTGAGTTCGCTCAGGGTCGCCGTCAATGAATAGGTCGCCTGCAGTCGGGTCTGAAGGTCAAGCAGCTTGGCAGCAACCTCCTCTTCGGTGACGCCTTCGATATCGCTCATCAGATTGGCGTAAATCGCATCGGTAGACCGATGACGGGCATCGGTCGCCTCCATCATGGTATAGGCCGTGCCAAGTTCCACGGAGACAGAGCGCGGCAGATTCTGCCCCGAAGGGTCGTCCATCCCTTCGCGTGTCCGGTTAGCGATCTGTGTATAGCGATCGGCCGCACTGCTATCATCGACATCATAGTCCATGGACGCGAACACTGCGGTCTCTCGTAGAGCGGTCCGAAAGGCATCCTCATTGGCTCGAGCACCATGCGCGACCCTTACATTCTCATCAACACGCGTTAGCCGGGTCTCACGGGCATCGAGGGGGCCATCTTCACCCTGGTACCAAATGATGGTGTTGTTCGGGTCGGCGGCAATTGCCGTCGCTCCAGCAATACCGTCGACTGGATCAGGCGTTACCCGCAAAGGCGGGTTGTTGTCGAAGAAATCGTGCCCTGCCTGATGCGCTGAAGCCGCGATGAGATCGCGGCGCGCCACATCGTCTATGACGTCAGTCAAGGCGGTGGTTATGTTGGCCGCCGTCACCAGTGGGTCGGCATCGACGACAAAGGCTTCATCGCCATCTTCGCGGGTGTCGGCGGCCGCTAGGACGATATCTCGGCTGCTGCCATCAGGTAGGGCCAAGGTGAAACGTATCGTTTCGCCAACATCGACAGTGCCGGTAACCTCAAAACTCAATGCGTTCGGCGCACCGGCCGGCCCGGTCACCGTGATGTTGGGCGACGAGGAGGAAGCTCCAGCTGCCGTGTCAAGCTGGAAGCCGAACACATCATTGCCCGCTTCTGTAAGGCTGGAGATCGCGCCTGCTGTGGCGATGTCGAGCCGGCCGTTCAACGTTGGATCAGCCAGCGTGCCGCCAAGGTCGGCCAGATTGCGTTCTGCCAAAACCTGCTCAAAACCGGCACGTCCGCCTGAGCCCTTCATCATCGCCTCAGCCGATACCACGGGCTCTACGTCAGTAGACAGTCCCGAAAACAGGTACTTCCCATCAATGTCGCTGTTCAGCAGCGTGACCATCTCCTGGAAGCGATGCTCAGCGGCGATCTGAGCGGTCGTCTGGTTGCCATTCTCAACAACAAAACTGTTCGGCAGAGCGTCTCCCTTAACTTCCTCCAGAAGATCGTCCAGCCGCTCCACCGTTTCGTTCATGATGTTGACCGAAACACTCGCGCTCTCGATAGCTGCCCTATAACCCGCGATGGTCGTTCGATCCGCCCGAACGGCCAGCGAGGTCGTGCGTTGCGGCCCAAGGTCGGCATAGTTGTCAGAGCGTTGACCTGTGCCAAACTGCCGACTGAGATCATCAATTTCCGCCCGCATGGAGAGCATGCGGTCAATGTTCATGGTGGCTTGGGTTACGCTGTTTACTGTCATGGTCGGCTACCTTGTTGTCCGCTCCAAGATGGCGTTAGACGTTCAAAAGAAGATCCATCATTTCCCGTGCGGCGTTCATCACCTGGGCATTGGCGGCGTAAATCGTTTGCAACTCGGTCAACCGCGCCATCTCTTCATCAATATCAACAGCCGATTCCTCGCTTTGCCGAGCCAAGAGGCCGTTTGTGACGATTTCCTGCCCTTCACGAGCGCGCTCAGCAGAAGCGGCTTCGAAAGCCGTCCTGTTGACAATCTCACGGCCAAAGCCAGCCAGCGTTGTCTCAAATGGGTTGGATACCGCCCCAATGCCGCTTGCGGCACTAACTGTGATTGAGGTCGAGTTAAACTGATCATAGAGATAAGTCGCCCGCGTGCTGTCGCCGGCAGGCGTAGAGCTGTCCATCGCCGAGAGCAGACCTGGATCGTCGACGATGCTGCTGTTGAGCTGAATGCGGGAAGCAAAGCCGGCTTTCTGGGGGATACCATCCTGACTGGCTGTATAGACATCGCCGCTCGCAATGCCGTCGGTGAACATGGGAAGATAAGGTTCACCAGTCTGCATCCCGGTGACCGAGATGTTCGCCGAAAGGCTGTTGATATCGTACTGGCCTGTTGCGCCGTCATCGATCAGTTGCAGGTCGCCACCGGTCCCTGTGCCAGCCGTGATGCCAATGCCATTGGCTGCCAAGGCGGCAGAGACCGCTGTTGGGTCCGTCAGGTCGACACCAATGACCAAATCATCAGGATTGGCGGTCACCTCATTGGACAAGGGTAGCGAACCGGCATCGGTCACATGCACCAGGGTAACCTGGCGGGTCTGGCCCGCCACGGTATCGGTGAAGTTGAGCGAGACTTCATTACCCGGTTGGATGCCTGCGAGATCTATCTGCAGGCCATCGAAGCCCGTGCCGCCAGTGGCACTGCCATCGCCAAGCGTGGTGACGCCAGCAAGGTTCGTTTCGGTGTAAGAGGCAACCGACACGTTGGACGCAGCGCCTGTCGTGCTCGACCTCAGATCAATGGCTGTGCCATCAGCCACAGCATAGGTAACGCCCACAGTCCCGAAAGCCGCGTTGGCTTCCTGATTGATCAAGTCAACCAGCTGAGTTTGGTCAACCGTTGCCGGCGTGCCGGTGAACGCGTTGGCCTCGGCATAGGTGATGTCGATCGTCTGGGTCACACCATCGACTGTCAGATCGAAGCTTATGGAGCCGTCATTGGCGCCGCCATTTGTGAAGTCGATAGTGCCAAAAGTGCCCGTACCGCCAAGATCGGCAGCAGTATCGGCAACAACCGGGTCATGGGCTTCGCTGGCCTCCGGTCTTAGCGACATCGCCAAGGCAAGCTGATGAGCAAACTCATCAAGGCGCGCCTGCATTTCCGGCAGGATTTCATCGCGGGCTTCCACATAGCCAGCCAGACGACCAGACCGGATGTTGTTGCCAGCCAGAAGGTCGACAGTGCCGCCAGCGCCGGTGCCGACACGCACAGTTCCCAAATCGCTCTGCGATGAATCGACCGAATAGGTAGCAAGCGGATTGATGTTGGCCGTTGGCTCAAAATCAAGCCGCGCTGCCGTCCCTGAGAACAGCGTGACACCCGTACTGGTGAAGATAGTCACCGAGCCGTTGTTCTGTTCCAGAACCTGGATATCCAGTTCCTGGGCGAGCACATCGATATGGCGATCACGTTCGTCCAGCAGATCGGCTGGAATATCACCGTCGGCTGTAACCGAAAGGATGGCGTTGTTGGCTTCTTCAATGCGCTGCAGCGAGTCATTGATGGTTTGAACGCTGGTCGCGATGCCCTGATCTGCCTCAGCGCGCATACTTTGTATGTCAGCGCTCATGGCATTGAGCGTCTGAATGAGAACTTGCGCATCACCCACAACGGCTTGTTGTGCGGTCTGCGAAGACGGATTGTCGCCCAAGGCAGAAAGGCTGGTGCCAAAGTTGTTGATGATGGAGTCGAAAGAGCTGGCCGATCCCGGCGCGCCCATCAGGCTGTTCAGCCGGTCATGATAGCGCGCCGTGGTCTCGACATAACCCGATGCGCCAAGCTCAGAGCGTATCTGACGCTGGAGCAGCTCATCAAGCTGACGGCTAATACCATCGGACTGAACACCGACCGCGTTGTAGCCAGCATAGACCGACGACTGCGTGATCGTTTTGCGGGTATAGCCCGGCGTCTCCGCGTTGGAGACGTTGGCGGCGACAACATCCAATTGTGCCTGCGTCACACGCAGACCAGAAAGCGCTGTGCTTAGAGCTCCATAGACGGTCATTTACGCACCCTCACCGGCTCGCCAATACACGCGGCGGCCTTTTTGCTGCTATCGGATCATCCCCAGCGCTTCCTGCATCATCTCGTCAGACACGGAGACGACACGGGTCGAGGCTGAGTAGGCCTGCTGCGTCACAATGAGTTTCGTGAACTCATCGGCAATATCGACGTTGGAATTCTCCAGCGCGCTACCCACCACGTTTGAGGCATCGACCAGGATCGGGTCGCCCGATTCACGGGTTGCCATAAAGGCACCACCATCAAGCTTGCGCAGCATCGCATCGCCATTAAAGGTCGCCACTGCCACCTCGGCGATATCAACCACCTGACCATTGGAATAAGAGGCCGTCACACGACCCACTTCAGAGACCGCAACACCAATCAGCTCGCCAGCAGAGTAGCCGTTCTGGCTAAGGCTGGTCAGCTGCGCGTTACCGCTGGGATCGGAAAACTGCGTCACACCATCGCCATCGTGCCGCAGGCGCACGCCGGACACCGTTGAGCCATCGACAGCAAAGTTCAACACAGGGTCAGTAGCCGGCGCGGTCATGAGTCCATTGTCGGTAAACTGGTACGTCGTGCCAGTGTTCGCCCAGGCCGCGTCGGTACCGGTAGCGGTGCTGTCGGTCAGATAGAAAAGCTGCCACTGGTTGGCCGGATCGCCAGCGTCAGTGGAGGCGGTCTTGGCCCAGCGGAACTGAACGTTCACCGGCGCCCCGGAGCCGTCATAGATGGTGATGGCACCGCCAGCGATGCTGTTCTCCAGGAAAACCGGCACATCGGCTGCCTGCACGAAACCATCGGTCGCCGTGGCCGGCGTCACCGTCGGATCGTTGGTGAAGTCAGTCGGGTCAATCAGCTCAGATCCCGGTACATCGGCGTCCGCATTCGCGGTCAGCGGGAACCTGGAAAGGTTGACGCGGTAGTCGATCTGCGTCGTCGTTTCAGCCGCCAGGAAATCGTTTTGAATGCGCACCGGCTCCGGCGCCGAGCCAGCCGCGTTGCCGGTCACATTGTCGATCGGCAAACCTTGAAGATAGTAGCCAGAGCCATTGACGAGATAGCCGTTACGATCCAGCTGAAAATCGCCGCGGCGGGTATAGGCCGGGGTGTCATCGAAGACGATGTCGTTGTCTACCTCACCCAGACGCTGCGAGACCACAAAGTAGCCGTCGCCACTGATCGCCATGAACGTTTCAACATCGCTCATCTGAACGGCGCCCTGAACATCGTTCGTCGCGCGCGTCGAAGCGGTAACGCCACCTGGCGACTGACGCGCAGGCGCAGCGTCAGCGACCATATCGGCGAAGTTCGTTTCCGCACGCTTGTAGCCGATGGTCTGCGAGTTCGCGATGTTGCCGGAGATTTGCTCCAATGCGTAGGACTGCGCCTGCAGACCCGACACCGCATTGTTCAAAGCGCCATAGATACCCATACCTTCTTCCTAGCCTTTGCTGGTCTTCAGCCGGTCGCGCAGCGCGCACGGCCCCTTCCCAACCACCAAAGCAGCAAGCGTGCCAAATCGAATTATCGTTTTTCTTCAGATAATTAGATGTAGGAGACAGAGGCATTGACGGGTTTTACCGGCACAAACTCCCCGCCTGAACGGCAAGTTTTGCCGGGCACAGCCTGCCACCAAGGCGCACTAAGTGCGCATTGGGCTGGCATCCACAGCGAGGCTTAGCGAGGAAAGGCCATGACGGATCCGAGCAACACCACAGGCTGGACGCCGACCCGTACAGGACGAACCCTGCTCCTATTGCGACACGCAAAGTCAGCTTGCGACGATTCCGGCCTCATCGATAAGGAACGCCCCTTGAATGCAAGGGGCCGCAAGGCAGCACACGCCATGGCGCCACAAATTGCCCAGTGGCGACCAGATCACATTGTGTGCTCAAACGCTCTGCGCACCCGCGAAACACTGGCGCCAATCATCCCTGCTCTGGCCGGCGAGGTGCATATCGAGCTGACCGATGCGCTCTATGGGGCCGAACAAACAACCTATCTGAAACATGCACGCACCCTACCGGAGCCCTCGCGCTGCGCGCTCCTGATTGGGCACAATCCAACACTGGAAGATTTGGTGCACGACCTCATCAGCGATGCCGATCCGATGCTGATGCACCGTATCGCGGCCAAATACCCGACCGGCACACTTGCGGTCATCCAATGCCCAATCGAGCGTTGGCAGGACCTGACAATCGGCAACAACCAACTCATTGACCTTGTTCGGCCTGCCGATCTCCCGACAGAGCCTTAAACCACCCCTTGCTTGCATTTGCGCCGAGCCGGACAGATATGAAGCCGATCCCAACGCTTGGAACCTTGCCTTGCCTCGCCTTTCCCTTCTCGATGATGTGCGCATCGGCGCCCAAAGCCTTGGCGCAAGCGTGTCCGATGCACTCATTCCAAGCCTGCGCATCGGGGTCACAGGCCTTTCCAGGGCAGGCAAGACGGTCTTTCTAACTGCCCTGCTTCATCAACTACTGCATGAAGGGCGTCTTCCCGCCTTGAAAGCGCATCGTTCGGGGCGATTGATTGGAGCACGCCTGTCGCCCCAACCAGACGATGATGTTGCACGCTTTGCCCTGGAAGAGCATCTTCACAAGCTCATCCATGAGCGCGCCTGGCCACAATCCACACGCCAGATTTCAGAGCTGCGGCTGACACTCAGCTTCGAACCAGAAAGCCGCCTCGCCCGAACGCTCGGACGCACACGCCTTCATCTCGATCTGGTCGACTATCCAGGTGAATGGCTACTCGATCTACCACTTCTCGATATGAGCTTCGAAGCCTTTTCCAAGGATGCCCTGGCCAAGGCTCGGGCACCCGAACGCGCACCCATGGCTGAACCGTTTCTGAAGGCCTTGGCCGACAGGGACGCTGGTCCCCCACTTTCCGAAGAAGACGCGGCCGAGTTGGCGGGCCTCTACATGGACTACCTGCGGGCCTGCAAAGAGGGCCATCGCGCCCTTTCCATGCTGCCGCCCGGGCGCTTCTTGATGCCCGGTGATCTTGAAGGATCACCGGCCCTCACCTTCGCGCCTATGCTTTGGGAAAGGGACAGCCGTCCAGCCAACGGATCGCTCTACCAGGCAATGGAACGACGCTACGAGGCGTACAAAAGAGTCGTCGTCAAACCCTTCTTCCTGGACCATTTTGCCCGACTTGACCGCCAGATTGTCCTTGTCGACGTGCTATCGGCCATCAACGCAGGATCAGCCGCGCTGCACGATCTCAGCGACGCGCTCACCGCTATCCTCTCCTGCTTCAAAGCCGGACGAAACACGCTCCTTTCAAGCCTGTTCAGCCCGCGCATTGATAAGATCGCCTTTGTGGCGACCAAAGCTGACCATCTGCACCACAGTCAGCACGACCGGCTTGAAGATATCTTAGAAGAGCTGGTTGCCGATGCGCGCCAAAGGGCCAAGTTCTCCGGTGCGAAGGTGGAAACGCTGGCCGTTTCTTCTGTGCGGGCCACACGCGAAGCGTCGACGCGTTCAGGCAGTGCCGGTCTCAAAGCAGTGGCGGGCGTGCCGATAGAGGGTGAAACCATCAACGGTGAAACCTTCGATGGCGAGCGAGAAGTGGCCATTTTCCCAGGTGATCTGCCAACCGAGCCCGGTGCCTTGCTAACACAGCACGCCCCAGCCAACACATTACGCTTTGTTCGGTTTCGGCCGCCCAAGCGCAACGAAGACTCCGAGAAGGGAGAGCGACCGCCCACGCTGCCGCATATCCGCTTGGATCGGCTCCTGGAATTCCTCCTTGGCGACAAGCTTGCCTGATCGCTGATGACGTTGATTTTGGCCACCACACGAGAGTTTGCATGACCAAGACCAGAACCAAGGCCAAGACCCGGCCGCGCGACGCGCAAGTGCTGGAATTGGACGCCGTCGATCTGGAAGCCGAACCGGCTATCGATGCCAGCGATCCGATCGACGACACACCGATGGCCGATGTTCGCAAATCCCGCGCGCTTGGTTGGCTCGCCCTATTTGGGTCCGGTGTGCTCGGCCTTGTCCTGATCGGCATCGCGCTCTGGGCGGAAGGACTGATCCGAGAGCTTCTGATCCGCCAGCCCGCGCTTGGCTGGATCGCGCTTGGTTTCGCCGGATTAGCCTTGCTCGGCCTTATCGGGTTTCTTGCCCGGGAAATCGCAGCAGTCGCGCGCCTGGGCTCGCTCGATCAGCTACGCAATGACTTTCAAGGCTCATACGATGAAGAGAATACGCCGGCCGCACGAAAAGCACTGACAAAGCTAAGCGCACTCTACAAAACGCAACCGCGCACGGCACATGGACGTGCCCGCTTCGCGCAGCAGCGCGTCGGGGTGATAGACGCTCGCGATCTGATCGTTATCGCCGAAGAAACGATTATGGACCCGCTCGATCAAGAGGCAACGCGGCTCATCTCCTCGGCATCCAGACGTGTATCACTTGTCACGGCTCTGTCGCCCCGCGCCCTCATCGATATCGTGATGGTTGCCGTCCAGTGTTTGAGCCTGACCCGACAAATTGCGCAGCTCTACGGCGCGAGGCCTGGCTTTTTTGGCGGTCTACGCCTTGTCCGCCACATGGTCGCTCATCTGGCCATTACCGGCGGCATGGCGGCCACCGAGGGGCTCGTGTCGCAGGTTCTGGGCCATTCGCTGGCCGCTCGCTTGTCAGCCAGGCTCGGCGAAGGGGTTATCAATGGCTTGTTGACCGCCCGGGTTGGCATCGCGGCCATCGCGGTCACCCGCCCCATGCCCTTCCTCGCAGGCCAAGGCCCGACATTGGGCGATGTCACGCGTGGCATGGCCAGCCTGAGCGATGGACGCTCCAAGAGCGCAGAGAATTCGGACGATGAGACCTAGCTGCGCACCAGCGGCAGATCGAACACTGTGACGTTGGCGCCGTTCACAACAGTCGTCACCAAAAGCCGCACGCGGCCCTGACCTTCGGCAACAAAAAGCAAGCGCCCCTCGCTGCCGTCATCGGCAGCCAGACGTAGGAACAGATCCCCGCGCGCCAACTCGCCCACAAGACTGCCGCTGATGTATCGAACCGGGCTTGTTATCTGACCATGGAACTGACGCGACATTTCGCTGAAGTAAAGCGACAAGCCGATCGTGCCGGATTGGCCCTGAGCTGAACAGCTGGCGCGCAGCGAAACGCGGATGTCGCTGCGCATGGTTCCTTCGACCTCGCACAAGACCGGTGTCTCGCCATCGGAGGTTGCCGCCCGTCCCTGGCCGACCCACTGGCCGGCCAGTGCCTGAAGAAAGCCTGTTTCGGCCACACCGGCATGCGCAGGCAATGCCACTGTCATCATGGCAGCAGCAAACCAGGTTGCGATGTTGGGCAGCAAACGTGTCACAGAACCCCGAGCTTTTTGTGCAATTCCGGTGAAGACGTAGTGTATTGGAAAACCCGCTGTCTGTCAGGAAACACAATTTTACCAACAGCTTGCGCCATCAAAGCGCCCTCGTGGAAGCCCGAAAGGATGAGCTTCACCTTACCTGGATACCAATTGATATCGCCAATCGCGAAAATTCCAGGTTCCGAGGTTTCAAATTTTTCGGTGTCCACCGTGATCAGGTTCTCATGCAGATTGAGCCCCCATTCCGCAACCGGCCCCAGCTTCATCGTCAGACCGAAGAACAGCAACAACCGCGAGCAGGGAACGTCTGTTTCCTCTTCGCGGCTTTTAATCGTCACCGACGAGAGCTGACCATCCTCGCCCGTCAACGCGCTGACCTGGCCAAGCTCAAACCGCATCTTGCCGGCATCAACCAACGCACGCATCTTGTTGACGCTATCGGGGGCCGCACGAAACGCGTCACGCCGGTGAACAAGCGTCAACGACTTGGCGAGCGGCTGAAGACTGATTGTCCAATCAAGAGCTGAATCACCCCCACCAGCAATGACGATGTCATGATTGCGGTAAGCCTCCATTTGCCGAACGGCATAGGAGACCGATGTCGGCTCATAAGCTTCAACGTCATCGATCGGAGGACGCCGAGGCTGAAATGACCCGCCGCCGGCAGCAATGACCACAGCCTTGGTGATGAACACCGTGCCCGTGCTGGTTTCAACGCGGAAACGCCCGTCGTCCTGTCGCTCGAGCCCGCTCACCATTTGCTCGAAGTGAAACTCCGGCTCAAAGGGCGCGATCTGTTCCATCAATCGATCGACAAGACCCTGACCAGAAATCTCCGGCCAAGCGGGAATGTCGTAGATCGGCTTTTCGGGATAAAGCTCAGCGCATTGGCCGCCTGGGCGGTCGAGGATATCGATCACATGGGCTTTGACGTCCAAAAGGCCGAGTTCAAAGACCGCAAACAGGCCGACCGGGCCGGCGCCAACAATAACCACATCGGTGTCTATCGGCCTGGCGGGCCTAGCCCCGCTCACGTGATCGAGCATGTTTTACTCCTGAAACCTGCCGGCCTGAGGTATGTGCCTGGCACGCCCGGGCTAAGCAACCTGCGGCAGAAACCGCAAACGACAGCCCTTCACCGCCCTATATGGCGGAAATCTGGCGGTCGCCAAAGCCGATCATTTAAGCTTGGAACTCCGGTACACGCACGACCAGCCCATTGTAGCCAGGGGTGATGCGCAACTGACAAGACAGCCTGCTTTCATCGCGCACATCGTATGCTAGGTCCAGCATGTCCTCTTCCATGATCTCAGGATCGCCGGTGACCTCTTTCCAGGCCGGGTCCACATAGACATGGCAAGTTGCGCAGGCGCACGCGCCCCCGCAGCTGGCCTCGATACCAGGCACACCATTCATAACGGCCGCTTCCATAACCGTGGAACCGTCCTGGGCCTCCACCTCATGTTGAGCGCCATTGTGCTCAATAAACGTAATTTTGATCATTAACCTTGCCTTGGGCAGCACTCCCGAGCCGCCCCACATCCTGGTGCAAAGACACCGCGCTTCATGTCGAAAGGCTGGCGATATCACCTAGTGGTCGGCAATAGCAATGTGGTGGGCTTTCAGGAAAGCACCAGTGCGCCCAATTCACAGGCACCGACGGCTGTTTGTTGCGCCACCGGACTAAAGGGCAGCCGACCCACCAAGCAGCGCATCGATATGCTTATCGATCAGAGCAACGTCATCGCAGACCGTTTCAAGGCGCTGAGCCGACGCCGGATCGCCCTCGCCGGCATCAGCCATATCCGCTAGCTGAAAGGCACCGATGCCGCGCGCGCTGCCCTTGAGCATATGGAACAACCGCCGGCGCTCTTCGTCGCTTTTGGCCTGCCGAAGCGCCGTTACGGTCGCCTTGGCTTGCCGGACAAAAAGCATCAGGACCTCCCGTTCAAGAGAGGCGTCGCCAAAGGTTTGACGGGTGAGATGAACAAGATCAAGAACCGCAGACTGCCCCGCCCGTGGTGGCATATCGGGCGCGCCATGAGACCAGTCGGGCGGCGACTGTGCTGGCTTTGCCATCGGGAACCCTCCCCTTTTCGGCACCAGAACCACCACCATAAAACCGCGAATCTCGTTTCACTCGCGTTAACGCTACGCGATCGGCAACTCGCGCGAATGCCTGTTAACCATGATGAACAAATTACTAACAAAGGCCTACCAACCACTTCATTTTGCCTCTGCGAACGAATAGTTTAGCGCAGCTAGCAATGGGGTGGTGCGGGAGTGGCCAGGTGGCCGATCACAGCCGTACCGACAAGAACTGTCCCATCAGGTACGAGGCGTAAACATGGCAACCAAACCGACTGAAGCCAACAAGGCGGCGCTGGATGCAGTCGAGGAAGCACTGGCCATCGACTTTGCCGATGACCCGGCAAGTCCGGTGCCAGCTGGGCAAGAGCCATCCGCTTCCGGTGCCCAGACCGGCGATCAGGTTGCCATGCCGCGCGCCGACGACTTCCTGAGCGACATCATGGCCGAAGAAGAGCAGGCCGCTGTTTCCGATACGCAAGGGACCGCTGCCCGCCAGCGCGCCGATGATGCGCGCCTTCGCGAACGCCGCCCGCCGGCCAATGATGATCGCCGCGCCACCAGTGCGCTCGTTTATGAACTTCAGCGGCGCCCATCCAAGTCGCCCTTCTTGTTCGCCACCATTTTTAGTGGCGTGTGGGTCTTGGGTGCGGCCGCCCTCGCCCCAGTGCTGTTTAACACCAGCCCAGGCGCGCTTTTGGGCAACACCGAGCTCCTAACCTCGCCTAGCTTCATTGCGTACATCGTGGCGGCATTCGCGCCGGTACTCTTGTTCTTCACCATGGCGTTCATGATGTACCGCGCTGCGGAGATGCGCATCGTTGCCAAATCCATGGCCAACGTCACCATGCGCCTCGCCCAGCCCGATGAGCTGGCCAAAGAGCAGGTGATCTCCGTCAGTCAGGCTGTGCGCCGCGAAGTTGCGGCGATGGGCGACGGCGTAGAACGTGCGCTTGCACGCGCCGGCGAGCTGGAATCCATGGTGCAGGGTGAAGTGGCGAGCCTTGAACGTGCCTATTCGGACAATGAAGCCAAACTGCGAGCGCTGCTGGGTCAGCTGACCAATGAGCGCGAGGACATTCTCCTCAACGCAGAAAAAGTCCGCGAAGCCATTGCCTCATCGCACGACAAGCTGAACGCTGATTTGCTCAACGCTTCCAATGAGTTGACCCAGTCTTTGGCGGACACGGGTGCGACCGTGGCGCACAGCCTTGCCGAAAAAGCGACCCAGATCACCACCGCCCTCTCCCAAGCCGGCGAAACCATGAGCGGCACCTTGCAGCAGCATGGTGATCGCCTGGTTGATCAGCTTTCAACGACTGGTTTGGACGTGAGCGACAAGATGGCCATCATCGGCGGCGACATCGTGCGCGAGATTGCCGAGAAATCATCAGAAGTGGACGGCGCCCTGCGCGACCGTTCTTCGTTGATTGCAGCCGATTTGGCCGGCACTACCGATGCCATCGTCACCGAGTTTGAAACTCGCGGCTCTAACGTGACACGTCAGTTGGAAGAAACCAGCCACAACATCACTGAAACCTTCGCCATGCGTGCTGAAGATGTGACCACGACGCTGAAAACCACGGCGGACTCGCTCCTCATCGATATGGAACTGCGCGGCACGGCAATCACAGCCAAGCTTGATGAAGCCGGAACGCAGATTTCCGACAGCATCACCGAGCAGGGTGGCGCGCTTGCCGAGCGCATGGAGAAATCCGCCGAACGTCTGCATGATGCCGTCGTAGAACGCGGTGTTGAACTGCGCGATGGCTTTGAAATCTCTGCACAATCCCTCATCACCTCTGTGGATATGAAGCTTGAGGAACTGCGCAAGACGGCCGATGAAACAAGCTCGTCCATCCAGTCGAGCATCCTGCGCGACCTCGATCTGGTCGACACCCGCCTGGCCGAAGGTCGGGACGCTGTCGATAATCTCATCAAGGCCGGCACAGGCAGCCTGACATCCAACATTCAGGCCGTTGGCGAGCGCGTTGTTGAGATCATTTTGGAACGCGGCGAGCAGATGAGCACCGCCTTCACCCAGCAGGCCGAGGACTATGCGACCGTCCTGAAGGCAGACAGCGACGCGCTTGTTGCCGCTATGGTCGACCGCACGGCTGCCATGGATGAGCACCTGCAGGATCGGGCCAACTCAATCCGCGCGCTGTTTGATGACAAAACGCAGGCCATTGACCTTGCCCTTGCAGACCGCACCGGTGCCATTGAGGCGTCTTTCCTCAACCAACGCAATGCGTTGGCGGAAAGCATCGACCATGCAACCGCCCAGGCAACCGCGATTCTGGGCGAGCGTTCAGCTGTCCTGTCCGAGCAGATCAATCAGTCTACCAACGACTACATCGAGAACCTGAGTGCCCGCGCCGACCGGTTCATCAATGTCGTCAATGAAGCCAACGGCACCGTTGAAACGCGCATGGTGGAAATGAATGATGGGCTGATCGAGCGCGTGAACAGCTTGGTGAGCACGCTGCGCGAGAACACCGAGCAAAGTGAGGGCCGCCTGATTGGTGCCGCCAATGAACTCAGCACGCGCGCCGTCGACACAGCCGACAATTTCGTCAATCAGCTGGAACAGACCGCAACTGGCCTGGTCAACCGCGTCGACCAAACGGCAATCGGCCTTGTCATCCGGGTTGATGAAAGCACGACGAACCTGACAACCCAGGTGGAAGAGACCTCCGGCAACATCACCGGCCGGATTGATCAGGCGGCAGCCAACCTGGCCCGCCACGTCAACGAGACGACCACCAACCTGGTCACCCGGGTCGAAGGCACGACCAACGATTTGGCCGGCCAGGTCGATAGCTCCACCTCTGAGCTGGTCAGCACCATCGACAACCGCACCCAGGGCCTCACTGACGCCATGAGCGCCGTCGGCGGGGACCTAACAACCCGCGCGGAAGCCATTGACAACCAGCTTCGCGAGCAGATCGAAAGCCTGTCGAGCGCGCTTCAGACACGCACCGTGCAGCTTGAAACCACGGTTGATGAGCGCCTGTCGGCCTTCGATGTGCGGGTGAACCAGCGCATTGAAGATGCGACCTCCACCTTTGTGCAGCGTGCCGACCAGTTGGATGGCGCCTTGTCCAACCGTGGCCGCGAAATCTCCGAAACCTTGATTGAGCGCACCCGCGAAGTGGCTGCCGCCTTCGCCACCGGCAAGGACGAAATCGATCAGGCTGTGTCCGAGCGCATTCAGGCGGCCAGCGAAACCATGTCTGCCCAGACGGCGGAGCTTTCCAGCCTCATGCAGGACCGGGCCAACGAGGTCAGCAAGACCCTCGGCGACAAGGTCTATGAGGTTTCCGAAACCATCAAATCGCAGGCTGAAGCGCTCAACGGCATCATCGCAGACCGGGCGGAGACCTTTGGCCAGACGCTGGATTCAGAGGCCCGCAATGCCCTAATCGGCTTTGAAGCGCAGGTTAACTCTGCAACCCGCGCCATGGTCGACGCAGCAACGCAAGTCCGCACCGCGGCTCATGACGAGACGGTGGTGGCCAGCCAAAATCTCGTCGAAAAAGCCGACGAGCTGCGCAGCGCACTCTCTCAGCAAACCGGCGCTATCGAAGTTGTGCTGGATGACCGCGGCCAGGCATTGGTGACCTCGCTTGGCGACAACATCAACAATCTGGAACAGCGCCTCCAGTCGGCGACCAATCAGCTGGGCTCTGTCCTCGACAGCCGCTCTAAGGAACTGTCCGGGGCGTTGGAAGCGCGCACCAGCACACTTGAATCCGGCATTGCGGCAGCGACCCAGTCCATTGACGCAACCATGGATGAGCGGGTGCGTGATGCCGTCACGACCTTCGCCCGCACCCGCAGCCTCCTCAATGAGGACCTGCAATCGCTGGCCGACCGCGTTGGCTCGGTAAACGGTGCGGTGGAATCCATGCTCAACGGTTCTGCGCAGACCCTCACCTCCATGACCGAGGTCCTGGAGCAAAAAATGGGTCAGTTCGCCACCTCCGTTCAGAGCTTGAGCACTGATACCGCAACCACCAGCCAGGCGTTGGAGGACCAGTTGCGGGCGCTGAGCGGCATCTCAACCGATGTTCTCAGCTCCATCGTCGATCTGTCCGATCGCTTCGATGTGCATGGCCGTGCCCTGTCGGGTGCCTCACAGGCGATCCTGCGCACCACCGAGAAGCTCGAAGAGTCCGTTGGTGGTCAGTTGAGCAATCTTGGCACCGTCAGCGACGGAATTGCCGACCGCGCGGACCGCGCCGAACAGGCCTTGCAGCTGACCTCCGAACGCCTTGCCTCCACGCTGATGGATGCCGAAGAGCGCTCTGCGGCCCTCGCCTCGGCCCTGTCGCTCGCGGCAGACGATGCAGCCAAGGGCGTTATCTCGCAGTTCAGCGCCTTGCGTGAAACCGCCAACAGCGAAAGCGCGCGCGCAACCGAAGCGGTACGCCAGGCGCAGGATGACATTGTCCGCGAACTGCGCGGCGCGCTTGAAAACGCCATGTCCAGCTTCCAGGAAGCTGCTGGCGATATGCGCAAGCTGTCCGGCGACCTCAACTCAGAGCTCAACACCACGCGCTCCGACATCCGTCGCGGTGTCTTTGAGCTGCCAGAAGAAGCCCGTGAAAGCGCAGCCGCGCTGCGTCAGGTTGTCAATGAGCAGGTCAACGCGCTGAAGGAACTGGCGAGCCTTGTGTCAAGCGAAGGCAATGCAAGCGATGCCTCAACGCGCGGTGTGACGCCGAGCAAGCCGGCCCCGGCCCCTGTTCGACGCAGCAGTGGATCAGCCGCGCCTGCAGCTCTCAGCGCTGAAGCTACCGCGCTCAGCACGGACACAAGCGCCGACATTGTGCGGTCGATGGAAAACGTTCGTCAGGCGGTTGCACCGACACCTGCCCCGCCGGCACGTGACGCAGAAGAAGCGCCATCGGGCGGCTGGATCAGCGATTTGTTGCGTCGCGCCTCTTCCGACGACAAGTCAGGCCCACTCGCCGACATCCGCAGCCAGCTCGCTGATGCCATTGATGAGCGCACCTATGCTCAGCAGTGGGACAGCTATCTGTCCGGCAACAAGGTGAGCTTTTCTCGCCGCCTGTTCACCCTGTCGGGTCAGGATGCCTATGACGACATCCGCCGTCAG
Organism: Pseudomonadota bacterium; assembly: GCA_038749715.1. Lineage (GTDB taxonomy): Bacteria > Pseudomonadota > Alphaproteobacteria > Rhizobiales > MH13 > MH13. The sequence goes on from JBCDHR010000006.1 coordinate 17,961, forward strand.
CTTGGCCGCGACAGCGATCTGCGCCGCGCCGCCCAGGACCATGTGGCGGCCTTTGAGGCGACGCTGCGGGACATGGCCTCACGTCGTGCCAGCCGGTCGGAGACCCGCGAACTGCTGATGTCTGACGATGGCCGCCTCTACACGGTCGTTGGACAGGCTCTGGGCCGCTTCGGCAGCTAAGCCCCAAACACTACTGCGACAAACAAAAAACCCGCTGCCAACAGGCAGCGGGTTTTTTGTTTGTTTTCAATAGCCTGGAAAACGTCTTTTAACGTGAGGTGCCGCGCCTAAACAGCGTCGAGAACGAACACCACCATGTCGCGCAGCACAGCATCCAAGGCCGCGTTAAGGGCGGCGACACTATCGTCGACGCTGTCAGTTGCAGCCGGCACCTGAACACCGAAATCGCTGCTTGCCAGAATACGGCCATTGGCATCGTTCATCACCTTGAGCGCGATATCGACGACGGCGGCAGCTGTACCATCCGGACCAATGACCACTTCAAAGGCGCGGATCTCCGGCACCAACTGCGTATCGATCAAGAGCCCCTGACCAGGACGTCCAACTGCACGGGCACGGCCAGTCCGCTCAAGCGCTTCGGCAAACCGCGCCTGCACAAGGTCCGGCAGCGCGTCCGACCAGAGTGCACCGGGGAAGTAAGCAAGCGTCGCCTCGCTGTCGCGCACGACAATGCGATCTGTCGCGTAGAAGCGCACGGCGGCTGGATCGGCGACCAGAAGCTGTCGACCTGTCCGACTCTGACCAACTTCGATGTCGGCCGGTGCGCGAAGATCATAAATGCGCGGGGCAGGTTCAAGGCTGAGCGTCGAACAACCAGCGAGCAAAGCTGCACCACCAACGGCAGCCGCGAACCGCACGCGCGCCGATGCCATGCTGGGTCGTGACAAACCTTTCAGGAGACCACTCACACCACTGCCCTCACCTAACGCCGCCTCGGCGCATACTCTGGAGCCCGATCATCGCCAAAGATGAACTGCTGCGGATTGCGCTCAATGGACGTCACCACTCGCTCCAAACGGCTCAAGACACGCCGTCCATCGCTGACAAGCGCCTCAACATCCTGCAAACCGCGGGTTGAAAACCGGGCCAGCCCCCCGGCAATTTCCTCCGAGCGCCCCTCAAACGCAACCGCCACATTGCGCAGGGCCCGCGCCGCCTCGCGCGCATCGCCGATAAGGCCTTGCGTGCCTTCCTCTTCGAGCAGGCCGCCAACCTGACCAAGCAAACCATCGATCCGCCGTGAGGCAACCTCCAGACGATCCGCTATAAGGACGGCATCGTCAAAGATGGCGTCCACCTGGTCGGCATTGTCTTCAAGGCTCTGCGTGAAGGCCGTCACATCGGTTGTGGCTTCCTCGGCAGCGGCCAAAACCCGGTCGACCCGCTCGCCTGCGCCGGGCAATTGGGCTGCAAATGTGCTGACATTGCCAACCGTGCTTTCAATTGCCTCCGGATCGATGGCCGCCACCACGGCCCGCGCGCCGTCAAGCGTTGCGTTCAGCGTGGTCGCCGACTGATCAAGCTGGTCGAACACCGCATCACCGCGTGCCACCAGGGCGCGGGCATCATCGCCAATGCCGCGCAAATCAGCCGAGGCCAGGCGGACATTCTCCACGATTTCGCCCACCGCTTCCGGCTCTATGGCAGCAATCAACTCCTCGGAGCCTGATATGATGCCCTCCAGTCGACCAGAGAGACCAGAAATCTCTGTCGCAATGGCACCAACGCCCTCCATCAACTGCTCAATGCTGTCGGATTGCGACGCCACCACACCGACGATCTCGTTCACATCAGCAATTGTCTGGGTGAGATAGGGCTCGTTGACGAGTAGAAAGTTCTCGATGGTCTCCATCGCAAAATCGGCACGCGCCAAAACATTGCGCGCGCCATCGATAAGGTCCTGAACGACCGAGTTCTCAGCCGGCATGATGATCGGGACATTGGGATCAAGCACCGGCGGGGAATCGATGCTCCCACCGCGCAGATCAATGAAGGCCGTGCCTGTGATGCCTGTAATGCCCAGCGATGCCTCAGTATCGTCACGAACCGGCGCCGTCGCGTCGACATCGGCCAGCGCCAGCGCTTCCTGCGGATCGTTGGGGTTCAACGACAGCGAGCGCACCTGGCCTATCTGGATGCCGTTGAAAAGCACCGGGCTGCCAATGTTCAGCCCATTCACCGGCCCACTGAATTGGAAGATGATTTCAGCGCGCTCCTCGCCGCTGCCAATCTCGACCACCCAATAGATGAACGCGAGCGCCGCCGCGATAACGGCAAGCGCAAAGAGCCCGACAACAATGTGATTGGCGCGCGTTTCCATGCGAGTCGCTTAACCCGGCAAGAGGCGCAAGCCTAGTGTGCACCTTTCAACCAAGCTTCTGCGGACAAGCTTTTTTTGCTACCGTTGCGCGTTTTCCCCGTTTGCCAGCAAAACCAGCACGTTCTGGAGCATGAACACTCAGCGTCCGAAGGCACGGCCGGTATTGAAATAGCTCTGAACCCACGGGTGGTCGAACCGGCGCACTTCTTCCACCGGACCGATGGTGAGCACTTTCTTGTCGCCAAGAACGGCAACCCTATCGCAAACCGAGAACAGGCTATCGAGATCATGCGTGACCATGAAGACCGTGAGGCCAAGCGCGGAGCGCAGATCAGCGATCAGCTCATCGAACGCTGACGCGCCGAGAGGATCGAGCCCTGATGTCGGCTCATCAAGAAACACAAGCTCAGGGTCCAGCGCCAGCGCTCGTGCCAGTGCCACACGCTTGATCATCCCGCCCGAAAGCTCCGATGGCGCTTTCAGCGCCGCATCCGGCTGCAATCCAACCATGCCGAGCTTGACCATGGCGAGCCGGTCCATGGTCGGCTGGTCCAGACGCCAATGCTCGCGCATGGGCACCTGGACGTTCTGAAGGACATTGAGCGAAGAAAACAGGGCGCCATGCTGGAAGAGGACGCCCAATCGCCGGTCGAGCAGCGCCCGCGCTTTATCGTCCAGGCGGTTGTAAGGCTCACCAAGCATGTCCACCGTGCCACGGCGGTGGGCGTTTAAGCCCAGGATCGCACGCAGGAGCACGGATTTACCGGTTCCCGATGCCCCGACTATGCCAAGAATTTCGCCGCGACGCACAGACAGATCAAGACCGTCCAGAATGGTCACATCGCCAAACCCGACTTCCAGATCGCGCACCTCGATAATGCCGTCGCCAACAGGCTGCGGAGCATCGTCAGGGGTTTGTGGAAGCGCCATGCAGCCTCCTTAGTAGTCGATTGAGGCGAAGAACATGGCGAATACCCCGTCCATGACGATCACCACAAAGATCGATTTGACCACCGAAGCCGTGACACGCTGGCCAAGCGATTCGGTGCTGCCTTGCACACGGAAGCCCTCAACGCAGGCGATGCAGCCAATGGCCATGGCCATAAAGGGTGCCTTGATGAGCCCCACCATGACGGTTTCCAGCAGGATCGCATTGTGCATCCGGTCGATGAAAACAACCGGATCGATGCCTGAGTAAATCCAAACGACCAGCATACCGCCCGCCAGTGCCGCCGCATTGGCGATCACGGTGAGGAGCGGCAACGCAAAGACCAGTCCGACGACTCGCGGGATCACCAAAACATCCACCGGATCGAGCCCGATGACGCGCATCGCATCGACCTCCTCGCGCATGCGCATCGCGCCAATCTCGGCGGTAAAGGCCGACCCGGTACGACCGGCCACCATGATCGCGGAGATTAAAACGCCGATCTCACGCAGCACCAAAATGGCCACCAGATCGATGGCGAAGATTTCAGCCCCAAACAGCCGTAACTGATAGACGCCCTGCTGCGCGATGATGCCACCAATCACGAATTGAATGAGAATGATGATCGGCACTGCACGCAGCGCGCTCTTATCGAGCTGGGTGATAAAAGCATTGAAACGCCAACGGGTTGGCCGCATCAACGTCCAGGCAATGGAGGTCAACACCAGCCCCAGCATGCCGGTGACGTTCAAAAGGTCAGACCAAAGCGCGCTGACGCCACGCCCGAACATGGCCACCAGATCATCAAGTGCGAACCCGCGCGTTTTCGGCGCTTCGCTGCCCGCCTGCGCCAGCACGGCATCGAACAGGTCAAGCTTATCGTCAGGCAGATTGATGAAGCTGACCTGGTGGCCCGCCTTGGCAAGCCCGTCCCGTAGATCGGCCAGAGCCAGGCACCCTAGCGTGTCGAGCGCACCAAGCTGGGAGGCATCAATCGACAGTGTTTGTTTGCCGTTACCGGTCTGGGAATCGAACCCCTCGGCGGAAAAGGCTTCATCCATAAGCGCGGAGCGAACATGGGCACGCACCCAATCGCCACTGACAGCAAGGCCGTTCGCACGGCGCTCGACGCGTGCAGGCTCACCGCCCTGATCCTTATCTTCAGGGCGAGCGCGTCCAGTCCATAACAGCTCGGTTGATGAGGCCGACAAGCTCTTGGGTTTCCGTTTCGTGCACGCACATCATAACAAGGAGACGATGGCTGGGTTAAAGCCATTTCCCACCCTTGCAAAATATGCAACCTGCTCATCGCAATGACGCTGCTTTTCCAAATTCAATCAAGGTATCATGGCTGACATTCTCAAACCCTACGTTCTGTTCCTGGGCGATGTGCCCGACGCTTTGGCTGCCAAGACGGCGATGGGCATCGTCGACTGGCGCCGCGACTGGTGCGTCGGCCAGATTCGGCTGGAAGGTTGCCAAGCCGACACGGGGCTTCCGGACATCTCGCTGGCCGAGGCAGTTGAGAAAGGTGCCAAGACCTTTGTGATCGGCGCGGTAAACGCCGGTGGCGTGCTGCCGGACCATTGGGTCGCCAACATCGTCGCCGCGCTGGAAGCCGGGCTGGATGTGGCAAGTGGTTTGCACACCCGGCTGGAAGCCATCCCATCCATTCAGCAGGCTGCCACGGCCCAAGGCCGCGCCCTGCACAATGTTCGCCACGTCGATCGGTCCCTTGCCACGGGTAAGGGAACAAAACGCGCTGGCCTGCGTGTGCTAACGGTCGGAACCGATTGTTCTATCGGCAAAAAATACACCGCCCTTGCCTTGGAAAAGGCGATGACGGAGCGCGGCATGAAGGCTAGCTTCCGCGCCACTGGTCAGACTGGCGTGCTGATTTCCGGTCGGGGCCTAGCCATCGATTCGGTGGTCGCGGACTTCATCTCAGGCGCTGCCGAATGGATCGCGCCGGCCAACGATCACGACCATTGGGACGTGGTTGAGGGTCAGGGTTCCCTTTTCCATCCATCCTTTGCCGGTGTGTCGCTTGGCCTTCTGCACGGCTCCCAGCCAGACGCTTTCATTGTCTGCCACGAGCCGACGCGCAACACGATGCGCGGCGTGCCCACACCGCTGCCAACCATCCAGCAGGTCATCGACAGCACGATCTCCATGGGCTCGCTCACCAATCCGGCCATTCGTTGCACCGGCATCGCGGTCAACACGGCTGCCTTGGACGAAGCAGCGGCCAAGACGTGCCTCAACGAAATCGAAAGCGAATATGGCCTGCCGACAACAGACCCGGTGCGTTTCGGGGTCGACCGGCTGGTGGACGCCCTCGCCGCGATGACGCCGCGTTGATCGATATGACGGCCAACAAGCGCCAGCTTGCCATCACCCATGATCGCTTCGCGATCGGTGGCAGCTTCACCATTTCGCGCGGCAGCCGCACCCATGCCGATGTCGTCACCGTGTCCTTGAGTGAAGGGGACGCCACCGGTCGCGGCGAATGCACGCCCTATGCGCGCTATGGAGAGACGGTCGAAACCGTGTCGGAAGCCATCAACGCCATCCGTCCGCAATTGGAAAACGGCCTTGATCGCAAGGCGCTTCAAAGCCTTTTGCCAGCAGGCGCGGCACGCAACGCGGTTGATTGCGCCCTTTGGGATCTGGACGCCAAGCAGGCCGGCAAGCCGGCCTATGCGCTCGCCAACCTGACCGCGCCACAGCCCGTCGCAACCGCCTATACGCTGAGCCTCGACACACCAGATGCGATGGCCGTTGCCGCCTTTGAGAACCGCAACCGCCCCCTGCTGAAGGTCAAACTCGGCGGTGACGGCGACCCGGAGCGCATGCGCGCTGTTTGCGGTCATGCAGGCGATGCCAAAATCATCGTGGATGCCAATGAAGCCTGGTCACCGGACGTTGTGTGGGACTGGCTTGATCTGGCAGCCGAGCTTGGCATTGCCATGGTGGAGCAGCCTCTGCCCGCAGGCGAAGACGCTGTGCTTGCCGAGCGCGCGCATCCGGTGACCTTGTGCGCCGATGAAAGCGCCCATGATCGCACAAGCCTGGCGAAACTGGCCGGCCTTTACGACATGGTGAACATCAAGCTCGACAAGACCGGCGGCCTTACCGAGGCGCTCGCCATGAAACAAGCGGCCAAAGAAGCCGGCTTTGGCGTTTTCATCGGCTGCATGATGGGCTCATCGCTCGCCATGGCACCGGCGACGCTGCTTACGCCGGGCGCTGATTTTGTCGATCTGGATGCACCGCTCCTGCTGTCGGAAGACCGCGACCCTGCCCTCGCCTTCGATGGCAGCACGCTTTTGCCGCCGCCATCCGCCCTTTGGGGCTAGGCCGTTCGGTTTGGTTCACCGCCAGGAATCCGCACGCGGTTGACGACGATGATCGCAACGCCGAGTGCTGTCATGCCGGCCATGGCCATGTAGGAAAACGCGCCGAACTGCTGATAGAGTGGGCCCGCAGCCAGCGTCGCCGCCGCCATCAGGGCACCGGACACAACGCCGTAAACACCCTGAGCGGCTCGCAACTCCCGCGGTCTGGCCCGGCGGGTCGTGTAGGCAATCAGCGCCAGATGGGTCATGCCGAACGACAGGGCATGCAGGGTCTGAAGCGCCGCCGTCGCAAAAAGGTCGGGCGCGAAAGCGAACGCTACCCAGCGGATCGTCGCCCCAACGCCGCCAATGATCAAAAGGCCGCGCGCACCAATCCTGGCAATGATCGGCCCCGACACGAAAAACAGCACCACCTCGCAAACCACGCCAAAGGCCCATAAGAGACCGATGGCTGTCTCCGAAAAGCCCTGCGAGCCCCAGGAAAGGCTACCAAAGCTGTAAAGCATGGCATGGCTCGCCTGCATCAAACCGGCACCGATGAACACGCTCATCGCGCCCTTGCGGCGCAGAAAGAACACCCAGCCGGACCGCATCTTGGCGGCATGAACCGCAGACCCAGTATCGGCAGGCTTGTGGCGCACCGACTCCGGCAGAAGCAGGCTGACCACAATCAGTGATGAGAAAGCCGCCAGGATCAGCCACGGAATGATCGAAACACCGTAGCGATCAATCGCGACACCGGCGGCAAAACTGACGACAACAAAGGATATCGATCCGCCGACGCGAAGGATTCCATAGGCGGTGCCCGTCTGCTTCGAAACCTGGATGCCGAGCGCATCGCACAGAGGCAAAAGCGCATTCCAGCCGACCGCCATGGCCGCAATCACCAACAACAGGACCCAGGGCGAGCTGACCGAAAAAGTTTCACCGCCCAAAAGATCGAGCACCGGCAGGATTGCGAACAGCAAAACGGTCGCGATCGAAAGCCACAACAGTGGTTGGCGGGGGTCGTCGGCCCGCTCGGCAAGGTCCGCCACGAACGATGTTGTCAACACCCGAATCACTAGCGGGACGGCAACCAAAACGGCGATCCAGCCGGCGCTCAGACCCAGAAAACCCAGCCATACGGGAAAAAACGGAATAAAAACCCCGAATCCCGCAAGGTAAGCCACAAACAAAGCGGCCACGGTAACCCTTTGGTGACCAGCATCGTTTGCAATGACGTCTGGCGATTGCATGGGGTGAGACCTTAGGCTGTCGGCCAGACGGGATCGATTCGCTCGGCAGGTACGAAGACCTGCCAACAGAACCGGCACCGTATGGGTCGAATGGGGTTGGGCGAAGCGGGATTGGAACCTCGCACTCTCATCTTGAGCACAAGATGAAGCCCTGCGGCAACGCTTGAGGCGCGTGGCATAGGTTCAACGAATGAGCGACACTCCCGGCGAGGTTACAGATTTGGACCAAGATGGTTCCGAAGACGGAACGGCAACCACATTGCCGGCGCCTACTCAGGCGAGTGAGCCATCCGAATCCGATTACGACGCCATTGAAGCCGCCGTCATGGAAACTGCGCGTGGTCGCTGGTTCCTAAAGGAGTACGCCAAACGCAATCGGAACACCGATACCCAGCGTGTGCTGTCGGCTATCGAGCGCTTGGAAGAGCGCTTGGGCGAGCAACCGGCGGCCAGTGCCGATGAAACCTCCATGGCCCTTCTCAGCCACAATGTGCTGGATTTGGCTGAGGCCATCACAAGGGTAAAGCTCGAAGTTCAAGAACTGGGCGGTCAGGGTGAACAGCCAGACCATTTCGGCACGGCGACGGTCGAGCTGGAAGCCATTGTTGAGCAGACCGAGAAGGCCACCTCGGAAATCCTTGAGGCGGCGGAAAAGATCCAGGAAGTCGTCTGGGTGCTGCGTGAGGAAGGCGCAAGCGAAACCCAGTGCGACATCATCGAAAGCAAGATCATCGATGTCTACACGGCCTGTTCCTTCCAGGACCTGACAGGCCAGCGCTCCAACAAGGTTGTGCAACTGGTCTCCTATGTCGAACGACGTGTCGGCGCGATGATGGAAGTACTGGGCATCAAGGACGATGCGGGCAGCCAGCCGGCAGCCGGCAATGCGGGCCTAAACAGTTCTGGTTCGACAACCGACGACGATGCATCGGGCGGACCCCAGCTCGCCGCTCACCAAGAAAACGACAGCCGCCCCGACGCCCACCTTTTGAACGGTCCAGCGCCTGAGGGCGATGGCATTGAGCAGGATGACGTCGACGCAATGTTCGGCGATTCCAATACGGCATCCTTCGAGGCCGAACCGGAAATAGGCGACGAAGCTGGCGGTGATCTGGAAGCCGAAATGGCCGATTTCGACGCCATCCAGGTCGACGAGGAAACCGAAGACAAGGATGAAGGCTCGGCGGCTGTTGCAGGCGAACCTGAAGCCGCCGACGAAAGTGTTGACGAAACCGAGCCAGAAGACTTCGACCAGATCGAAAGTTCTGCAGACGATGACAGCGACGAGAATGATGTCGAGGCGCCGCCAGAAATCGCCTCAGACCCCGACGGAACTGTGGCTTCCGCCAGCGACAAAGATGACGATGAAACGCCTGATGGCGCTGCGGATGACCAGAACGCAGATCAAAAGGCCCTGAGCGAAGAGCGAGCCTCTAACGCTGAGACGGATGGCAAGGACACTGAATCCTCAATCATCACCGATGACATGGTGGTGGAACTGCACGATGCAGAAATTCTTAATCAGGCAGCTGATGAAACGCTGATTGAAGCCGCTCTGGACCAGTCCGAAGCAGCACCGGACATTTTTGATGTCGATGCGCTGGAATTTGCCGGCAGCGACATGCTGGAGGCCGGCGATTCTGCTCGCGACCTGGAAGCCATCCAAGAATACGCATCGGTGCGCGGCAGCGGAACGGTTCTGGTCGATATGCCGGATGACTTCGACGTGGACAGTGCAGCCACCGACATGTTCATCGAAACGCCAAGCGAAGAACAGAACGCTGAAGACTCTGCGGAGCCCGCCGATAAGGCCGCCGCCGAGGATGAAAGCCCGCTCGGTCAGGACATTTTTGATGCCGAAAGCATCGACGTCGGCGACGAAGACGATGAAGTCTCCATAGAGGCCGATGTCGAAACAGAAGACAACCTAGCACCTGAGCTGGTGGCGGAAAGCGAAGAGGAATTGGACTCAGCGCTCGTCGAGGCAGAAAGCCTTGAAGCAGAAACGCTCGATGCTGAGGACCTGGGAAGCGAACCGGGGACCGATAATGATCCGGTAGACGAAGAGCCCGTGCCCTACACCAACGAAGAGCGTATCGCACTGTTCTCCTGAAGAACTGACGGTCTAGGGTTCAAGCGACGGACGCCAAAGCGCGGTCCATCATCGAGCCGTCCACATTGCCACCCGAGAGAACGGCAACCACCGTCTTTCCGGTCACATCGAGCCGCCCAGCCAGCAAGGCAGCCAGGCAGACAGCGCCGCCAGGTTCCAGAACCATTTTCAGCTCGTGGAACGCGAAGGCCATCGCTGCGAGCACCTCGTCGTCGCTTACGGTCAGACCCTCAACGCCGTTGGCCACGTTGACCGGAAAGGTCAGTGCGCCGGGTCTTTCGGTCAGGATCGCATCGCAAATAGAGCGCTTGCCGGTCTCATTCTCAAGCCGCTGGCCGGCCTGGAGCGAACGCTTGGTGTCGTCGAAACCGTCCGGTTCCACCGCATAGATCGCCATATCTGGGAACGCCGCGCGCCACGCAGTGGAAACGCCGGCGCACAGCCCGCCACCACCGCAGCACACCAGGCCAATATCTGGCGTAAGGTCGAGCGATTGAAGCGCCTTGGCAGCCTCAAGTCCCGCCGTGCCCTGCCCTGCCATGACGCGGTAATCATCATAGGGGCGGACAAAAATCGCATCCTTCTCCAACGCCAGGGCCTCCGCCATCGCGTTGCGATCATCCTTTTGCCGGTTGTAGGGCACGATCTGCGCACCTGACCTGCGAACGCGGGCGGTTTTAACCGCCGGTGCATCACCGGGCATGCAGATGGTCGCCGGAACGCCGAACATCCGCGCCGCTTCGGCCACGCCCTGGGCATGATTGCCGGACGAAACGGCGACAATACCCCGAGCGCGCTCATCCTCCGTCAGCGAGGCGATGGTGTTGTAGGCGCCGCGAAACTTGAAAGAGCCGGTCCGCTGCAGGTTCTCGCACTTTAAGAGCACTTTGCTGCCCGTCCGCCTGTCCAACTCACCATTGGAAACAAGAGGGGTCGCAACCGCCTGACCCGCCAACCGTTCGGATGCAGCCTCAATGGCGCTTAGCGGCAATGCCTTGGCGGGCTCAGTGATCATAATCGGGAAGGCTCCAATCGGCCTTGAGTGGGCAAAGGTGCTTGAAAAACGCTTTGGCGCTTTCGTGCCAACTGTGGTCTTGAGCAAACGCTGCCGCATCCGCCCCGTCAAGCTCAAGCGCCCCCAAACAGGCTTCCCTGAGATCGTTTGAAAGAACGCCCACCTTTGGGTCAGTGATCACGTCTTTCGGTCCAGTCACGGGAAATGCTGCCACCGGCAAGCCCGACGCAGCAGCTTCCAGCAGTACGATGCCGAACGTGTCGGTGAGGCTTGGGAAAACGAACACATCGCTGCCGGCATAATACTCGGCCAGTTCCTCGCCGAGCTTAGGGCCGGTGAACACGGCATCACTGTAGCGTGCTTTCAAACTGTCCAGAGCCGGACCGCCGCCGACGATGAGCTTGGTCCCCGGCAGATCAAGGTCGAGAAACGCCTCCAGGTTCTTTTCCACCGCGACGCGGCCGACATAGACGAAAATCGGCTTTGGAAAAGGCAGTTCAACGCCGGGGCGCGGGTAGTACCGATCGAGATCCACGCCGCGCGACCAGCGCACCATGTTCTCAAACCCCTTTTCACGCAGTTCATCTTCTAAGCTGGGTGTTGCGACCATCACATTGGTCGCGGCGTTGTGAAACCGTCGCAAATGCGCGTAGCTCCAGCTTTCTGGAACCGGCAGGCGAGCACGCAGATACTCCGGAAACCGCGTGTGATAGCTGGTGGTGAACCCCAGCTTGTGTTTCAGGCAGAAGCGCCGCGCGACGGAACCCAACGGTCCCTCGGTGGCAATGTGGATGGCCCTTGGTTCCTCCGCCCGGATGGCCCGGCGGATGGACCGTGGTTGGGCTAGGGCAAGGCGAATTTCCTGATAGCCGGGCATGGCCATGGTGCGAAAGCGCGCTGGCCCCAAGACCTGAAGATCGACGCCGAACTTGGGAGCTTCCTTGACCATCCATTCGATGGTGCGCACCACGCCATTGATCTGTGGATGCCAGGCATCCGACACGATCAGCGCGCGCGCCGGATTCGATGCATTGAATTCATCCATGAGCTGGAGAAACCTTGACGCGGTGCCGCGGCGTTAGGCAGCCGCGGATTGGTCTGACGAAGACTTCTGCTTACCCGCTATCGTGTCAAAAGCCAAAACTTCGGACGCATCGGCGGCAACAGGTTCGCTCTTGCCCTTGGCTGCCTTCAGCTCCGCTTCGCCCGCAGCACTCAGCCGGGTCCATTTGATAAGCTCAAACGTGCCGTCCTCATGCTCAGCTACGGCGGTACAACTTTCCACCCAGTCGCCTGTGTTCACATAGTGAACCCCATTCACATCGTGCATCGTCGCATGATGGATATGGCCGCAAATCACGCCATCGACATCGGCCTTCCCAGCCTCCGTGCTCAGCGTGTCCTCGTACCGACCGATAAAGCTGACGGCGTTCTTCACCTTGTTCTTCGCCCAAGCCGACAAGGACCAATAATCCCAGCCGAGCCGCCGGCGGACGAGATTGATGTAAATGTTGGTCTGGAGCGCAAAGTTGTAGGCCCAGTCCCCCAGGAAGGCGAGCCATTTGGCGTGACGAACGACGACATCATACTGGTCGCCATGACAGACCAGATAGCGCTTGCCATCGGCACTTTCGTGCACAGTCGTATCGACAATCTCAATGCCGCCCATGGTCAGGCCAAGATAGTCGCGCAGAAACTCATCATGATTGCCCGGCAGGTAGACAATGCGCGCGCCCTTACGGCCCTTACGCAACAGCTTTTGAACCACGTCATTGTGGGCCTGTGGCCAGTGCCAGCGCTTTTTCAGCCGCCAGCCATCAACGATGTCACCAACTAGGTAGATCGTGTCGGCGTCATGGTAGCGCATGAAATCAAGGAGCAGATTGGCCTGGCAGCCGCGCGATCCCAAATGCACGTCAGATAAGAAGAGCGTGCGGAACCGGCGTGCATCGGCAGCCTGATCATCATCCGTGCCGCTATCGGGATCGTTGAACGTCTGATCCGTAAAGCCTGGCGGCGTTTTCATGGTTCGATCCTCTTCGGCGCTGGAACGAGCCGCAGCAGCGACCAACCCAAGCCAGCCGGGTTGACGTCTTGATGGCTTCAACCGACAAGCCTTGTCGACCTGCTTGCCGAAGCTGCGCGTCCCGGTGTCGAGCTCTGCATTTAGTGCGCAAAACGCATCGACGCCAGACCTGACGAATACCGATGGCCTTTAAGAGGATTCCATTGTCACTTTTGTGACACAGGCTGTGTCTTCCAGGTCAACCATCGTCGCACGCGCGACAAGCACTCCAAACGGCCTCACCGGCCAAACACGTTTAGAAAAAGGCTTCTCACTCATGGATCTTCAAATTGCCGGCAAATGGGCCATCGTCGGCGCATCAAGCCGCGGCCTGGGTCTTGGTTGCGCCAAAGCGCTGGCCGATGCCGGCTGCAACCTGGTCATCAATGGTCGCAACACCGAGGCGCTGAAGGCCGCTCACGATGATCTGATGGCACGCGGAGCAGCCAGCGTTGCGGTGGTAGCCATCGATATCTCTACCAAAGAGGGCCAGGATGCTCTCTTTGAGGCCTGCCCGAACCCGGACATTGTCGTGAACAACAATGGCGGCCCGCCCAGCAAACCATTTGAAGACATCGATCAGGATGCCGTGCTCGCTGGCGTCATGCAGAATATGATCACGCCAATTGAGATCACCAAGCGCGCCCTGCCCGGCATGCAGGAGCGCAAGTTCGGCCGAATCGTCAACATAACCTCCTCGTCGGTGCTCCGGCCCATCCCAGGGCTGGACGTGTCATCGGGCGCGCGTGCCGGCCTCACGGCCTTCCTCGCAGGCGTGGGCTCAACGGCCGCGCAGCACAATGTGACGATCAACAATTTGCTGCCGGGCAAGTTTGACACCGATCGCATCCGCAGCAACCTAACCTTTCAGGCCGAGCGATCAGGCAAAAGCCTGGAAGAAACGACCGCCGGTTCCATCGCCGTTATTCCGGCCAAACGGTTCGGCACGCCCGATGAATTCGGCAACACCTGCGCGTTCCTGTGCTCAGCACATGCCGGTTACATCACAGGCCAGAACATTCTGATGGATGGCGGACTTCTGGCCCGCACGTTCTAGGAGATCGGCAAAGAGCGTCTGATAACGCCCGCTATTCCATCACAGCGGCTTTGAGGATGCAGACCATGGTGGCGCGCCCTTTGGGTGCGCCATCCAAACACCGCACGGTATGAGGGCGATCGCAGCGGTAGCGCACAGTGCCGCCAGCTTCTACACGCCTCGTTTCTTGCCCGGCGGTAACTTCAAACGTGCCTTCAAGCACCGACAGGCATTCGATTGAGCCGCGTTGATGGCCTTCGGACTCCAGCACGGCGCCTGGCTCAGCCGACACATCGTACCATTGCAGCCATTCCACCGTTTTCGACCAACCGATGATGGTCAGCTGCATCTTGCCATCTTCTGACGTCAGCAGCGGCATATCGTTGGGTGGAATATCCTCAACAAAATCAGCGTCGTGAGCCGCAGAAAGGACACGGTCGATCGACACGTCGAGTGCCTGGGAAAGGCGCCAGATCGTCGCGAGCGTCGGGTTGGTCTCGTTGCGCTCAATCTGTGAAATGATCGACTTGGCAACACCTGATTGTTCGGAAAGCTCCGACAGAGACAGATTGTACGCCTTGCGCAGACGTTGAATGGTCTTGCCCAATTGACCCGAAAAGGCATGGGCATCGGCTTCGTTCTGTTGTGTACGGGGCGTGCGATCGGCCATGAATGTGAGGTCTTTGCGGACGGGGCGAGCGTTTAGCTTGGCGTGCGCGCCCCACCTGCTGCCCGGCGCGCAATACCTATCTGGTGTTCGCGATAGATCACAAACAGCCCCGCGCCAACAACCAAAACCGAACCGGCCAGCACCGCGACGCCCGGCACTTCGTCGAAAAGCAGGTAGCCGATCACCAGCGCGAAGATCATCGCGGTGTAATCGAACGGCGCAACCACCGACGCATCGGCGAACCGGAAGGCTTGTGTGATCAGAATTTGCCCGATCCCGCCAAGAAGCCCGATTGCAAGCAGCATCAGAAGCGTTGTTGCATCCGGCATCACCCAACCAAATGGCAGCGTGAAGAGCGAAAACACCGAGGCGCAGGCTGAAAAATAGAAAACCGTGGCCGTGGTCGTTTCTGTTTTCACCAGCTTACGCACGAAAATCTGCGCGAGCGCCATGCAGGCGGCGGACGCTAAGGCCAACAGTGCACCGGTTTGGCGGACAGGGTCTTCCAAGGCACCGACAAGGCCGAGATTGGGCGAGAGAATGATGAGAACACCCAAGAACCCAACAAGAATGGCCGACCAGCGATAAAGCCTCACCACCTCGCCCAACAGCACGACCGCCAAAGCGGTGGTGATGAGGGGTGCAGCAAAGCTGATCGCCGTCGCATCGGGCAGCGGCAAACGCGACAAAGCGGCAAACCACATCGACATAGCAGCAAGCCCAACGAGGGCGCGGCCCATATGGCCCAGCGGCCGGCGCGTTGCGATGGCAGAGTTCCAGCTTCGCTCCCACGTGATGAGGGCTATGAGCGGCAAAAGTCCGAAAAAGGCGCGCGCAAACACCACCTGCCCAACGGGCACGCGGTCACCGAGCAGCTTGATCAGCGTCACCATGGCCGTGAAAGCCAGGACGGAGAGCAGCTTCAGAAAGATACCTTGGAGAGGCAAAGGACGATTCCCGAACGGGTGCCCACCTTATCAATCAGGTTCGCAGCGCTTGAGCCAGCCACCTTCGCGCAGTTCTGCCATGCGAACGGATTTTTGCGCATCTTAGCCAGCGCGCCTCAGGCACGGCCCTTAACCTCGCCCCTTAACAATGAAATGCGCCAATGCGGCAATGCACTAGGCGATTGGTTCAAGCCGAACTAGGCTGGCCTGAAACTTGCTCTGTCATGGTTTTCAACCGGTTGGTTGGCAAGGCTATGCGCTGCATGCCCTGTCAGCCTCCCCCGTTGGCCGCAAGGCCAACCCTCAGATGATCGTCGCCCATGTCCCTTCTCGCTGCCCTCACCCACACGACGAAATACACCTACGACCGACCGGTCACGCTCGGCCCACAAATCATCCGCTTGCGGCCGGCACCGCATGCGCGCTCGCGCATCCCCTCCTACACGCTGTCCGTTGGGCCTGAGGAGCATTTCATCAACTGGCAGCAGGATCCGTTCGGTAACTGGCTTGCCCGGATCGTCTTTCACGAAGAGGTCCGTTCATTCTCGATCAGTGTCGACATGCTGGCCGACATGGCCATCATCAATCCGTTCGACTTCTTCGTTGAGCCTGAAAGCAAGGAACTTCCGGTCCACTACTCTAAGCGTCAGGCAAGCGATCTGGCCGCCTACACCAAGGTTGAATCACAAGGTGAACTGTTCGATTCATTTTTGCAGGAAATCGACGCAAGCCCTCAAAATACAATAGATTTTTTGGTGAACCTGAATCAGAAGGTGAGCCAGAAAGTCGCCTACATCATCCGCATGGAACCGGGCGTGCAGACGCCGGCGGAAACGCTGCGGCTGGCGCGCGGATCGTGCCGCGACTCTGCCTGGATGCTCGTTCATATCCTGCGCCACCTGGGCTTCGCAGCACGCTTCGCCTCTGGCTATCTGATCCAGTTGAAACCAGATGAGAAGGCGCTGGACGGACCATCGGGCACCGATCACGACTTCACTGATCTGCACGCCTGGACAGAGGTCTATCTTCCTGGAGCCGGCTGGGTCGGCCTTGATCCGACCTCAGGTCTTTTGTGCGGCGAAAGTCATATTCCCCTCGCCTGCGCACCGCATTTTGAAAGCGCCGCTCCTATTGAAGGCATGGCGTCCGCCGCCAAGGTCGAGTTCGATTTCGCAATGAAGGTGGACCGGGTCGATGAGCGCCCGCGCGTCACCGCGCCTATTTCAGACGAGGCATGGGACAGGCTCCTGGCCACCGGCGATGCCGTCGACAAACAGCTCACCACCGATGATGTCCGCTTGACCATGGGTGGTGAGCCAACCTTCATCTCCATAGACGATCTGGAAGGCGAGGAGTGGAACACTTCCGCTGTTGGTCCGACCAAGCGGGCAATGGCCGATGATCTGACCCACCGGCTGGCGGACCGTTTTGCGCCCGGCGGCTTCCTCCACTACGGCCAGGGCAAATGGTATCCCGGTGAGAGCCTGCCGCGCTGGACGTTTGCCATCTATTGGCGTCGCGACGGCAAACCGACCTGGGACGATCCCAGCCTTTTCGCCCGCGAGGGTGATGGCGCCAGCAGCACCGTTTCCAAAGAGGATACCGCAAAGGCGTCAGAAGCGGTGTTGAAAGCCATCGCGACCAGCCTTGGCGTCGATGAGAGCCATGTCGTGCCTGCCTATGAAGACCCAGCCCATTGGCTGGTCGAAGAGGCAGGGCTTCCCGACAACGTCTCACCCTCCAATTCAAAGCTGGAAAACGCCGAAGATCGCGCCCGCATAGCACGGGTTTTCGACCGAGGACTGACAACGCCGACCGGCCACGTCCTGCCGATCCAGCGCTGGCAAAGCCAAAGCATCGCCCCTCGCTGGATGTCTGAGCTTTGGAGCCTGCGCCGCGAGGCCCTGTTCCTGACACCCGGCGACTCGCCCATCGGCTACCGCCTGCCGCTTAACTCCCTGCCCTATCTGGCAAAGTCGGTTTACCCCTACATCGAACCGGCCGATCCGATGCAGCATCATCCAGATCTGCCCGAACCCGGCACCATCCGCCAGCACATCGCACAGCAGCGCATCCGCATGAGCGACGAGACCGCCGAGACCATCACAGGTCAGGTGCGCACGGCGCTTTCCGTTGAGGTGCGAGAAGGCAAACTGTGCGCTTTCATGCCGCCCACCGAGAGGGTGGAAGACTATCTGGAACTGGTCGCAGCCGTTGAAGAGGCGGCACGCACCACCGGCTACAAGGTGCAAATCGAAGGCTACCATCCGCCGGCCGATCCGCGCCTCAACGTTATCAAAGTCGCGCCAGACCCAGGCGTCATTGAGGTGAACATTCATCCCGCCTCATCCTGGCGCGAGGCTGTGTCGATCACTGACGCCGTCTACGAAGAAGCGCGCCTTACTCGCCTTGGCACCAACAAATACATGGTCGATGGTCGCCACACCGGCTCCGGTGGTGGCAACCATGTCGTCATCGGCGCGGCGAACCCCATCGACAGCCCGTTCCTGCGCCGCCCGGACCGGTTGAAGAGCCTGATCACGTACTGGCAACGCCATCCATCACTCTCCTACCTGTTCGCCGGCCTGTTCATCGGCCCGACCAGCCAGGCGCCGCGGGTCGACGAAGCGCGCCACGACACGCTTTACGAGCTTGAAGTCGCCATGGCCGCGGTGCCCATGCCCGGCGATGGACAACTGCCCCCGCCCTGGCTTGTCGACCGTCTTTTCCGTGATCTCTTGACTGACGTCACCGGCAACACACACCGCGCTGAAATCTGCATCGACAAGCTCTACTCACCCGACGGGCCAGCTGGCCGGCTCGGCCTGGTCGAGTTTCGCTCGTTCGAGATGCCGCCCTCTGCCCGCATGAGCCTTGCCCAACAGCTTCTCATCCGCGCGATCATCGCCATGGTCTGGCGCAACCCGCAGCGACCGCCCCTGACACGCTGGGGCACGGCACTGCACGACCGCTTCATGCTCGGCACCTTCTTGTGGGAGGATTTCCTCTCCGTCCTGCGCGACCTTCAAGATGCCGGTTTCGCGTTCGACCCGGCTTGGTATCAGGCGCAGTATGAGTTCCGGTTCCCGCATTTCGGAGCGATCAGCCATCAGGGCGTCACTCTGGACCTGCGCGGTGCGCTGGAACCCTGGCATGTGCTGGGCGAAGAGGGCGTGCCAGGCGGTACAGCCCGCTATGTGGACTCCTCCGTGGAGCGTCTTCAGGTCGAGGTCACCGGTCTCAACCCGCAGCGCCACACCATCACCTGCAACGGTCGGCCGGTGCCGATGCATGCAACCGGCCATGGCACCCATGCCGGCGGCGTACGCTACAAGGCGTGGAAACCATCACGCGGGCTTCAGCCCACAATTGATGTGCACGCACCACTCACTTTCGACATTGTCGATGGCTGGAACGGCCGCGCACTAGGCGGCTGCCGCTACCATGTCAGCCACCCCGGCGGTCGCCATTACGATACGCCGCCCGTCAATGCTTACGAGGCCGAAGCACGACGCAAGGCGCGTTTTGAGGATATGGGCCACACGCCAGGTGGGGTGACGCTCACACTGGAGCATCCTAACCCGTATTTCCCATTCACACTTGATCTGCGGACACCGGTTGCTGGCCATGCTAATCCGTCCAGATGATTGCATCTCCTGTCCCGTCCAAAGCCGATCAAGAGAACGATGATAACCGTCCAACGCCCGACGGGCTGTTGGCCGGCTATACGCCGCTGCCCGGCGCCATGGATGAATGCATCGCGTCCGACGGGACGATCCGGCCAGCCTGGCAACCTGCGATGGCTCTGTGGAACGCCCAAGATCCTTCAGAACGCGATGCGCGACACCGCGCCGCTGACCGCTATCTGAGAGATAACGGCGTCGCCCACCGGGTCTACGGCTCGGGCGCAAGCAGCGAGCGCCCGTGGCCGATCAGCCATGTGCCGCTGCTGATCAACGCCACCGAATGGTCCGCCCTTGAAAAGGGCCTCATCCAGCGCGCCCATCTGCTCGAAGCCGTCCTGAAGGACCTTTACGGTCCGCAGACTCTCGTCCGGGACGGCCATCTGCCGGCCACGCTGGTGGCTGGATCACCAGGCTTCATCCGCCCGATGATCAATGGCCAGTCGACCAAAAGCCCACATCTCCACTTTCTGGCCTTCGACCTTGGCAGAGGTCCCGACGGGCGTTGGTGGGTACTTGGCGACCGCACACAGGCGCCCTCTGGTACCGGCTACGCATTGGAAAACCGCCTTGCCACCGCCCGTGCCGCCGGACCGGACCTTCGTTCTCTGCGCGTGCGGCGCTTGGCCCGCTTCTTTCAGGATTTTCGTGAAACCATGGGCGCGCGGCGCGGGCCTGGCTCAAGCCGGGTTGGTCTGCTGACGCCTGGTCCCTTCAACGAGACCTATTACGAACAGGCCTTCCTGGCTCGTTATCTCGGCTGGCTTCTGCTCGAAGGCGGCGACCTGATTGCCGAAGCCGATGGGCTTTATGTCCGCACCGTGCGTGGCCTCAAGCGCGTCGATGTCTTGTGGCGACGTCTTGATGCTGATTTCTGTGACCCGCTGGAACTGCGGGCAGACTCACGGCTGGGCGTGCCTGGCTTCGTCAAAGCGTTACGCTCCGGCGCGCTGACCTGCGCCAACGGCTTGGGTGCCGGGTTGGTGGAAAGCCGCGGCTTCATGGCGTTCTTTCCCCATCTGGCGCAGACGCTTCTGGACGAAGACCTTGCCGTTCCCAACATCGCGACCTGGTGGCTTGGAGACAAGAAAGCCCGCCAAGCCATCGAGCATGGCGATGTCGACACCTCTCTTGTGCATCTCAGTGCCTATGGGACAGCGCTTCCCATGGATGCCGATGACGAAGCTGCCGGCTTCAGCAGTGGCCAGCGATCACGCGATCAAGTCGCGCAGGAAGTGGTACGTCTTTCCACCATGCCTTCACTGGAACCCGGCGACGGCGGTGTTCTGACGCTAAGGCCTCGCCCCTTCAGCGTGCGGGTGTTCCTGGCGCGCACCCAGGAGGGCTGGTCGGTCATGCCAGGCGGGTTCTGTCGGGTCGCCGACACCGACGATACGCGCGCCATCTCCATGCAGGATGGCAGCCGTTCTGCCGATGTTTGGGTGCTGGACGGCAAACGGCAGGAGCATGTTTCGCTTCTGCCTGGATCAGGCCCAGCGCAGGTTCGCCGGGTGCCCGGCACACTGCCGGCGCGCGCGGCCGACAATCTGTTCTGGCTTGGTCGCTACACCGAGCGTGCGCAGATCACCATGCGGTTGGCATTGGCCTATTTGGAACGCCGGGTGGATGGCGCGCCAAAAGATGACCCCCTTCTGATAACGGTCGCCGAGCAGCTCGAACGCTGGGGCATCAAAGACCCGGATGTCGACGCGCTTTTTGAGCGGTCAGTCCTTCCTGTCATGACACAGGCGCGCGATTCCGCATCCTCCATTCGCGACCGCTTTTCACCTGATGCCTGGCGCACGCTGAACCAGTTTGTCGAGGCAGCAAAAACACACAGCTTCGCGCAGCTTTCCCCGCTTGAGAAAATCGAGAGCGGACTGGCAACGCTTGCCGCCTTCTCTGGTCTGGCGAGCGAGAACATGATCCGCCTGACCGGTTGGCGCTTTCTGGAGATTGGGCGGCGGATCGAGCGTGCCGCTGGCACCTGCCAAATAGCCCGTGCCCTATGCTTTCCGGACCCACCGGCGGGCACCTTTGACCTTCTGCTGGAGGTTGCCGACAGCGTGATGAGCTATCGCCAGCGCTACAGCGTCACCACAGACCGCACGACCGTTATCGATCTGGTGGTGCTGGACCCCAACAGTCCCCGCTCGGTGGCCTTCCAACTGGAGCGCATTCAGGGCCATATCGATGAGATCACCGATCACCGAGCCTTTGAACAACAAAGCGATCTGCAACGGCTGGCGATGGCCACTTGGTCCAAGGCCTACACGTGCCGGGCAGCATCGGTGACCGAGTCCTGGCTCGCCACGACCGAGGAAGCGCTGCGTGCCATGTCTGAGACCATCATCAAAGGCTTTGTGACGCCTGGCACGGCGGGGCGGACCATCCAACAATGAAGCGTTATGAGCTGAACGCCAGCACCACCTACACTTACGGCGCCAATGCCGCGCGCGGCTATCATATGGTGCGCATGCTGCCGCGGGTGCGTCCTGATCAACCCGTCGATGCCGCCGAGTTACGCATCGCGCCCGAACCGACCCAGCGCGGCACGCAGATCGATGCGTTCGGCAACCCGGTGCACTGGTTTCTTATCGACGGTCCGCATGACAGCCTGTCGGTCGAGATCAGGGCAGAGGTACGGTCCTTACGCACGCCCAACCTCCTCACATCGTCACGCACCGTGGCAGAAGTCTCAAGCGAAGCTGATGAAGCCAACAGCCTTGAGGCTTCGAGCCCGGCCCATTATCTGCAACCGACCGCTCTAACCGAAGTCGATGCCGATCTGGCGGCCTTCGCCGACGAGCTTATTGATCCTGAAGCACGTGTCCTGGATGCGTTGGAAGCACTGTCCAAAGCGCTTTACGAGCGCCTGACCTTTGATGGCACGGCCACCGATGTCAGCACGCTGGCGGCAGACGCTTTCAAGAAGCAAGCCGGTGTCTGTCAGGACTTCGCTCACATCATGCTGGCCGCCTGCCGCCATTGCGGCCTGCCGGCTTGCTACATCTCCGGTTACATCCGCACCGACCCACCCCCCGGGCAGCCGCGTCTTGCAGGCGCCGACGCCATGCATGCCTGGGTCAGCGTGTGGACCGGCATGGACGGTGGATGGGTGGAGTTCGACCCGACCAATGGCGTGCGGGTGGTCGATGACCATATCGTTGTCGCGATCGGGCGCGATTATCAGGACGCCGCACCAATGCGCGGCGAAGTGGTTGGCGCAGGAGCACAAAGCCACACGGTTGCTGTTGATCTCATCGAACGGGTCTAGTCCGCTGCGCTGTCCGGGTTGTCGATTACGAGCGCTGCGCGCTCCGGGGACAACCGCAACTGGCATGCATAGATGGGCTTGCCGTCCTGATCGCGGCAAACCGACAGCGCCGTGATGACCGGAGTGGAGGGCGCAAGCGCCAGATGGCGCCGCTCGCGGTCGTCCGGCATGGCGGCAGACATCTCCATCCTGTCGCGACGCAGCGCCGGCAAGCCAAGCTGATCCAAGGTGGCCGCCATCGATCCCGCCGAACGATAGATGGCATCAAGGCGCGCGAAACGCGTCTCTGCAAACCAGTAACGCGCCAGGGCGACGGGCACGGTGCCTGCCTCAAGCTTTAAGTCGAGCCGGTGAAGCGCAGCATGCGCGTCCACCGC
The DNA here is from genome assembly GCA_038749715.1 of Pseudomonadota bacterium. Classification (GTDB taxonomy): domain Bacteria; phylum Pseudomonadota; class Alphaproteobacteria; order Rhizobiales; family MH13; genus MH13. The sequence continues at coordinate 41,010 of JBCDHR010000006.1, forward strand.
CAGGAAGGGGCCCAGTCGCCCAGTCGCCTCCACGATCTGGTGGTGCAAGAAGCGCTCGGTGATTGGTTCATCGCCGAACCCATGCTGCTCGCTTGTCTGCCAGGGCGGTTGAAAGGCAAGCGGCGGCGCGCCAGCAACAAAAGTCCCCCGACCGCGCACGGTTGTAAGAAGGCGGTCTTCCACCAGCGTCCCGACAGCTTTGCGCAGCGTATGCCGATTGACCCCGAAATGAACAGCCAGCTCGATCTCTGTTGGCAGCCGGTCACCATGCCGCCAGGCACCGCTTTCGACCCGTTGCCGGATAAGATCAGCCAGTTGCCGCCAGACTGGTCCAGATGCCGTTTCTGCCCGTGCAAGGCCGGGGATATCGTCGATGGCAACGCGCGGCGCGACAGCGGCCGGCGGCCGGTCCTTCAAACCGACAGCACCTGGTCGCGTCTCCGCATCTTGCAAAACGCCCAGCTCGGATGGTTTCACGCCGTCAGGTTCCATGCCATCAGACTGTCATACACCGCGCCTTAAGAGAACGCCTCTCCCGACCGCTTTTCCTGGATTCGCCTTCACCCATGCGCTTTGCCGTTTATGCTTCGCCCGCCGCCGACGACCCGATGCTCGCCATCATGGAACAGTGGCTGGGCCGCTCTGCCTTCGGGCACGACGTTTCACCCGACCCGGGACCATTCTCGCAGCCGGACCATGAAAGTCTCGCAAAGTCGCGCGCCCGGTACGGGTTCCATGCAACCATGGTTGCACCGTTCCTGCTGGCCGAGAATGCGACGAAATTCGACCTGAAATCAAACCTTTCGACGTTCGGCAGAACAGCCGCTCCTGTCGATGTAGGCCCTTTGAAGATCGCCACCTTCGGGCGCTATCTGGCCTTGGTGCCGGTCGAGCAACCCCAAGCCCTGACGGACCTCGCGCAGGCGCTGGTGGAACACACACAGTCCCTGCGCGCACCGCTGACGCAGGCCGAATTCGACCGGCGTAACACGCCCGACCTGTCACCGCGCCGGCGCGAACTCCTTAAGCGCTGGGGCTATGCAGCAACCGAGGAAGAGTTCAAATTTCACCTCACCCTCGCCGGACCGGTTGATCCACCGCTTCTCGATCAGGGCCGCGATTATCTGCAAGATTTGCTGGCGCCTTTCCTGGCCAAACCGTTCCTGATCGACGCCGTCTATCTGTTCTGCGAGCCTGAACCACCCGGCCCGTTCCACATCGCCGACCAATGGCAGCTTGCGGGCTGAACAAAAAAAGGGCCGCCCTTTCGGACGACCCTTTCTTGTAAGTGAAGTGATCGGCTTAGTGACCGTCACCATCCGGCAGGAGGACGCTGTCGATCACGTGGATCACACCATTGTCGGCATGGATGTCAGCGGCGACCACATTGGCACCGTCAACGGTCACAGCGCCGTGAGACTTGGTGACACGCAACATATCCGCAGTGTTAAGCGTGCGGACCGGAATGGTACGACCCGGCAGGTCCGTTGAGCGCAGCTCACGCGGCAGCACATGGTAGGTCAGGATAGCGACAAGCTGGTCGCGGTTTTCTTCCAGAAGCAGCGATTCCACCGTGCCGTCCGGCAGGGCAGCGAAGGCATCGTCGGTCGGAGCGAACACAGTGATGTTTTCTGTGGTAGCCAACGCATCGGCAAGACCGGCGGCCTGGGCAGCGGCGAGCAACGTGTTGAAGGTTCCAGCCTCAGCAGCTGTTTCAACGATGTTGGAAGCCTGCGCACCGGTCGCAAGCATGGTCGCGGCCGCAAGGCCGAGAAGAACTGAACGCATAAGAACGTCTCCCTAAGAGAAAATGGCGGCCTGGGGGCGTTTTGCCCGACAGGCATTCAGGTGTCGCCAGCACCCCCGGCACCTCCGTACCTTTTTTAAAAAGACACAGAGCATCCACCGTCGACGAGCATGGCTACGGCGCCAGCAAGCAATCGGTTTGCCGCAATCACGCGTCCGTGAAGAGCCGTGAGAATCGCCACAGTAGGTTGCGTCCCAATATAGAACGATCAAACCGCGCCCAACCACGGGCTGGCATCCCCGCCTTGTGATGAAGCGCAGGAATGGCATAGTGGCCCAGCACAGCCCTCCCTGCCTGTGCACAGCCAAGCAACAACAAAGCCATTGCCTCCCATGAAAGCCAAACTTCTGTTCGCCCTTGCCGGGCTCGTCGCCAGCCTCTCCGCTCCTCCTGTCCCAGCCAGTGCCGCCGATATGCACCTGGGGCTCTTCGATGACCAAGCGGTTATCACCATTCTTGGTGGCATTGAGGCCGGCGATGATGAGCGTTTCATGGAGGTTCTTCGCGAAGGCGTTCGCGCCCGCGGATTTGTCTCGGTGGTCAACATCTTCAGCCGTGGCGGCTCGGTCGATGCTGCGATCAATATCGGGCGGGCAATCAGCGATCTCTCGATCACCACCGTCGTTCCCTTCCAGGTCGACGAGGCAACTGGAACGCACGAGTGCCGGTATCGGCCGACCGGTGCCCAGACTGACACCATTCTGACGCGCAACTTTCAAACCGGCGCCGGTGACCGCGCCTGCACCTGCATGAGCGCCTGTTTCCTGATCTGGTCCGCCGGCGCTGAACGTCAGGGGCACTATATCGGCATTCACCGCACCTACTTCCGCCCAGAGAGTTTCGGAGCCGACAGCTTCAGCCAGGCGCGAGAGCGCTTCTCTCGCCTGCGGTTGAATGTTGAGGACTATCTGCGATCCATGAATATTCCTGATCTTGTGATCGACACGATGTACTCCGTCGCCTCTGACCAAATTGAGCCGCTGGACCAGGAATTCATCGACATTCTGCGCACCGATCCGGCGCTTGAAGAGTATCTGAACGCGCGCTGCCAGACAGAGTTTCGATCAGAGCGCGATCTGCGGCGCGAGGCAGCGCGCCTGGGCGCCGTTGAAAACCCCAGTTTCGAGCAGTTGTCCCGCGCGGCGGAGGTCCAGTTGCAGGCCATTGAGGCAAGCATAACGCTCAACGACTGCCGGCACGCGGTGCGCCGTGTGATCTTCGCTGAAGCCTGGGCCGCAGATTACGCCCAGCCGGGCGACGTCGCACCATCGCCCGGGGGCGCAAAGAACTGATCGCGGCTCTCACGCCACAAGCGTGCGACAATTCCTGAGGGAACAGAAAAGGAAGCGCCACCAAGCGTCTTATCTGCCATGTTGAGCGTTCTGGCCAACCGCACCTATCGCCACCTATTCGCCGCCCAGGTGGTTGCGCTGGTTGGCACAGGGCTCGCGACCGTCGCATTGGGATTGCTTGCCTGGGATTTGGCCGGCAGCAACGCCGGCCAGGTGCTCGGAACGGCCCTTGCGATCAAGATGGTCGCCTACGTCACCCTCTCTCCGGTGGCGCAAGCATTTGCAGATCGCGTCTCAAGGCGCAGCATGTTGATCGGGCTCGATCTCATCCGTGCCGCTGTCGCTCTGGCGCTGCCTTTCGTGACCGAGATCTGGCAGATTTATGTCCTGATCTTCTTGCTCCAAGCCGCCTCGGCCGGGTTCACGCCGACCTTTCAAGCCACCATCCCCGATATCCTGCCCGACGAAGGCGAATACACCAAGGCGCTCTCCCTATCCCGCCTTGCCTACGATCTGGAAACCCTGCTGTCGCCCATGTTGGCGGCGGCGCTACTAACCATCGTCAGCTTTCCGGTTCTTTTCGGCGGCACAGTGATCGGATTTTTGGCATCAGCGGTATTGGTGCTCTCCGTCACGCTACCCTGGCCGAAAGCCGACAAGACGCGCGATGTCTGGACAAGGATCACACGCGGCAGCCGCATCTACCTAGCCACACCGCGCTTGAGGGCACTGTTGGCCCTATCCCTCTCGGTCGCAGCGGCCAGCGCCATGGTTATTGTCAATACGGTGGTCTTGGTGCGTCAGGATCTCGGGCTGTCCGAAGAAGCCCTGGCGCTGACACTGGCAGCCTTCGGTGCAGGATCGATGCTGGCAGCGCTCGGCCTACCGCGTCTCCTGGAAACCCGAAGCGACCGCACGATCATGATCCTCGGCACGGCCGGGATGACGATGACTCTGGCGGCCCTGGGCGCAGCTGCATCGGTCTGGCCAATCCAATGGCCTTGGCTCCTGCTGGCCTGGTTCTTGGTCGGCATCGGCCATTCATCAACCATAACGCCATCGGGCCGGCTGTTGCGTCGCTCAGGCAGACAGGACGACCGGCCGGGATTGTTCGCAGCCCAGTTTGCCCTTTCCCATGCCTGCTGGCTTCTCACCTATCCACTGGCCGGTTGGCTGCAAAGCGCCCATGGCAGCGTGACCGCGATGCTCGCTCTTTCTGCGCTCAGCCTCATTGGGCTCTTAGGAGCCTTGGTCCTTTGGCCTCAGGAAGACGCGAACGTGCTAACGCACACGCACGACGATCTGCCCGCAGATCATCCACACATCGCCGACGGCCGACGCCACAGCCACGTCTACATGATTGACGATCTGCACCCGCACTGGCCGACCTGAAAATGACCTTGCCGCCAATTGAACGTTGACGCGCGACAATGACCGGACCGTCTGCCGACCAGGCAGAGCAAGACAAGAAGCCAAGACTAGAAAATGGTGGGTGATACAGGGCTCGAACCTGTGACCCGCTGATTAAGAGTCCACTCGCCTTCGATGTAAGCTGTTGTTCTGAAAGAAATTTCGCGGGTTATAGGCAAAGTAAGTGAAAGCGTTTGTATGAGTTTGCCTCTCGCTTTCGGTGTAAACTTGGCGTCAACCGCAGCTTTGACATTCCTACATCGGTAAAGGGTCTGTCGCTCAGAAATCCCCCACAGTTTGCCATGGTCAGCAGCCAGGATCAGTCGCGCGCAATGATGCTGTTGGCCCATGGGCAGGAGGGGCTGTAGTCCATCGCGCGTTTGCCTGCTGTTGCCGTTTCCAGACGCATGTCGCGCAGGCGTTTAGCCCCTTTTTCGTCGAGATAGAGCCGCTCATGGCCCCAAAAGCTTGGCCCATCGAAGGTCTCTTCGGTCACCCAATCGACCGGATCGACCTCGCGCGCGCCCCAGCCATACTCAACAAAGAACCGCGATGGCGAATGCGTGTAGAAGGATGTCATCCAATCATTTGTATGCCGCCCAAGCGTGTAAGCCAGCCGGTCCTGTTCAAGGCCGGCCAGGTCATAGCCCTGCCCGACATCATCAAGGCTTAGCAGCTCGACCATGAAATGGTGCATGCCGCTCTGCCCTGAACCAACAAGGGCAAAGCTATGGTGACGACCGTTCACGTGGAAGAAGTAGAGCGGATAGGGTTGACGTCCGAAATCGGTGACGCCGAAGCGCAAAATATCACGATAGAAGGTCAGCATCGGCTCAATCTTGCCGGTATGCAGGACCGCATGCCCCATCCCAAGAGGGCCGGTCTTGAACCCTGCGATCGGACGCCCTGGCACAAACGGATCGTCGGTCACCTCTGGTTTCCAACAAACCTCGATCCGGTAACCAGAGGGATCGTCGAACACAATCAAGTCGCTGACCATGCGTGCAGCGGCAAGCGCGCGGCTCCCCCAGGTGACGTTATGGCCGTGCGCTTCCAGCCGAGCAGCCAGTTTCTCCAGGTCAGCATGGTAGACGACCTCCCACCCGAAGAACTCCTGTCCATCACGCTGGCCATCCACCAGCAGGCGCTGCTTGCGATCATCCATCCGGAAACTGCGCAAATGCGCGCCGCGATCCACTTGCTGCATGCCTAGAAGCCCACTGGCGAACTGCTGCCAGTCCTCCAGCCTATCTGAGCGGATGCCGATATAGGCCAATGCCGCGATCTCGGCGCGTTGATCGGTCATGGTGACGTCTTTGCCTCTGGTTGGGAGCAAAGCAACATGACCTTGCCCATATGGGCCGAGCTTTCCATCAAGGTGTGAGCAGCATGTGCTTCGTCCAAGGCAAAGACTTGGCTGATAACGGGGCGCAAATCATCTGCTGGTCCATCGTCCAAATCGGTGCGAATTGCGGCTGCCAAACGGAGCTTGTGATCCGGTGGAACGCCACGCAACAAGGCGCCGGACAAACAAGCGCGTTTGACCATGATATCGCGTAGAGGGATGTCCAGATTTCCCTTCGGCGACAGGTGCAATATCCGACCATTCGGAGCGACGGCCCGCAGATTTTGTTCGGCATAGGATGCCCCGACAACATCGAGGATAACGTCGACGCCACGGCCATCCGTGGCCGCAAGGATCGCATCGGCGAAGTCGCTGGTGCGATAGTTGATAGCCAGATCAGCGCCGCGTTCGAGGCAGAACTGCCGCTTCTCTTCATTGCCGACGGTCACGGCCACGGATGCACCTTTGCGTTTGGCAAAAGCGATCCCGATGGAGGCGACACCACCGCTGCCGCCATGGAGCAAAACCCAATCGCCTTGGCTTAACCGGCCCATATCCATCAGGTTGAGCTGCAAGGTGAAGAGCGCTTCAGGCAGACCGGCCGCCTCAACAGCAGAAAAGGTCTGCGGCCAGGGCAGCGTCAGTCCAGCTTCGGCCAAACAGTAGTCGGCATAGCCACCCCCATTGGTGAGCGCGATCACTCTCTGGCCGATCCATGCGGGATCAGCATCTGGCCCGGTGGCCACAACCACGCCAGCGACTTCCAGGCCGAGAACTTCGGTCGCGCCTTTCGGGCCGTGGCCGCGTGCACGCTGATTGCAATCGTGACGGTTCACGCCAGCTGCTTGAACTTGGATCAAAAGCTGCGCGCCGACCACTTCAGGCACGGGGCGCTGCATGAGCTCCAGAACCTCCGGGCCTCCTGAACCGGTCGGCGCGATGGCGCGCATGGTTTTTGGAATAACTTCAGGCATAGACCGCCCCTTTCAAGATCGAGAGCGCATGCGCAGGGGAAGCAACCTGATCTCCGCGGTCGGTGATCAAACGCACCGCTTCGCTCACCAGCTGCGCATTGCTTTGCGCCAGCTCTCCGCGCCGAATGTAGAGATTATCTTCCAGCCCGACGCGTACATGACCGCCCAAGTCAAGAACGGCCCGCAGCATTGGAAACTGCTGCGCACCGATGCCAAAGGCCGACCAGAGCGCCTTTTCTGGCAGCCGGTCAGCCATAAATGTCAGCGTTTCGACATCGGCGGCGGCACCCCACGGAACACCCAGACAGAGCTGGAAGAGATGCCTTTGTGGCAAAGCGCCCTCCTCGATCAATGCACGGGCCAGGCGGATGTGGCCGAGATCGAACACCTCAAGCTCTGGGGTAACTCCGGCGGCATCAATCGCCGCTGCCATGTCCCGCAGGTGAGAGGGCGTGTTGATAAAAGCGTGTGCGCCGAAATTCATCGTCGCGATATCTAGCGAGCACAGCGCGGGTTTGAGCGCGGTAACATGAGCCACGCGATCCGCAGGCGTTGCCATCATCGTGCCGGGGTCTGCCTTGCCGGCCACAGTGCGTGATGGCACAAGCCGTGCGCCAGCGCCGGTGGTGAGATTGATCAGCAGGTCTTCATTGTCGGCACGGATAAGCTCGACCGTTCGGGCGTAGAGCGCTTGGTCCATGCTCGGCTTGCCCGTTTGGGGGTCTCGCACATGCAGATGGACAATGCTGGCCCCCGCTTCTGCGGCTGCCAGCGCGCTGTCGGCTATTTGCTCAGGTGTCACAGGGACACAAGGGCTCTTGCCGACGGTATCACCACCGCCCGTGACGGCGCAGGTCAGGATGACATCGCGCGCGGTCATTTGCCTTCGGCGACAACGGGGTTGGAGAGAGTGCCAATGCCGTCGATCTCAATCTCAACCAGGTCACCATCCTTCAACCAGACCGGTGGATCGCGAAACAGACCGACGCCACCGGTTGTTCCGGTGATGATGATGTCGCCTGGATTCAGAGTGGTGAAGGTCGAACAATAACTGATCAGGGCAGGCACATCGAACACCAGATCGGAGATCGGCGCAGCCTGCATTACTTGACCGTTCAACCGGGTCTCAAGACGAAGCGTAGATGGGTCAGGAATGTCGTCGGTTGTGACAAGCCAAGGCCCGCAACCGCCGGTGCTTGGGAAATTTTTGCCAGCAGTGAATTGGCTCGTGTGGCGCTGCCAATCACGGATGCTTCCATCATTGTAGCAGGTATAGCCTGCCACATGCGCCAAGGCATCGTCGGTTGAGATGCGGCGGCCCGCACGCCCGATCACCACCGCCAGTTCACCTTCAAAATCGAACTTGTCTGACTCCAAAGGCTTCACCATTGGCTGGCCATGCCCCACCTGGCTGTCGGCAAAGCGAACGAAGAGCATAGGCTTTTCCGGGGTGTCGCGGCCCGTCTCGGCGATATGCGAAGCGTAGTTGATGCCGACACAGAAGATCTTTGCAGCATCGGGTATGACCGGCAGGAAAGTGACATCATCCAACGCCAGAATGGGAGCATCAAGCGCAGCTGCCTGGCCGACAGCATCTGCGGCCAACACCGCTCGCAAGGTTGGCCATTTGGAACCCGCAACGGCTCCCAAGTCACGGATGCTCGTATCGTCTACAACACCGAAGCTCGCACGTCCGTCGACCGAAAAACTTACTAATCGCACTGCTCAATTCTCCCTAGCTGATCACCAAGGTCTGGGCCGTATCGACGATTGTGGGAATGGCTGCGTCCCGTCGTGTTCGCCTGGTGGACAGTCTGCTGAGCTGATCAAGACTCCGTCTTTGCGACTGTTAACGTCGGCCCAACAGGAAGGCTGAGATGGCAAACCAACCGAAGATTTTGCTCTATGACGCGCCAACAAGTCCATGCGGTCGCCGCGTTCGCATGTGTCTCTTGGAGAAAGGTCTGAGCGCCGAGATTCATTGGCTCAACCTGTCGCTTTTCGAGCAGAAGCAGGACTGGTTCTTGACGATCAATCCAAATGGGACGGTCCCAGCGGCCCTGGTTGATGACCGCGCGATCTATGAAAGCCATGCCATCAACGGCTATCTGGAAGCTCTCAAGCTCGGTCGGCCACTGCTGCCTGCTGATGCCTATGCCCAGGCCGAAGTTGCCATGTGGCAAGCCTTTGAACTGGCTTGGGCAAAGCCATTTGCCGAGATCATCTATGAGACCTCAATGAAGGAGCGGGCGCGTAGTCTTGGGCTGAGCGCTGACGCGTTAAACAAACAGATTGCCAAGAACACCACCAACCCCGTTTACCACGCCAAAGCGCGGCATGTGCTGGAAGATCCACCAGACCGCGACTTGATCGCGAACCGCTTGGCGATCGTTTTCGAGCGGCTGAGCCATCTGGAGCGGACGCTTGAAGATGGTCGCACCTTTTTGGTGGGTGAGGCCTTTTCGCTGGCAGACATCGCCGTGGTTCCCCGACTGGAGATGTTTCCGCGCATTGGCGTGCATGATCTCTATGAGAGGTTTCCGGCAATCGGGGCCTACACAAGACGGATAACCGCGCGCAGCAGTTGGCGCCGCTCAGCCTTCTCTTTTCCGCCAGAAGAAAATTCGGCCCATATCCGCGCCACGGAGCCTGCCGCATGACCAACTCCACCCCTCTTCCAGATCATGTTCCTGTCCTGGTGGTTGGGGCGGGACCGACTGGCCTGTCTGTGTCCAATCTTCTGGCGCAAGCCGGCGTGCCGGTTCTCATTGTTGACCGGGCGCCAGAACCGCTCAACCTCCCGCGCGCCATTGTTTTGGATGATGAGGGCTTACGGATGCTGCAAGCGCTCGGCCTGTCCCAACAGGTCGAGGCGATGACGATCCCAGGTGAAGGTTCTCACTATTATGATGAAGCCAACACGCTTTTTGCTGAAACTGGAGCCGGGGCTGAGACCTATGGTTTTGCCAAGCGAAACTTCTTGTTTCAGCCGGACCTAGAGCGTGTGTTGCGGGACAAGGCCAATGGAAGCCGTGAGATTGATTTGCGCCTCGGCACCGAAGTCCTCGCTGTCACTCAAACCGAAGATGTCGCCGCCATCGAACTAGCTTTGCCAAACGGCAAAACCCACGAAATGACAGCCGACTGGGTTCTCGCCTGTGACGGCGGCCGCAGCCCAATACGCCAGGCACTGAAAGTTAGCATGGTCGGCGACACCTACGGTCAGGACTGGCTGGTGATCGATACACACGCCGATGCCGATAGCAGTCGCGTCTCCAAGTTTTTCTGCAGTGCAGCCAGACCACATGTCAGCATTCCGGCACCCCGTGGCGGTCGCCGGTATGAGTTCATGGTCATGCCCGGTGAGGATGGGAATGCCCTCCTGGAGGACGACCAGTTACAGGCCATTCTGGCGCCCTTTCGCCAGATTGGTGAGGCCGACATCATTCGCAAGGCCATCTACACCTTCCATGCGCGTATGGCTGCCAAATGGCGTGACGGACGCGTTTTCCTCATGGGCGATGCCGCCCATCTAACCCCGCCCTTTGCTGGACAAGGCATGAATGCCGGTCTGCGCGATGCGCACAATCTGGCCTGGAAGCTGGCGCTGGTGGTCAAAGGTGTTGCCGGCCCTAATCTGCTTGATAGCTATGAGGAGGAGCGGCGCGAACCAGCCTGGTCGATGATCCAGCTCGCCGTCGCCATGGGGCAGGTGGTGATGCCGCGCGATGCTGCCCAAGCGCAGCTGCGTGATGCACTGGTCCTCGCCCTGGCGCCGTTTCCCTCCGCACGCGACTTCTTGATTGACATGAAATTCAAGCCAAGGCCCCGCTATGAGAAGGGTTTTTTTCTCGACCTGCATAACCCCCAATTCGAAGGTTCAATGGTCGGTGACATGGCCCCGCAGCCTGTCGTTGACCTCGACCATGGCCAATCAGCCGTCGATGAGTTGCTTGGCCCTGGCTTTGCGCTTGTGGCGCAGAGTCTGGAGGGAGAGACGGCCTTAGCTGAGGCAGACCATCCACTGTGGAACGCGCTTGATGCCCGCCGCCTGACCGTCGACCTGACCAAACCATTGGCTCGTGGCGAGACCCGCGCCCGCGCATGGCGCAGCCATCGTGATCAGGTGCTATTGATCCGCCCGGACCGCTATGTTGCAGCCGCCATGAACCCAAAGGATCTCGATAAGGCGGCTGGCAGGTTACAAGCCCAATTGCACAGCCAGCCTGAGATGGCGCAGGCTGCGCAATGACCAATCCCTTATCAATCAGCCGGCTGGTCCTGCAGTTATCCCGTCTTTGCGCAATGATCGGGGCTGGAGGCCTTCTGCTTCTCTCGCTGGCGATCACCGCCAACATACTGCTGCGCTGGCTGTTCTCAGCGCCAGTTCATGGCGTTGATGACATCGCATATCTGGTGACGGCCACGGCAATCGCCGCCGCAGCGCCACTGTGTTTTTTGCGGCGTGGCAACATTCGCGTCGACATACTAGGCCGGATATCTTCCGACGACTCGCGAGTTGGCTACCGTCTCTTGGAGGCGTTTGGCGGCTTGATCACATTGGCCATTGTCGGGTTGATGACGTGGCAGCTTGCTCTGTTTGCCGCAGAGAACACAGCCTCTGGCGCCGAAACCCTTGTGCTTGGCTGGCCTTCAGGGCCGTGGTGGTGGGCTGTCGCCGGGTTTTTCGGCTTGACCGTGTTGGCCCAACTCACGGCGGTCGCCCAGGCTCTTATGCCGTCAATGGAAACGGGATCTGAGCATGATTGACCCCGGTATGGCGACCCTTTTGGGGTTCGGCGCCATCTTTGGCCTGATCATCCTCCACGTTCCGGTCGGCATCGCGATGGCCGTCGTCGGTGTGGTCGGCTTCGGCTTGATGATTGGATGGAGCCCGGCGCTCTCTTTGTTGGCGACCGAGCCCGTGGCTGTGATGTCCAATATGGACCTTGCCGTCATCCCGCTTTTTCTCTTGATGGGCAACCTTGCAGCACGCGCAGGTCTGGCAAGCGACGTCTACAAACTTTTCTATGCATTCATCGGTCACCGACGCGGCGGACTTTCGCTCGCCACGTTCGCAGGCTGTGCCGGATTCGGTGCCGTGTGCGGCTCTGCCGTGGCAACCACCGTCACTTTTGGTCGGGTTGCCCTCCCCGAAATGTTGGCGCGCGGCTACTCGCGCAAACTTGCCGCCGGCACCGTTGCCGCCGGTGGGACGCTGGGCATCGTCGTGCCGCCCTCATCGATCTTGATCATCTATGCGATCCTGACCGAGCAGTTCATCCTTGATCTTTTTTCAGCGGCGATCATCCCATCAGCCCTGGCGCTGCTCCTCTATCTTGGCGTGGTTGCCATCATCGTGCACCGCGATCCGCAGGCAGGCCCGGCAGGGCCGCGTCAAAGTCTGCGCGATCGACTTGACGCCTTGCGTGGAGCCTGGACCGTCCTGCTTCTTGGTGTTGCGGTTCTCGGTGGGGTTTATTCCGGAGTGTTCACCGTCACCGAAGCCGCAGCTGTCGGTGTGGCCATTTCCTTTGTCCTTGCGCTTTTGCGAAAGCTCAACATGGCCGATCTTGTCGCGATCCTGGAACAGACGGCGACGACCACTGTCCTTGTCTATGTGATGATCATTGGCGCATCGATCTTCGGCTATTTCCTGACCATCACCGGCGCGCCTGCCCTGGCCGTCCAAGCCATTCAGGCAAGCGGATTGCCGCCTTTGGGGATCGTTTGCGGTATCCTGCTGGCTTATCTGGCGCTGGGAGCGATATTCGACGAACTGGCCGCCATGGTTCTCACCTTGCCGTTCGTCGCCCCTGTGATCGCTGGTCTTGGGTATGATTTGGTCTGGTGGGGCATCGTCAACATAATGGTGGTGACCGTCGGAATGATGTCGCCGCCAATCGGGATGAACGTCTTTGTGCTGAACGGGTTGCGTCCGGATCTGCGCCTTGGCCTGATCTATCGCGGCGTTGCACCCTTTATGGCCATCGATCTGCTGCGACTGGCGGTGCTGGTGCTTGTGCCCGGTCTCTCGCTATGGCTACCGGCGCTGCTGCGTTAACGGCGCGCCGGAAGCATTCTTTTATCAAGACCGATCATCAGTCCGTTGAGACATCACCGATCTCGGCCATGAATGCATCCATGAGCGCCTGCCCACCGTCGCGGCTTGCAACCCATTCATCGACAACAGACGCCGTGGTCGCCTGCCAAACAGCGGCCTCGTCATCAGAGGGAAAAATGATTGTCTGGTCCTCATTGGCCGACGCTTCAGCATAGACAGCAGCATTGTTGGCATCGAACATTGAGCCGAAGCGTTGCGCAAAGACTTCGCCATCAGCTGCGTCAATGGCCGCACGGGCTGCCTCTGGTAGACTTTCATACCGGTCTTTGTTCATGACCACCATCAGAGCCACCGAGCCAAGAGGCAGCACCATATGGTGCTCAGCGACATCGAGAATTCGGAACGTTTGCAGCGCATTCCACTCACTGATCGTTCCATCGATGACGCCGCGGGACATTGTTTCAGCGATCCTCGGTCCTGGGATTCCGCCGACTGGTGTGCCGCCGAGAGCCGCTGCCGTGCCCAGCAGAACAGGTCCAGCACCTCGCAGGTCCAGCCCTGCAACATCAGCAAGTTCGCTCACAGGCTCAGTTGTGACCAAGTGCCCCGGCGAGGTAGCGAACATGCCCAAAACGACAACATCGTCGAAGCCGCCGCCACTCCACAGACCCTCTTCAACCATACGCGCGGCGGCCACCGAGCCCGCCTCGGCGGACGGCACAACGAACGGCAGCTCCACAATCGTTGCCTGATCAAAACGGCCAGGCGAGTAACCCGGGATGATCCAGGCAATGTCGGCCACGCCGTTCAAAACCAGATTCAACTGGGTTGCAGGATCACGCCCAAGCGTGCCTCCAGCAAACATCTGGATGTTCAATGTGCCTTGCGATGCGGCACTGACTTCCTCGGCCCAAGGCGTCAGGATTTGGCTGGTGATGAAGGCAACAGGAGGTTCAAACGAGGCAAAGCGCAAAGTCTCTTGTGCTTGAACGGTGTTGGCCAGCAAGCATGCGGTGAGTGCGGCGATTGTTCTTATCATTGTGTTCTCCCATATGTCTTATCCGGCAAGCCTGCTGCAGTTTGCTCAAAGCAGGCTATGCGCACGGCCGGAATGTCCATAGGGCGGACACATCAAGCATGACCAACTTCCAGTTGCTCTGCAATTTCAGCTGCCGCCAGTCTAAGAGAAGGCAGCAACTCCTGCTCGGCGCGGGAAACGGACAGTGCCGACGTGATCCAAATGACCGTGATGCAGGCTGTCACCAATCCCCCTTCCATTACCGGAACCGCAAAGCTTGAGGTTTTGGGGATGAAGCTCTCACCCAGTCGCATGCCATAGTCTTTTGCTCTGCAGGTTTTGAGAATGCGGTCCAGATAAAGCGGATCCAGAAAGGGCCGGTCCAAGGCATCATCGCGTGCTCGAAGCAGATCGAGACAGGCATCGCGTACGCTTGGAGGAGAAAAAGCCAAAAAGGCCCGGCCCGAAGCCGTGAGCAGGACCGGCAGCTGAAATCCGATCATGTTGCGGTCAATCGACATGGGACTGCGGGCATGGGTCGTCTCGCGGATGACCATCCAACCATCTTCATAGGTCGAGAGATCAATCGGCCAGACAATCTCGCTGCCCAGCCGCGCCAGGATCGGGCCGGCGACTTCCCCGATCTGGGTCTCCGCATCGTAGCCCTGCGCTATCGCCCGCGTCTTCAGCGTAACCCGAAACCGATTGTCGGATGCGCTTCGCGAAACGTAGCCAAGCTCCTCAAGGGTTTCCAACAAGCGATAAACGGTTGGCCTTGGGATGCCGACTTGTGCGGCGATCTCGGCAGGCTTAGCACCTTTGCCATCGCTTACGGCAGCTAGAACGCTCAGTCCGCGTGAAAGCGCCCGTACCGAGTTGACTTTGCTGTCCACTGCCAGCCTCACACTTGTCTGATCATTTGCTCTCTACCGAACCACGGCACGTCGTATGAGCCAAGCGCTGCCACCGCTGGTAAGATCAGGCCCTATCGTCTGGATCACAATCCAAGGACGTCAGGAAGCCAGTTCGAAAGGTCGGGAAAAAGAATGATGACGCAAAGCGCAGCCACGAAAGCAACCAGGAAAGGAAACGCGCCCCGAAAGACCTGCATCAGCGACAAACCGGTGGCATCCATCGCGATGTAGAGACCAGGACCGACCGGCGGCGAGACCAGCCCTGTCAGCGTGGCAACAGCCAGGACGACGCCGAAATGGATAGGATCGATGCCAAAAACCTGCGCCAACGGCAGCAAAATCGGCACGATTACGATCAGCACACCGATGCCGTCTAGGAACATGCCCAACAGGAACACGACCGCACAGACCAGAAACAGGAAGCTGATCGGTCCGACGGCCGTGGACGACAGAGCTTCAGCCAGAAGCCGAGGAACGCCCTCATAGGCCAGAACCCAACCCAGAAGCGTTGCAAACCCGATGAGCGCAACGACCGATGCCGACGCCAGAATGACGTTTTTGACAACCGGAACATAGTCAACCCATCGCAGGCTGCGGTAGATGAAGACCGACAGCAGAAGCGCCACGACGCAAGCAATCGCACCTGCCTCGGTTGGCGTCATAGCCCCGGAGACAACGCCGGCAATGATGGTCGCCGGAATAACGACCGGCAAGGCATCCAAGACCACGCTAGAGCCAGTGGAAGCGGTCTCGGTTGGCGTTTCGACCGCCGGCAACTGCTTCCGTGACAGCCCAACGGTGACAAAGAAAAACAGCGTGACAAGGAGGCCCGGCAGGATGCCGGCAATGAACAGGGCCGCGACAGACTGATAGGCAAGCACCCCGTAAATGATCATCAGCATGGATGGCGGTATGATCGGGCCGAGCAAGCCTGTCGCAACCGTCAAACCGGTGGCAAAACGTTTGTCATAACCGTGGCGTTCCATCTCCGGCACGACCGATCGTGTCATGATGGCGATCTGCGCCGTTGCTGATCCTAGGATCGCGGCCGCAAACGCGTTGGTCAAAACGTTCACATAGGCCAAACCGCCACGAAATCCGCCAACGATGCGAAAGGAGGTCCGCATCAGGCGCTCTGTGATGCCGCCGCGGTTCATGATCTCGCCAACAAGCATGTAAAGCGGAATGGCAAGGAAGCCGGTTGCTTCGATGCCTTTGACCGACTGCACCAGAAAGGTCTCAAACAGAACGACCGCATCGCGCTCGAACGCAAAAGAGATCGACGCCAGGATCAGCAGAAAGATGATCGGTAGGCCGGCGAGCAAAAAGACGAAGAAAGTCGCGAGCGTTATCACGTCGGAGTCACCTGCGCCTCGGGTTGCCACGGCACGTCCCGCATGCACCGCACGGTCTGGTGGAAGGCAAGGAAGACCATCTCAAGTGCAACGGCTGCGTAGATCAAAGCACGCGGCAGATTGATCGTGGCCGAGCGCTCGTTCCAGACCCATGGAACAGACAGGTAGCGCCACGCGAAAACCACCAGCGATAGGGCCAAGGCCAAGACCATGATTTGCATGGCCCAACGCAGCCAGCGATCGGCCTTTTTTGAGAGCCAGAGAGCAGCAAAGGTGACGCTGATCAGCTTGCCCTCGAACACAAGAAGGCTGAGGCCGCAGAACGTGGCGATCACCAGCAGAAGCAACGCCACCTCTTCGGCGAAAAACAGCGGTGATTGAAGCAGATAGCGAAAGATGACCTGGGCAATCAGCAGCACAACGAGCGCAGTCATCGCGCAGACTGCCAGCGCCAACTCGAAACGAGCGAGCCATTGATCAAGCTTAGACAACATGGGCGCTGAACCGCTCTAGTGATGCACAGGGTCTCGGCCGACTTCAACCGACGGCCGAGACCCGTTGGATGTCAATGTTTTTGCTGGGCCTACTGATTGGCTTCGTAGAAGGCACCGATCAAGGGATCACGTTCCAAGAAGGCGTCACGAACCACAGCACCAGCCTCTCGCAGCTCCGTAGCGTCCAAGGTGCTAATCGATGCGCCATCAGCTTCAAGGCGCTCAAGCAGCGCTGCTTCCCCAGCCGTTTGCGTTTCGATCGCCCAAGCCTGCGCTTCGCTAACGGCGTCCAAGAAGCGCTGTTGCGTTGCCTCATCCATGCCATCCCACCAGCGCTTTGAGGCCAAGACCGCGCCGGGGAACGCCATATGGTTGGTGAGCACAAGGTTGGGAGCCTGATTGTGCATGCTCAATCCAAAAACGATATCCACATCCACATCGACCGCATCGATGACGCCCGTTACCAGCGACGGCATGATTTCAGGCAAGGGAAGCGCTGTCGGGGCAGCGTCCAATTCACGCCACCATGCGCTAAAAATGTCATTGGGGAAGGCGCGAACCTTCAACCCTTCAAAGTCAGAGACGGATGTGACGGGTGTCTTCGACAAGACATGGCGCTGACCGGGAAACACATATCCCAAGCCGGTGATGCCTTGTTGATCAAGGCGCGCGAGCATCTCTTGCGCTGGCTCGGAGTTTGCTGCGGCACCAGCTTCGGCAAGGGTCTCGAACTGGAAGGGCAAGAACCAGCCATAGAAGGCCGGGTCACGGTTCGCTAGGTCCCCGACAGGAACGATGGCTAACTCAACGCCACCGCTTTGCAGAAGCGAGAGAACCGTTGGCACATTGCCCAACTGATTAACCGGGAACACTTCGATCGTATTGTCGTCGTCGGAAAGGGCTTCAGCCAACCGCTCAGCGGTACGCGTGAAGATGTGCGGGGGCGGTGTCGGCGTGCTGAACCGCAGTTCGTCTGCCGACACAGTGGCCGGTGCACTGAAAGCGACGAAAAGCGCGATAGCGCCGCCGATGAGTTTTTCCGTTATGCGCATTGTTGTTCCTCCCTGAGTTTCTCAGCTGTTGGTTTTTGCGGTTTGTGGTGATTTTCTTGGCCCTTCGCCGCGGCGAGGAGTCCGCCCGGCGACAGCCTTGCGATCAAAGCAACAAGCTCTTCTGCTTGGGCGGCAGGCTTAGCGGCCATGACGTAGCGATCACGTCGCACAAGCAGCGCATGGCCGAGATAGTCGCAGAACGGTTTGCTGGCGAAGAGCCGGCTATGGTCGCGGACGATGGGAAACGCGGCATCGACGGGATTGACAGATTCCGGCGTCAGACCAACGACCTCAGCCCCTGCGGACCGAATGGCCTCAAGGCTATCGCTCTTGATGCATTCGTCAGGGCGTTGGTCGAAGATCAGAACCGTTGGCTTGTCGGGCAGAACAACATCAAGAAGCACCCGATCACGCGAGACTGTGTCAACCAGCGGCTGGGGGAGCATACGCCCCACGGCACTTCGCTTGGGGAGACGGCCATCTGGCACCACCATACCTGCCGCAAACCGCGGCTTGGGTTTGTAGCGCATTTGTGTAACGTAATCGCTTGCCGGTCCAAAAAGCCGAAGAGCGCGGAACCCGGTTCGCGTGATCCAGCCCTTAAACGGCGATGATGGCATCATCACCTGACCCATCCGCATGGCCAGCTCTATCATCGCCCAGGCATGCGGCTTGCGCTCAACTTGATAGCTGGCCAGCAGCTCTTCCGCATCGCTGGTCGATAGGGCTTCGTGCAGTTTCCAAGCCAGGTTGTGCGCATCGCGCAGCCCGCTGTTCATGCCCTGCCCGGCAAACGGTGGCGTGAGGTGGGCAGCATCGCCAGCCAGCAAAACACGACCGTCCCGCCATGTCTCTGCCGTGCGCGCGTGAAAGGTGTAGACCTTCAGCCGGCGCATAGGTGCATCGCCGTCCGGCCCGACGGACCGCAACAGGGCGCGGGCAAAGCTCTCTGTTTCAGCCTGTTCAACGGTTTCGCCGGCGTTGAGTTTGAACTCATAGCGACGAATTCCGCCCGGCCCGGGCAAGGTTATTCCGCTGCGTTTGGGGTCGCAGAACACCTCGGTATGAAAGCAGCGGTTTTGGGTCTCAGCCAAATCGACAATGAGCCAGGGTTCCTCGAACGTTGATCCCACCATTGGCACGTCAAGGTGTCGGCGAATGGTCGAGCGCCCACCATCGCAAGCCACAACATACCGTGCCAAGAAACTGGCATCGTTCCCGTCATTATGTGCGTGAACGGTCACCTTGCCCGAGCCCTGTTCAATGCCCACGACTTCGGTGTCAAAACGAACAGCCACACTCGCATGCTGCGTCAGAGCATCGCGCAGAAGCGCCTCTAACTCGGGCTGCTGGAATGCGTTGCGCTTTTCAAACCCATAGTCTCGCGCTGACGGCTTGACGGACGCAAAGACGCGGCCCGAGGGCGCGCGATAGAGCGATCCATAGCCTCGCGCGGTCAGGCGGCTGACCTTCTCATCAAGGCCGGCTGCCTGCAGCGCACGCATGGATTCATCGTCGAGGGAGACGGCCCGTGGCTCATCGACGGTGGAACTATTACGTTCCAGCACCAGGCAATCGACCTTCATTGTTCCAAGCAGGTTGGCCAGCAACAAACCAGTTGGCCCAGCGCCGACAATGATAATGTCTGCTTCGGTTGGCCGCTTTCCGGTCACGGCGAACCTTCAGCCACGATAGGATTGCGCAAGACGCCGACGCCGCTGATATCGACTTCTACCGTATCGCCGGCCTGCATGTAGACGGGCGGCGTCCGCTTATCGCCCACACCGCCTGGCGTGCCGGTCAAGATCACGTCGCCGGGTGAAAGCGGGGTGAAGGTCGAGCAATAGTTGATGATGGTTTCGAGCGGGAAGATCATGTCACCAAGCAATGCTTGCTGCATCACATCCCCGTTGAGACGAGTGGCGATCTTCATCGACCGATAGTCTTCAACCTCATCGGCTGTGACCATCCATGGCCCAAATGCACCGGTGCCCGGGAAGGTCTTTCCAGGAACGAACTGTGCGGTATGACGCTGCCAGTCACGAACAGAGCCATCATTGTAGCAGGCATAGCCTGCAACATGCTGGAGCGCCGATTTCTCCGGAATAGAACGGCCACCACGGCCGATGATGATCGCCAGTTCGCCCTCATAGTCGAAACGCTCCGACACCGCCGGCTTGATCATTGGCTGTCCATGGGCAACCTGGCTATCGGCATAGCGCGTAAAGACGGTTGGATGATCGACATCCGGACGACCGGTTTCCTGCTTATGCTTGAGATAGTTGAGGCCAATGCAAAGGATCTTGGCCGGATTGGGAATGACCGGCAGCAGGGTCACGTCGGACCAATGAAGGTTGGGCGTACGGCCTTCGATATAGGCCGCCACATCTTGCACCCGGTCGGCGGCAAGCAGCGTCTTGATGTCTTTAAAATCGGCCCCAAGGCGCCTCGTTAGGTCGATAAGGCCATCGCCAACAGCGACACCAAACCCACACTGTCCTAAACGGACAAAACTGATCAGTTTCATACTGGTATCTCCCGCTAGGAACGAAGGATCGCTTCGCCCCATTTGTTCAGTGTGCGGGGATGTTGCGGCCAATCGACCGTATCGCGGTCGTAGATCACCTCAAGTTCGGCTGAAACCTCGATCCAGTTCCCATCCGGGTCAGCAATGAAGACAAACAGATTGTTGCCTGGCCCATGGCGGCCCGGGCCCCACATCAGTTGAACATCATGCTCAGCAAAGTGGTCGCACCAGTCGCGAATATAGGCCCACTCACCAGCCTCATAGGAATGGTGATCGACACCGGTCCGGTCAGGCGAATAGAAGCACGCGATCGTGTGATGCTCATGGTTGGAGGTCGTGAACGCTGTTGCCAGACGACCGTCTTCGTGCAGCACGCGGTCGGTCAGCTGAAAGCCCAGCTTGTCGACGTAGAAATCAATGAACGCGGCCACATCTTGCGAGGCGAACGTGAGGTGCTGAATGGGGCCTTGGATACCGGTCCGGCCCGAGGTGTCAGGCTTGGCCAACCCGAAGCAGATGAGATGGCCATCAGCATCACGCACGGCGAAGGCGCCGGATTGAAAATAGGGTGACGGGCATGGCTCGATGGCAAGGCTCGCCTGCTCGGCGCGCTTTCTTAGCTTCTCAAGACCAGACGCCGTCCGGCATGCCAGACCGGCGTAGGCAAGCTTTCCGTTTTTGCCGGCAACGGTCACAAACCGGCGGCCAGGGCCTTCGCACCGCCATTCGCCGTTCTCACCCTCGATCAGGTCCATATTCATGACCTTGGCGTAGAAGTCTGCCAGGTGAGATGGCTGCTCGCTCTCAAAAGCGATGTGATGCAGATACGCACCCGCTTCGACGGCGGTGAATCCCATTGTCTGATCTTTCCGTTTGTACTGGCGTTGAGCGTGGCTAAAGGCGAGCAAGATCGGCCATGCTCGCGCAATCGCACGCATGTTGGTTGGCTAGTATGGAGGGCTGGGGGTCGGCTGTAGGCTTTGTAAAGTCAGCCCGTCAGAAAAAGCACGGCGAGCGAGCGGATCTGAAGTCTGTTGGCGTCGTGTCCAAGGTCATTCTCCCGGCTGGTAAAGGCGTTTCCACTCTTTGCGGTGGCGATTGGCGCCTTCTTCATTCCCAATAAATAGGAATGGGGCCCTTATGTCTATACTATTTTCTCAAATTATGAGAATTTTGCCAAAATTTTTGATTTGGATTAATGCGTGGCGGCGTATGCCTCGTCCAGCGAGGCGGTCAGGCGGCCCGCGGAAGCGACGACAAGAGATACCAGTTCGCTCTCCCTAGCTGCCGTTAGGGCGGAGGCATCGACAACAAGACTTAGCGATCCCAACACGCCGAGTTGCGCGTTCACAATAGGCGCGGCTATGCCGGCAAGCCCTGGATCGACCTCACCGCGCGTAACCGAGTAACCGGACCGGCGAACCTGTTTCAGGCTTTCGGCCAGCTGATCGATATCACTATCCTCATTTTGTGAGCATGATTTGAGCAGCCGGGTGCGCCGCCTGCCATCGAGTTTGGCCAGGATAGCCTTCGATGTCGCGCCACGGGTGATTGGCATGGGTTGACCGCGTCTGTAGCTTGTTTGCGCCCGGAACTGCGGCGATCGCTCGTCTGCCACGCACATGACCTGATCTCCATAGAGGCGGCAAAGGACCATGGCGGCCGGTATCGGCGTTACATCCACCAAGCCTTTGAGAACCGGTGATCCCTGCCCCACAAGTGGATCGGTATCGCGAAGAATGCGGTCGAACTCGACGAAGGCCGGTCCTAGCCGGTAACGGCTGTCGACAGTGGCTTCGACAAATCCGGCCTGCGTCAACTCGCGAACCAGTCGGTAAGCCGTGCTGGTCGACAGGTCGAGAACCTCGGCCATTTCAGCGACGGTCCACATGCTTTGCGCCCTGCTGAAGAGCTTCAGGATGCTTTCATACTTATCGAACCCGGCCACGCTGTCCTCTTACTCTAACCAAGCGTGTTCTATCGCCCAGCGGTGGATATGTGTGCAACTGTATTGCTCACGGATGAGCGCCGGTTTCGGTCAGCATAAAAAAAGATCTGCCACCAACAGCCCTGTCGTGTCGGATAGAGAACCCTGCGCCGAGTGCCCAAACCAGGCCGTCGAGATCTGCTCGCGCGCTGTCGGCGCTTGATGTAAGGAGCAGCTTGATTTCAACCAGCGCCTAGCGATGAGGGAATGTTTTTAAAATCAATTACTTAACGTCAATATACCTTGCTCGCCATCGGCTTACACGTTCTAAAGGCGACTGTAGGAATAGCCCGATTCACGAAGGCGATACGCTCATTCTTCCAATGGCGCTGTCGAAGGATGGTTTGCATGGCGTTCCCTTCTCGACGACCAAGTCAACGCACACAGAAAAGCAAACTCTCCTTCGACTTGTCAGAAAAAATGAGAGCGAACACGAGGCGATTGTCAGGGTCACTGCGACGCCTCGCCTGCCCCTTCGAACAAGCTGTTCTTCAACTACGGAAGGCCTAGTCTAAAAGACCCAGGTCAAGTGTTGGTTACTGAGTGATCGCTCAGGCGCCCTGTCGAATGCCAAGACTGGAAAATGGTGGGTGACCGGGGGCTCGAACCCCGGACCGGCCGATTAAGAGTCGGCTGCTCTACCAGCTGAGCTAGTCACCCGAATGGGAGGAAGGCGCGGGATATACGACCGCGCCTTCGCCGATGCAAGTCCCAATCGACAGGGATTTTTAGACCGCCTGCAACACATCCACTGGCGGGCGCTCGCGGCGCAGCGCGAGCTTGTTGAGCGCCGAGACATAGGCCTTGGCAGAGGCGACCAGCGTGTCGGCATCCGCCGAACGGCCGGTGACGATGCGCCCATCTTCTTCAAGCCTTACAGACACTTCTGCCTGAGCGTCTGTACCTTCAGTCACCGCATGGACCTGATAGAGCGAGAGGCTCGCTTCATGCGGCATGATGGTCTTGATCGCATTGAACACCGCATCGACCGGACCGGTGCCTGTCGCCTCGCGGGTCACATGCTCGCCATTGGCATCCATGGTGATGATGGCCTTTTGCGGCCCACCAGTGCCGGCAATCACCGTCAGCGCCAGCACATGGTTGCGCTCGCTGCTTTCAGTGATTTCGGTTTCAACCAGCGCTTCGATGTCTTCATCATAGACATGCTTCTTGCGGTCAGCGAGGTCCTTGAAGCGCCGGAAGGCATCCTCAAAGGCGTTGTCGCCCAACTCAAATCCCAGCGCGACCAACTTCTCTTTGAAGGCATGCCGACCGGAATGCTTGCCCATGACCAGACTCGTTTCACGCACACCGACATCTTCCGGGCGCATGATTTCGTAGGTCTCAGCGTTCTTCAGCATGCCGTCCTGGTGGATACCGGACTCATGCGCGAAGGCGTTCTTGCCGACGATGGCCTTGTTGTACTGCACCGGGAAGCCTGAAACGGCGGCCACCAGTTTGGACGCGCGGGTGAGGAAACTCGGGTCCACGGCAGAGGAGTAAGCGTAGGCATCCGCGCGCGTGCGGATCGCCATCACGATCTCTTCCAGCGCAGCATTGCCAGCACGCTCGCCCAGACCATTGATGGTGCACTCAACTTGGCGCGCGCCACCGGCCACGCCAGCAAGTGAGTTGGCCACTGCCATGCCCAGATCATCATGGCAGTGGACCGAGAAAATCGCCTTGTCGGCGTCCGGAACGCGCGCACGGATTTCCTCGAACATCGCCTTGTATTCATCAGGCGTCGCGTAACCCACGGTGTCGGGCAGGTTGATCGTCGTCGCGCCGTTCTTGATCGCCTCATCGACGCATTTGACGAGGAAGTCGACGGGCGTGCGGGTCGCATCCATGGCCGACCATTCCACATCGTCGATGAGGTTGCGGGCCCGAGCGACGGTCGACTGGACGATCTCCAGCACATCGTCTTCGCTCTTACGCATCTGGTGGGCCAGATGGATCGGTGAGGTCGAGACGAAGGTGTGGATGCGTCCGCGTTTGGCTTGCCGAACCGCCTCCCCTGCCCGGTCAATGTCCGCATTGATGGCGCGTGCCAGGCCGGCGATGATCACACCATCGGAGCGTTTGGCGATCTCGCTGACGGCTTCAAAGTCACCGTTTGAAGCGATGGGGAAGCCTGCTTCGATGATATCGACACCCATCTCCTCGAGGAGTTCGGCGACTTGAAGTTTTTCTTCCAGCGTCATGGACGCACCGGGCGATTGCTCGCCGTCGCGCAAGGTGGTGTCGAAGATGCGAACATAGTCGCGGTGGGAAGGGTCGATGGTGGCCGGTGCCATGATGTGTCTCCTAAGCGCCGCTCGGCTGGCGCGTTTCAAAAGCGGTTACTGCGTTTGAAATCCCCTAGAAGCCCGGATCGTCTTACGAGTACGATCCGCCAGCCCCTAGGGGCAGCTAAGGAGTAGGCCTGCGGATAGCCGCGCGTCAGCCGGCGCCAGAGGCGCTGCTGTGATCATGTCTGTCGATGCCAAAGGTGCGGTCATCGCGCGAAAATCCATCCTGGTTCGATGTAACGAACTGTGCGGGCAGAGGATTAACCACTCCTTAAGCCCCGCACAAGCCCCGCTAAACGGTCAATATGCCCTCAGCCACGCAAACGGCATGGCCGCCCAGGCGGGCCAGCGTCAGAGCACCTGGTCCATCAACCTCCAGCTCTAACGTGATGTGCGATGGCCGTCCCATCGCAAAACCCTGTTCGATGATGTAACGATGGGTTCCTTCCATGGGCGCATCGAACAGCATAATGGCGCCAGCAAACGAGGCGACAGCCGAGCCGGTCGCCGGGTCTTCGCGCACCACGCCACCAACAGGCCACATCATCCGGGCTGCAAACGCGCTGTCCGCGCCGACAGTGTCACGGGTGTACATATAGACGCTGTCATGCCCCCTGCCCCCGGCAAAGAGTTCGGCGAACAGGGAGCCATTGGGCTTCACGCTGTTGAGCGCATCAAGATCGTGGAGCGGCACACAGAAATAGGGTAGCCCGCCGTTAAAGTCTGTCGGCACATGGTTCTCAAAGCCGATCTGCGCCGGCTCAAGGCCAAGCGCCAGCGCGATGTCGCCCTTGTCAGGCGTCCAATCCTTCTGGAGTGGCTTGGTAACAAGATCGAACTCGGCAAAGCCGCCCGAACGATCGTCCTGATCGGCTTCAACCGACACCGCAGCCCTGATGAGGCCGATCGTCTCTTCAATCAACACAAGGCCGGTTCCAAGACCGTCGGCAATGCCTTCACGTGCCAGCGCTACCGCCGCACCAACGGTCGGATGCCCGGCAAAGGGCAGTTCCCGGTCAGGTGTGAAGATTCTAGCCCGCGCGCTGTGCACAGGGTTGTCAGGCGGCAACAGAAACACCGTCTCGGAGAGATTGAACTCCTTGGCGAGCGTCTGCATCAGCGCGTCATCGATCAGCACGCCGCCGCGTCCATCCACGACCGCCAGCGGATTTCCGGCCAGCGGCGTTTGCGTGAAGACGTCATAGATGCGGTAGGGCAGCGACAGCATGGCAGGCCTCCTTGATGGAGCGCCTGCCTACGACGTGCCTCTACCGACGGTCAATGAGAAGCTTGACGCACTATCTGATGTAGGGCGAGCGGCAGTGATGATGCCCGCCCGAATATGCCAGGAACAGATTGGTGTGCGGATTGTAGGACCGATAGCGATGCTGGCAGTAGTGCAGATGGTGAGACCAGAGCGGCCCATGCCCAAAGGCGTATCTGTGGCCGTGATACCGGTAATGCGCGGCGCGATGCAGCGTCACGCGTTGGTGAACAATCACTGTCGTTTCCACCCGGGCGACGACACCGCCGACGAGATGACCGTGGCCATAGGAGCGATAAACGCCATGGGCTTCTGCCGTCGGCGCGGAGACAACCACAAGGGCCAGACAAGCCAGTGCGGCATAAGCAAGCGATGAAAGAGACTTCATGAGAAGGTTCCCTCGTTGCCGCTACGCCGCACTGTAGCGTGGGTTAGTCCTAGCGGATCCAGCGCGACCGGCAATGCCGGTAGTTGCCGGAATAGGCCAGGAACAGATTGGTATGATGGTTGTAGGAGCGGTAGCGACTGTAGCAGTAGGACACATGCCGTTGCCACATAGGTCCATGGCCAAAGCGGTAACGATGTCCCGCATAGCCATAATATTGGTAACCGCGATGCGCATGCACCTGGCTGGCCACAATAGTCGCGGCAACACCGCCGATGATCAGGCCAGCAATGAGCGCACCACGATTATGCGCCTCGGCTCGATCGACCGAAACGGCCACCATGGACCCGGCCAACAGCGCTACGCAGGCCAGGGAAAGAAAGCGTTTCATTGTAACTGATCTCCTCAAGATCCTGTTGTCTGAATGCCCTCCGATCCCAACGTTAACACATCGTTAACTTGTCCGCGCCCCTGACAAGCGCGCTTTTTTACACGCATGACCACGTATAACCTTGTGTGACCTGATCACCGACTGCGGGATGGTATTTGGCTAGGACCGGGACAAACGATCCCTTGTTTGGAGACGATCCATGTCCATTGCCAAGACAGCCGGTGCTGCCGGCCAACCGGGTTACGCGCCCGTTCTCTTTCTCGCTTCCTTGGGTGCAGGTGGCCTTGCTGTCACCTTCTTCATGTACCTCATGTGGTTCACCGCCCATGCCGGTCAGCCCATCCCGTCATTCACGACGCTAACGGCCGCCTTTGGGGGCGGTGGCCTGGCCCTGAAGAGCCTAATCGTCGTCGCGATGACGGGTATCGCCGTTTTCGGCGCCATGCACATTGCCCTCCTGGTCTGGAACTTGCGTAAAGTGTCTGCTTTCCGCCGGACACCGGCCTTTGCCCAGTTGATGGCAAGCCCTAAGGCGGTGCAGATCATGGCCGTTCCCCTGACGCTCGCCATGACGATGAATGTCGGCTTCATTCTGGGTGCTGTGTTCGTTCCCGGCCTTTGGGAGGTTGTGGAGTTCATCTTCCCCGTCGCCCTCGCAGGCTTTGCCCTGATCGGCCTTTACGCCCTAAAGCTCTACCTGCCGATCATCACCAGCGCTCTACACCATGGTGGCTTGGAGCCCGATGGCCCGGCTGGTCTTGGTCAGCTTACCGCGCCGTTCGCCTTTTCCATGGTGGGCGTGGGCTTCTCGGCGGCCACGGCTATGAGCCACAATGAGGTCGTGACGGCAGTTGGCCTGGTCGGCGCAAGCTTCTTCGGCATCGCAGCCCTCGCCCTAACGGTCCTTCTCACAGCGTCTGGTCTTCGCGGTGTCTTGAAGAACGGTATCAGCGATGAGACCGCCCCTACATTGATGATCGCCGTGCCGATCATCACCGTGCTCGGCATCCTCTACTATCGCCTCGGCAAAGGACTCGATCACACCTTTGGCGTGCCTTGGGAAAATGGGGAAATCCTGGCCTACTGGGCGGCCATTGTGATGGGACAGTTGTTCCTGTTGATCGTCGGCTTCGCCACGCTTCGGCGCATCGACTATGTCGGACGGTTCGTGCGCGGTGAGGAACGGTCTCCGGCGGCTTATGCCTTGATCTGCCCGCTGGTTGCCTTCTTCGTGTCGGCCAACTTCCTGATCCATGCCGGGATGCAGAAGCTTGGGCTGTTCGACACCTACTCGACTGCGACCCTGGCCTTCTATCTCCCACTGATCATGGTTCAGATCACGGCAATCTGGATGGCGCTGAAATTGAACGCAAAGTTCATCTTCACCGGTCGCTCAGATCGGCCAGCGGCCATGATCGCGGCCAAGTAGAATGACAAACATCAGATCCGCGCTGGCTTGCCGGCGCGGATCAACCCATCAGAAGCGCGCCGTTACGGATCACCAGCGACAGGCCGATGATGCCGATGCCTGACAGGAACAAGACTCGAAAGAGCTCCTCAGAGAGCCGTTTGCGCAGCGCCTCACCGATACGCATACCAAGCAACCCTGGCACAATCGCCAAGAGCGAGAGCAGGACCAGCCCCGGCGTCATCAGGGATCTGATGGTGAAGACGATTCCGATGGTGAGCGTTGACAACATGAACAGGAGCCCCAGCGCCTGCACCAGTTCGTCCCGTTTCAGCCCCAATGCCTGAAGAAACAGGCCGCCTGGGATGATGAAGATGCCGGTGATGCCGGTGACAATGCCGTTGACGATGCCAATGAGAAACCCAACGACCCGCTCGCGGTGCTGGGGGATGGCAAGCTTGAGCTTCGAAAAGCTGACCAACGCAAACAGGATCGCCAGCACACCCAGCGCTAAGCCTGGATAGGCAGGATCGACCTGCACCTGAATCCCGATACCAAACCAGATGAGCCCAATCGCTGGCACCAGAAACGGCCATAGCCGTTTCAACAGAGCCAGGAAGTATGGCCCGCGAAGCGCCTGCACCACATTGGTGACCATAGATGGGCCCACATTGGTCGCGATGGCCGCCGAGAGCGGCATGACAAAGGCGAGCACCGTGATCGCGAAAAGCGGCATGCCAAAGCCAACCACGCCCTTAATGATGCCGGCCAGAAAGAAGACCACAACGACAAAGGTCGCCATGCCCGCATCAAGGTTGGCAAAGAGATTCAACAGCGTATCAGCCATGCAGCCGACTTACGCGTCCAGATGGTCTCGCGCCAGCCGACGAAGGTCGGCACCTTGGAGGGCGGGCACCCTGAATGGCTGACATGCGCCAGACCACCTTGACGACACCAGGCTGGGCACGCATCAGAGGCGTTCTTCCGGAGGAGCCATCATGCCCACGAACCTGTCCGTCAATCTCAATGCCGTTGCGTTTTTGCGCAATCGCCGCGACCTCCCCTGGCCGTCGGTCGTTGGCATTGGCCGCACCTGCCTGGATGCTGGCGCAGCGGGTCTGACGGTGCATCCGCGCCCCGATGAACGTCACATCCGCCGGACCGATGTCTTCGAGCTGAAAGAGCTGCTGGCAGAACCGGCCTATCAAGATCGCGAGTTCAACATTGAGGGCTATCCTGATGAGCGGTTCCTCGCGCTCTGCGAGGAAGCAAAGCCCGATCAGGTGACGCTGGTGCCGGACGATCCGTCACAATCCACATCCGACCATGGCTGGGAGATTGATGAGCACGCGGACATGCTCACAGAGGTTTGCACCCGCATTCATGGCTTCGGAGCGCGTGTCTCACTCTTCATTGATGCCGATCCGTTCCAAGCCGACCCGGCAGAACGCGTCGGCGCAGACCGCGTTGAGCTCTACACAGGCCCCTATGGGCACACCTTCGAGCCAGCAGCGAAAGCTGAGGAGTTGGCGAAGCTGAAGGCCGCATCGCTCGCGGCTGAACGTGTCGGCCTTGAGATCAATGCCGGTCATGACCTGACGATCGACAACCTGCCGCCGCTGGTCGATGCCTCGCCCATGATCGCCGAAGTCTCCATCGGCCATGCCCTAACGGCCGATGCCCTCACCCACGGCTATGCTCAGGCTGTCCGCCTTTATCGCAAGGCGTGTGGTCAGACGGTCTAGCAAAAGTCAAAGCAACCGTACCGCCGAGTACGATTTCACTTGACGGCGTTCAAAGTCTGGGTTTCATACACGTACCGAACCGTACAGTACGTACCATGAGCCCTTCGAGCCTTGCCTTGGCCAACCCAGCAACTCTTCCAGCAAACACCGCAGATGAGGCATTTTCGCCCCGCCAAGAGGCGGTCTTGGCGGTTGCGCTGTCACTGTTGGTCGAAGGCGGTGAAAAGGCGCTGACGACCGCAGGTCTTGCACGCGCCGCTGGCTGCTCGAAGGAAAGCCTCTACAAATGGTTCGGTGATCGCAATGGCCTGCTTGAAGCCGTCGTCACCTTCCAGGCATCCAAAGTGCGCGCCATCGATGAACGCGCAACGCCGGCAACCGCCGAGGCTTTCAAGGACGCTCTGGTCGCCTTCGCCGAAGATCTGCTGACCGTGCTTTTGTCGGAGACCTCGCTGGCCCTCAACCGGCTTTCCATTGGCGCAGTGCGCCGCGATGAGGCTGGACTGGGCGATGTGCTTCTCCAGCAGGGCAAGAAACGCATTGAGGCACGCGCCACGCATCTTTTGGCCCATGGCAAGCACCAGCGCTTCATCAGCTTCGATCAGGCGACCGACGCGTACACATCGCTCTACGGCCTCATCATCGGCGACTTGCATATTCGGGCGCTTCTCGGCGACCAGCCAGGCCTAAACGACGCCGCGCGCCAGGCTCAAGCGACCCGAGCTGTTGACCACTTTCTTCTTCTTCACACACACGAACGCTTCTAACGGGAGACCACCATGCGCGTTTATTATGACCGCGACGCGGACATCAATCTGATCAAGGACAAGGGTGTCCTGATCGTCGGTTATGGTTCACAGGGCCACGCCCACGCCCAAAACTTGCGCGATTCAGGCGTCAAAGACGTCCGCATCGCTCTGCGCGAAGGCTCCGCGACCGCCAAGAAAGCTGAAGGCGCCGGCTTCACCGTGATGACGCCCGCCGAAGGCGCCAAATGGGCCGACGTCGTGATGATGCTGACCCCCGATGAGCTTCAAGGCGATATCTACGCCGATAGCCTTGCCGGCAACATGAAGCAGGGCTCAGCTCTGGTGTTCGCCCACGGCCTTAACGTCCACTTCAACCTGATCGAACCGCGCGCTGACCTTGACGTGTTCATGGTTGCACCGAAGGGCCCCGGCCACACGGTGCGATCTGAATATCTGCGTGGCGGCGGCGTACCGACTCTGATCGCTATCCATCAAGATGCCTCAGGCAACGCCCACGACATTGCCCTGTCCTACGCGTCTGCCAATGGCGGCGGCCGTGCCGGCATCATCGAAACAAGCTTCAAGGAAGAGTGCGAGACCGACCTGTTCGGCGAGCAGGTGGTGCTTTGTGGCGGCCTGGTGGAACTGATCCGTGCTGGCTTCGAAACACTGGTGGAAGCCGGCTACGCGCCGGAAATGGCCTATTTTGAGTGCCTGCACGAAACCAAGCTGATCGTCGACCTGATTTATGAAGGCGGCATCGCGAACATGAACTACTCCATCTCCAACACCGCTGAGTATGGTGAGTATGTCACCGGCCCGCGCATCATCACGCCAGAGACGAAGGCCGAGATGAAGCGTGTTCTGGAAGATATTCAGTCAGGCAAATTCACCCGCGATTGGATGCTGGAGAACAAGGTCTCCCAGACCTCGTTCAAGGCCACCCGGGCCCGCAACGCGGCTCACCCGATTGAGGAAGTTGGCGAAAAACTGCGCGGCATGATGCCGTGGATCAGCGAAAAAGCGCTGGTCGACAAAGAGAAGAACTGAACAATTGCGCTGAGTGGTCGGGCGGAACGCCCGGAGCGAAGCGCCAAAAATGAGGCCCCGGATCGCTCGCGCGTCCGGGGCTTTGTTTGTTTAGGCCGCAGCCGCCTGCCGTCTCCATGTCGGAAACGGATCGGGAAGGTCTGGGTAAGCATCAGGACCCGGCGCGATATCCTGAGACGCCAGACAGGCATCCAGCCGCGCCCTCAATGCCGGCCAATCAATGCCTGCGCCGATGAACACAATCTCTTGCCGACGATCGCCCCATGGCTCCTGCCAACGCTCAGCGAGGTAAGACCGCGCGCTCTCATGGTCCGGCCAGCGCTCCTTCGGGACGGCCGCCCACCAGGTGCCAAGCGGTGTTACTGACGAGAGTGTGCCGGCCAGCGAGTACTCAGCCACCCAGTCGGGCTGCGTCGCGATCCAAAAATGGCCCTTGGCCCGGATCACGCCCGGCATCGGGCTGTTCAAAAGAGCATGGATGGCCGCCGGATCGAACGGGCTACGCGCCCGATAGACGTAGGACGCGACACCGTACTCTTCAGTTTCCGGCACATGATCGGCAAAACCATACAATTCTTTTGCCCACATCGGATGCTCGTGCGCTGAGGCAAAGTCAAACAGGCCAGTGTCCAAGATGGCATCCGACGCCACTTCAGAATGGTTGGTTTCGATGATCTTGGCGTCGGCATTCAGGCTGCGGATGATCTTGCGCGCCGCATCCGTGCGGTCGGGGCCGGCATCATCGGTCTTGTTGAGCACCACGACATCGGCAAACTCAATCTGGTCGATCAGAAGGTGCACAAGCGTGCGGTCGTCTTCATCACCAAGCGTCTCTCCGCGCTGATGGAGAAAGTCCTGGCTTGAGTAGTCGTTGAGCAAGTTCACGGCATCGACGACCGTCACCATGGTGTCGAGACGGGCCACATCGGAGAGGCTCTCACCCTCCTCATCGCGAAAATCAAAGGTAGCGGCCACCGGAAGTGGTTCAGAAATGCCGGTCGACTCAATGAGGAGGTAGTCAAACCTACCCTCCCCGGCGAGCCGCCGCACTTCTTCCAGCAGATCATCGCGCAGCGTGCAGCAGATGCAGCCGTTCGACATTTCCACCAGCGTCTCATCGGTGCGCGACAACTCCGTCTCTTCGCGCACGAGATCAGCGTCGATGTTCACCTCCGACATATCATTGACGATGACCGCCACTCGGCGCCCCTCGCGGTTGTTGAGGACGCGGTTGAGGAGGGTTGTCTTGCCAGCTCCCAGGAAACCCGAGAGCACAGTCACAGGTAGGCGAGGGTCAATCATGGTTGTCCCGATCTTCGAAGTGATAAATTACCCGATGCGTTATGTAATAACATAACGTTACGATGCGTAATTGGCCCCTCCCTGAAGGTCAACCGCCCATCGCGCTCTGCTTGAGGATAAGCGTTCGCGAACGCGCAAAAACGCGCTGGCCAACTTTCAGGTTGCGCCGGATTCCGACACGCCTACCATTGGCCGATGGCAACCAAAGACGACTACGTGGCGTTGGCCGACAAACACTGGAGCCTGCCCATTCAGGGCAAGGCCAACCCCTACACCTCCATGAACGGCAACATGTTCTCCTTCCTGTCGAAGGAGAGTGAGATCTGTTTGCGCCTAAGCGATGTGAACCAGGCAGCCTATTGGGAGTCCCACGGCGGCGAACCGGTGATGCAGTATGGATCGGTCATGCGGGGTTACGTTGTTCTGTCGGACGCCGTTCTCGACGACGCTAACCTATGTGCCAAATGGTTCGCGCAGTGCATTGAGGATGCCAATGCGTTGCCAGCCAAACCGACAAAAAAGAAGCGCTGACACGTCACAGTCAGCCTTTCGGCTGGGTGTCCAGCAGTTCGTCTGCCCATCTCTGTGACCAGGCGCCAAAGGGTTTGAGCAGCCCAAACAGCTCTCGGCCCATATCGGTTAGCTCGTAACCTGAAGCCCCTCGCGCGACGAGGCCGCTTGACGTCAGTTCTTTGAGGCGGCTGTTCAAGACCGTTGGCGAAACACTCTCGCACCGTGCCTGAATTTGGCGAAACGTCAAAGCGCCTTCGGACAGCTGCCAAATCACACCCAGCGCCCAACGCCGACCCAAAAGGTCAAACAGGGCCATGATCGGCTTGCCGGATTTCGACCCCCGTACCGGCTGCCCTGGTGTTGGAATATCTGAAGCCAAGGGAACCCTCGTTGCTACTCTTTTTGTAGCATGCTAATTGCTACTCTTTGTGTAGCACATAGGTTCTCTTCCGCCATGCATGTTCTTCCGGTTTTGGCCGCGGTGGGTGCTTCGCTGGGATGGGCAACAGGCATCGTGCTCGCATACAGCCCTGCAAAACAGCTTGGCGCGTTCGAGTTCACGCGGATCCAGCTTCTTGCGTGCTCGGCCATCATCGCCGCCCTCTGCAGCGCGCTCGGATACTGGCAATCGGTCACCTGGAGCCATTGGCCAGCCTTCGCCGCCAGTACGGTCATCGGCATTCTGTTGGGCAATCTGGCCATGATTGAATGTCTGCGCCGTGGAGGGCCAAGGCGCACCGAACTTTTGCTGTCAATGAAGGCGCCGATTGTCGCCGCCATGGCCTATGTTTGGCTGCACGAAACGTTGGGCGTCTTGGACCTTATGGGCGCGGCGATCACGCTGTTCGGCATCTGCCTTGCGATCCTCTTTGGCAACAACACACGCTCTGAAAGCGATCTCTCAACAGGTCCAGTGTTTGTGGTCGTTCTGCTGGGTATAGCGGCGTCCGGCTTTCAGGGATTTGGATTTCTGATTGTGAAACCAGCCATGCTCGCTGGCACCGAGCCGCTTGCCGCCTCGGCGATCCGTCTGCTGGGCGCGGCGTTTGTCATTTCGATGATCGCGCTTTGGCCGCTCGATATATTCCAGGGCCGGACCAAAATGTCAGCAGGACTGCTTGGTCAAACTATCCTTCCCGGCTTCATCGGATACGGTATCTCGTCGTCGCTGTTGCTCTACGCATTCGCCAACTTCGATGCTGGGATGGCGGCGGTGCTTGGATCGCTTTCGCCGGTGATCGTCTTACCGATCCTGTGGTGGAAGGAAGGGTTGGTGCCTCGCCCACAAGCTGTTTTAGGCGCCTTGCTTACTATAGTCGGCACCGCCTTCATTGTCGCTTTTTGAAGCCAGGCAATGCAGGGCGTCACCGCACAATCGTCAGCGTCTCCGCAGCCCGTGTGATCGCCGTGTAGAGCCAACGGTCGCGATAGTCCTTGAAAGCCCAGCTTTCATCGAGCAGCACCACATGATCCCATTGGGACCCCTGCGCCTTATGACGGTTAGGGCATAGCCGAAGTCGAACGCATCCATGGAGCGCGGCACGGGCGGTGCGTTCTCCGGGTCTTCAAAGGCCATGGCCGAAAGCCGAACCTTCTGGCTGATCCCCTCATCTTCTGACCGGACCAAAGCCTGCAACGTGTTGCCCTTGCGCCTCAGCACCGACAACCAAGCCGCCTGTTGGGAGACCCATGGCGGCGAGCCGGTAACGCAATATGGTTCGGTTATGAGGGGCTACGTTGCCCTGTCGGACGCCGTTCTCGACGACGCTGGCCTATTTGCCAAATGGTTCGCGCAGTGCCTGGATGATGCCGAGGCGCTGCCTACCAAACCAACCAAGAAGAAGCGCTGACGCGCCAAGCGGTCACAGAAACAAATTCGGCCTGGGAAGCTACCACTTCCCAGGCCGAACATGTAGCGTTGAGACGGGGCTAGGCCGCGCGAATTTCCTTAAGGAAGGCATCGATCTGCTCATCCAGATCGGCCGATTGTTCAGAAAGGGCGTTAGCGCGGTTGAGCAGCTGCTCAGCCGCAGCGCCGGTCTCCACAACTGCATCCTGGACGGAAGTGATCGTTTTCGACACGTTCTGCGTGCCCATAGCAGCCTCTTGTGCGCCGCGCGAAATTTCTTGCGTGGCATCGTCCTGCTGCGTCACCGCATTGGCGATGCTGACGGCGGATTCGCGCAACTCTTCAATAGCCGCGTTGATCTCTCCGATCGCATCAACCGATTGGCCGGTCGCCTGTTGGATAGATGTCATCTGCTCGGAGATCTCATCGGTCGCCTTGGCGGTCTGACTTGCAAGGCTTTTTACCTCGCTGGCAACCACAGCAAAGCCCTTGCCAGCCTCACCCGCACGCGCCGCCTCAATGGTGGCATTCAGCGCTAGCAAGTTTGTCTGCTCGGCGATGTCATTGATCATGCTGACCACGTTGCCGACCGACTGCGCCATTTCCGACAGCTTCTCAATGGAAACAGTCGCATTCGCCGTCGTTTTTTTCGCACTCTCGGTCATGTCGCGCGAGTGGGCGATCGAGCGACTGATCTCACCAATGGAACTTGTCAGCTCCTCCGAAGACGCGGCAACGGTCTGAACGTTCGTTGAAGCTTCCTCAGATGAGCCGGCAACTTGCTGAGACTGTTCGCGTGCCGTCGATGCGACATCGGCCATGCCCCGCGCGGTATCTTGAAGTTCCGCCGATGCGCCCGCCATCGATTCCACGATCGATTTGACTTTGGCTTCAAGATTGTCGGCCATCTGAAATTGTGCCTGCCGTTTCTGCTCAGCGGACTGCGCTTCAGTTTCCGCCTGCTCCTTCTGGAAACGCTCGTTCTCAATCGCGTTGACCTTGAACACCTCGACGGCACTGGCCATGTCGCCAACTTCATCGCGCCGACCGCTGCCGGGAATATCAACTGAATGGTCGCCATCGGCGAGCTGACGCATGGCGCGCGACATAGCGTTCAGCGGGTTTGCAATGCCGCTGCCCGTGATCCAGGCGATCAGGACGGCCAATAAGGTTCCCAAGCCAGCGCCACCCCAAATCAGGGTGTAGGTCTGTGATGCGGTCGCGGCGTTGGCGTCGTTGCGCACTTGAAGAAGTGCTGCTTCCTCCGCGATGAAGTCGGCCATCAGCCCGCGAAAGCGGTCAAAATAAACCTTGCCGCGTGCCTCAGCGACCAGAGCAGCGATTTCATCCATCGACGTTGTTGTGCCAACCTCTCGGCGAAGCGCGATCATCGGTTCGGTGATGTTGGCCTGCCATTCGCGCAGCACCGCCTCGACCTCGCCAAGGCGTGCAACCTGTCCTGGATTGTCACTGACGGTTTGCTGCAGATCAGCGATTTCGCGGTAAGCACGTTCATCGCCTCCATTGTAGGGCTCCAGAAAGGCATCATCACCAGCAAGGAGAAAACCGCGCATCCCAGTTTCCATATCGACGGCGGCGGCAATGATCTCGGTGGCCTGCCCGATCACGTTGTAAGTGTGGTTGACCCAACCGCTGGTCTCCAGAATGTTACGAACCGAGTTGGTGGCCAACAGTCCGAGTGCCAAAAGCAGAACAATCGGCAGGGAGCTTCCCAAAAGGATCTTGGGCTTGGTTTTCAGGTGGTTGAAGAACGCCAGAGGGTTTGCTGTGGCCATGCCATCTGCTCCGATCGATTGACACTGACTTGCAGTATTGGGCACGGAACGTAAGCAACTGAACATTTTAATATGGTTAACGGCTGTATTCAGCGGGAGTGCGCCACATTCGCGCGCCGCTTAGGGCATTCTGGTCAACGGACAATCGTCAGCTTTTCTGCAGCCCGTGTGATCGCCGTGTAGAGCCAACGGTCGCGATAATCCTTGAATGCCCAGCTTTCGTCGAACAGCACGACATGATCCCACTGCGAACCCTGCGCCTTATGGACGGTTAGGGCATAGCCGAAGTCGAATGCATCCATGGAGCGCGGCACGGGCGGTGCGTTCTCCGGGTCTTCAAAGGCCATAGCCGAAAGCCGAACCTTCTGGCTGATCCCCTCATCTTCTGACCGGACCAACGCTTGCAACGTGTTGCCCTTGCGCCGGCCAACGGAGGCAACATGCCATAAGGAGCCATTCAGAAGTCCCTTCTCTGAGCGATTGCGCAGGCAGACCAGCTTGTCGCCCTGTGAGGGCAAAAGCCCGGCATAGCCTTGCAGTTCGCGCAGGCGGCGATTGTACTTGCGCCGCGTTTTGTTGGTGCCCACCAAAACCTGATCGGCGGTCAGAACCTCATCCTGATCAACGTCGGACCGGTTGATCACGCGGCTCTGCCCATACCCACCATAGTCAAGCCGTCCACCCTGACGGACGGTATCAGCCATATCGATGATCGGATTCTCGCGGGCCTGGCGGTGGATTTCCGTCAGGAGCACATCGGGATCATGATCGGTGAAAAACCCACCGCCTGAAACTGGTGGAAGCTGCCCCGGGTCCCCCAACACCAAAATGGGTGTGCCAAACGAGAGGAGATCACGGCCCAACTCCTCATCCACCATTGAGCATTCATCAATGATGAGAAGATCAGCCTTGGCCACCGGCGAAGAACGATTGAGCGAGAAGAGCGGCGAGGACTCACCCGTTTCCTCGTCGGCTTCCTCACCTTTGGGTCGATAGATCAAGGAGTGGATCGTGCGGGCGTTCTCTGCGCCTTTGGACCGCAATACCTGAGCGGCCTTACCGGTAAAGGCCGCAAACTGAACGTCGCCGGAAACATCTTCAGCAATGAGCCGCGCAAGCGTTGTCTTACCAGTGCCGGCAAAACCAAAGAGCCGAAAGACCGGGCGATCTGGAGATCGAAACCAAGCGCGAACCTGCCGGATGGCGTCATCCTGTTGAGGGGAGAGATTCATGCCCCCGGTTTAGCCGAGCGATCCCTCGTCAAGCCAGTACCAATCTAGTGTGACCTGTCATTTATCCCAGGCTGGTTGCCACTTTCTGGACCTTCTGAACCGAGCCATCAATCGCCTGGGCGACATCGGCAATGCTCTTCACCCCTGCAGATATCTGAAGCACGCCATCAGCAGCCACCTGCATGGAGCTCGACATTTCTCCGGTTGTGGCCGACTGCTCCTCCACAGCCGATGAGATGACCGTGGTGATTTCGTTGATCTTCACGATCGTCTCCGAAATCAGCCTGATAGCACTCACAGCATCGGTCGTGCTGCTTTGTACACGGCCAATGCTCTGACCGATCTCATCGGTCGCCTTGCTCGTCTGTGTCGCCAGGCTTTTCACCTCGCTTGCGACAACGGCAAATCCCTTGCCAGCTTCGCCCGCCCTCGCCGCCTCAATGGTGGCGTTCAGCGCCAGAAGATTGGTCTGTTCGGCAATGTCAGAGATCAGTTTGACGACATTCTCGATCTCGTCGGCTGCTTCAGACAGGCTCGCAACGGTCGATGTGGTCGTCTGCGCTTCCTGTTCAGCCCGCCGGGAGATCGAACTTGCTTCAACCAGTTGCTGGTTGATCTCACCCACCGACGCGACCAGTTCTTCGATACCAGCAGCCATGGCCTGCACATTATCGGCCGCATGGTTGGAAGCGGTGGCAACGCTTGCGGCCTGCTCACTAGCGTTCGAAACAGCGCCGGTAATGTCGTTGATATCCTCACCCATCACGCGCCTTGCCTCTGCGCGGCGATCACGTGCTTCGATCTCAGCTGTGATATCTGTTGCAAACATGACGACCTTGTAGACGTCGCCTTTAGAGTTCAGCAGTGGCGTATAAGAGGCCTGAAGCCAAAGATCGCTTCCATCCTTGCGTATGCGACGAAAACTAGAGGTGTTGCTCTCACCTCCAGCAAGCTTTTTCCAGAATTGCTGATAGTCCTCGCCTGCCCGCTCAGCCTCATCGACAAACATGCGATGGTGTTGGCCCACGGCATCCGCCAGCTCATAGCCGGTCGCAGCGCAGAAGTTCTCGTTGGCATCCAAAATCGTGCCATCGGGAAGAAATGTAATCACTGCCTGCGAACGACCGACAGCTTCAATCTGCGCTTTGTAGTCTTCGCGCGCCAGGCGATTGGCGGCATCTTTCCACTCCACCATCGTGCCCAAGCGCTTGCCGTTGGATGACAGCAACGGCTGCGCGCGAAGGTCGAACTTGGCACCGCCAACATCAATCGTTGTTTGAAACGGCTCGCGCATGGCATCGATCATGCGCTTTTGGTGGCTGGGATCTTTGTGGAAGATATCGATCTTCGAGCCCACCAACTTGCCCAGGTCAAACTGTGGCAGATCGCTTTTGATGGCGTCCTGGGTTTGCTCGAAGAAAGCGCGCAACGCAGAGTTGATGTAGACAATCGTTCGGTCGCGATCTGCGACCATGACACAGTTGCCAATGCGCTCCATCGCAGATTCAAGACGCCGCAAATGTGCCGAACGACCTATTGAGAAAGACACGGGGGGACCCTCCTTGTGTTGACAAGAAGGGTTCTGCCCATTGGCTTAATCAAGCCTTACCAAGTAAATACTTATATACAGACTTGGCGCATTTTAAGTATTAGAGCTTAGATAC
Source organism: Pseudomonadota bacterium (assembly GCA_038749715.1). Taxonomy (GTDB): domain Bacteria; phylum Pseudomonadota; class Alphaproteobacteria; order Rhizobiales; family MH13; genus MH13. The sequence continues at coordinate 80,888 of JBCDHR010000006.1, forward strand.
TAGACGCTTCACTTGTGCGGGCGCACAATTAAAGGTTGTTATTACGCCATTCCGTCAGCGCCGCGGGTAACAGCTGCGATACCTGTCCGGGACACCTCCACGAGACCAATTTCGGCCATCAAATCGATGAACCGTTCGATCTCTCGGGGCCGGCCAGCGAGCTGAAACACGAAGCTTTCCAGCGTTGCGTCCTCGGTGGTCGCACCGAAGGCTTGCGCAAGGCGTAAGGCTTCCAAACGTGCATCACCCGTACCAGCCACCTTCACAAGCGCCAGCTCGCGCTCAAGCGGATCGCCCCCTTCAACGGTAAGGTCAGCGACCTGATGCACCGGCACCAGCCGGTCGAGCTGATGGCGGATTTGCTCTAGGATCGCTGGAAGACCTGTGGTCACGATGGTGATCCGCGAGAGGTGCTTCTCATGCTGCGTTTCTGAGACCGTCAGCGAGTCGATATTGTAGCCACGCCCGGAAAAAAGGCCGATCACGCGGGCAAGGACGCCTGGCTCGTTGGTAACAACCACCGATAAAGTGTGGGTTTCAACCTCATTGCCAAGATCAGATAGGAAGTAGGCTGAGCCGGTTGGCTGATGCTGTGCATTCATCTCTTTGTCTCCAGGCCCGCTTTAAACGAGCATCTTGCCTTCTTCATCGATGGCTGTGGCGATGTCCTGATCAGGCACTTCCTCATCGAGCAGCATCTCATTGTGCGCCTTGCCCGATGGGATCATCGGGAAGCAGTTGGTGAGGTTTGCCACGACGCAATCAAAAATCACCGGACGCTTCACGTCGATCATCTCCTGGATCGCGTCATCCAACTCGTCAGGCTTCTCTGCGCGAATGCCGACAGCGCCATAGGCCTCGGCCAGCTTAACAAAGTCGGGCAGCGCCTCTGAGTAGGAGTGTGACAGACGATTGCCGTGCAACAATTGCTGCCACTGGCGGACCATACCCATGTAGGAGTTGTTCAAAATGAACACCTTCATGGGCAGCTCATACTGAACGGCCGTCGAAATCTCCTGCATGGTCATCTGCACCGAGGCATCTCCGGCGATGTCGATCACCAGCGCGTCTCGGTGGGCAACCTGCACGCCCATAGCCGCTGGCAGGCCATAGCCCATCGTTCCCAGACCGCCAGATGTCATCCAGCGATTGGGTTCTTCGAAGCCGTAATATTGCGCGGCCCACATCTGGTGCTGGCCAACCTCGGTGGTGATGTAGGTCTCGCGATCCTTGGTCAGCTCATAGAGACGCTGGATCGCGTATTGCGGCATGATCACCTTGTCATTCGGACGGTACCGCAATGAGTCCCGCGAGCGCCAATGGTCGATCTCAGCCCACCAGTCCTTCAAAGCAGCCTTGTCGACCTGATGAGAAATGCTCGGCCAAAGCCGAACCATCTCCTCCAAGACATGACCGACATCACCGATGATCGGAACATCCACCCGGATGACCTTGTTGATCGATGATGGGTCGATATCGATGTGGATCTTCTTCGAGTTCGGCGAGAACGCATCGGTGCGACCGGTGATCCGGTCATCGAAGCGCGCGCCGATGTTCACCATCACGTCGCAATCGTGCATGGCCAAGTTGGCCTCATATGTGCCGTGCATGCCCAGCATGCCCAACCATTGCGGATCGGATGCCGGAAACGCACCCAAACCCATCAAGGTTGATGTAATCGGCATGCCAGTGGCGCGTACCAGTTCGCGCAACAACTGGGATGCTGCATTGCCGGAGTTGATCACGCCACCGCCGGTATAGAAAACCGGCTTTTTGGCATTGGCGATGAGCTCCATCGCCTGCCGGATGGCATCGCGATCACCTTTCAGCTTGGGCTTGTAACCCTCATAACCGGTGCGCGCGCGGCCATTCTGCGGGCCTTCATAGGTGCCCATGGCGAACTGAACATCTTTGGGAATGTCGACAACCACTGGCCCCGGGCGTCCTGTGGTCGCAATGTAGAACGCCTCATGCAGGACACGGGGCAGATCGTTCACATCGCGAACCAGCCAATTGTACTTGGTGCAGGGTCGCGTGATGCCGACCGTATCGCACTCTTGAAAAGCATCATTGCCGATGAGATGGGTGGGCACCTGGCCTGTGATGCAGACAAGGGGGATGGAATCCATCATCGCATCGGTGAGCGGGGTGACCATGTTGGTCGCGCCAGGGCCTGAGGTGGCCAACGCAACGCCACACTTGCCGGTGGAACGGGCATAGCCTTCGGCTGCATGACCTGCGCCCTGCTCGTGCCGTACGAGAATGTGCTCAATCGTTTCCTGCTGGAAAAGCTCGTCATAGATCGGCAGCACAGCCCCACCGGGGTAGCCGAAAATATGCTCAACACCTTGATCCTTCAGGGCCTGGATAACCATCTCGGCCCCTGTCATTTCGCGTGTCATCGTTTTGTCCATCCCTTGGCACGTCCAACAGGCGACGACGCCCAAAGCAACTTTGATGCAGGCAATAAAAAAGGCCCTTCGAAGAGGGCCTCAGCGCACACCGGATTGTTTACGAAACCTATCTGGTCCCGCACCCGGTGTGCTTTCCTACAAGTACAATGCTGCTCGTTTGCGTCATCATGAGAGCGCTCGTAGCCGATCACCGGCGTACCGTCAAGGACGGCTTAGGGGTTGAGACCCGGGTCAGGACGTCGCGCATCACTTTGTGACTAGGCAACGTCGCTGAAAGGAGATAGCGCGGCGGTATGACCGAAACCACTGCCTCCCTCGCCTCCCCTTTCCTCCGTCACCGCGTCTCCGTGTCGGCCATGTTTCTTTTAAACGGCATGATGGTCGGCGGCTGGGCACCGGCCATTCCTGCCTTCAAGGACAAGCATGGTCTTGGCGAGAGCGAGCTTGGCTTGATGATCCTTTTGATCGGCGTCGGCTCGCTGATCACCATGCCAGTCACCGGCGCTCTGATAGCGCGGCGCGGCTCAACAGGCGTGCTGCAAGTGGCAGCAGCGCTATGCACCGTTCTCCTGCCACTGGCGCTCTTCGCGCCTTCCATTGCACTGGCAATTGGCGCCTTGCTGCTGTTTGGAGGCGGATTGGGCGCGATGGACGTATCAATGAATGCCAACGCGGTGCGGGTCGAAGCGCACTATGCCAAGCCGATCCTCTCGTCCTGCCATGGATTCTGGTCCGTCGGTGCGCTCATCGGCGCAGGCGGCGGCAGTATCATGCTTGGCCAGTTGGGCCTTGCCGGCCTGGCCGGCGGAGTCTTTGCGCTGATGCTGGTCGGGACAGCTCTTGCCCTGCCCAACCTCATGGCCGACCGCGTTGAACAAGGTGAGGGAGTCGAGAAGCCCAAGCTGGCTCTGCCGCGCTCGCTACCGCTTTACGTCATCGCGATGGTCGCGCTGGCCGGGTTTACTGCCGAAGGCGCCATTTTGGACTGGGCAGCCCTCTATCTGCGAGATGAGCGCGACATCCCTGCAAGCATGGCAGGTTACGCCTTCGCCGCCTTCTCAGCCATGATGGCCCTCGTACGCTTTGCCGGCGACCCCATCCGAACCCGCTTGGGTGATCAGAGGATGCTGCGCTACTCCGGCATTATTGCCGCTGTTGGTTTCTTGATTGCCGGGCTCTGGCCAAGCCTGACGGGCTCCCTCATTGGCTTTGCGATTGTTGGGCTTGGCCTGGCCAACGTCGTGCCGATCGCCTTCGCCGCAGCGGACCGCGTGCCGGGCGTGCCCCGCGGGATCGGCATCTCCATTGCAACCGCCTGCGGCTATGCCGGCTTGCTTGTCGCGCCACCGCTCATAGGCTTTGTGGCTGAGGTGACCAGCTTTGCAGTTATTTTCGCCTGGGTCTCACTGCTGCCACTCTACGCGCTGTTCGCAGCTTGGGCGCTCGGTCAGGGCTCGACAAGCTCCACATCCACGCGCGTGGGATAAGCGCGCACGCGGACCAGCGGGCTGCCGTTGATGATGGCCGTCCGAGTATCCGGCCGTACTAAACCGCGCGACATCAGACGCTCAAAGCCACGCCGCGCCTCAGGCGTTGTAAAGTAGGTGTCGGTTTCATCCTCATCATCCGCCAGATTGAAGCGATGCACATTGGCACGGTCCTGACGCAATATGGCTGCCGCGCTGTCGAGCCGGTCTCCTTGGGAATTCACCTTGTCATGCGGGCCAATACGCGTTGTGTAGTCGGCCAAAAGCTGTGCCGACGCCGTCGACGGCATGCCAAGGGCAAAAAAGGCCAAAGCCGCTACCAACGCAGAACGGCGAGCCGACCTACCTTCGCTCCAAAATCCTGAGCAACGCGTCATTCACATCTCCTTCGGCCGGATCAAAACGCGGCCAGTCAGCCATCTGCCCGCGAAACCATGTCTCTTGTCGCTTGGCATAACGCCTGGTCTGGATAGCCAGCGCCTCAAGCGTCTCCTCACGCGACAGAACGTCATCCAAATAGGAACCCAAAGCAGAAACGCCAATGGCGCGCATAACAGGCAGGTCGTCGGAAAGGCGACGCGCGCGCAGCGCCTCGACCTCCGCCAAACCTGTTTCTCCCAGCATTTGGTCACATCGACGGCGAATGCGCTCCTCAATCCAAGGGCGAGACGCCTGCATGACCATGCGCTGAACGTCATACGCATCCAGCATTCCGCCATCGGGTGGCAGATCCTGCCAGTGGGCAAGCGACTGACCCGTCGCCTCAAGGACTTCCAAGGCCCGTGCGACCCGCTGGCTGTCCGTCGGCGACAACCTATCGGCCATGCGCTGATCGAGATCACCATGGAGTGTCGGTGAACCTTCCTGGTCCATGCGCTGTCTGACCTGATCGCGAATAGCGTCCGGCACCGATGGAACCGGTGACAGACCCTCAAGGAGCATGCGGAAATAGAGCCCTGTCCCTCCGACAAAGATCATCGGTCTACCGGAATGGTCAGCGAGGACGACGCGCACCTCCTCTCGCCATTCGGCAACCGAATAGGGCAAGGCGCCATCGCGATGGCCATAAAGGGCATGATCGGCACGGTCACGATCAGCCTTGGTCGGTCGCGCCGTGACCACCGCGAGATCGGCATAAACCTGCATGGAATCACAGTTGACTATCAAGGCGTTAGCCAGCTGATCCGCCAATCGGAGCGCGAGCTGTGACTTGCCGCTGGCGGTCGGCCCTGCAATAAGCACGGCCAACTGCCCACCCGTTTTTGTTTCATCTGCCCGAGCCATTTGCATGACGCACCTATGCACCCTCATCGCCGATCGCACCACCCGCATCCTGACGCCGGCAACCAGAGAGAAGGCAGCGCAAGTGCTGGATCGGGCCGTTGAGATACGCGAGTTGTCTGACCATGTGGCCTATGATCTGACGTTCACCCCAAAGGACGGCGAAGACTGTAAGCAACTCGCCGAAACAGTGCGGCACGCGCTTGATCCCTTGCCGATCGACGTCGCTATCCTGCCCGAAGCGGATCGCAGAAAAGCGCTCTTTCTGGCCGACATGGACTCCACCATGATCGAGCAGGAATGCGTGGACGAGATGGCCGACGAGTTGGGCATCAAGGACCATATCGCTGCCATCACAGAGCGGGCGATGCGTGGCGAAATCGACTTCGAACCAGCGCTTCGCGAGAGGGTCGGATTACTGGAAGGTTTGTCGGAGGCCGTCCTGGAGCGCATCTTCGTCGAGCGCATAACCTTCACGCCGGGCGGCAAGGAACTACTGGCCACCATGAAGGCCCATGGGACAACCAGCGTCTTGGTCTCTGGCGGTTTCACCCATTTTACGCAGAAGGTTGCGGGCACGCTAGGCTTTGATGCCAACCACGCCAATCAATTGCTGGTTGAAGATGGAAAATTGACCGGATCAGTGACCGAACCCATCCAAGGTCGGGAGGCCAAAGCAGCGCATCTTCAAGCCTATGCCAAGGACAGAGGCATCGACCTGTTGGCGACAATGGCCATCGGCGATGGGGCCAATGATTTGGGGATGATAGAACTGGCCGGCCTGGGCGTTGCCTTTCGAGCCAAGCCCGCCGTGCAGGCCGAAGCCGATGTCGGCATCAACCACGCCGATCTAACAGCTGCGCTTTACCTGCAAGGCTACAAAGACAGCGAGATCGTCTGGACGCCCTAGTCTCGGCTAATCTGCCGATATCGCCACGAACCTGCTCTGCCCGTCCTGATCTTGAATCAGCATCAATATCTGGCTGCGCCCCTCTTCACGCAGGGCAGCCACGCGGTCGGCCACCTGCTGCGGCTCATCGACGACCTGCTGGCCGACCTCCAGAATAAGGCTTCCTGGCTCAATGTCCTTTGAGGCAGCCGGTCCGTCTGTGAAGACAACAACCACCGCCACGCCCGGCGCATCTTCGGCAAGGTCAAAACCAAAGGTGATCGCCTCGCCAACGGTGGCCAATTCCATACCCAGCAGGGCAACGGCCTCCCGCTCTGGCTCCTCAACAACCGGGCCATCGCGCATGGAGAGGACAACCATAAGATCGACCTCTTCGCCCCGTCGCATGATCACAACAGGGACTTCGGTCCCAGGAGATGTCTGCGCAACGCGGGCAGGCAGGTCGCTGTAGACGTCGATAGCGCGACCATTGAACTGCACGATGACGTCGCCGCGCTCGATCCCGGCCAGTGCGGCTGGACCATCCTCCGTCACCGCTGACACCAGGGCCCCACGGGGACGATCAAGCAGCAAGCCTTCAACCAAATCAGGCGTGATCTCCTGGATGTTCACACCAAGCATGCCAGGTCGCGTTTCGCCAAACGTTAGGAGCTGGTCGACGACTGTGGCCACCGTTGAAGCTGGGATGGCAAAACCGACACCGACCGAGCGGCCTGTCGGCGACAAGATTGCGGTGTTCACGCCCACCACGCGGCCGCTCAAATCAAAAAGAGGACCACCTGAATTCCCGCGATTGATGGCCGCATCGGTCTGAATAAAGGCATCATAGGGCCCTGCCCCAATGTTGCGGTTCATGGCCGACACAATGCCGAGCGACACCGAGCCACCCAGGCCGAACGGGTTGCCGATGGCCAAAACCCAATCGCCGATACGCAGATCTTCCGATCCGGCAAGGTTGACAAACGGAAGCGGCTCATCGGCTTGGATCTGCAGGACCGCCAGGTCCGTTGCCTCATCGCGTCCGATGATTTCAGCGGGAAACGTCCGTCCATCCGTCATCACCACGTTGATGGCATCCCCGACCTCTACAACATGGTTGTTGGTGACGATGATCCCATCAGGATCAATGATGAATCCTGAACCAAGTGAGCTCTCTCGGCTCGGCCCCTCAATACCGCCATCCTCGTTGAAGAAGTCGTTGAAGAAATCTTCAAACGGTGAGCCGTCCGGCAAATTGGGAAGCGGAATCGCCCGACGACTCGATACGCGCTCGCTGGTGGAGATGTTGACGACTGCGTCGATCAACTCTTCAGCAAGGTCCGCAATCGGTACCGGCTCTTCGGCCCTCAGAGACTGCCCTGTCGCCGGCGTCATGCCGGCAACCAGCACCAACGCTGCTGCCAGCACGGCTAACCAAGAAAGTGGCTGGCCCAACGAGCGGTTCACAACCATAGCATCTGCATAGCGTGTCCGAGCTGGAAACATCGCGCGCACCTCTTGTCTTGCCGCACTGCCCTTGGGAGGGCCTTAGGAAGAGGGTGGGGCGCAACCATGATCAGATCAAGGCCAACCGACCATGATCCAACGCGGTTGTGAACAAGACAGATAGGAAGGGTCAGCCGCCGCCAACTTGGCGAGCGAGCCAAAACACAAGGACGCCAACCGCAAGCGCGGTGATCCCAGCGATGCGCAACTGTTCAGGCCCGATCTGACTTACCAACTCCACCATCCGGCGAGCCTGATCAGGGAACAGCGCATACAAAAGGCCCTCGGCGACAAGTGCGCCGCCGAGGACCAAAAGAAGGACTTCAACAATTGCCATGGATGGCCTGCACCCAATGCGACTATTGCTGCGTGGACGTGACCGTTTCCGGCGCAGCCTCAACTGGCAATGGCGTTGCGCTTGAGGTGCCTGTCAGCGTGCCACCTTGTTGGTCACCGAAGTACCGGAAGAAATCCGACTCCGGCGAGATGACCAGGCTGGCCCCACTGGAGAAGCCGGCTTCATAGGCCTGCATGGAACGGTAGAAGGAGAAGAACTCCGGGTCGCGACCAAACGCGTCAGCGAAAATAGCCGTACGTTCGGCGTCGCCTTCACCGCGAATCTGCTCACCTTCCCGCGTGGCGTCGGCAACAAGCACCGTTACCTCACGGTCAGCACGAGAGCGAATGCGCTGCGCAGCTTCTTCACCCTGGGCGCGGATCTCCGTCGCTTCACGCTCACGCTCCGTCTGCATGCGCTGGAAGATGGCCTGGGAGTTGGCTTCCGGAAGGTCGGCGCGGCGAATACGCACATCGACGATCTCCATACCGAAGCTGTCAGCTTCCCGGTTCACCTGATCGCGAATACGCGCCATCAGCGAAGCACGGTCGTCACGGACAATGGTGAGATAGGGCACCTCACCGAGCACACGACGGGTGGCGGAGTTCAGGACGGTCGATAGACGCGACTGCGCACCAGCAATGCTGCCCACCGACTGGAAGAACGCAAGCGGGTTGGTGATGCGGTAACGCGCAAATGTATCAACCACCAGACGTTCCTGGTCAGCAGCGATGATCTCCTGAACTGGGCTGTCCAGGTCCAGCACGCGCCGATCAAAGTAAGACACGTTCTGAACGAACGGCAGCTTGAAGTGCAGGCCTGGCTCCTGGATCACATCAATAGGCTCACCAAACTGCAGCACGAGAGCCTGCTCGCGCTCATCGACGATGAAGATCGACGAGTAGATCGCGACGCCGATAATGACGATGATAAAGAGGCCAACGCCTCCAAAGAGACTTTTCATTACTGGGTCACTCCCGGTCGGCGGGTGAGCTCATTGATCGGCAAGAAAGGCACGACGCCCTGACCGTCATCGGCCGTGTCGAGAACGATCTTTTCATTGTCACGGAAGATGCGCTCCAGCGTTTCCAGATAAAGTCGCTGACGGGTCACTTCCGGTGCCTGCGCATACTCTTCATAGACCGCAATAAAGCGATCAGCCTGACCACGCGCTTCCGCAACAGTCTGTTCACGGTAGGCAGTAGCGGCCTCCAGAATACGGGCCGATTCACCACGCGCTTCCGGGATCACCCGGTTGGCATAGGCCTGTGCCTGGTTTTGCACGCGCTCATTATCTGCACGTGCAGCCTGCACGTCCCGGAAGGCATCAATAACCTGGTTGGGCGGGTCAACGGTCAAAAGCTGGACCTGGGTGATCTCAACCCCGGCGCCGTAGCTGTCGAGAGCTTCCTGCATCAGTTCCTGAACGGCCGTCTCAGTGATCTGACGGCCTTGGGTCAGGAGCGGCTGAATTTCAGACCGCCCGACAACCTCGCGCATAGCGCTTTCGGCCACCACACGGACTGACCCTTCTGGGTTTTGGATGTTGAAAAGGAACAACGGTGCATCGGCGATCCGCCAGAACACAGCAAAATCGATGTCCACGATGTTACCGTCACCTGTCAGCATCAAGCTCTCTTCGGGCACATCGCGCGCACCGGCACGGCGCGGATCATCAGCACGGGTTCCGATATCGACGCGGTTGATGGTCGTCACCGATGGCGTGAACACCTGCTCGAACGGCGGCGGCAGACGGAAGTTCAAACCAGGCTGAGCCTGACGATTGAACTCACCGAACTGAAGAACCACACCTTGCTGATCAGGCTGAACACGGAAGGTGAAGAAGTTGTAGCCGACGAACACAAGGCCGATCAGCACAATCAGAACGATCAGACCGCGGCTGGCACCTGTGCCACCGCCGGATCCGCCGCTCGGCAGAATAGTCTTCAAACGATCCTGACCCTTGCGGATCATCTCTTCCAGATCAGGTGGCTGGCCGCCTGGGCCGCTTGGCCGTCCCGATCCGTTGTTACCAGGGCCACTGCCACCGCCAGAGCCCCAAGGACCGCCACTTGACCCCCACGGGCCGCCACTGCCGCCCGATTGGTTGTTCCAAGGCATAGGGTTCCTTTCCAGATATCAACGCACCGAGACCAACAGCGGTTCCAGCGCATCCCTTACTCGATTCCTTTGCTTGGCCATGCACATGGTCCGCTCAGCGTTATCTTTCAACCGCAAAACGGTCGCAGGTGCTGCTTTTTCGGGTGCTTGGCCACCGTTACGTTAAAATACGTGGACCAGGGCGGCTCTAACGGCGTGTGTAGGTTGCAAATCGCATAGGCGCCTCATCGCGCTCAGTCCGGTCGATCGCCTCGTCAGCAACCTTCACCCAAACATCGGGATCGATGTGGGGAAAATGGGCGTCGCCATCTGCTTTCTTCTCCACATGGGTGATCTCAAGACGGTCCGCCTCATCGATCGATTGGGCATAAACTTGCCCACCGCCCAGGACGAAGAAAGCGTCCTTGCCGAGCCCAGAGGCCAACAGCCTGGCACGGTCAAAGGCAACGGTGAGATCGTCATAAACCTCGCACCCGTCAGCCCGAAATGCAGGATCGCCAGACACCACAATGTTGGGCCGACCAGGCAAAGGGCGTCCGATGCTTTCATGGGTAAGCCGCCCCATAACAACGGGATGCCCTGTGGTGAGCGCCTTGAAACGCTTCAGATCGCTGGGCAGCCGAAACGGCAAATCGCCCTTGTTTCCAATCACGCCGTTCTGCGCGACGGCAGCGATGATGACCATTTCGATATCGATCACGGCCTAACCTTCCGCTCGCAAGCGGCGAGCAATCGGGCGATCCATGCGGACAGAATAGGCATCCAGAACATTGCTGGTTGGAAGCAAATCTCGAACAAAATTGAGCGCGCCGGCTAGGAAAAAATCCGGAATCACCGGGGCATCGCCCATCAAATAATCATGCGCCGTAAGCTGACGATCCAGCAGAGAGCAAACGCGTTCATACATGCGCTTTTTGCCTTGGTCGCCTTCGATGACATCGTCGAATTTGGCGATCAATGCATGCTCGAAGGTCGCTGCGTACCAACTGATCCAAGACAGGAAAGGGCCGCGCTCAGCGTCGCCGGGGGCACGCACCAAGGGCGAGTCAGGGTAAAGCTCTGAGAGGTAAATGGCGATGGCTGATTGTTCCCAGATCACGCAGCCATTGTGAATGAGCGCGGGAACCTGCTTGTGCGGATGAGGGTTGTTGGGATCTTCGCTTCCAGCCCCGCCTCGGCGAGTGATCGTCACCTCGCGAAGTTCGTATTCGGCACCGAGTTCTTCCAATATGACGCGCATCATCTCTGAGCGCGACATGGGGGCGTGGACAAGCGTCAGCTCAGCCACTTGCTATACCGCTATAGGCGCTTTGATGGTCGGATGAGGATCATACCCTTCGATGGCAATGTGATCGTACCGGAAGTCAAACAAGTCCGTCACCGATGAATCCAGCTTGAGAATAGGCAGATCCCGTGGTGCGCGCGACAGCTGAAGCTCGGCTTGCTCAACATGGTTGAGATAAAGATGAGCATCGCCAAACGTGTGGACAAAATCACCGACCCTCAAGCCAACGACCTGCGCAATCATGTGCGTCAGAAGAGCGTAAGAGGCGATGTTGAACGGAACGCCCAGGAAGATATCGGCCGAGCGTTGGTAGAGCTGACAGGAAAGCTTGCCGTCGGCAACGTAGAACTGAAACAGACAATGACACGGCGGCAACGCCATACTGTCCACGTCAGCTGGGTTCCAGGCTGAGATAATGTGGCGGCGGGAGTTGGGGTTGGCACGCAGATCCTCTAGCAACTGGGCCATCTGATCGATCACTTGGCCATCTGGCGCAGCCCACGACCGCCATTGCTTGCCGTAGACAGGGCCAAGGTCGCCATTCTCATCGGCCCACTCGTCCCAGATGGTCACTTTGTTATCGCGCAGATAGCCAATGTTGGTATCGCCGGCCAAGAACCACAAAAGCTCGTGAATGATGGAGCGCAGATGCAGCTTCTTGGTCGTAATGAGCGGAAACCCTTCGGACAGGTCAAACCGCATCTGGTAGCCGAAAACCGATTTGGTGCCGGTGCCGGTCCGGTCCATGCGAGTGACACCGGCGTTCAGGACATGGTCCAGAAGATCATGATAGGCGCGCAAAGCACCCTCCCTCTCAATGAAGCGCGAAATGGTGCCGCCCAATCATGGCGACAAACCATAACTGTAACTGATCCGTCGGCGAGCGCGGCGTACATGACCATCGCTACCTGTGGAAAATCTCCAGCTTCCCGTAATGCTCGGCCAGCAGATAGTAAAAGGTGACACGTGCCTTTGACGTGTCACCCTTCATCTTGTCGCAGATCGAGTTGAGAGCGGCGTCTACCGCATCATCTGATTCGGTTAGCTGAAGCTTTTTGCGACAGTATCCGTCGCGAATACGGGCCAGTTCGCTCGGATCGCCGCATGCCACCATTGAGGCGTCACGACTACGCAACGCGATGCCCAAATGCCGGACGATCCCGGTGATCGCCTCCTCATCGACTTTGGAGGCATAGTTCTTCACATCAGCTGCATAGTCGATCATCGACCATCTCCCTAAGAACCCGACCCCATCCGAGGAACCTGCTACCTTAGGCGTCGGTTTCTCAGGCGGGCATGTTGGACAACGAGAGAAACGACCGTCAACCGCTCGGGCTCAAGAAGAACTCAGCGGTCAACAGCATCAGCGATGGGAAAGTCGTTAGAGGAAGGAGGGCCAGTTGGTGTCGGCCTGAACGATGAAGCGCTCAAGATCGCGCAACCAACGACGGTTCACCGACTGGTTGGCATTAAGGAACAAACGGCCATCAATGATACGCCAGACCTCCGGGTCGCCCTGGGCCAGATAGCCTTGCGCCATCGCCCAGGCACAGTGCCCACCATATTCGGGCGCATAGGCTTCAGGATTGGATTCAAAGCGGGCCCGGTTGTCTTCGCTGGCAAAGCGCCACGTGGCGCCCTTGTAAGAAAGCGCGATGGCCTCTTCGCCGCGAACCGCCTCGCCAGCCGTGTGGTAGGCAACAGCGTCGTAACCGCCGACGGCAGTGCCTTCGATGAAACCGGTAAAGATAAGCGCATGAGCGTCACGCGCAGCCAGAAAAGCGGCGGAGGCAGCCAAAGTGCCCAGCCCCAGCAACCGCAGAACACCGCGGCGGGAGGGGATTTCCTTTCGCGCAGCAGCATCAGTTTGGAAGGTCATAGTCAGCCTCAAAGCTAGTCGATGTGTTGGCGCTATACATTGGTGACGCTCGCCAAACTGTCCAATCACCATGGCCAAAGCTGATGTCACAAACCTGTGGTGACCGAGTGATCAGGGGATACAACCAACCCGAAAACGCGCACGCTAAAAGCGAAAGAAACGCGCGTCGGTTGAGCGAAAAAAGTAGCGCAAGCAACCTAAATTTGTGTCTGAAACCGATTTGCTAAGCCCTCATTAACCACCGAAAATTAGATTTTCCGGCTCTGGGGAAATGTATTGTCAGCACGAGTTTTGTGCTGAAATGAGGGAGAATTCCAATGGCAGGTCTGCCATCTATGCGCATCAGCGCGAAATTGCCCATGGTTGTCGTTGGCGGCGCCATGGTCGTCGGGCTCGGTATCGGGATATCGAGCTACTTGACCGCCGAAAACAGCATGGAAACGCAAGCACAGCGTCATCTTGAGATTTCCGCTGAGCGAGCAAGAGACGAGCTTTCAACGTTCATGCATCACGTTGAGCGTGACTTGCATTTGGTCGCCACCAATCCGGTCACGGCACAAGCTTTGGCAGGCTTCCGTCGAGCATGGAGCATGCTCGATGCGCCCACGCAGGAACTGCAAGACGCTTACATCGAGAACAACCCACACCCGATCGGGCAAAAAGACCAGCTCGTTCAGGCCACCAGCGGCCAGATGTACGATTCCATTCACGCCACCTTCCATCCCTGGTTCCAGAATCTGGCCCAGCAGCATGGCTACTATGATGTCTTTCTGTTCGATGGTGATGGCAATCTTGTCTATTCGGTTTTCAAAGAGCTTGATTTTGCGACAAACTTTGCGGCGAACGCAGGTGGGCAGTGGGCATCAAGCAATTTGGGTGCCGCGTATCGCGCTGCCATGGCAGCCCCGGCCAGCAATTCAATCGTTTTTGAGGATTTTGAACCCTACGGTCCAAGCAACAACGCCCCAGCCAGCTTCATCGCCCACCCGGTGCACGATGGCAGCGGCAACGCAGTTGGCGTTCTCGCCTACCAGGTTCCCGCTGATATCATTGATGGTGTTTTTGCCGACGTTGCCGGACTAGGCGAGACCGGGGAAATCGCTTTGATCGGCGAAGATGGCTATTTGCGCAATGACAGCACCAAAACGCCAAATGTCAGCGACCCGCTCAATACCCAGTTCGACGGCACCTTGATGGCCGAGGCCCTTCAACAAGGCGCTACTTCAGGCACCGGCCGTTTCTACCGTGACGAGCCCATGCAGGCCGAAGTCATCGCTTTTGAAATTGCCGGCACGCCGTTCGCCGTCGCGGCCATGAAGTCGGTGTCCGAAACAATGGCACCGGTGGTCTCGATTCGAAACCGCATGGCAGCCACCGGCGGGCTTTTGCTTCTTGCTGTGGCTGGCGTCGGCGCACTGTTCGCGCGCAGCATCACCAAGCCGATCACAGATTTGGTCGAGGAGATGCGCACCTTGTCGTCCGGGGAGACGAATATCGCGTTGCACGGCAAAGACCGCCAGGATGAGATTGGCGATATGACGCGCACCGTCGCCGTGTTCCGCGATGGCATCATCGAGCGAGAACGCCTGGAGGGCGAGAGCGCTGCGGCAGCAGAACAGCGTCTCAAGCGCCAACAGCAGATCGACACGTTGATAACCGGCTTCCGCGATGATGTAGGCTCGGTTATCGCCGCTGTCGGTGACAATGCCGGTGCGATGACCAATGCGGCATCGACCCTTGAAAAGGTCGCCAATGACACCGACCAACAAGCCGAAATGGCAGCCAATGCGTCTCAGGAAGCCTCAGCCAGTGTCGATGCTGTCGCAGCCGCCGCTGAAGAGTTGGCTGCCTCCATTTCCGAAATCGGTCGTCAGGTTGAGAAGACCAAGGAAGTCGTCAGCACGGCAGCAAACCGCGCCAACGAGACCAATCATCAGGTTGAACAGCTTTCCAGCACCGCCGACGCCATCGGCAATGTCATCGCCCTCATTCAGGACATTGCCGAGCAGACCAACCTGTTGGCGCTCAACGCAACCATTGAGGCCGCACGCGCTGGTGAAGCCGGTAAGGGCTTTGCGGTTGTGGCGAGCGAGGTGAAAAACCTTGCCTCCCAAACGGCCAAGGCAACGGACGACATCTCCACGCAGATTACGGAGATCCAGTCCTCCACAACGGAGGCCGTGGGCGCCATCCAGCAGATTTCCGGAACGATGGAGGAGGTGAACACCTACATGGCCTCCATCGCCAGCTCGGTGGAAGAACAGAGCGCCGCGACGGGGGAAATCAGCTCCAATGTTGCGCAGGCTGCAACCGGTACAAAGCGTGTCGTCGACAGCATTGCGGTCGTAACCGACGCGACCACGCAGACAACCAGCGCAGCTGATGATGTCGGCAGCGCCTCTGGCAAAGTGACCGATCAGACCGCGCGTCTCAGCCAGACCGTAGAGCGGTTTCTAGACGGGGTTGCCGCCGCCTGACCAGGCTCTGGCCATACCATCTCAACGCTTTTGGCAACGGCCCGGTACTTCCCGGGCCGTTTGTCTTTGAAAATCCTAATTCCAGCACGTATATTAGCGATGCCGGGCAACCGGCTATGGCGATAAATGGTCATCGTAATAAACCTATCGGACCCGGGGGCGGTACCCGGCGCCTCCACCATAAACCGCCGCTATACCAAGCATCTGGGGCGGTTTTTGTGGGGGCGAAATAGGATCGACGAGGGTGTAAAGGGTGTGCTTTCGCTCGGAATGGTTCCGCCGTTATCGGGCCGTTTTATAGTTGCAAACGACAACTATGCTCCGGTTGCTCAAGCTGCGTAACGCGGCTTGAAATACCGACTTAAACTCCCACTGGGTTAGCCCCTGGTGGTCGGGGTTCGCAGGCACCTGGCAACAGAAGCCTGCACTTTACGCTTGAGACCCATACGCCCTGTCACCTACGCATCACACATGTCTGTGAAGATGACGCGAATCGTGCTTTTCTTGGACGGTCAAGTTATGCACACACTAAGCCATGTCCGATGATCTTATCCGTTATGATGTTCTGGTGAGCGACGCGCTACGCGGCGTCGTGCGTCAGGTGCTGACGGAAATCGGCTCCACAGGCCTGCCGGGCGAGCATCATTTCTACATTACTATCGACACGCGCCTTCCTGGCGTGCGCATCTCCTCGGCGCTGCGCCAGCGCTTTCCCGAAGAGATGACGATTGTGCTTCAGCACCAGTTTTGGGACCTGAAGGTTACCGAGCAGACCTTCGAGGTCGGTCTCAGCTTCTCTGGTGTTCCTGAACGCCTTCTGGTGCCCTTCTCCTCCATCACCGGCTTTGCGGACCCCTCCGTTGATTTTGCCCTGAAGTTCGAAACGCTTCTGGTGAACGAAGAAGATATGGTTGGCGAAGTTGCCGAGGCCTCGGAAGAAGCAGAAGACGAGGCACCAGTGGATGCCTCCTCACCGGTACCTCTTCCAGCAGCCCAGGCCGATCGACCGGCTAAGGATGATGGCGAGCAGTCCGACGAAGAAGACCCGGACGATGAGCGCTCGGCAGACGTCGTTTCGCTGGACGCGTTTCGCAAGAAAAACTAGCGCGTCAGCAACAACCCAAGGCCTTCTGCTGCTTTACCCTCCCGTCTGATTTCCTAGCCGTGCCGGTCATGCTAGGGCACGGCCAATTCGTCCTGTGCCCCGTGCACCGAACCGACAGAGGAAGTCCGCAATGACCGCGACCCGCACCGAATCCGACACGTTTGGCCCCATCGAGGTGGACGCCTCCAAATACTGGGGCGCGCAGGCACAGCGGTCGCTCGGCAACTTCAAGATCGGTTGGGAAAAGCAGCCGGCCCCAGTGGTTCGGGCGCTGGGCATCGTCAAACGGGCAGCCGCCGAGACCAATATGGCACTCGGCAAGATGGATCCGGAGTTGGGCAAGACCATTGTGGCCGCCGCGCAGGAGGTGATCGAAGGCAAGCTGGACGAACACTTCCCGCTGGTGGTCTGGCAGACCGGGTCAGGCACCCAGTCCAACATGAACGCCAATGAAGTGATCTCGAACCGCGCCATTGAGCTGCTGGGCGGCGAGATGGGGTCCAAAACGCCGATCCACCCAAACGATCATTGCAACATGTCGCAATCCTCGAACGATACCTTCCCAACGGCCATGCACATCGCCTGTGCGGAGGAAGTGCACCATCGCCTGCTGCCAGCGCTTCAATATCTGCGCAACGCGCTGAACGACAAAGCCGAGGCCTGGAAAGACATCATCAAGATCGGCCGCACGCACACCCAGGATGCGACGCCTTTGACGCTGGGCCAGGAGTTTTCCGGCTACACACAACAGCTAACGAACGGCATCAAGCGCATCGAAGACACAATGCCCGCGCTCATGGAACTGGCACAGGGCGGAACGGCGGTTGGCACCGGCCTCGCCTCCCCTGTCGGATTTGCAGAAATGGTCGCCGACAAGATCGCCTCGATCACCGGCATGCCGTTCACCACCGCGCCCAACAAGTTCGAGGCACTGGCGGCTCACGACGCGATGGTCTTCACCCATGGCGCTATCCACTCGGTCGCCATGTCCTGCTTCAAGATCGCCAACGACATCCGGTTCCTGGGCTCCGGCCCGCGCTCGGGGCTTGGCGAACTAGCCTTGCCTGAAAATGAACCAGGCTCGTCCATCATGCCAGGCAAGGTGAACCCCACCCAGTGTGAGGCTCTGACCCAGGTTTGCGCGCATGTGCATGGCAACAATGCCGCCCTCGCCTTTGCCGGCAGCCAGGGTCACTTCGAGCTCAACGTCTTCAACCCGATGATGGCCTACAACTTCCTCCAGTCGGTGCGCATGCTTGCCGATGCCGCCGTTTCCTTCACCGACAATTGTGTGGTCGGCATCGAGCCTCGTTTGGACAACATCCAAAAGGGTATGGAGAACTCGCTTATGTTGGTGACCCCGCTGAAAGAGAAGTACGGCTATGATCTCGCCGCCAAGGTCGCCAAGAACGCCCACAAGAACGGCACGACCCTGAAGGTCGAAGCGCTGGCCCTCGGCATCTCCGAAGAAGATTTCGACGCCATCGTCGTCCCCGCCAAGATGATCGCGCCCTCCTAAACCCACTGGGCAGTTGAGCCATGACAGGCAACGTCATCAATCTCCGCCAGGCGCGCAAAGCCAAGGCGCGAGTGGAAAAAGAGGAAAAGGCGGCGGAAAATCGCCGCCTTCATGGGCGCACCAAGCAAGAAAAAACGTCCGAGCAAAAAGCCAAGGACCAGGCCATCACTCGCCTCGACGCCCATAAGCGCGAGCCTTAATCAGCGATGCTGGTCAAACGCTCCGTGACGCTGTCCGGTCACTCAACCTCCATCGCGCTGGAGCGACCCTTTTGGGACGAGGTGGACAGGATTGCAGCTGAGCGCGGGCAAAGCCGAGCAGCGCTTATTGCCACGATCGATCGCGAGCGAGACCCGGAGAACAATCTGGCAAGCGCGCTGAGGCTTCTGGTTCTCGACGACCTGACGAAGGACCGCGAACCGGACGACAGCTAGTTCGGCGACAGATCAAGGGGAGCGCCGGTCGCGCGCGGTGGGTCTTCTCCCAGTACCAACGGATTGGGCTCAACAAAAATCGGCTCACCGAGCGATGGAAGGGATAGGTCAAGCACCTGCCGCTGGCGCTCGCGCTCGATAAGAGCCTCGCGCAGCGCTTGCTCACGCTGCTCTTCGGCCACTCTTGCAGCCTCTCGCGCAGCTTGCTCCTCGGCCTGTCGGGCTGCTTCTTCAGCGGCCAATCGCGCTTCCTCTTCAGCGGCCTCACGAGCTGCTTGTTCTTCAGCCTGGCGTGCTGCCTCCGCCTCAGCTGCTTCTCTAGCGGCCTGATCGGCTGCCTCCTGGGCAGCTTGTGCCTCCGCCTCTCGGGCCGCCTCCTCTGCCAGGCGTCGTTCTTCGGCCTCGGCAGCCTCTCGCGCAGCCCGCTCAGCTTCTTCAGCCGCACGACGCTCCTGGTCCAGACGCTCTTGTTCCAGTCGAGCCGCCTCTTCGGCCTGAAGGCGCGTCTGATCAAGGTCTACAGCAGCCATGATGCGCAGTAGACGTTCGCGTTCCAAAATTTCGGCATTCAGCGCTTCGACGCGCCGAATTTCCTGCTCCAGGCGGCGCACATTGAGAAAACTCGCCACCTGGGACACATCAAGATCGCGGTCCGGTGACGCTATTGGTCCAGCGAAGGAGAGGCCGACATTCGGCATCGCCTCGACATCACCGGGCCCGTCCGTCGCTGCATAGGAGAAATCAGCATCCAGATCCCCGGTTGAGAGATCAACCGAGAGACCGCCGCGCAAAGCCGTCATCGCGCTCGAAAGGTAAAGGTTGCTTGCCTGCAAAACGCCGCCGATCAGCGTTACGGGCGTTTGGGCAGAATCAATCAGCATCGTGCCGGCCCCAAGCGCATCGCTGAACGCCTGCCGCAGGTCATCTTCTTCACTCAAAAGACCGGCATCGGAGGCCTGGAGAATCCGAGAGAAGCCTTCCAAACCCAGACCTGAGACGGCAACACCATCAAGCCCGATTGTCCCCTCCCCGGTCAGACCGGACATCAAGGACGCGATTGAGCCGCCGGAGGTCTCAAAACTCACGCTCAGCGACGCCTCGCCGCCGACGATCGGTCGTCCCTGTCGCTCCCAAGCCAATCGGTCAACATCGAAGTCCGTCAGCGCCAGCCGCCCGGTAGCGAGCGCACCGCGGTCAGCATCACGAAGCGACAGCCGCGCATCGAGAGCGCCGCCATAGAGCTGGCCAGTCAGTTGATCAACCGTCACTTCAGCATCGCGACCGATGAGAACCATCTCTGTTTGCCGCGCCACGACATCGTCCCATAGCTCCATCTGTGGAGCGCGCAGTCGTAGATCGATCATCGCAGGCAGTGGATTGAAGGCGAGCGGCCCTTCCGGCCATGAGGTCGAGAATCCCTGATCGAAGGCAGAAGGACCTACGAACCCAGCCAAAACCGATCGCATATCGATTCTGTCGGCCTCCAGATCAATGTCGGCGTGAAACCCCAGCGGGTCATGCCGCACGGAGGCAGATCCCGCGATCGGCACGTCGGCAAATGTTCCCGCCAGTCCATCCAATTGCAGCGTTTCATCGCCAAGATCGTAGGCGACATCGAATTGCGCCGACGCGCTTATTGGATCGAAGAGACCTGGCAGCGCCATGCCTGCCATCAGTCCAAGCTGCGCCACATCGTCAGCAAAAAGCGATCCGGTCCCCGTCATGCCGGCGACGCCTTCGGCCACACCGCCTTCGAGCTTGCCATTAAGCCGTAGCGAGGTTTGCAGCCCATCGAACGCGACGCGTACATCCGGGGCGTCGGTCCCATTGCTGTTAAGCGAGGCGACAAAGGAGCCCTCACCGCCAAGATCAATTGGCAGAGCCGGAACGCCAAGCTGGCCGATCAGTGCGAATGCATCGTCTGATTGGGCGGAGAAGCGAAGCTCCGCCGGCCGATCGAAAAACCCACCAAAGCCTTGCGGCAACGGCGCCGCATCGTCACTCGTCGGCATCAGACCTGCAAGCGAGACCTCGGTTCCGCTCACCGTTCCATCGACATCAACATCAAGGCCAGTCTCAGCATCATGAACATAGCCCATGACCAAGGAAACTGGCTCGTAGAGGTTTGCATTACGCGCAAGGTCGAGCAGAAGCGGGTGATCGACCGTCACATCGCGCACAAGGCGGACCAAGCCTCCGATACGCTCCATGTCCGCATCGATTGTGAGCGAGCCAATCGGCGGCATCGCCCCGCGTTCCAGCACGCCGGATGCACGAACTCTCGCGCCCGCAGCATCACCGACGGACACGTTGTCCAAAATCAGTTCATCTGGCGTTGCCGCCACTTGCACGCGCACCTCGCCCAGATTTTCCGCGCCAGCGACCAACTCATCAATCGACAAGGACGCGTTCAACGTATCGACAAGCGACGGATCAGCTGCGCCGTCACCACCGACCACCCAACGGCCCAGCCCGGAAAGCAACCCGAAATCAAAACGGCCTGCATTGAGGTCGATATCAAGAGAGCTCCCAGCCTCACCGTCGGGCAGAAAGACCAGTGACCCTGTCAGACCCGCGCCATCGATGGCACCCTGCAATCCAGAGAGCGAAACCTCATCGGGATCGGCGATCAGGCGCCCTGAAAGGCGCGCGGACGTCAGCTGGGAAAAGGTCCCGCCCTCATCCTGCCGGCCAGTAGACCAACGCACGAACAGGTCAGGCGCCGCGCTTTCCAGGACCATCCGTCCTTCAAGTGCCAAATCCTGGCCATCAACAGCGCCAACTGCGGCGACGGTCCCGGTGAACCCCAGCGACGTTTCGCCGGGCACCACGGCTCGAAGATTGCTGAGGCCTATGGGCAGCCCCGGGCGGTAGGTTGCCTCGAACGCAATGTCACGAATGACCGAACCGCCAACCACAATGGCCGGTATATCGAACGCCATACCGCCCGGAATCGGCGTTTGATCGATCCAGCGGACGAGCGCGCCAGCGGCCTGCCAACCGGCTTCTAGGGAAACAGGGGCGGCCGCGCCGCCACCCAACATGCGGTCAAGGTCGACCTGGCGAGAAGAGACCTCCGCTGAAAATCCAGGCCGGTTGCCAAGATTAACCTCCGCCCGTCCGTTGAGAAGGAACGCCTGATCGCCAGCTTGCCCAAGCGCGATCTCAAAGTCTTCTGAGTTGAGACCACCAAGCCCGGCATCAATCGCCCCTTCAACCCGCCAGGAAAGCGGCGGCGTCTCCGCCGTTTCGATAAGTTCGTCCAGACTACGAGCCAGACCTTGGCCTTCAAAGCGTGCCGCCTCCTCGCCCGACCAATCCAAATGGCCATCGAGCACGATCTCCATAGGCCGGCTGACAGGCAGAACCGAGACCCGCAGACGCATGCGCCGATCGCCGCCATACCTGCCCGAGTTGATCCGTAAGGTGGCGCGTTCGCCATTGATGATGGCCGTCGCCGGATCAACGCGCCATGGTCCCAAGAGGCTCTGTGCGCTCATCGTGGCATTGAGCTCATCGACCAACACCTGCACGTCACCGGTCGACGTCAAACGCTCAATGCGACCATCAACGATGATCGCCTCGTCAATCTGAACAGAGCCTGGATCAAAGCGATCATCAGAAGAATCGGGCCGCCGGTCTGAAAGGGCCGACAAGCGAACAACAGGACGCTCCAGCCGCAGTTCGACAATTTCTGCCTCACCGCGCAGGAACGGAGCCAAGGACATCAGCGCTTCCATGCGCTCAACGCCGATCTCGGGCACAGAGCCGTCCTGCCGGCTGGCAATCTCAACATCGGAGAAGGTGAGCCGCGGCATCGGCAGGAAGCGCAGATCGACCGCACCTGACACGTGGACCTCGCGCCCAAGCAGGCGCGAGGCCTGCTCTTCAATCACGGCCGTGTAGGTGCTCCAATCGATAAAGCGTGGGGCGATCAGCGCCGTTGTGAGCGCCATCAGGAGCAAAATGCCAAGGGTGAGAAAGAGGCGATTCATCGGCTCTCGGTAACCGGTTGCGGCGTCAACAGTAAGGCATCAGGCCAGCACGGCCATGCCCCTCGTACAGTCGGCTTTACCAAACGTCACCTGTCGCCGGCACTTTCATGAGAAAAACTGTCATAAACCCTTGCACAAACGCAAGAATAAGCGCTTCGATGTTCAAGCATCAAGCAAAGCACGAACGCTCAACGAAGGTCCACCGCCCACACCCGCGCCATGGCGACCCCGATCCAAACGACCATCGACAGCGTGCTGATGTGGGCCAAGCCCAACATCACTTACGCCCTGCGCAAGAAACAGCCGCTGGTTTGGTCGCTGGCCCTGGCAATCGGCGTCGGCACATCGCTCGCCGCCATCGCCTTTCGTGAACTCATCGGCGCCGTTCAGTGGACATGGCTTGGCACCATGACAGAGCAGGTGGCAAGCGCTGCGCGCGTGTTGCCCTGGTACATGGTCCTGCTTGTACCGGCCCTGGGCGGACTGCTGGTCGGGCTGTTCCTGCACTACATTCAGCCACAGCGCCGGCCATTGGGCGTCGCCGACGTCATCGAGGCCAAGCACGCACCGGAGGACAGTTTGCACTTCTGGCCAGGTGTTGGCTCAGCGCTGGTTTCGGCAACCTCGCTAGGCTTTGGTGCCAGCACCGGGCGAGAGGGTCCAATTGTGCATCTGGGCGCGACCATCGCTGCCTCGATTTCCCGGCTGTTCCAACTGCCACGCTCCTCCAACCGCGTCTTGCTCGCCTGCGGCGTAGCCGGCGCTGTCTCTGCCTCGTTTAACGCGCCCATCGCCGGCGTTCTGTTCGCCCATGAAGTGATCTTGGGGCACTATGCCCTGTCAGCGTTCGCGGCCATCGTGATCGCCGCCGGTGCCGCGACCATCATCTCGCGGCTCTATTTTGGCGATGCAGTCGCCTTCTCCATTCCCGACTATCAGATCACATCCTTTTGGGAGTTTCCGGCTTTTGCGCTTCTTGGGCTGGTCTGCGCCCTGGTCGCCGTCTTGTTCCAGTACGGGTTGATTGGCACCGACTATGTTGCGCGCACGGTGCAGGCGCCGACATGGATCAGACCGGCTGTCGGCGGGCTCGCCGTTGGCTTTATCGCGATTTGGTTTCCCCAGGTGCTGGGTGTCGGCTACCAGGCAACGGACCTTGCACTGCGCAATCAGCTGCCTCTCGACCTGATGCTGACGCTGGTCATCCTGAAGACAGCCGCAACCGCCATCTGTCTCGCCTCGCGCTTTGGGGGCGGCATTTTCTCCCCCTCACTCTATGTCGGCGCGATGACAGGTGGCGCCTTCGGGCTCATAGCGGCCGGCGTGTTTCCCGATATGGCCTCCTCCGAGGGGCTTTACGCCATCTTGGGCATGGGCGCGGTCGCAGCGGCCGTGATCGGAGCCCCGCTTTCAACCACCATGATCGTCTTCGAGCTGACCGGCGGCTACACCCTGTCGATCGCGTTGCTTTTGACTGTCTCCATCGCAACCGGCATTTCAACCGCCGTGCATGGCCGATCTTACTTCTATTGGCAGTTGGAGAGCCGTGGCATCGCCGTCTCCGACGGTCCCCATAGCCAGTTGATGCGACAGGTGCGCGTGATCGACTTCATGGAACGCTTACCGGCTGATCTCGACGAGCGACCGCCGCCGCTCGAAGAAGGCACGCCACGTCTTCTAACGTCGGACACGATGGAACGTGCCCTGCGAATCTTCGATGAAACCGGAGACGACGAAATTCCAGTGGTACGCGCGGCGGCACTGTCCCAGACGGTCGGCTATGCTCGCCAAGTAGACGCGCTGCGCCACTT
The DNA here is from genome assembly GCA_038749715.1 of Pseudomonadota bacterium. Taxonomy (GTDB): domain Bacteria; phylum Pseudomonadota; class Alphaproteobacteria; order Rhizobiales; family MH13; genus MH13. The sequence goes on from JBCDHR010000006.1 coordinate 105,428, forward strand.
CAACGAGGCGCTTATTGACGCCTCGATTGAAGAGCACAAATAGGCAACAAACTCGCCTAAAGCTGGGGTAGTGTGCGGCCCTGCGAATCAACCGCCAAGGGCAATTTCTTTTGAGTGTAAGAGACCCATCAGACGGCAGTACTAGGGAGTTCAAAGACGTCCAACGTGGCAACCCCCTTGACCGGCCAACGCCGCAACCCGGTGGAATCGCCAGCCGAGCGATGGCAGCAATTGGTATGGGAACTCCTTGGCTCGACGGCCTCAACCCCGAGCAACGCCAAGCCGTCGAGACGCTGGATGGGCCTGTCCTGGTGCTGGCAGGTGCGGGCACCGGCAAGACGCGCGTTCTGACGACTCGCATAGCGCACATCCTGGCAACCGGCCGCGCGCACCCTGGCCAGATCATGGCGGTGACCTTCACCAACAAGGCCGCGCGCGAGATGAAAGAGCGCATCGGCGGCATGATCGGCGCAGCGGTGGAAGGCATGCCCTGGCTTGGCACCTTTCACGCCATCGGCACCCGTATTCTGCGCTTCCACTCCGAACTTGTGAGTCTGAAATCGAGCTTCACCATTCTGGACACCGACGACCAGATCCGGCTCCTCAAGCAGATCATCCAGGCCGAAAACATCGATGAGAAGCGCTGGCCTGCCCGTCAATTGGCATCCCATATCGACCGCTGGAAGAACCGTGGTCTGTCGCCCGACAAAGTGCCCGCCGCTGACGCCGTGTTCGCCAATGGCAAGGGCATCGATCTGTTTGAAGCGTACCAGGAGCGATTGAAGGTTCTGAACGCGGTGGACTTTGGCGATCTGCTGGTCAAACCCATCGAACTCTTCACCAACCACCCCGATGTGCTCGCCGACTATCATCGCCGGTTCCGCTATCTGCTGGTCGATGAGTATCAGGACACCAACGTCGCCCAGTATCTTTGGCTCCGCCTGTTGGCGCAGGGCACGGACGACTTGAAACCCAACATTTGCTGTGTCGGCGATGATGATCAGTCGATCTATGGCTGGCGCGGCGCGGAGGTGGACAACATCCTGCGCTTTGAGCGCGACTTTCCTGGCGCAACCGTCATCCGGCTGGAACGCAATTACCGCTCAACGCCGGCCATCCTGGCGACCGCATCCCATTTGATCGCCCACAATGAAGATCGACTGGGCAAGACGCTCTTCACCGATGCCGACGAGATGGATGCAGAGAAGGTCACCGTTGCATCGGCCTGGGACTCAGGCGAAGAAGCCCGCGCGATATGCGAGGAGATCGAGCAGCTTCAGCGTCGCAAACATACCTTGAATGAAATCGCCATTCTGGTGCGCACCTCCGCCCAGATGCGTGAGTTCGAAGATCGGTTCTTCACGCTCGGCATGAACTACCGCGTGGTCGGTGGACCCCGCTTCTATGAGCGCCAGGAAATCCGCGATGCGCTCGCCTATCTGCGCGTCATCGCCCAGCCTGATGATGGCCTAGCCTTCGAGCGCATCGTGAACGTGCCCAAGCGCGGCCTTGGCGACACGACCGTCCGCAAGATCAATGCGCTGGCCCGCGATCAGAACATGTCGCCCTTTGCGGCGGCACGCATACTCGTGGAGACCGAAGAACTACGCCCCGCGGCACGCACGGCGCTGCGCCGCTTGATCGACGATTTCGATCGCTGGCGCGGCTCCCTCGATGCCCTGCCGCACACCGAACTTGCCGAGATCGTGCTCGATGAGTCCGGCTACACGGAGATGTGGCAGAAGGACACCACCCCGCAAGCACCCGGACGTCTGGACAACCTCAAGGAGCTTGTGCGCTCCATGGAGGAGTTTGAAAACCTTGCCGGCTTCCTGGAACACATCTCGCTCGTCATGGATGTGGAAAGCGACGTCGGCCAAGACGCGGTCACCATAATGACCCTCCACGCCGCCAAGGGTCTGGAGTTCGACACGGTGTTTCTGCCGGGCTGGGAGGAAGGCCTCTTCCCCAACCAACGTGCGCTTGATGAGAGTGGCCGAGCGGGATTGGAAGAAGAACGCCGTCTTGCCTATGTCGGTCTCACCCGCGCTCGCAAGCGCGCCAAGCTTTGGTTCGCCTCCAACCGCCGCATCCACGGGCTTTGGCAGTCGTCCATCCCTTCACGCTTCTTGGACGAGCTGCCCGCTGAACATGTGGATGTGGTCGAGCAGACCTCCTCCTATGGCGGCTATGGTGCCCGCGGCTATGGCAATTACGGCGCAAGCCGCTTCGACCGACCTGTCGAGATGGATTCTGCCTACCAGACACCAGGTTGGAAGCGCGCCCAGGCCGCAAAAAGCACCGGCAAGCGACCGTCCACAGGGCCGATCACGATTGATGGTGAATTGGTTGCGCGGTCGGTTGCGACGCAGGCGTCCAGCTTCACCGTTGGCGACCGGGTGTTCCATCAGAAGTTCGGCTATGGCGACGTCGCAGCGCTGGAGGGCAACAAGCTGACGATTGATTTCGACAAGGCAGGCCGTAAGAAAGTGGTCGACAGCTTCGTCACCCCACACAATCAGGCCGGATAGAGCGTCTTGCACGATCTCATCGTCACCATCGCCCTGATCGGCCTGCTTGGCATCGGGGCGCAGTGGCTCGCCTGGCGCACCCAAATCCCCGCCATCGTCCTTTTGCTCGTGGCCGGCCTGATCGCTGGCCCGGTGACGGGCCTTGTCGATCCATCCCAAGACTTTGGCAGCCTTCTGAAACCCATGGTGGCGTTGGCGGTGGCCATCATCCTGTTCGAAGGCGGGATGACCCTGAACTTTGCCGAGATCAGGGGCACGGCGAAGGCCGTCAGGCGCATCATCCTTATCGCGGCGCCGCTTGTCTGGGTGCTCGGGACGCTCGCCGCTCACTATATCGGCGGGCTGTCGATTGAGGCGGCACTCGTCTTCTCCGGCATCATGGTCGTCACCGGACCGACGGTTATCATGCCGCTTCTGCGGCAAGCTAAGCTGCCGGGGAAAACCGCCTCGGTCCTGCGTTGGGAAGCCATCGTTGTCGATCCCATCGGCGCTTTGTTCGCTGTCATCGCCTTTGAGGTGATCATCGCCCTGTCGAGCGGCGAGCCCGGCATGACCGTCGCTTTTCAGGTGGCGGCGGCGCTGCTGATAGGCGTTGTCGGCGGCTGGCTGCTCACCAAGGCGCTGACAACCGCCTTCGCGCGTGGGTTGGTGCCCGACTACCTCAAAAGCCCGATCATTCTGGTCGCCGTCCTGGTTGGCTACACGGCAACCGACCTCGTCTTGGCCGAAGCAGGGCTGGTCACCGTGACTGTTATGGGCATCGTGCTCGCGAACGCTCGGCTTGCAAGCTACACCGATATCCGTCGCTTCAAGGAAGTGATGACGGTCCTGCTCGTTTCAGGCCTCTTCATCGTTCTCACCGCCAGCATTTCCCGGGAGGACATTCTCTCACTCGGCTGGCGCGACATCGCCTATCTAACAACACTTCTTGTGCTGGTCCGGCCAATCGCAATCTTGCTCGCGACGATTGGAACAGAACTCAGCTTTCGCGAGCGCCTCCTCATCGGGTGGATCGCTCCGCGCGGCGTGGTCGCGGTCGCAGTATCCGGTCTGTTTGCCGGCGCGCTCGTGCAGGCTGGCGTTGAGGACGGATCACGCCTGGCACCTCTCGCCTTCCTGGTCGTGCTCGCCACAGTGGTTCTGCACGGCTTCTCCATCAGGCCGCTGGCGCGCGCGCTGGGCATAACCTCAGCTGAGCCAGATGGCTTTCTTCTGGTCGGTGCCAACGCCTTCACGCGGGCTCTTGCAGAGAAGTTGAAGGCAGCCCAAATTCCAGTTTTGATCGCTGAACGTAACCGTACCCGCCTTCGGGAAGTGCGCCAGGCGGGGTTTGACACCTATTTCGGAGAAATCCTCTCTGAGACGGCCGAACACCACCTTGATCTCTCGCGCTTCGGGACCTTGATCGCCGCCAGCGACAACGACGCCTACAACGCCCTTGTGTGTACCGATTTCGGGCCAGAACTTGGGCGGTCGCATGTGTTCAAACTCGGCCGCGAGGAGCGTGAGCGCGACGATCTTGCCGTCACTGTGAAGGGCTACAGCCTCATGGACCCAAGCATGGGTGCCGACGAAGCGGTCGCCCACATGACCTTTGATGGCTGGACCGTTCAGCGCACCACGCTCTCAGAAAATTTCACCATGGATGACCTTCGGGCCCATCGCGCGGAAGAAACACGGATCCTTTTTGCTCTTTCGGCCAAAGGCAACTTCATCTCACCGACATTGGACACGCAGTTCAAACCGTCCGCAGGCGACACCGTTTTCCTTTTCGGCCCAACACCAAAGCCCAGCAAACCTGTGCCTAACCCAGACCAGACGACTGCCGATGCCAACGCTTAAAGCCTCCCTGACCGTGCCCCACCGCGAAGAGGCGGAACGCATTGCCAATCTGCTGGAGGAAAAATTCGACACCGATGAGAGTCCGATTGCCCTGTTCGAAGACGAAAAGGCCGGGCATTGGACGGTCGATCTTTATCAGGAAGGCCGGGAGACCTCACCGCTCACAGACGCGGTGCGCGATGCGCTTGGAGCCGACGGGTTCGCTGTGCCTGTTGAGACCGAACTGCTCGACGATGTGGATTGGGTGACGGCCAGTCTAGAAGGACTGCCGGCTATCCGTGCAGGCCGCTTCGTTGTCCACGGGCTACATTCCCGAGATGCCGTTGGACCGACGGATATCGGCATTCGCATCGAGGCGAGCCGAGCCTTTGGCACCGGCCATCACGGCACAACGCTGGGATGCTTGGAACTGGTTGATTGGATTTGCGCCCGCCAAACTATTCGCAATGGGCTTGATGTCGGCACCGGCACAGGCGTCCTTGCCATGGCGGCAGCACATCTCAGCAAGGCGCCGATGCTGGCGACAGATATCGATCCCATCGCGGTGACGATCACGGCGGAAAATGTACGCCTCAACGGCCTTGCGCCGCTCATAGATACGGCTGTCGCCAATGGCGTAAGGGGCGCGCCGCAAGGACACGCCCCTTATGATCTGATCATGGCCAATATCTTGGCCGGACCTTTGATTTCGCTGGCAGCGCCGATGCACCTACTTCTGGCGCCGGGCGGATCAATCATCCTGTCCGGGCTCATGCTACATCAGGAGCGCGCCGTCTTAGCGCGCTACCGTCAATGCGGACTGATCCTCAAACGCCGCGTTCATCACGGCGAATGGTCAGCGCTTTTGCTCAGCGAAGCTTAGAACGCCGTCGGGCGCGTTTTGCCATCCTGGATCATGATGCGATCAACGCCGTACTTGGCGAGCGTCGCATCATCAAGCGTCATCAGATGAGCGTTGACGTGCAGACGAGCTTCAGCCATGCGGGCTTCGACCAGACGGTCGAACAGACGCCGCAGGAAAGACGGTTTTTCGCTGCGCGTTTCGAACAGGGCCTGGGGTTCTGAGAAGGTGAAGGCAGCCATTGGAGGGGTCCTTGGTTTGGTTTTGGTCTCGGGGGGAAGAGACGATGCCAACATGGTCCCATCGGCGCGTTTGAGCTAGACCTTTGGCGACAACACAGCCCTGCACCCAGCGCATGGTGCAGTGCACACTTTTGAAAGGACTATCGATGACCGCCAAGGGGCCAACCCAAAGCTATGCGGACAAAAGCAACCCGGAAAAGGGGCCAGAAAGGCTGGCTGCTTTAAGGTCGCTGATGGCGGAAAGCGGGCTCGATGGTCTGCTCGTGCCGCGTACAGACGAGCATCAGAGTGAGTACCTTCCCGCCTATGCTGAACGGGTCGCCTGGCTTACCGGCTTCACGGGCTCCAATGCCTTTGTGCTCATTCTGCCCAAGGAGGCGCGCGTCTACACCGATGGCCGCTACACCTTGCAGGTAAAGGCTCAAACCGACACATCGGTTTACACACCTGACAACATGACAGTGAAGCCGCCCAGCGCCTATCTCGGCGAGCAAGATCTGGCCGGCAAAGTGATCGGTTACGACCCTTGGCTGCATACGATGCGCGGCTTCAGGACCTTTGAAAAAGCCGCCGACAAGGCAGGTGCTGAGCTCAAGGCAACGCAAAGCAATCTGATCGATTGCATCTGGACCGATCAGCCCGGACGGCCCAATGCGCCGATCATACCGCATCCATTGGACCTGGCGGGGCAACCGTTCGAAGAGAAGATCGCTGAGATTGCCAAGACCATCGCCGGTAAAGGCGCTGATGCCGGCGTTCTGGTTCAGGCGGATGGCGCGGCGTGGACCTTCAACCTGCGCGGCGACGACGTTCCGCAAAAGCCCATGTTTCTGGCCTTCACCATCATAACGGCAGAGGGCGAGGCGCAGCTTTTCATCGATCCTGGCAAGCTGACGGCTGACGCGGAGGCTCAACTCAAGGGCGTTGCGATCAAAGACATCGGCAGCTTTCCGGCAGCCCTTAAAGAGTTGGGGACATCAGGCAAAACGGTGATGGTCGATCCGGCAACCGTCTCGGTGAAAATCGCCAACACCATCACCGAAGCCGGCGGTTCGCTCGTCAAAGCCACCGACCCGATGGAGGCGCCTCGCGCGCGCAAGAACGCGGTCGAGCAAGCAGGAGCAAAAGCCGCCCATGTCCGCGACGGGGCAGCCGTATCCCGCTTTCTGGCGTGGTTTGACCGCGAGGCACCCAAGGGCGAACTGGACGAGATCAAGGCCGCCGATCAGCTTCTGGCCTTCCGGCGCGAAACCAATCAACTGCAAGACATCGCGTTCGACACCATCTCAGGCGCCGGCCCTCATGGCGCCATCGTGCACTACCGGGTGACACACGCTACCAATGCCCCGATTGAAACCAATTCACTCTATCTGGTCGATTCCGGGGGCCAGTACCGCGACGGCACGACCGACATTACCCGCACGTTGCTCGTCGGCGAGCCATCACCTGAGTACATCAAGGCCTACACCTTGGTGCTCAAAGGGCATATCGCGCTGGCAACAGCTCGCTTTCCCAAGGGAACCACGGGTGCCCATCTGGATGCCCTCGCCCGCCAGTTCCTGTGGGCTGAAGGGCTCGATTATGCCCATGGAACAGGTCACGGCGTGGGGTCTTACCTCGGCGTGCATGAGGGCCTTGCCCGCATCGCCAAGCAAGGCAATGTGCCGCTGGAACCAGGCATGCTGCTTTCCAACGAGCCTGGCTATTACGAGGAAGGCGCCTTCGGCATCCGGCTGGAAAATCTGGTCTTCGTGACTGAGCCTGAGGACATCGGGGGCGATCTGCCCATGATGGGCTTTGAGACGATCACGCGCGCGCCTTTCGAGCGCCGATTGGTAGACGTCGCCATGATGTCAGATGCAGAGTTAGCCTGGCTCAACAGCTTCCACGCCAAGGTCCTCACCGACATCGGCCCACAGCTCTCGGGCGACGATCTGGCATTCCTCGAAGCGGCCTGCGCCCCTATTCTGCGCTTGGGGTAACGCCGACCAGCTCGAACCAGCCATCCTCGTCCAGGGTTTCAACGCCCAGATCCCTTGCCTTGTTCAGTTTGGACCCAGCACCGGGGCCGGCGACAAGAAGGTCGGTCTTCTTCGACACCGAGCCCGAGACCTTGGCGCCGAACCGTTCGGCCATGGCCTTGGCCTCGTCACGCGTCATCTTTTCCAGTGATCCGGTGAACACCACGACCTTGCCTGCAACAGGGCTTTCCTGAACCTCGAACACCTCGTCTTCGATGGTCATCGCTTCCAGCAGCGCATCAAGCACCTGCTCATTGCGCGCTTCGCCGAAGAACTGGATGAGGGATACGGCAACCGTTTCACCGATCCCATCAATACCAACCAGTTCTTCCCGCGACTCGGCATCACCGGCTGCGGCTTGCCGCATTGCCGAACGGAAGACAGCAAAATTCTGATAATGACGGGCAAGCGTACGCGCGGTTGTCTCGCCCACATGGCGTACACCCAGGGCAAACAGAAAGCGGGAGAATGCGACCGAGCGGCGCTCATCGATGGCGGCCCAGAGATTGGCGACGGAGGTCTCGCCCCAGCCATCCTTGTCTTTCAGCTTCTTGAGCGAGCGGGCATCGCGAGTTTCGAGCGTGAAAATGTCCGCCGCATTGGCGATACGGCCTTCCTCATAAAAAGCCTCGATCTGCTTGTCACCGAGCCCATCAATGTCGAGCGCATTGCGCGATACGAAGTGCTTCAACCGTTCGACGGCCTGCGCCGGACAGATGAGCCCACCTGTGCAGCGGGTGACGCTGTCCGGCCTGCCTTTGGCATCCACCTCGCGCAACGCATCACTGCCACAGGCTGGGCAAACTGTTGGAAAGGCAAAAGGCGCGCTGTCCTCCGCGCGCTTGTCGAGCAGCACATCAACGATCTGTGGGATCACATCGCCGGCCCGCTGAACGATGACAGTGTCACCAACACGGATGTCCCGCCCTTCGCGTATGGGAAGACCATCATTCCCGATGCCGGCAATGTAATCGGCATTGTGCAGGGTCGCATTGGAAACCACCACACCGCCCACGGTGACCGGATGCAGTTTGGCGACCGGCGTCAGCGCCCCGGTGCGCCCGACCTGAATGTCGATATCCTCCAGCACCGTGAACGCCTGTTCGGCCGGGAACTTGTGCGCGATGGCCCAACGTGGGGATCGCGAGACGAAGCCAAGCCGCTCCTGATAGTCAAGCCGATCAACCTTGTAGACGACGCCATCAATGTCGTAGCCGAGCTCCGCTCGCTTCAACGCGATATCGTCATAAACGGCAATCAGCTCGTCGGGCGTTTGGCAAAGCGCCATCAACGGATTGGTGCTGAAGCCAAATCCGGCCAAGCGTTCCACCGCCTTCATCTGGGTGTCGGCCAAAGGTTCAGAAAGCTCCCCCCATGCATAGGCGAAGAACTCCAACGGGCGCGAGCGCGTGATTTCAGGATCGAGTTGGCGCAGCGATCCCGCCGCCGCATTTCGCGGATTGGCAAACACCTTACCGCCCGCCTCTTCCATGCGCTGGTTGAGCGCCGCGAAGTCCTCGGCAGCCATATAGACCTCCCCACGCACCTCCACAACGTCCGGGGCCGGACCAGACAATGCGTGTGGAATAGACGCAATGGTGCGGGCATTGCGGGTGACGTCCTCGCCCACAGCGCCATCGCCACGCGTTGCAGCGGTGACAAGTTCGCCGCCCTCATAGCGAAGCGAAAGGGAAAGACCGTCAATTTTGGGCTCGGCGGTCATTGCCGGCGGTGCATCAAGTCGCAGGAAGCGGGCAATCCGGGCGCCAAACTCGTGCACATCATCTGCGTTGAAAGCATTGTCGAGCGACAGCATCGCCCGTGCGTGCGTGACCTTAGCAAATTTCTCTGACGGCGCGCTGCCCACTTTCTTGGAGGGGCTGTCGCCACGGACCAGATCGGGGAAACGTTCTTCGATGACAAGGTTGCGGGCCTTCAGCGCGTCGTAGGCAGCGTCCGAGATCACTGGCGCGTCTTCGCCATGATAGGCGGCATCGTGCGCTGCCATTTCGGCAGCCAATGCCTGCAGTTCCTTCTTCGCCTGGCGCTCGGTGAGTTGATCGACCGGCGCGTCCCGCAACACGCTCACACCCGTTCCCCCTGCAAGAGGCGTCCGGCAGCCGCCCGCGCCTCTTCGGTAATCGTCGCGCCGGAGAGCATGCGCGCCACCTCTTCCAGGCGCCCATCCTCGTTAAGGCGTTCAACCTCGGTGCGAGTCTCATCGGCCTGGATGGCTTTGGCAATCGAGAGATGCCCATGCGCGCGGGCAGCCACCTGAGGCGCATGCGTGACCGACAGCACCTGAACGGTCTCCGCAAGCCGGGCGAGCCGTTTGCCGATCGCTTCAGCAACGGCGCCACCTGCCCCGGTGTCGATCTCGTCAAACACCAGCGTCGGCGCTGAACCCTTGTCGGCGAGCACAACTTTCAAGGCCAAGAGGAAACGGGAAAGCTCACCGCCCGATGCGACCTTCATCATCGGTCCGGCTTTGGTGCCGGGGTTGGTCTGCACTTCGAAGGCGACACTATCAAAGCCGTTGGCACCGCGCGTCTCGCGATCCGTCAAAAGAGCTGGCCGGAATCGTGCCTGCCCTAGTTTCAGGTCCGGGAGTTCTGCCTCAACCGCCTTGCTCAAGTGCTCAGCCGCGCTGTGCCGCGCCTCGGAAAGTTGTCCGGCCAACGCATCATAGGCCGCTTCGGCTTCGCGCACCGCCATGTCCAAAGCCGCACTTCGGTCAGCGGCCTGGTCAAGAGCATCAAGCTGATCGGCAAGCTCGGCCGCTTTGTCAGGCAATGCATCGCATGTCACTTGGAACTTGCGCGCCGCGGCCCGAAGGGAAAACAACCGCTCCTCCGTTGCATTGAGATCTTCGGGGTCAAACTCAATGCTCTGAAGTGCGCGGTCCACTTCCATCGAAGCATCGCCGAGCGCATCCAACGTACGCCCCAGCGCCTCAATGATTGGACCAAGCAGCGTTTCACTATCCGGTCCTTTGCGTTCCAATCGCCTCATAAGGGCCGCAAGAACAGGCGCTGGCGATGCTGCGCCCGACACCGCCTCATGCGCTTCGTGCACATCGGCGGCAACCTTTTCGGCCTGCATCATAAGCGTGCGCTTTTCGGCCAACGCTCCTTCCTCACCGGGCTCGGGCGAGAGCGTCGTCAACTCCTCCACACTAGCGCGCAGATAGTCGGCCTCCCGCGCGGCTTCGGCGAGTTTCGCGGCATGGTCATCGCGAGTCTTGATCGCAGACTGAAGAGCCTCATGCGCACGGGCAACGTCGACAGCCAAGCCTGTCAGACCGCCATATGCATCAAGCAAGAGGCGGTGATGAGCAGGATCCACCAGCGCCCGATCATCGTGCTGTCCGTGAATCTCCACAAGCGACGACCCGATGGACCGCAACAATCCGACAGAAACCGGCTGATCGTTCAAGAACCCCTTGGCGCGCCCATCAGCCCCCTGTGTGCGGCGAATGATGAGTTCGCTTTCGGGTTCGAGACCTGCTTCCTCCAAGGCAGCGAGCGCCGGATGGTCCTTTTCCAGATCAAAGACAGCCTGAACCTGACCGCTCTTCGCCCCGACCCGGACCAAGCTCGCATCGCCGCGCGCACCTAGCGCCAGCGCCAAGGCGTCAAGGAGGATTGATTTACCGGCCCCCGTTTCGCCCGTCAGCACGGTCATCCCGGCATCAAGGTCGAGGTCCAGCCGTTCAATCAGCACAATGTCGCGAACAGAAAGGCGCGTCAGCATGGCAAGAGGGTCTGCGTCACGATCTGGCGCGTTTCAAGACGCGCAGTGATTCGCAGATGTTTCCAGTTCAGATCAGGAAACGAAGATGGGTCAGGAAGCGCGACCGGTAAAGCCTTCAAACGCGCGGCTGATCCATGAGCCTGCATTTTCCTGGGGCTCAAGCCCGCCGGACTGCAAAAGCTGGTAGGAGCGTCCATACCATTCGGAGTCCGGGAAGTTATGGCCGAGCACCGCTGCGGCGGTCTGCGCTTCGGGCACAACGCCCATGGACATGTAGCTTTCAACCACCCGGTGCAGCGCTTCTTCGACATGGCGGGTGGTCTGATATTCCTCCACCACGACACGGAAGCGATTGATGGCGGCCACATAGTTGCGACGGTCGAGATAGAAGCGACCCACGCGCATTTCAGCGCCTGCCAACTGGTCATTGGCAATGCGCACTTGTTCCTGCGAGGTCGCGACATACTCTGAGTCAGGATAGAGCCGGATCAAATCCTGGAATGCCCGGATCGCCCGTCGGGTTTCCTGTTGGTCGCGGGCGACATCGGGAATCTGATTGTAGGAAGACTGTGCCACAATGAACTGGGCATAGGCGGCATCATCACCGCTGGGGTGCAATGTCACGTACCGGCGACCGCCGTTGATCGCCTCTGGATAGCGTCCAGAGGAAAAGTTGGAGAATGCACCCAAAACGAGCGCGCGTTTTGCGTACTCAGAGTAGGGATGGACCTCTTCCAGTTCGTTGAACTGGTCAGCCGCTTCGCGGTAATCGCCCGATTCCATCGTGGCAAGCGCTTCGTTGAACATCACCGCCGGTGGGCGTGTATCGTCAACGAAATCCGTTGTATCGGCAACATCGGTCGACGCGCAGCCAGCCAAGACCAGACCGGTCAGAGCAACAATCGCCAAGCTCTTTGAAGAATTGCGCCCGAGGGCAGCCAATCGGTCAATCATGACGCTCAAAACACCATACCTGATCACGTCAACCCTTTCCGTGGGCGCCAAGAGCGTTGGTTGCGCTCTCGTTTTGCCCGGATAAAGGCCGGAAAGGGCCTCTATCACGAAATCTCTTTTCTGCCACCCCGACCCCGGTCGTCGAAACTTGGCCGTCAGCACAGATGACTGTTCTGCCCTTGAACAGGACCAATGGCAAAAGCAAGGCAGGGGGAAGGAACGAAGAGGTTTAGTTCGTTTCCGGGCGCAGTGTAGCCGCTTCCAACCGCACGCTCACCTCGTCCACAGGACGTTCGCTGCGTGTCAGATCATTGGAGGCGCTGTCGTCAACAATCTCGTAGTTGCTCGGATCAGCGAAAAGCGCCTGCATCATCGTGAAGTTGAGACGGTGACCACCCTTATGGGAGCGATAGCAGCCCTCAATCGGCATACCGGCCAGCGCTAGATCACCGATGGCATCCAAAACCTTATGGCGGACAAACTCATCGACCCAACGAGAGCCTTCGGGGTTCACAATACCGTCGTCGCCAAGGACCACGGCGTTCTCAAGCGACGAGCCAAGCGCAAAATTGTTGGCCCAAAGCTGCTCGACATCTTTCAGAAAACCAAAGGTCCGTGCACGCGAGATATCCTTGCGGAAGCCGTCAGCGCACAAGTCAAAATGAATCGCCTGATGCCCGATGCTGTCATGGTCGTAGTCAATGCTGACTTCGAAACGGCAACCTTCATGCGGGCGCAGTTCACCGAAAGCATCACCTGCTTCAACACGCACAGGTTTCAGGATGCGAAGCACCTTACGGCGCTTCCTCTGGACAGTCAGGCCGACACTGTCGATCGCATCGATAAACGCCGAGGATGAACCATCCATGATCGGCACTTCAGGGCCATCGACCTCAATCATTGCGTTGTCGACGCCAAGCGCACGCAACGCGGCGAGCAAATGTTCTACGGTTGAAACGTAGGCACCTTTGGGATCACCGAGCACCGTGCAGAGCGCTGTCGCAGAAATGCTCGACCAATCCGCCTTAATTTCGACATCCCGTGAGCCTTCCATCGCAACGCGCTGGAAAATGATTCCCGTGTCTTCGTCTGAAGGGTAAATCGTCAGAGTAGCGGCAGCGCCGCTGTGAACACCTATGCCTGAAAGCGAGACAATATCCGCAACCGTCGCCTGATACTCTGAACGATTGGCCATACGGTGCATTCCCCCAGCTTAGTCCACGCCAGGTAACTCCCGGCGTATTTGGGTGCCGAAAAACCTTCACGCACCCGATGTTCACAAGGATGTCACGTTCTAACGTGCGGTTATCCAGCCCGCGCCAGAGACGACAATGATCTTAAATCGTCAGCGGCGACACCATCGAGAACCTACCCGCGGCAATGCCTGGACCAAAATCACGCTTTCTTACCGTGTGTTACGGTTTTTGAAACATGGCGCTAAGAAATAACTAACTGTAAAATATGAAGAAATTATTGGGCGCCAATGGGCGGCTCAATCCGCCCACTGGCAATGTTTCAGACTGTTACAGACCGTTAACCACTCTTCCTGCGCAAAAAGGCGGGAATCTCCATGGCTTCTTCCTCAGCTTGGCGCTGAGTCGGCTGGGCGGTTGGGTTTGAACGCCCCAGTCCATCATAAGCCGAAGGTGCCTGTGCAGGTTCAGAATGTACCGCGCGCTGCTGCGGCGCAGGCACGGGCTGGGCAGCAGCGGTAGAAGCAGCAGAGGTATCATCCTCTCTGCGGGTCATACCGACATGCGCGAGCTTCCGCAGAAGGCCAAGAGCACCTTTTTCACCCTCTTCAGCACCAGCAGCTGCCTTGTGGCGCATTTCATCCTGCGCAATGGCCGGGAACTCTTCAACCTTGGGCATACGCGGCTGCGTGGCACGGCTGCGTGCCATCCCGGGCCGGCTCATAACAGGACGCTCCGGCACTTCCTGCGCGGGCGTGTCCATTACTGCCTCTTCTGGATCTTCCTCCTCAAAAAGATCCGGCACCGGCGTAAATGGCGCGATAGAGACGGCCTGATCATTGGCAGCGTGAGTGGGCTGCTCGATCGGAGCCTGGTCATGCTGCAGGGCCAGTTCCCGCTCGATGCGCTCGATGCGAGCAGCTGGGGTTTCGCTGTCGTCGCTCGCCGTCGCGCCGGCCACAGCAGCTTCTGCCGCACGCTCGATGGCCGCAGGATCGGCCGGCATCGGAGCCGGTTCTGAGTTGGCCACAACCGGCTCGGCATCAGCACGCGGGGCGGGTTGAACGATGGGGCGGCCAACAGTCGGCACGCTGGTCGCGTTCTGTGGCGTGTTCAGGCCAATAACTTCCTGATCAACGCCCGTTGCCACGACCGACACGCGGATCATGCCTTCCAGGCTCTCATCGAAGGTGGCGCCCAGAATAATGAGCGCGTCTTGATCGACCTCTTCACGGATGCGGGTCGCAGCCTCATCGACTTCGAACAGACGCATGTCCTTGCCACCGGTGATGGAGATGAGGAGACCCTTGGCGCCAAGCATTGACACATCATCAAGCAGCGGGTTTGCAATCGCGGCCTCGGCGGCCTGAAGGGCGCGCTTGTCACCAGACGCTTCGCCGGTACCCATCATCGCCTTGCCCATACCGCGCATGATTGATCGCACGTCGGCAAAATCGAGATTGATGAGGCCATCCTTGACCATCAGATCGGTGATGCAGGCAACGCCAGAGAACAGTACCTGATCGGCCATCGCGAAGGCATCGGAGAACGTCGTGTTCTCATGGGCGATCCGGAACAGGTTCTGGTTGGGAATGCAGATCAGCGTGTCCACTTCCTGCTGAAGATCGGTGATGCCGGTATCGGCGATGCGCATGCGCTGCCGACCTTCAAAATGGAAGGGTTTGGTGACTACACCAACGGTCAGGATGCCAAGCTCGCGAGCAGCGCGGGCCACAACAGGCGCGGCGCCTGTACCGGTTCCGCCGCCGAGACCGGCGGTGATGAACGCCATGTGGGCGCCGTTGAGATGATCAGTGATCTCGTCGATCACCTCCTCAGCGGCGGCCCGTCCGATCTCCGGATTGGCGCCGGCACCAAGACCCTCGGTCACGGCAACACCCATCTGCACGATACGCTTGGCCTTGGAATTGGTCAGCGCCTGCGCGTCGGTGTTGGCCACGATGAACTCCACGCCTTCAAGGCCGGATTCGATCATGTTGTTGACGGCATTGCCGCCAGCACCGCCGCACCCGAAGACGACGATTTTTGGCTTGAGCTCATGGATATCGGGAGCTTCCAACTGAATAGGCATAGGACCCTCTCTCATTCTTCCTTGAACGCGCTGCACACTGGGAAGGGTGGTGGAGACAGCACTGGTGGTTTGGGGCGGTTGGGGGTTGGGATTGGGAGATAAGCGGTCGGTCCGGAGGACCGGAGTGTTCGACCAACCGAAAAACGATTGGCTGTCACACCCCTAAACGGCGTTTGACCACGACCTAAAGCGAGCTTGTCAGCCATTGGCGCACCTTTCCGAAATAGCCTCCGGTCCCCGTCTGGCGGACCTGGAAGCTGTGGCTGGCAAATGTCTCGCGCGGCACGGTGCGCACGCATTGTGGATAGATGAGAAGACCGGTGGCTGCGGCGAAGGCGGGACCTGTGCCGGCTTCCGGCAGGCCATCAACGCCAATCGGTCGGCCAAGGCGTACATTGCGGGACAGAATACGCCGCGCCAATTCTACCATACCGCTCATCTGGCTACCGCCGCCGGTGATCACCAGGCGCTTGGCGGCAAGGCCGGAGAAACCGCTGGTGGCGAGCCGGTCGCGGGTCATTTCCAGTATCTCTTCAAGACGCGGCCGGATGATCCGGGTCAAGGCGCCGCGCGGTACTGGCTGACCGCCTTCATGGCCATCTTCGTTGACCGGGGGAATGGTCAGGATATCGCTGTCATCGGCAGGGCTGGGAAGCGCCGACCCGTGTAGGGTTTTCAAACGCTCCGCCTCTTCAACGCGGGTCGACAGCCCACGCGCCAAATCCATGGTGATGTGATGACCGCCAAGCGGCACCACATCGGCGTGCACGAACTCACCGTCATAGAAAACGCCGATAGAGGTGGTGCCGGCACCGATATCGACGCACACCGTGCCGAGTTCCATCTCATCATCGACAAGCGCGGCCAGACCAGCGGCATGGGCGGCGGGCACATAGCCCTCCACTTCCAGATGGGCGGCGTTGATGCACTGTTCCAGATTGCGCAACGGACCGGTATCGGCCGTCACCAGATGCATGTCGACACCAAGATGCGCGCCGAACATCCCGCGCGGATCTGCGATGCCGCGATCACCATCGAGTGCGAACCCAATTGGCATGGAGTGCAGGATGGACCGGCCTGGCTCGACTGCATGATCACTGCCCGCCTTCAGCACCCTGGCGATATCACGCTCAGTGACGGCATGCCCGGCAAGCGCGACCGAGGCGGATAGCGTCTCCGAACCAATACGCCCGGCCGTCAGCGAAACAATGATGGTATCGAGCGTTACGCCGGCCATACGCTCAGCCTGATGAACGGCCTGGCGGATGCCCTCTTCGGCCTTTTCTAGATCAATCACATAGCCGGACTTCATGCCCTTGGAACGGTAGTTTCCAAAACCCAGCACTTCGGCATGGTGCGTGCGTCCTCGCTGCCCGTAGCCAGGCTCGCAAGGTTTCAGACGGGCAATCATGCAAGTGGTTTTGGCACTGCCAATGTCCAGGACGGAAACGATGACCGACTTGCGCTGCGGCAGCGGGCTTGGCCCCAGAAACTCTTGCGGACGGCGGGTTGGTGATGGTGCCATCAGGCCCCTCCCCGCGCTTGCCCATCAGCGGCAAGATCGCTGTCCATGGCCTCAATCGCATCATCGGTCAGACGCACAACCAGGCGCTCGGCTTGGCGCATATCGACGACAGCAATTGAACGATCAAGCAGCGCATAGCGGCGCATGAGGGACTCAAGTTCCGCAAGTGCCGCATCGACGCCCTCTTCCGGGAGATGCACCTGAACGTCCTGCGCCATGTGCAACGTCCAACGCCGCAGACCAACACGCTCAAGAGCCACCGTTTCAGACAGCACGAACGGACGATCGGCCAGCTGCGAGAAGAAAGCGCCAGCTTCCTGTGGCGACCCTTCGCCGACAACGAGCGGCAAGGCAGCATGCGCAGAGCCGATCTCATCGGTGATTTCTTCGCCCTCGACCGTCACCAGATGAATCCGGCCACGCTGAAGCATGCGCGCGAAAGGTGCGTGCTCTTCAATGTCGACGAGAAGCGTATCGGGATAGACCCGGCGCACCGAAGCTTCTTTGACCCAGGGAAGGGCGAGTACCCGATCACGCGCCGCCTCAATGTCAAAACCCAACAGCGAGGTGGTCGGCGTCACCGAAAGATAGTCCAGCACATCGCCTTCGCGGGTGTCGCGGATGCCCTCAATCGTTATGTCGCCAACGGCAAAGCCACCGACAGCAGCCACCGAACCGACAGCCGAAGCGACCACATAGCGCTCATCAACCATCCGGTCACTGAAAGAGAACCCGAAAACGATGACAGGGATCAGCACGCCACCAAACAGCAGCGCATTGGGATGATGAACGCGCGAGAGTTGCAGCGCACACGCATCCATCGCGCGCAAAATGCGGCGCGTTGGCAGTCCGAGGCGACGAGCAAAGGCGCTTAGCGATGGCATGAGGCGTCCTCCACCATCCATGTCACCAGCTCTTGGAAAGAATGCCCCGCATGCTCGGCGATTTCAGGCACCAGAGAGGTCGGCGTCATGCCCGGCTGCGTGTTGACCTCAAGGCAGATCAGCTCGCCCGTGCCCATCGCGCGATCATCAAAGCGGAAATCAGCGCGTGTGACACCCCGGCAACCAAGCGACTGATGCGCCGCCAGCGAATAGCTTTGAATCTTGGAGTAGACGTCGGCGGGGATTTCCGCCGGCAGAACGTGCTTCGATCCGCCTTCGCGGTATTTTGAATCATAATCGTAGAAGGCCTGGCCCTGCGGGACGATCTCAATGATCCCGAGCGCCACATCGCCCATGACGGCGCAGGTCAGCTCGCGGCCGGCCACATAGTGCTCCGCCATGAGCTGATCGCCATAGGGCCAATCATCCCGGTAGAGCTCCTGCGGCGGGTGCTGCATGTCTTCTGACACGATGAGGACGCCGAAGGACGAGCCTTCTGCCACCGGCTTGATGACATAGGGTGGCTTCATCACATGCTTGCGCGCCGCTTCATCGCGCGACGTCAAAACATGTTTGGCCACGGGCACACCGGCAGCGGCCATGACGACTTTGGCGCGGTCTTTGTTCATTGCGAGTGCCGACGCGAGCACACCGGAATGTGTGTAGGGGATGCTCAGCACCTCAAGAACACCCTGGATCGTGCCGTCTTCGCCATCTGGCCCATGCAAAGCATTAAAAGCGACATCGGGTTTCAGATCGGCAAGTTTTTGCGCGACGGATCGGTCGACATCGACGCTCACAACGTCGAAGCCGACACGCGCCAATGCCTCAGCGCATGCCCTGCCCGTCGACAGACTGACTGGTCGCTCAGACGACCAGCCGCCCATCAGGACGGCAACCTGTGTGTTACCGTGCGCCATAAACGCGCTTGAATCCCGTTCCCATGGTCCAAAACGGACCTCCACAGGTGCAAGCTAGGACGCAGTTCGTAAGAAATCCTTAACCGGGTTTTTCAAGGCTCGTTTTACGTTTACGCGCAGATCACGAAGGATTTCAGGGCTGAAAGGTTACCACCTCGTGGCCATCGGTAAACGTTCCGACACGTTTGACCTCCCAATCAAGGAGGGTACCGGAATGCTCAAAAACCCGCTGGCGGACCGTCTCGCCGAGCATCTCAAGATCGTAAGCGGTAGCCTCGCCGGTGTTGATCATGAAGTTGCAATGCATAGAGGACATCTGCGCACCGCCAACCTGAAACCCTCGCAGGCCCGCAGCATCAATCACCTTCCAGGCCGAACTGCCAGGAGGGTTTTTGAACGTTGAACCGGAGGTGCGCTCTCTTATTGGTTGGTTTTCCTCCCGGTGCTTTTGCACCGCCTCCATCGCTTCGTCGATCTCTTCTTGGGGCGCCGGCACGCCTTCAAAGAGTGCTGAGACAAAGATGAGGTCAGCGGATGCTTGGGATTTGCGGTAGCTGAAACCCATTTCCTTGTGGGAAAGCGTCACCAACTCGCCTGCGCGGGTGACAGCATCCACAGAAACCACGCGGTTGGTGGTTTCAACACCGTTGGCGCCAGCATTCATGCGCAAGGCGCCGCCGATTGAACCCGGGATACCGTGGAAGAAGTGAAAGCCGCCTAGTCCAGCGTCACGCGCCAGCGCGGCCAATCTGCGGTCGGCCATCCCCGAGCCCGCACGGATGCGCGGGCTACCGGCCTCAACCTGCCCCTCATTGAACGACCGCGAAGCAAGCCGGATGACCACGCCCTTCAGCCCGCCATCGCGAATGAGCGAATTGGAAGCAAGACCCATGACATGCACGGGCACATCGCCGGGCAGCAGCTTCAGGAATGCCTGAAGGTCGGCGACATCGGCAGGCACAAAGTAAAGCTCGGCCGGCCCACCAACCCGGAACCAGGTGTAGGCCTTAAGCGGCTGATTGGCTTTCAGCTTCCCGCGCACGGCATCCACACCTGGACCGAGCCGCGCCAGGAGCGCCTCACCATCCAATGCAGCTGTCATGACAGATCCTTTAATTGATCCGGTAACGCATTGGCCCACTGCGTGATCGATCCGGCACCCAAGCACACAACGCTGTCGCCTTCCTCAGCGATGGCTGCGACCCGGGCAGGAAGATGCTCAGGGCCATCGAAAGTCTCTGCATGGCGGTGCCCATGCGCGCGAATGCCGTCAACCAGATCGCTGTGCGATGCGCCATCAATTGGCGTTTCGCCGGCCGCGTAGACAGGCGCGATGAGCACACAATCAGCGTCGTTAAAGCAAGCGGAGAACTGATCGAACAGGCTGTACAGGCGTGTGAAGCGATGCGGCTGCATGACGGCGATCACTTTACCCTTGGTCGCTGTGCGTGCAGCCTTCAGGACCGCGGAAATCTCCACCGGGTGGTGGCCGTAGTCATCGTAGATATCGACCCCCTGCCAGGTGCCCGTGTGGGTGAAACGGCGCTTGACGCCGGAAAATCGGGCAAGCCCCTCGCGAATGGCGTCCGCCGACATGCCCAGATGATGCGCGACGGCGATACCAGCCGTCGCATTGAGGAGGTTATGCAGTCCGGGCATCGGCAGCGCCAACCCATCAATCCGATCAAGCTCGTTCGAGCCCCGCCGGCGCAGTTCCACCGCAAAGCGCGAAACGGGGCCCTCCATCACCAAATCGACGGCCCGTACATCGGCCTGCGGGTTCTGGCCATAGGTGATGACCCGACGATCTTCGATCCGACCGATTAGGCTCTGCACCTCTGGATGATCGAGGCACATGACCGCAAACCCATAGAACGGAACATTCTCCACGAACTGATGGAAGGCCGCCCGCACTCCATCGAAATCGCCGTAATGATCAAGGTGCTCCGCGTCGATGTTGGTGACGACAGCAACGTCTGCGGGCAGTTTGACGAAGGTGCCATCGGACTCATCGGCCTCAACCACCATCCACTCGCCTTCGCCCAGACGCGCATTGGTGCCATAAGCGTTGATGATGCCGCCATTGATGACAGTCGGGTCCATCCCGCCGGCATCCAAAAGCGTGGCGACGATGGAGGTCGTTGTGGTCTTACCGTGCGTACCGCCGATGGCGATGGCGGACTTCAAGCGCATCAGCTCAGCCAGCATCTCCGCCCTACGAACAACCGGGATAGAGCGAGCCCGCGCTTCAATCAGCTCCGGATTGTCCGATTTGATCGCTGATGAGACGACCAGCACTTCCGCCTCGCCCAGATTGTCGCCGCTGTGCCCGACGGCGACCGTGATCCCCATGGCGCGCAAGCGCTGAACATTGGCATTGTCGGCAATGTCCGATCCCTGCACCGTATAGCCAAGCGTGTTCAGCACCTCGGCAATGCCGGACATGCCGATGCCGCCAATGCCAACGAAATGCACCGGGCCAAGCTCGCGCGGTAGTTTCATGGAAGGTCCTTTCTCACCGGCAACAGAGCCTTACGAGCCCGTCGCCTCAACCTCAACGGCAAGCTGTTCAACAGCTTCCGGCCGCCCCGCGCGCTTTGAGGCGCGCGCCATGCGCTCCAACTCATCGGACTTAGGGTCCATCAGGCGCGCCAAGAGTTGGGAAAGCCGCACCGGGCCAATGTTCTTCTGTAAGGTGACGACGGCGCCACCGGCCTGTTCAAGCCGCGCACCATTTTTCGCCTGATCCTGGTCAACCGCGTGCGGATAGGGAACTAGCACCGCCGGCCGGCCCATCGCCGAAAGCTCGGCAACCGTCGACGCGCCAGAACGGGCCACGACCAAATGCGCCTTTGCCATACGCTCTGGCATGTCGACAAAAAACGAGCCCAGATCATGGGCAACGCCGATGGCCTCATAAGCCTCACGCACTCGAACGATATCTTCCGGCCGGCATTGCTGGGTAACGCGAATGCGCTTGCGCGCCTCCTCGCCAAACTGTTCCAGCGCGCCCGGCACCAGGTCAGCGAAAACGCGCGCGCCCTGGCTGCCGCCAAAGACCAAAAGCTCAAATGGCTTATCCGGTTTCACCTTTGTGTAGGGTGCCCGTGCCGCCGCCAGAACCTTGGCGCGCACCGGGTTTCCTGTGTGAACGATGATGGCGTTGGACGCGCTCGGGATGCCGTCGGTGCTGTCGAAACTTGTGGCGATCAGCTTGGCACTGGTCGCCATAGCGGCATTCGCGCGGCCAAGCACCGCGTTTTGCTCATGCAGAATGATCGGCACACCGCGCAGCTTGGCCGCCATCAGAGGCGGCAAAGTTGGGTAACCGCCAAACCCGACAATCGCTGCCGGCTTGGAGCGGCCCATAACGCCGAAGGCCTTCATCACGCCACGCGCGATGGTCCAGGCGCTCGGAATGGCCTTCAGAGGCTGACGGGTCGAGAAAGTTGCTGACGGGACGATGTGCGTCTTCCTTGCCGGAAAGGACACGCCATAGGTTTCAGCGCGTTCGTCCGTCATCAGATCAACCGTGTGACCACGCCGCTGAAGCGCTTCGCTCAATGCCTGCGCGGGAAACAGATGGCCACCGGTGCCACCGGCGCACAGAAGGAAATGGGCCATGGACCGCCTTTGCGTCCGTTGGAAGGAAGACGCCGCCTATCCGAACCCTTGGCCAGGGTGGTCAGCCGCGTTGCATGCTCCAGCGCCAGGGATGGACCGCGCCGCGCCCGGCATTCGATCCGCGAGCTTGCCGACCTCGGCCTCTTTGGCGCGTGAGCCCCAGAAGAATGCCGGTCGTCAGCCCCACCGAGAGCAACGAAGATCCCCCATAGGAGAGGAACGGCAGTGTCATGCCCTTGGCGGGCAGAAGTTGCAAGTTCACACCCATATTGATCGCCGCCTGCATCGCGATTAGCGCCACCAGACCCACAATCGCGTACTGGGCAAACAGGCTCTCATGGCGGAAGGCGGCTTTGAGACAGCGGGAGAACAGGAACAGATAAAGCCCGGCAACGATAAGGCACATCACGATGCCGAACTCTTCGGCCATCACGGCGAAAAGAAAGTCGGTGTGACTGTCGGGCAAATGCTCTTTGACGACGCCCTCACCCGGCCCCCGGCCAAGCCATCCTCCTTCCACGAAGGATTCGATTGCCCGGTCGGTCTGGTGGTTGTCACCGCTTTCCGGGTTGAGGAACCGATCAATACGGCTCGTCACATGCGGGATCAAAAGATAGGCGGCCATCAGACCACCAATGGCGACCGAGCCAAGCGCGGCAATCCACAGCCAGCTCATGCCGGAAAGAAAGAACAGGCAGCCCCATACGGCAGTCACCAGCATGGTCTGCCCAATATCCGGTTGTGCAACCAGGATGGTAGCGGTGACGAGGAACAGAAACAGGGCGAAAAGGTTGGCGTGGAGTTCCGGCCGCTTGGCGTGCTCGGCGAACAGCCAGGCCGACACGACAACAAGCGCCGGCTTCACCAGCTCAGAAGGCTGCATCTGGAAAAAACCAAGATCGATCCAGCGTCGCGCACCCTTCACCTCAGCGCCAAAAGCAAGCGCGGCCAACATTCCCAAGACCGCAAGCGCAAAAGCCGCCAGCCCAACCCGCACCAGGGTGCGTGGATCAAGCATGGAAGTTCCGACGATCAGCGCGATGGTCGGAATCAGAAAAATTAGATGCTTCTGGACGAAGAAAAACTCGTTGGTGAGGCCCAAATCCCGGGCAATCGGCGGACTTGCCGCAAACGACATCACAACGCCGATGACGAGGAGTACAAGCACTGTGAGGAGCGCAACCTTGTCGACGGTCCACCACCAGTCAGCAAGGGGCGATCGGTCGGCACGGGTCAAACGCATGAACGCTACTCTAAGAACTAAAGCGCGCCGCCCTCTGCCTCATCGATAAAGGCATGCACGGCCCGCTTGAACGCATCGCCCCGTGCTTCAAAGGAGGAAAACTGGTCCCACGAAGCACAGGCCGGAGACAAAAGAACGGTCGCGCCTTCCAGCCCGTCCGCCAGCGCATCCTTGGCCGCCAAGGCGACCGCCCCCCCGACCGTTTCGGCCCGCACAAATGGCACTTGGCCATCCAGCGTCCGAGCAAAACGATCCTGCGCTTCTCCGACGAGATAAGCTTTGACGATTTGCGGAAAGAAACCGTTAAGCGGATCGATTCCGTCGCTTTTGTCGCGCCCGCCAACGATCCAGTAGA
This sequence comes from Pseudomonadota bacterium, assembly GCA_038749715.1. Classification (GTDB taxonomy): domain Bacteria; phylum Pseudomonadota; class Alphaproteobacteria; order Rhizobiales; family MH13; genus MH13. The sequence continues at coordinate 129,448 of JBCDHR010000006.1, forward strand.
TGCGTTCAAACGACCCGAGTGCCCGCGCGGCGGCATCGGCGTTGGTGGCCTTGGAATCGTTGACAAACGCAACGCCCTTGTGCCGGGCCACCGGTTCCATGCGATGGGCAAGCCCGGGAAAAGAGCGAATGGCCTCGCCAAGCCGCTCAGGATCTTGTCCCAAAGCGACCAGGGCAGCGACAACCGCACAGACATTTTGCGCATTGTGAGCACCGCGCAGGCTGGCAACGCCGCCCAGATCGAACAGAAGCTCGCCGGCACCATCCGCAGCCAGCCAAATGGCCGAGCCATCGGCATAAACGCCATCCGACACTGTGCGGCGAACGCTGATGCGTTTGACGTGGTGACCGTCGCGCTCAAGCTCATCGGCCATCAAAGCCGACAGCCTGTCATCAACGCCCACAATTGCTGTACCGGACGCCTGGACGAGGCGTTTCTTCACAGCGGCATAGTTTTCCATGCTGCCATGGCGATCGAGATGGTCTTCGGACAGGTTGAGATGCACGCCAACCGTCGGCGCCACATGCCGCGCAAGGTCAATCTGGTAGGAGGAACACTCGATCACATAGTGCCGGCCGGCCGCAAACATAGGAAGATCAAGCACCGGAACACCGATGTTCCCACCCATCGCGGTATCGACGCCAAGCGCCGCAAGGGCGTGGGCTGCCAGTGCCGTGGTCGTCGACTTGCCGTTGGTGCCTGTGATCGCGAGCACCGGCGCGCTCGGTCGATGGTTTGCGCGTTCCTGAAAGAACAGATCAATGTCGCCAGTAATCGGTACACCGGCATCCCTGGCCTTGGCAACACTCCAATGCGGCTTGGGATGGGTCAGCGGCACACCTGGCGCCAGCACCAACGCAGCGAAGTCGTCCCAGCGCTCCTGGGACAGATCGCGCAGAATGACACCCGCCTCTTGAGCCTTTTCCCGCGCGGCCTCACCATCATCCCAGCCAACAACGTCTGCCCCCGCTTCAGCGAGCGCTTGAATGGTGACAAGACCGGAACCCGCAAGGCCGACAACGGCAACCTTGCGCCCGGCAAGCGTTGAAACAGGGATCATCGCAGCTTCAGTGTCGAAAGCCCGGCGAGTGCCAGGATGAAAGCTATGATCCAGAAGCGGATCACGACCTGCGGCTCGGTCCATCCCAGCTGCTCAAAATGGTGGTGGATCGGCGCCATGCGAAACACCCGCTTGCCGGTTAGCTTAAACGACGTCACTTGAATAATGACCGACAGTGCTTCGAGCACAAACAACCCACCGACAATGGCCAGCACGATCTAATGCTTGGTTGCCACCGCGATGGTGCCGAGCATTCCGCCCAGCGCAAGCGAGCCGGTGTCGCCCATGAAGATTTGGGCCGGCGGGGCGTTGAACCACAAGAAGCCAAGCGATGCGCCGATAACCGCCCCACACAAGACGGCAAGTTCACCGGTGCCCGGCGTGAAATGGATTTGCAGATAGCCGGAAAAGATTGCGTTACCGGCCAGATAAGCGATCAGGCCGAAGGTCGCCGCCGCAATCATCACCGGGACGATGGCAAGCCCGTCCAGCCCGTCGGTGAGGTTCACCGCATTGCCGGCGCCGACAATCACGACCGCGCCGAACAGCATGAAGAACCAGCCGAGATTGACCAAAAGGTCCTTGAAGAACGGGAAGGTGAGTTGGTTGGCAAGTTCCGGCGTTGAAACCTCGGACAGTACGAACACCGCCGCCGCCGCAATCACCGCCTCAACGGCAAGCCGTGCCTTGCCGGAAAACCCTTTGTGGGACTGCTTGGTGACCTTCAAATAGTCATCATAAAAGCCGATAGCGCCAAACCCCAGCGTCACGGCCAGCACCGTCCAAACCAGCGGGCTTGCAAGATCGGCCCACAGGATCGTGGAAAACAGGATCCCGGACAGGATCATCAGCCCGCCCATGGTCGGCGTGCCTTTTTTGCTGAGCAGATGTCCCTGAGGTCCGTCCTCACGGATCGGTTGCCCCTGCCCCTGCCGCACCCGTAACGCCCGGATGATGATCGGCCCAAACAGGAACACGAACAGCATGGCAGTCACCACCGCACCGCCCGTGCGGAAGGTGATGTAGCGAAACACGTTGAAGACCGGCACGGTGTCGGCCAGGTCGGCCAGCCAGAACAGCATAGGCTAGGGTCCTTTCGCTCGCCGCTTAACGCGGACGTCAGTGCCGATCCTCATAGCGGCTGCGCAGCATCTCAACCAGTGGGCCCATTCGGCTACCCAGCGAGCCCTTGATCATCACGGCATCGCCAGGTGCGATATCAGTTGCCAGCGCAGGTTTCAGCCCATCTGAGGATTCAGCGTAAACTCCACGCTTGTCCACTGGCACAACCCGCCACAACGCCTTCATCAACGGGCCACAGGCATAGACACGATCAATACCAAGCGTGGCAATGTCGCGGCCAAGGTCGGCATGCATCGTCGACGCCTCGTCGCCGAGTTCCAACATATCGCCAAGAACCGCGACCCGCCGGCCTCGATTGCCCAGAGGCAGACGCGCCAGAACCGCCAGCGCCGCGCGGACCGAGGTCGGGTTGGCGTTGTAACTCTCATCGAGCAACGTCACCGGATCGCCGGGCGTGTCGAGCGTGAAGCGACGTCCACGCCCCTCCGGCTGTTCAATCCGAGCAAGCGCAAGACCGGCATGGGCAAGATCAAGACCAAGCGCTGCGCAAACGGCCAACACGCCCAGCGAGTTGATGACCAGGTGCTCACCGGGCGCGCCCACCTTGTAGGTGATTTGCTGCCCGGCGATCTTGGCATCGACACTGGAGCAATCGGGCAGCAGCGCCACCTGCATGAGCTCGGCATCATGGCCGGCACCATGCCCGAAGGTCATGACCTTGCCAGCACCAGCTTCCTGAGCGCGCTCTTTCAGGAAAGCTGTGTGCACGATATCGCCATGCACAACTGCAGTGCCACCGGGCAGAAGTCCGTCGAAAATCTCTGCCTTGGCGGCGGCAATCGCATCCAGCGATCCCAGATTCTCCAGATGAACCGGCGCGACGGTGGTGATCATTGCCACATGCGGCTCAACCAGCTTCGACAGCGGGGTGATTTCATTGGCACTGTTCATGCCGATCTCAAACACGCCGAACTCGGTATCGCGCGGCATCCGGCACAGCGTTAGCGGCACACCCCAATGATTGTTGAAGCTTTTGACCGGCGCATGGGTTTTGCCAAAGCCAGAAAGGATCAGGCGGAAAGTCTCTTTGGTACTCGTCTTCCCAACCGAACCGGTGATGGCGATGATCTTGGCAGATGATCGCGCCCGACTGGCCCGCGCCAGATCATACAGCCCATCATAGCTGTCCTTGACGACGATCAGCCCGGCGCGCGGAACGGCCATGCGTTCCACCTGATCGGCTGACACCATCGCAGCGGCGGCGCCGGCTTCCAGCGCCTGGTCCACAAAATCGTGCCCATCGAACTGATCACCCTTGGTGGCGATGAACAGATCGCCCTTGGCGACCGTCCGGCTGTCGATGGAAATGCCTTTGACCTTTTTGGGCTTGCCGAGGATGCGGCCGCCGGTGGCAGCGACGATCTCATCGACGGTCCATAGAAGCTCTGGCTTAGGCTTCAACTTGGTCTTTGACTTGGGCTGTAAACTGGGATCGGCCTTGGTCATGCGCCCTCCTGAAGAAGGTCGCGGACCACCTCATGATCGGAGAAGGGGTGCTTGACGCCGTGAATCTCCTGGCCGGTCTCATGGCCTTTACCGGCAACCAGAAGCACATCGCCCTCGTCCAGCATGGCAATACCAGCCTGGATGGCATCGGCACGGTCGCCGATCTCCAGCGCCTCGGGGGCGCCCTCAAGCACAGCCTTGCGGATCAGATCGGGATCTTCGGTGCGCGGGTTATCGTCCGTCACGATCACAGCATCGGCATAGCGAGCTGCTGCTTCGCCCATCAGCGGGCGCTTGCCCTTGTCGCGATCACCGCCTGCACCGACAACAATCATCAATCTACCATCGGCAAAGGGCCGCAGTGCCTTGAGCGCCTCTTCAACAGCACCGGGTTTGTGCGCGTAATCAACGAACACCCGGCCACCGCGCGCGCTGGTGCCAATAAGTTCCAAGCGTCCGCGGGCGCCCTTGAGGGATGGCAAAACGCCAAACACCGCATCGGCATCGCAGCCCGCCTGGATCGCAAGACCAGCAGCCACCATTGAGTTGGCAACCTGGAACAGCCCCGGAAGCGGGATATCGACCGAGCGTTCCTCGCCCAGATAATGGAAGCCCACTGCCTGGCTGTATCCGGTTGTCTTCACCGTCTGCACAGCGATATCGCCTTGCCCCATGCCGGCCAGGATCAGCTTCATGCCGCGGTCCTTGGCGACCTGCACGATACGGTCGCCATAGGTGCCGCCGCCCCAAACAACAGCGCCCGCACCAGACGGCACGAGCGTATCGAAGAGGCGGGCCTTGGCGTTGAAATAATCTTCCATTGTCGGGTGATAATCGAGATGGTCGCGACCAAGGTTGGTGAAAGCCGCCGCTGTCAGCTTTACACCGTCTAGGCGCCGTTGCTCCAAGCCGTGTGACGAAGCTTCCATGGCAAGATGCGTCACGCCTTCGGCTTCCATCCCGGCCAAGGCCTCATGGAGCGAGACGGAGTCCGGTGTTGTCAACGCGCCAGCCTCTGACCCATCCCCCCGTGTGATGCCGAGCGTGCCCATGGCCGCTGCTTCATGTCCAAGCGCCTGAAAGATCTGCCGCGTGAAAGCTGCAACCGACGTCTTGCCGCTCGTACCGGTAACCGCCACCACAGTTTCCGGCTGACGGCCAAAAAAAGCTGCTGCCATTAAAGCAAAAGAGCGCCTAGCATCCGGGGCACGAAGCACGGTCACGCCCGCAGGCACCTCAGCATCGACGCCCTCGTCAAGCAGCACAACCGAAGCGCCATCCGTCACCGCTTGCGAGATGAAGTCCTTGCCGTGACGAGCCGCGCCGGCCAGCGCCGCGAACACGAAGCTCGGCTGAACCTTGCGGGAATCGAGCGCCAGGCCTTTGACGGCCAGCGCCGCATCGCCGGAGACCACCTGGACGGTAGGATCGATCAGGTCGGACAGCGCTTTGGCAACGGTCATGGAACGGCGGACGATTCTTCTTTGATCTGGGAAAAGTTTCCCGTCCTTAGGGCATTTCACCGGCAACGTCACCCGCCAGAACGACGCAAACGCGCCGGTTACTGTGCCAAATCTGCCTGCGGGACCAAGCCAAGGATCGGTGCGATGCGGCTGATGATCTGTCCCGTCATGGGCGCAGCATTAAGGCCGGCGGTCGCCGCGGTCTGTCCCTCCGCCGGCTGCGGCTCATCGATCACAACAATCATCGCATAACGCGGATCATGCATCGGGAAGGCCGAGACAAAGCTGTTCAGCCGGTGATCGCCGGAATAGGCCCCATCAACGATCTTCTCCGCTGTCCCCGTTTTTCCGCCCACATCGAAGCCGTCAACGGCAGCGCGTCTGCCCGAGCCACGATCGACATTGGCCTGGAACAGATACCGCATCTGGGCGCTGGTCTCCGGCGAAAGCACCGGCTGTGCCTGCCGGCGTGCTTCCTCTTCGGTCCGTGGGAAGAAGGTGGGCTCAACATAAAGCCCGCCATTCACGCTGGCAGACACCGCCGTCAGCAGCTGAAGCGGCGTCGTGGTGAGACCGTGACCGAAGGAGATCGTGGCAGCTGATAGCCGTGACCACTCTTCACGCGGATAGAACGGGGACGCGGCCCCCGGCAGCTCAATATCAAGCCGCGACATCAGGCCGAGGCGCTCATAATAGGCGCGCTGTGTTGCCACACCCATTGCTTCAGCAATGCGGATGGTCCCGATGTTCGAGGAGGAGGTGAAGACCTGCTCGGTCGATAGGATCGCCCGGCGCGCATGGAAATCATTGATCGTGGCCGATCCGATGCGGATTGGACGGCGCGCATCATGCATGGAGTCCATGGTGATCGCGCCAGAATCAAGCCCTGCTGCGATGGTAAAAACCTTGAACACCGAGCCCAGCTCAAAGACGCCGCCGCTGGCGCGGTTGAGCGTTTCTTCAGCACCCAGACCATCGCGCGTGTTGGGATCGAAATCGGGCAGTGAGACAAGAGAAAGCACTTCGCCGGTGCGAACATCCATCACCGCCGCCGTCGCGGCGATGGCCTGATAGGTTTCCAAGCCATCCACCAACACGTCCCGCACGACATGCTGCACCCGGGCATCTAACGACAGGGATTGGGGCGCAAAGTCAGCACCCGATCCGGTGAGGAACCCCAACGCTTCCAGATCGGCGAGCGGGCCGGAATCCATGTAGCGCTCAAGCCCTTCCAGCCCATCATGATCGACATTCACCGCACCCAGAACATGGGCGGCGAGACGACCCGATGGGTAGTAACGGCGGGATTCTTCCAGGAAGCCAACACCTGGAATGCCCTGACCGAGAACCTCATCGCGCTCCGCGGGTGTAAGGTCGCGCGCTATCCACTCAAAGCGGGAGGATCGCGCCAAACGCTCGCGTAAACCGTCACGCTGCAAGTCGGGCAGAGCAACCGTGAGCCGATCCACCGCATCATCCACATCCACCAGAATGGACGGGTCAGCATAGACAGCGGTCGCTGGAACGTCCGTTGCCAACAGAACGCCGTTGCGATCCACAAAATCAGGACGGCTGGCGCGAATTTGTTCCTGTGGCGTCGGCGCGCGTACGCCGGGCTGCGGCACGTCGAGCGCCAGATCGACAAGCCGAATGCCGATCACACCATAAACAATGGCAAGCCCGACAACGAACATCATCAGCCGGCTGCGTGTGGCATCCGATTGGGTTTTGCCCTGCCCTTCCAACTGAATGGCGGCCGAAGCGCCCGGACCGATACCGACCTCCGACTGAAACGCACCATAGCTGCCCGAGCCTTCTTGCTCGGCGGCGTCACCGCCCGCCAGCAGATGACGTGCGCGGCGAAGCCAATCGCCAACGCCCAAGGGACGGACACGATGGCCGTCCATCAGATCATCGGAATCCTCAAAGCCAGGCGTGTAAGTCACTCGCGGCCCTCCAGGAGGGCGGCAATGCCGTCGTCGGATTCCACGCTGGCTGCATCAGTTTGGGTGCCAACAAGTTCAGTCAGCAAAGCGTCGAGGCTCTGGACGGACGTGTCTTGCTCCCTCTGGCCTGCAAGCAAACCGGCGATGCCGTCGCCGGTGCCCGGTCCCACCGTCGCGCCGACTGCTATGGCCTCATCGTCATCGCTCGTAGCGACAGGCAATCCTTCATCGCCCGACTCCACATCGGTCGGTATGAGTTCTGAGCGAAAGGGAATGTCGGACAAGCGAACAAAGTGACGGGCCGCGATGGGTTCCAAGGCCAACTCGTCGGTCGCATTGCCAACCAGGTTCTGCATGCGCCCGGGATGATCGAGCGCAGCCAAATCAGCTTCCAGCAAATGCACATCGCGCGAAACGATGGCAATCTCCCGCTCAAGCGCCACCTTGGCATCCTGCGCGATTTCCGCCTCATGCTTCACTTTATAGACATAGCCTGCAACACCCACCGCGAACGCCAGGCAGACCGCATCAATGACGCGCATGCCGGGCCCTCCTTGTCTTGGAGTTTTGCTGGCCACGCAGTTTCAGCAACGGCACGCCCAGGCGTGCGAGCCCATCCGGCCCTGCTTCGCTATCAAGCGACGGGTTGGCCTCCGTCCGCTGTGCAGCGCGCAGCTTGGCCGAGCGCGCTCGCGGATTGGCCGCCATTTCGTCATCGCCCGGCACGACAGGCCGACGGGTCAACACATCGAAACGCGCTGGCGCAACGGGCATATCCGGCTGATGGCGCGAGCCTCGACTGGTCTGGGCAGCGTGAGCAAAAAAGCGTTTCACGATCCGATCTTCCAGCGAATGGAAAGTCACCACCGCCAGGCGTCCACCAGGATGCAAAAGGCGCTCAGCGGCAAACAACGCGGATGCGAGTTCACCAAGCTCGTCGTTCACCGCAATACGCAGCGCCTGAAACACCCGAGTTGCCGGATGGATCACCGGCCCCGGCCCGCGCTTGCGTACCGGCATCAGCTTCTCGATCAGCGTCGCCAAGCCGCGCGTGGTCGTGATTGGCCATTCTTCGCGCACCTCGACAATGAGACGGGCAATAGCGCGTGAGCGACGCTCCTCGCCATAAGCAAAAAAGAGTTCGGCGAGTTCGGCTTCTGACCAGTTGTTGACGATGTCGGCAGCCGTCTCGCCATCCTGATCCATGCGCATGTCGAGCGGGCCGTCGAACCGGAAGGCAAAGCCCCGCTCGGCCTGATCAAGCTGCATGGAGGACACGCCGATATCGAGCACGATGCCGTCAACGCTTTTCACGCCCAGTTCGGCAAGGCCGTTTTCCATATCCGAAAAGGGCGCTTGAACCAGCTGAAGGCGACCGCCCGATGCCTCGATGAGGTCCGCTGCCGCAGCAATTGCATTGGGATCGCGATCAAAGCCGATCACCCGCGCGCCGGCATCCAGAAGCGCGCGGCTGTAACCGCCCGCGCCGAAGGTTCCATCGACGACAAGCTTGCCCTCAAGCGGGCCGAGCGCCTGCAAAACCTCCGGCAGAAGCACCGGGACATGCGGTGCTTCGCCCTCACCCGCCGGTCCATCGGCCATGGTTTCGGCAACAGGCTGCTCACTCACTGTGGCGCGCCTCCCGCTGGTGCATCGAGATTGGAAGGCGTTGACGATGTCGGGCCGGTCGATCCCCACAGAACGGAGCGCGCTTGCTGCACGGCCTGCTGGCGGTAGCTTGTGTAGCGCTCCTGCGACCAGAGCTGAAACTTGTGGCCCTTGCCGACGAACACCACGTCGCTGTCGATCCCCGCCGCCGCTTTCAAACGCGCCGGCAGCGCGATGCGACCTTCCTTGTCCATGGAAAGGATTTCGCTCTCGCCAAAGAAGGCCGTCGCCAGAAGATCGTACTCGAAGGATGTCGGATCGAGGTCGGCCAGTTTCGCCTCGATGGTGGCGAAGAACCCATTGCCGCCAGCATCCAGCGACTGTCCATCCGGGCTGGGCAAACAATACAGGCCCTTGAAGCCATCGGCGGCCAAAACGGCACGAAATGCCTTCGGCACGCTTACCCGACCTTTTGCGTCGGTTTTCATTTCGATCGTGGACACAAAGGCTTGCATAAAAGCTCACAAAAGCGGGCCTGGCACCAGGGCGTCTGATCGGGGCGTCATCCTGCCATGCCGCTACGGACATCTGGGATGGAAGGCACCGGAGTCCGGGCAAATCAACAGACATTGGGCTATCATGGGACAGCATGGGCTACAATGGGAAAGAGCTTCACAAACCATTGCGTCACGCCCATAGGCGCGCACGCTATCATTCAAACATGGTTAGGCTTAACACCGCGTTTCCACAGCTTCGAAATCGAACAGCCCAAGCAAATCAACCCTCTGGCAACGAGAGCTGAGGTTACGTTGTATGTGCACAACCCTGTGCAAAAGCTGTGGGCGGAGCCTGAAAAAAATTTGAGAAATTCATAGCGGTTTCGGCAACCAGCAACCTTGAGACGCCCAAAACCCCCATGAGGAACTGCCAGTTGGCCTGTAAGCCGGGTTCTGTCCACGCCGCTAGGCAGCGCTGGGCAGCCATTCATCTGGGACGCGCCTTGCGACGCGCCTCTAGCAACCAACCCGAACACCTGGTCTGAAGACAGGACCTGCCCAGCCGAAGCCGGGCACGGCGTTCCTATTTGGTCTTGCTCCCGATGGGGTTTGCCATGCCGCATGCGTTGCCGCCTGCGCGGTGGGCTCTTACCCCACCCTTTCACCCTCACCCGGCAAGCCAACGCAAAGCGATGACCGGACGGGCAGTTTGCTTTCTGTGGCACTTTCCCTGAGGTCGCCCTCGCCGGGCGTTACCCGGCACCGTGTCTCCATGGAGCCCGGACTTTCCTCTGAACCCCAAAAAGGAGTCCAGCGGCTGCCCGGCCAACTGGCAGGCGCAACGCCTCGCATGGGCAGCTTGAAAGGGTCAAGTGGCGATGGCCGGCAGCCAGCGCACCATCACATGGTGTGCGGCTCTCCAGCAGCGGTGGAGACCTCTTCCAACAGCTCGATGGCGGCCGGATACATGGAGAGTTTGCCATTGAGCACCTCAATAGCGCGGCGCAGCGCGCGATCTTCGCGGCGGTTTGCAATGCCCCTGCGTGTCAGAAGCTCCAAAACATCAATGGCATCGGCAACGCCTTGGCCGGAGGCGCGATCGTGCAGAAGCCGCGTGAGGGCTTCAATGCGTGGGCGCGTCTCATCGAACACAGCCGGATCAATCAGGTAGCGTTCTTCAGTGACTTCAGCCGGCTGAGCCCAGTCCGGCAGCGGCGCGTCGCTGGCCTTTTTCTGGTCTTCCCCGGTATCGGCATCGTCCGCCCCCTGGTCCTTGCCCGGCATGGGCAGGTCATCAAACAGCGAGCCAGGAACAATGGCGTCGTCAGACGTCTCAGCAACGTCTGGCTCGAAGGATTGCTCCGGCAGATCGGGCATCGGCGGCGGTATGGCGACCGGCTCATCATCGACAACCGCGGGCGCACCGTCATCATCTTCGGTGACAGCTTCGGACACGCCGGTCTGCGGAACATCGGCCACAGGTTCATCGATCACAGGCGGCTCAATCACCGGTGGCTCGATAACAGGCGCATCCATCATCGGTGTGTCGAGTGGTTCCGATTCAATCTCAGCTGGAAAGCGAGGCAGGTCGGCCGCCTCGCTACGCGGCTCGACCAACGTCTCAACCGGTGCGCCGGTAATCGCCGGCCCGAAATCCACCGAACGATGGCCCGCATGCAGGTAAAGCGAAGCACGCGCCCGGTCCTGGTCAAGCCACATCCGCTCAAAGGCCTCCAGGCAGAGGCCCAGAAACGTCGCATCGCGCGATACCATCACAAGAGCTGAGCCATCACGCAGCACCACCGTCAAATGATTGCGCGGGCGCAGTATGTAAGCGGCAGCAGCAGCGCCAATCACCGGGAAGAGTGACAAGGCAAACAGGGTGTAATCGGGATCGAAAAACTGCTGCGTGTCGATGAACGCAGCAATGGACAAAATCAGCGAGCCAAAAAGCGCAAGCGCTGCAGCGATGAAGGAAATACGAAAGCCCGGCCGGTCGATGCGCACGCCTGCCATCATGTCGCGCTGGAAGACGAGGTCATCGGCGCTTAACCGGTCCCCTTCCATGGTCAACGAAGTGACCCAGCGGATTTTTTCTGTCAGTACGCCCAATGCGTTAGCGCCCCTGCTTCATCATGTAAGCGCTAGCCGATAAGGCTGCGCAGCAGCTGATGCAAGGTAGAAACGGTCGAACTATCGGCCACCCCATCCACCCGTTCGGGTCGAAAATGACGCTGAAACGCGCGCACAACCGTCTCGGTGTGGAGGTCAAACTGACCAGATGGTTGGATGTTGTAGCCATAAAGCTTCAGCATCGATTGCAGGGCACCAACCGCCTCACCGCTATCGCCAACGGCCATAAAGCGGCCATCCAACACCGGTGCGGGTGGCACATAATGGCCGACGCCATGGGCATAAAGCTCACCCCAAGGGAAGAACTCGCCGGGGTCTTCCTTGCGTTCGGGTGCAACGTCTGAGTGCGCCAACACATGCTCCCGCGCGACGCCATGGTGGCCGATCATCGGCTTCAAAAGCGCGATCAAGCTGGTGATCTGCGCGTGCGGGAAGGCTCGATAGCCATGCTCATGGCCTGGATTGCAGATTTCGATCCCAATGGACCGGGCATTCACATCGCTAACGCCCTTCCAGGAGGCAACGCCGGCATGCCAGGCGCGATCGGCCTCATCGACCATCTGCACGATCCGGCCATCCTCGTGGATGAGATAGTGGCACGAAACCTTCGAGCGAGGGTCGGCAAGCCGCTGCATGGCCGCGTCATCATCGGCCATCCCGGTATAGTGGAGGATCACAAGATCGACCGGCGCCCCATCGCGACTGTCAAAGTTCGGCGACGGCACCGTGCTGTCGATGGCTGGGTAGACACTGCTCATGCGGTTGGAACGCCGCGATGGCGCAGTTCGATCTGATCGAAGGCCGAATTTATGGCCGCCAAACGCTCCGAAGCGATCTTGATGAACTCTTGCGGCACGCCGCGCGCGATCAGCCTGTCAGGATGGTTTTCCGCCACAAGACGGCGATAGACTCGTCTTACATCATCATAGGGAAGGTCAGAATCGACCCCGAGCACGGCATAGGGATCAAGATCGCCCTCAAACACGTGACGTGCCCGCACGCGTTTGTATTCCACCTCGTCCATTCCAAATTCTGATGCGACCGTTTGCAAATAGGCAGCCTCCCGGTCGTGCAGCACGCCATCGGCCATGGCGATGTGGAACAGCCCGTCCAGAATGTCTTCCAGGATCGCGTCTTCGCCCTCAAACAAGCTGGCGATCTTGCGCGCATAAGCATCAAAGCCGGCGACATCCTGCTTGGCAAGATTGTAGAGCCGCGCGACATTCTCCGCCTCGCCTTGCGGGAACTCCACAAGATCACGAAACGCATCGATCTCTTCGTTCGTCACAACGCCATCGGCCTTGGCCATTTTGGCTGAAAGGCCAATCATGGCGACCGTAAACGCCACCTGGCGGCGCTGCTCTTCATCGCCGACCAGATTGCGCAAGCGATCGACAAGCGCCCCCAGCGCGGCACCCGCACCAGATGTCGCCTGACCGATCAGGGATTGCAGGGATGCCCAAAGGCTCACCGGCTGCCGCTCCTTCTTAGCCCGAGCGTTGCTCGGACCAGTTACATGGCCGCTGCGGCGCGGGCTGCCTGGTCATAACTTCCAGACAGCGCCCGCATCGTGGCGGCGATCCGCGAGATATCTTCACCCTCAAAGTTGAGGGCCTTGACCGCATCAATCAAGAGCGCTTCACGCAGCGCGCCATAGCGCGTGCAAACCTCTGTGCCTCGCTCGGTGATGGCGACGGTCTTCTCCTTACCGTTGCGCCCGGTTTGCACCAGGCCGCGCTCCGCAAGCTTCTTGACCGCATAGGACACCAGATGCGTGTCCTCAATGTTCAAAACAAGGCAGATGTCGGCAAGGGTCTTGGGCCGGTCGCGATGGTTGACCAGATGCACCACCAAGACTTCCAGTGGTGACAAACCCTCTTCCCCCGCCGCCGTCATGCAGCGGGTCATCCAGCGGTGAAACGCGTTCACCGTCATCGTCAGCGCAAACTCGAACTCCGACTGGGAGGGGAACGAGGATTGCGCCAGGTGCGCCGAGGAAACAACCGGGCCAACGCCCGGCTCAGCGGCGTCTAACGGTTCGACAGCATCGTTTCGGGCAGCCATAGCGCGATCTCCGGAAACAGAACCAGAAGCACCGTGCCGAGCACCAACAGGCAGAAGAAGGGCAAGGCGTAGAGTGCAACTTGAAAGATATTGCGCCCCGTCATGCCCTGTATGACGAACAGATTGAACCCCACCGGCGGTGTGATCTGGCTCATCTCTACGACCAAAACGAGAAAAATCCCGAACCAGATGGGGTCGATCCCCGCCGCCTGAACCATGGGCAGGATGATGGACGTCGTGAGCACGACAATGGATATGCCATCTAGAAAACAGCCCAGAACGATGAAGAACAGCGTCAGTGCGGCAAGCAGCAGATAGGGCGAAAGCTCCATCACCCCGATCCAGCTGGCTAGCTCGCGCGGAATGCGCGTGTAGCCCATCGCCACCGTGAGGAAGGCGGCACCGGCCAGAATGAAGGCAATCATACAGCTGGTGCGCGTCGCACCGAGCAATGCCTGGGTGAAGCTCTCTTTGGTCAGCGTGCCCGACAGCCAGGACAGGATGAGCGCACAGAAGACGCCCACCGCTGCCGCTTCGGTCGGCGAGGCAAGCCCGGCATAGATCGAGCCGATGACGGCGACGATCAGCAGGATGACGGGCAACAGCCGGCGCGTCGCGGCAAGGCGCTCCATCAGCGGGATCGGCGGATCGGCCTCAGGCATGCGTGAGCGGTTCATGATCGCCCAGATCGCGGTGAACCCCATGAAGAGCACCGCAAGCATGATGCCGGGCAGAACGCCAGCGATGAACAGGCGGGCAATCGACTGCTCGGTCGCTGCGCCATAGACGATAAGAATGATCGACGGTGGGATAAGAAGGCCCAGCGTGCCAGACCCGGCGAGGGTTCCGATGGCGATGCGCGGGTCGTAACCGCGCTTGGAAAGCTCCGGCAGCGCCATGCGGCCGATGGTGGCCGTGGTCGCCGCCGACGAGCCGGAAACAGCCGCGAAGATCGTGCACCCAAGAATGTTCACATGCAGCAATCGGCCCGGCAGACCGCGCATCCAGGGTGCCAGGCCAGCGAACATGTCTTGGCTGAGCCTGGACCGGAAAAGGATCTCACCCATCCAGATGAACATGGGCAGCGCCGTCAGCTCCCAGGAGTTGAGCTTACCCCAGATGGTGGTCGCCATCACGGTGCCGACCGGCACGTTGGTGGCAATGATGATCCCCAGGATCGCCACCGCCGACAGCGCAAGCGACACCCACAGTCCCAACGCCAGCGCCACCAGCATGGCGGCGCCGAGCAAGAGCGCGAGCGTTTCGATGCCCATCAGGACGCTCCCCGCTCAGCATCTTCTGGGGTGATCACCGGTCGTTGGATGATGTCAGACTTGGCCTCTTCATGCGCCTGATAGGTTGGTATACCGTCGCCGAACAGGACGGCGACAAGCTCATCGGCGAGCGCGATAGCAAACACGATCAGACCGGCCGCCAGGGCGCTTTGCGGGATCCAAAGCGGGATCGCTATGACGCCGAACGACACGCTGTTGAACTGAATGGAGTCGATAACGAGAAACACCGCGTGCCAGGAGGCATAGGCGGCAAGCGCCGTACCGACAGCCAAAACCAGCCCCTCCAAAACGCGCCGCGCACCCAACGGAACAGCGCGGATCAGCATGGAAACGCGGATATGGTCGGCCTGTCGAAGGGTTGCCGCCAGCGCGAGAAAGGTTGCGGCGACAAACAGGAACCCGGCAATCTCATTGAGCGATGGAACGGTGATGCCGACAATCGGCATATCAAGCGCGCGCAGCGTGCCATCCACGATGCGCCCGAACACCTGCACCAGAACCAGACTGGCAATCACACACAAGCACACAGCCGCCGCTGCTGATGACAGCCGATAAAGCTGATTGAGAATGGCACGCATGTCCCTACCCCTCCGACACGCTTGGAATTGCAGATAGAAAAAGGGCGGAGCGCCGGATGGAGCCCCGCCCAGTCTCAGGGAGGATTACATGCCGCTATAAGCGTCGATAACCGCCTGACCGGCATCGCCAGCACTTTCCAGCCACTCGGCGGTCATGGTCTCACCGATCTCGCCAAGCTGGCCGGCCAGCGTGTCTGATGGCGCAACGACGCTCATGCCGTTTTCGGCAAGCGTATCGGTCTTGCTGCCGGTTTCTTCTTCCGACATCGCCCAACCGCGGGCTTCTGCTTCGTCGGCAGCAGCCAGAAGGGCAGCCTGCTCGTCAGCCGAAAGCGCCTCGAAAGCACGTGCGTTCACGATCACCATGTTCTTTGGCAACCAGGCGCGGGTATCATGATAGGTGTTCACGAAATCCCAGGCTTGCGAGGCAACGCCGGTTGAGGGTGACGTGATCATTGCATCCACGCGGCCGGTGGAGAAAGCGGTCGGGATGTCGCCAGCCTCAACCTGTGTCGGTACGGCGCCCATCAGGGTGGCCAGGCGTTCGGTCGCAGCATTGTAGGCGCGGAACCGCACGCCATCCATCTGCGAAGCGTCGGTGACTTCCATGCCGGCATAAATGCCCTGCGGAGGCCACGGCACAGCGAAGAGCAGCATCAGCCCTTCTTCTTCCAACAGCGATGCGATGGCCGGCTCGGAAGCCTCCCAAAGTGCGCGTGCCTCATCATAGGAGGTTGCCAGAAACGGAATGGAGTCGACGCCGTAAAGCGGGTTCTCATTGGAAAGCCGCGAAATCAGCACCTCACCGATGGGGGCAAGCTGGCGTCGAACAGAGTCTTTGATCTCCGGATGACCGAACAGCGAACCGGCTGAGTGAACCGTGATATCGACCGAACCACCGGTCGCTTCGCGCACATCATCGGCAAATTGCATGATGTTTTGCGTGTGGAAGATGCTGTCGCCATAGGGCGTCGGCATGTCCCAAGAGGTTTGGGCAGCAGCGCCGGATGCGATCATGCTGACCGCGCCAGCGGCGGCCAAAGCCTTGAAAATGTTCATGAGTTTCCCCTCTCCTTGCTCGAAAGCGCATGGGGAACGGCCAGACGATGACCTTCCCACGCATCGCTGATTGCCTCAGCACATTTGGAGGTTGACGTGACAATGACAATTTGTCAACAAATTATCTGCGTTAACTTTTCGCATCCTGCCTAACGCTTCATCGCTTACGCTCTTAAACGCCAGCTTCAGGCATTCGGAGCAGCCCAGGAGTACTTCATGACCGCCGCACAGCCCGCCCAAACCAACACGCAGACCGGGTTTTGGGATTTCTGGATCGACCGCGGCGGCACCTTCACCGACATCGTGGCGCGCCAGCCTGACGGATCGCTTCACAGCCAAAAGCTTCTTTCGGAAAACCCTGAGGCCTATCGCGATGCCGCGGTGGAGGGCATCCGCCGCTTCCTTGGCGTGAAACCCGGTGAGCGGGTGCCGGCGGACAAGATCGCGACGGTGAAGATGGGCACCACGGTTGCGACCAATGCACTGCTGGAGCGCAAGGGCGAGCGCACGGCGCTCATCATCACCAAGGGTTTCCGCGACGCCCTGCGTCTCGGCTACCAGGCGCGTCCCGATATCTTTGCCAAAAACATCATCCTGCCCGAACAGCTTTACGACCTCGTCGTCGAAGTCGAGGAGCGGGTTCTGGCCGACGGTACGGTGGAAGCCGCCATCACCGATCAGGCAATCGACGAAGCCTTGGATGCTGTCGAAAAGGCCGGCTACCAGTCCCTCGCCATCACACTCATGCACGCTTATGCCTATCCCGAACATGAGGCGCAGATCGCTGAAAGAGCCCGCGCCCGGGGCACCATTGCGCAGGTCTCCGTCAGCCATGAGGTATCGCCGCTGGTGAAGTTGGTTGGGCGCGGCGACACGACCGTGGTTGATGCCTACCTCTCCCCCATCCTGCGCCGCTATGTGAACCAGGTCGCCGAGGAACTGGGCGTGGAGGGTACCGGTTGCCGTCTGATGTTCATGATGTCCTCAGGCGGCCTTACCGCCGCCGACCTGTTTCAGGGCAAGGATGCCATCCTGTCCGGCCCGGCGGGCGGCGTGGTTGGCGCCGTTGAAACAGCCGCTATGGCCGGGTTCGACAAGATCATCGGTTTCGACATGGGGGGGACGTCCACGGACGTCTCCCACTATGCCGGGACCTATGAGCGCGCCTTCGACACCGAGGTTGCCGGCGTGCGTATGCGCGCGCCCATGATGCGCATCCACACGGTAGCCGCCGGTGGCGGCTCCATTCTCCACTACAAGGATGAGCGCTTTCAGGTCGGCCCGGACTCCGCCGGCGCGAACCCCGGCCCCGCTTGCTACCGTCGTGGCGGCCCGCTCGCGGTCACAGATGCCAACGTCATGGTAGGCAAGCTGCAATCAAGCCTCTTCCCCTCGATCTTCGGGCCCAACCAGGACCAGCCGCTCGACGCCAATGTGGTGACGGAAAAGTTCACCGCCCTTGCCGCCGAAATAGGTGATGGCCGCGCACCGGAGGAGATCGCGGACGGGTTCCTGCGCATCGCGGTGGAAAACATGGCCAACGCGGTGAAGACCATCTCCGTTCAGCGCGGCTATGACGTGACGCAATATGCGCTCGTCTCGTTCGGTGGCGCTGGTGGTCAGCATGCCTGCGCCATTGCCGACCGGCTTGGCATGATGACGGTCCACATCCACCCCTTCTCCGGGCTTCTGTCTGCCTATGGCATGGGCCTCGCCAGCATCTACGCCTCGCGCACCAAGGCTATGGTCGAGCAGTTGCGAGAGGAAAACCGATCCGCGCTCAACACGCTGATCGAGGCTTTGAGCGCGCAGGTGCTTGAAGAACTGACCGGCCAAGGAGTTGACGAGAACAGCATCGTCTCCCGCCCGATCTTGCATTTGCGCTATGAGGGCACGGACACAACCATCCCGCTCAACTTCACCGCTCGCGACATCATGGGCATCGCCAAAGCCTTTGAAACTGAACACAAAAACCAGTTCGGATTCACCTATCCGGGCCGCGCGATCATCGTGGAAAGCGTCGAATTGCAAGGCGAAGACGGCACCGTCAGCGGGCGCGATGAAGCCGCCGAGGCCACCGTCGACGGCGAAGCAACGAAAGCAGAAACCACCCGCATCTTCACCGAGGGCGAGTGGCATGATGCCACCATCGTCCGCCGTGCCGACGCATCACGCGGGCAGACTGTCACCGGCCCCGCTATTCTGGTGGAAGACCACCAAACCGTCGTGATCGAACCGGGCTGGCAGGCCCGATTCACCGAGCGCGATCATCTCGTGCTCACCCGCATTGAAGCCAAACGGCGCGATGATGCCATCGGCACCAAAGCCGATCCGGTGATGCTGGAGGTGTTCAACAACCTTTTCATGTCCATCGCCGAGCAGATGGGCGAGACGCTGCAAAAGACCGCCTCTTCGGTGAACATCAAGGAACGGCTCGATTTTTCCTGCGCGGTCTTCGACAAGGACGGCGCGCTGGTCGCCAATGCGCCGCACATGCCCGTGCATCTGGGGTCCATGGATCGCTCGGTGGAGGCTATCATCCGCCAGAATGTCGGCACGGTGAAACCGGGCGACGTCTACGCACTGAATGCGCCCTACAATGGCGGCACCCACCTGCCCGACATCACCGTCGTGACGCCCGTCTTCGACCCGCACGAGCGCGGCATCATTTTCTGGGTCGCCTCACGCGGACATCATGCCGATGTCGGCGGCACTGCCCCAGGCTCCATGACGCCTCTGGCAACGACGGTGGAAGAAGAAGGCGTCCTGTTCGACAACTTCAAAGTCATCGATCGTGGCGACTTCCGCGAAGAGGCCCTGCGCACGCTTCTCACCGATCACCCCTACCCCGTGCGCAACGCCGAACAGAACATTGGCGACCTGAAGGCCCAGATCGCGGCCAACGAAAAGGGCGTCCACGAGATGCGCAGGATGGTGGCGCAGTTCGGCTGGGAGGTCGTCTCCGCTTACATGGGCCACGTGCAGGACAATGCTGAGGAAAGCGTGCGCCGTGTGCTGGAGCGGCTGAGCGATGCCCAGATCGCGTACCCGACGGATCAAGGCGCTGTGATCAAGGTGAAAATCACCGTGGACCGCGAGAAGCGGGAAGCAACGGTCGATTTCACCGGCACCAGCGACCAGCAAACCAACAACTTCAATGCGCCTGAGCCGGTAGCGCGAGCCGCCGTGCTTTACGTGTTCCGCGTTCTCACCGAACAGCCGATCCCGATGAACGCCGGCTGCTTGAAGCCGATCAATCTCATCATCCCCGATGGCTGCATGCTGCGCCCGCGCTACCCCGCTGCTGTGGTGGCAGGCAATGTGGAAACCTCCCAACACGTCACAAACGCCATGTTCTGCGCCACAGAGGCGCTGGGGTCCGCCCAGGCGACGATGAACAATCTCACCTTCGGCAACGCGACCTATCAGTACTACGAGACGATTTGTTCAGGTGCGCCCGCCGGCCCGGGCTTCAACGGAACTTCCGGCGTCCATACGCATATGACGAACTCACGCCTCACCGACCCGGAGGTGCTGGAAATGCGCTTCCCCGTCGTGTTGGAGGATTTCCACATCGAGAAAGGTTCAGGCGGCCAGGGCAAATGGAGCGCTGGCGACGGAACCCGACGTGTGATCCGTTTCCGCGAGCACATGGACTGCGCCGTGCTCTCCTCACACCGCCACGTCGCGCCTCCAGGTGTCCAAGGCGGTGAGCCCGGACGTTTCGGCAAGGCCGAAGTGCGCCGCAACTCTGGAGACGTCGAAACGCTGCGTAGCTGCGATCAGACAGAGCTTGATGCCGGCGAAGCCATCATCATCACCACGCCGACAGGCGGAGGATATGGGCGGGCCTGAACCGGCTTGACGAGAGTATGATTTCAGGGATTGCTCGGACCTAATCGGAGCCTCCCAGGAACATGCCATGACCGTTGAACTCTACCTCTCCTACGTCTTTGCCTGCTTTGTTGTGCTGGCCGTTCCCGGCCCGACGATCCTGCTGGTCATCTCTTACGCGCTGAGCCAAGGGCGCAGAGCAGCGCTCTCAACCGTGGTCGGCGTGGGGCTGGGCGATGCCATCGCCGTCACGGTTTCCTTGGCAGGTCTTGGTGCGATCATGGCGACCTCCGCGACGGCTTTCACCGTGCTCAAATGGGTTGGCGCCGCGTATCTGGTCTATCTCGGCATCAAGATGTGGCGCACCCAGCCAAACCTGAAACTGGACGAAAGCACCGCCATCTCTGGCCGAAAAATGACGCTGCACACAACCATTGTGACGGCGCTGAACCCGAAGGGAATCGCCTTCTTCGTCGCCTTCCTGCCGCACTTCTTGAACCCGGCCGCCCCGGCCGTGCCCCAACTTGCCCTTTTGGGCACCACATTTGTGGTTCTGGGCATCGTCAACGCCGCGCTCTACGCCCTGTTTGCCGCCCATTTGCGCACCCGAATAACTCAGCCAAAAACGCTGAAATGGGCCAACAGAGCAGGCGGAACGATGCTCCTTGGTGCGGGCGTTATGACCGCTGCCCTGCGGCGTGCGTAAATGTGACCAGAGTTTGCGCTAAGCCAATGCCGCAGCGCGGCAAAAAGGCTAGTATTTCCTCTTAAGCCGTTGAGCCTAAGGGATTTGTGCAATGCAGCGACGAATTATCTTGCCTCGCACAGCACCTCAGGTAGCCTCGGCAACCTATCAAAGAGGGAGGCCAGTGCCTATGAACGGTCAACGCGCTTTGAACTTGATCATTGTCGGTGCCGCTTTTGTTTTCATTGGTGCCATCGTGCTCGGAATGGTCTGATAGAGTTTAAGGATAGTGTGATACCCGCCATTTCGGCCTGACTAGATAACTTTTGCGGAAAGAAGAAAAGCAATCCGCACAGCAACAAAAAACGGCGCCCTTGCGGCGCCGTTTTCTTTTGATGTCAGAGAGATAGGTGCCGATTAGGCGGCGATGGCCTCAATCGCCGCGTCAGCCTTGGCCATGGACGCATCTGCATCCACCATCAGCCGATCGGCGGCAACTACATCAACGTCGTGAATGCCGATAAAGCCAAGAACGTGCTTCAAGTACGGCGTTGCGAAATCAATGGCCGAGCCGGACTCAGTGCCGCCCGACGAGATGATGATCGTCGCACGCTTGCCTTCAAGCAGACCAACAGGCCCCTGATCGCTGTACTGGAAGGTCACGCCGGCCCGGGCGATCTGATCGATCCACGCCTTCAGCGTGGCCGGCACGCCGAAGTTCCAGATCGGCGTCGCAATCACGAGGTGATCGGCCGCTTTGATTTCAGCAACCAGCTCTTCAGATGTGGTCAGTGGCGTCTTGTCGTCACCTCCAAAGGCTGCACCAATCCACGCGCCATCCACAACGGGGATGCCGGCGCTGATATCGCGGGAGATGTGGCGGGTTTCGCCGTGGCTCAGCTTGGCGACAACCTTGTCGGCCAGCTGGCGGCTAACGGAGGCTTCGCCACGCGGCGAGGCCAAAACGCTCAAAATCGTGTTTGCAGTCGACATGGGTTTGTTCCCCTAAGAGTTCGGTTGGGGAAAAGATTGACCCAATCGCTTCATCGCAAAAGACCGATAAAGCGAAACGACCCGTCAACAGATCAGAAACAATGGACGCCCTATTGGGCAGCTTGCGAGAGGATTGCCGCCGGATCATAAGCAAGCACCGGCCGCAACCAGGTTTCGGCTTCCTCGACGGTCCAGCCTTTGCGGGCTGCATAGTCTTCCACTTGATCGCGTTCCACCTGCCCAACGCCGAAATAATAGCTTTCGGGATGGGCGAAATAGAGCCCGGAAACAGACGACCCTGGCCACATGGCATAGCTCTCGGTGAGCTTGATGCCAGCGGCTTCTTCCGCACCCAGCAGACGGAACAGCGCATCCTTCTCCGTGTGATCGGGTTGCGCTGGATAGCCGGGGGCTGGACGGATTCCGTTATAGGCTTCCTTGATCAACTCAGCTGGCGACAATGCCTCATCGGCGGCATAGCCCCAGAACTCCCGGCGCACACGCTCATGCATATGTTCGGCGAACGCTTCGGCAAGCCGGTCGCACAGCGCCTGGATCATGATCTTTTTGTAGTCGTCCTCACCGGCGAGCGCCGTGATTGCCTCTTCCTCGCCATGACCGGCGGTGACAGCGAACCCACCGACATAATCGCCCTCAGGGGCCACAAAGTCGGCAAGAGCCACTTGCGCGCGCGCGTTGGAGGAGCGGCTGATCTGCTGGCGCAGCGTGTGGAAGGTCGCGATGCGTTCCTTGCGGGTCTCATCGGCAAAAACAGCGACATCGTCGCCATCGCGCGCCGCCGGCCAAAGGCCAATCACCGCCTTGGCAGACACCAGCCCAGATCCGACGATTTCATCGAGCATCACCTTGGCGTCGTCCAAAAGCTCCCGTGCCACGGGGCCGGCTTTGGGGTCATCCAGCACCGCCGGATAGGTGCCCTTGATCTCCCAGGTCGCTAGAAACGGCGTCCAGTCAATGTAGGGCACCAGCGTGGCAAGGTCATAGGTCTCAAAGGTCTTGGTACCGAGCATGGCCGGTTTTACCGGCGCCTTGGCGGCAAAATCTGGCTGGAACGCCTTGGCGCGCGCCTGCGCAATAGGAAGCCGCGCCTTGGTTGCCTGCGCGCGGGCATGGCCCTCGGCGATGCGTTCGTATTCGGCAGAAATCTCGCCGAAATAGTTGGCGTTGTCGTTGCCAAGTACCTTCTGGCAGACGCCTACCGCGCGGCTGGCGTCGGTCACATAGACCGCCTGCCCTGCCTGGTAGGCCGGATCGATCTTCACCGCCGTATGCACCCGGCTGGTCGTCGCCCCGCCGATGAGCAGCGGGATAGTGAACCCCTGCCGCTCCATCTCCGAGGCGACGGACACCATCTCATCAAGCGACGGCGTGATGAGGCCCGACAGGCCGATGATATCGGCCCCGATCTCTTTGGCCTTATCGAGGATCGCCTGGCCGGGCACCATCACGCCCATATCCTCGACCTCGTAATTGTTGCACTGGAGCACGACGCCGACGATGTTCTTGCCGATATCGTGCACATCGCCCTTCACGGTAGCCAGCAGCACCTTGCCGGCCGACGGCGCATCGGTGAGGCCCATCTCCTCCTTCTCACGCTCCATAAAGGGCATGAGATAGCCAACGGCCTGCTTCATCACGCGGGCCGATTTCACCACCTGGGGCAAGAACATCTTGCCGGAGCCGAAAAGGTCTCCGACCACATTCATGCCGTCCATCAACGGCCCTTCGATCACATGCAGCGGGCGCTCGACAGACTGGCGGGCCTCTTCCGTGTCTTCGGTGATGAACTCGGTGATGCCATGGACCAGCGCGTGTTTCAGACGCTCTTGCACCGGGCCTTCGCGCCAGGAAAGATCAACTTCGCGCTTCTTCGCCCCGCCGCCTTTGAACTCATCGGCAGCATCCACCAGCCGCTCGGTCGCATCCTCGCGGCGGTTCAGCACCACATCTTCGGCGAGCTCTTTCAGGCGCGGGTCTAGCGCATCATAGACGCCAAGCTGCCCGGCATTGACGATGCCCATATCCATGCCTTGCGCGATGGCATGGTAGAGGAATACCGTGTGCATCGCCTCGCGCACCGGTTCATTGCCCCGGAACGAGAACGACAGATTCGACACCCCGCCCGACACATGGGCGTGCGGCAGGTTCTGACGGATGAACTTGGTGGCATTGATGAAGTCATTGCCATAATCGGCATGCTCTTCAATGCCGGTCGCCACCGCGAACACGTTGGGGTCGAAGATAATGTCTTCCGGCGGGAAGCCCACCTCATCGACAAGCACGCGATAGGCTCGCTCGCAGATCTCGGCTTTACGGGCATAGGTGTCGGCCTGGCCGTCCTCATCGAACGCCATCACCACCACCGCCGCGCCGTGGCGCAGGCATAGCTTGGCCTGTTCGATGAACTGGCCCTTGCCCTCTTTCAGCGAGATCGAGTTCACGATGGGCTTGCCTTGAAGGCACTTCAACCCAGCCTCGATCACCGACCATTTGGAGGAATCGACCATCACTGGCACACGGGCAATATCGGGCTCGGCGGCAACCAGATTGAGGAAGGTGACCATCGCCTCTTCGGAGTCGAGCAGCCCCTCATCCATGTTGACGTCGATCACCTGCGCACCGGCTTCCACCTGGTCTCGCGCGACATCCAGCGCCGTCGGATAGTCGTTGTTTTTAATGAGCTTGCGGAATTTCGCCGACCCGGTGACGTTGGTGCGCTCACCCACATTCACGAACGGAATGTCGTCGGTCAGCGTGAAGGGCTCAAGACCGGACAGACGAAGCCTCGGCTCAATCTCTGGGACGGTCCGGGGTGCTTTGTCGGACACAGCTTCGGCGATGGCCTGAATGTGGTCAGGTGTCGTACCGCAACAGCCACCAACGATGTTGACCAGCCCAGCCTCAGCGAACTCACCCAGCATGCCCGATGTCGCAGCCGGCGACTCATCATAGGCACCGAACTCATTCGGCAGGCCCGCATTGGGGTAAGCGCACACAAGCGTATCGGCAACCTTGGAAAGCTCGGCGATATGCGCGCGCATTTCCTTCGCGCCGAGCGCGCAATTGAGCCCGATGGAAAACGGCTTTGTATGGCGCAGCGCGTGCCAGAAGGCGGTCGGTGTTTGGCCCGAAAGCGTCCGGCCAGAAAGATCGGTGATCGTGCCGGAGATCATCACCGGCAGCTTCACACCCATCTCTTCAAACGCTTCATCGATGGCAAACAGTGCCGCCTTGGCGTTCAGCGTGTCGAAGATGGTCTCAACCAAAAGGATGTCCGCACCACCCGCGATCAACCCCCTCGCCGCTTCGCCATAGGCCTCGCGAAGGTCATCGAACGTGACGGCTCGGAAACCCGGGTTCTGCACATCAGGCGAGATCGATGCGGTGCGGTTGGTCGGTCCGAGCGCACCGGCGACGAAGCACTGCCGGCCGGGCTCCTCAGCCATCACCGCCTCGGCCGCCTCACGTGCCAAACGCGCGCCCTGCTCGTTCAGCTCATAGGCAAGCTCTTCCATCCCATAATCGGCCTGCGCGATGGTGGTGGAAGAAAAGGTATTGGTCTCAACGATGTCCGCACCGGCGTCGAAGTACGCCTTGTGAATGGCGCGGATCGCATCAGGCTGCGTGAGGATCAGAAGGTCGTTGTTGCCCTGAAGATCGTGCCCCCAATCGGCAAACCGTTCACCGCGAAAATCGGCTTCCGAGAATTTGCGATCCTGGATCTGCGTACCCATGGCACCGTCCAGCACCAGAATCTTTTTCTGAGCTAGCTGATTCAGTGCTTCAAAGGCTGGATGATTCAGAATCATAAGATCAGCACTCTGCCCTAAGCCACTGCTTTATTAGCGTTTTCTGCGGCGACTTGAATCGCTTTCTCATCCGCCTTTTCGGGCCGCATGCCCAGCAAATGGCAGATCGCATAAACAAGATCAGCCTTGTTCATGGTGTAGAAGTGGAAGTCCTTGATGCCATGCCGGCGCAGGCCTTCCACCTGCTCAGCCGCCACCGTTGCTGCTACCAATTGGTGCGTGACAGGGTCTTCGTCCAGCCCTTCGAAACGCGCTGCGACAGCCTGGGGGATGCGCGCACCGCAGCCTTTGGCAAAGCGCGAAATCGACTTGAAGGAATGGATCGGCGCAATGCCCGGCACGACCGGAATCGTAATCCCGGCATCCGATACGCGGTCCATGTAGCGGAAGAAATCGGTGTTATCGAAGAAGAACTGGGTGATCGCCCGGGTCGCGCCGGCATCCAACTTGCGCTTCAAAACGTCGATCTCGGTGTCCCAATCCGGGCTTTCCGGATGGCGCTCCGGATAGGCTGAAACAGAGATTTCCATGGCGTGCCGGGAACAGATCGCAGCCACCAAATCGGCAGTATCCTGATAGCCATGAGGATGGGCATGATAGGCAGTGCCGACACCATCGGGCGGGTCGCCGCGCAGGGCAACAATATGGTTCACGCCTGCCGCGCGGTAGCTGTCGACGACGGCATCCACATCCGCCTTCGACGCATTCACGCAGGTCAGGTGGGCGGCCGGATGAAGGCTGGTTTTTTCTTTCAGCGCCTGCACGGTGCGATGGGTGCGCTCACGGGTGGACCCGCCCGCTCCATAGGTCACCGACACAAACGTCGGCTGCAAAGGCGCCAGCCGTTCGATGGAGTGCCAAAGCACCTTTTCCATCTTCTCCGACTTGGGCGGGAAGAACTCAAAGGACACATTGAGGGCAGAGGATGCGACAACCGTCATGAAAACCACCTGTCCTTAAGCAAGCGCCATGGAAGAGGATGGCAAAGGCGCATCCACCATTTGACGCGGATCGTGGGCGAGCCAGAGCACCACCGGAAGGTCGGACTTTCCAGAACCCCCGCCGCCCAAGGTGACAGGCGTCTCGACCCGCATATCAAGCGCCCCAAGCCAGCGACCCACTTCCTCGCCATCAAAGCCAAGCCGGCGATGGCGATGCTCCGACCGCAGGGCCTCTACTTGATGTGGGCCAAAATCGACAATCAGCAACCGCCCACCTGGCGCCAAAACGCGGCGGGCCTCGGCCAGCATGGGTCTAGGGTCATCAAAAAAGTGCATCACCTGGTGCAGCGCGACAAGGTCCTGGCTGTCGCGCGGCAGTCCAAGCGCCAAGCCGTCACCATGGCGCACCTGGGCATGCTCAACGCCAGCATCAGCCAAACGCGACCGCGCGACTTGAAGCATCGCATGGGTCGGATCGATGCCGAGCCCGCTGACATAAAGCTCTTGCAAGAGAACGAGCAAACGGCCCGTGCCAGTCCCAATGTCGAGGAAGTTCTCCACCGGCTGCTTTCCGAGTGCCGCCATGATAGCCGCCTCAACCTCGGCTTCAGGCACCAGATCCGCACGCAAGGCGTCCCAGCGGGCGGCATGCTCCTGAAAGAACGCTTCGGCAGAGGCGCTTTGCTCATCCTTAAGGCGTTGCAGGCGCTCGGCATCATCGGCAAGCACCTGATCATCGGAGCCCATCATGCCACGAACCGCCGCCCAAACGACCTTCAGATCGGCGCTTTCGGCCATACGGTAATAGACCCACGCCCCCTCTGGCGAGCGCAGGATCCAACCGGCATCTGTCAGAAGCTTCAAATGACGCGAAAGGCGCGGCTGGCTTTGGCCCAGAAGGCTGGTGAGGTCTTTCACGCTCAAATCGCCTTGGCAAAGCAGCGCCAAAAGGCGCAGCCGGGTCGGTTCGGCAAGCGCCTTCAAAGCATCAAGGGTATCGTCAAAACTACGCACGGCCACTCATACAAAAAAGATATAAAGATATCTTTATGCAATCATGACGCCCGACGCAATGGGGATTGGACAGCAAAAAGGCCCGGCCTCGCTAGGAAGCCGGACCTTGGCAAACAATCAGTAAAGCCAGGCGCTAGGCCGCGCGCACGCCCCGACGACACTTCCACTCCGTGAAGACCCGATCAGCAGCGGTGCGGTCGAGCGTGTCATAGTCGAACATCGCCCGTTCGCGCTCCGTGCGGTCAAGGCGCCGCAGCCAAGGACCAAGCTCCAGGAAAGCGGCGACGGTTTCTGAGGAAAAGCCCATCGTCTTGCAGACGATAAGGAATGGCTTGGGATCTGCCCGCACTGACCAGTGCTTGGCCTCTTCCAACGACACCCCAGCGCACATGGAGAACATAACCACCGCCTCGGCAAACTTGCCCGATCGGGCCATTGACTGGACGGAGGCCTCGTTCACTGGCTGTTTCTTCAGCGCCATGGACACCGTGCGATAAGCCGCATCAAAATCATAGCGCGCCAACCATTGCTCATTGGAAAGCCGCTCAGCGGCAAGGCCAGCTGCTTCCGTAACGCGTTCGGCGACCTCTGGTCGGCCGTGGCGCAGAAGCTTCTGTCGTACCGATGCGCTGGCGACTTCCACCAGCGCCCGCACCACGCTCACGGGCAAATCCTCGCGGTCGGCCAACGAGTCCTGAAGACGCTGATCGCTGCGCGACTCGTTCACAAGCTTTGAGTAGGAAGCCTCGTTAATGCGCGCGCCCAGGTTGCGTGCCACCTTCAGCTTCACCGGTTTCTCGCCACGGTCCACGAGAATAGAGGTTACCGTCGTCGGCACCTGCTGACGCGTGGCAATCGCTTCAAGGTGATCCTGGGTCTGCTCGCTGGCCAGTTCGGTTAGATCAACCTCGGTCAGCACCGGACTTTGTTCCAAGACCGGCCGGGCCACATGGATCGGTTCATTGGCAAGTTTTCGCACCATGCCCTTTGGCGCTTTGACCAGCGGGGCAAGTTTCTCGGCAACGAAGGCCAGCGCTTCTTCCTCAACCAGGTCTGCCAGACGCACCAAAACGTCATCATAGACAGCCAAAAGCTCAGGATTGATCCTGTCATTCGACAACGCATAAAGCTGCGCGACATGAGTCATCAGGCGGTTACGCTCCGCCTGAGTGTGCGTGCTTTCCACGCGGTCAAAATCCACAAGTTCACTCATTTGTGGGACAGCCCAATGCTGGCCCTCACCGTCTTCCCAACACACACGCTAACAACCGCACGTTGGCAAACGTTCAAACGGATCGATCAAATGCGAGCTAATGGGTAATGCGGACCGGAAAATGCGCAAGGCGCGCTCGTCAATCGACGAAGTCATACTCTCCGTCATCGATAAAGCGGACGAACTGCTCCATTGAGCCATCCCAGATATCAAGGATGGACGACAGGTCATCGCTCGTCATCGGGCCGGCGCGAAAGGAGATGTCCATTTCAAGGACGGCGGCATTCACCTCCGCACTGTAAACCTTCGTCCAGCGCTGGACGGCGTTCCAGTCATTGAGCGCTTCCAGTGACGCCCGCCCGGGGCTCATGCGGGTGGCCTGCAGGGAGATCGACTGGCAGTCCTCATGCGCCGTGCAACCGTAGAACCAGACACTGTAATCGCGGTTGCCGAAACTGGTTTCAATGAACGGGTCATTGAACTCATCGATGGTCAAAATAGCAGTCTGCCCGCGGTCACGCAGGAGTTTGATGATCGCCGCTGGCTCCGCCGCGGACACCAGGGCACCGCCCTCTTCCTGGGCGCCAGCCGGTACGGAACCAAGCGCGAGGCCGGCCATCAACAGGCCGAAGTTGAGCGGAATAGAAAGCAGGCGGCGCGGTGTCATCGCAGGTCCTTAAGCCAAAGTGGGTGGGCTAACAGTGGCCCAGCCGCCGGTCTGGCTCAACTGCTTTCCGCATCGCAGCGCTGGATCGGCTGGACTTCCCATGGCGGCGAGTCTGGACGATCCGGATCGAGCGAAAACCATGTCATGGAGAGTTGATCGTCCTCGCGGGCCATCTCAATCTCCCAGGGCCGGTCAACGGCGTCTTCGCCGCACATCACGCGCACCATGTGGCCGCCTTCGGCCGGACCGCCAGTGATCGGAAACACCTGCATCACCCGGCAGTAGTGGAACCATCGCGAGACCCACTGGCCGCGAAACCGGTAAGGCGCATCGGTCACATGCTCGACCGTTTCATCTGGGCCCACATCGCGCTGCGCTTGGCATTGCGCCTGCGTGCCCCAGTCCCCTTCCAGCACGTCTGGCACATTCGTCTGGGCGTGCACGGGCGCGGCCAGCATTGCCATTGCCATCAAGACAACAGCCAAAAAAGGCAAGGCAGCGAGAAACGTAGCAGGAAGGCTGTGAGCCAGAAGGTCGATCTTGATCATGACCACCAGACTAGGGCCCGCCCCGATCACCGAAAACCGGGGTTGCCATCACGCTTGCGCGAGGTGGCCCATCAGCCGGCCATCAAAGCTTCACCAAGGAACAGTCTGGCCGTTCCACGCCTTGAAGCTGCCTGTGGTCTCAAGGGAAAGGCCGTCAAACACCTGCATCAGACCGCTTGCGCTCTCTTCCACCGAGATGTCGGCGTTCTGCCCGCCCATATCGGTGCGCACCCAACCTGGATGGACCATCATCGCGGCGATGCCCTCCGGCTGAAGGTCGGTCGCGAGCGCCTGCATCACCTTGTTCACCGCTGCCTTTGACGCGCGATAAGCGATCCGGTCGGACTTCTGATAGGCCATCATGCCCATCTGCGAGGAAATGGTGACGATTTTTGCCGCCTCAGCCTCCCGCAAGCGCGGCAGAAGCGCGTGCACGACCCGCAGCGGCGCGATGGTGTTCACCGACAGGGTTCGAGCAAAGGCCGGATAGTCCATCGAGAGAGCGTCGGGCGTCTCCGGTCCAATGACACCGGCATTGTTGATGAGGAGGTCCAGCGACCCGGTGACGACATGGGCCAAACCGTCCACGGCGGCACCGTCGGTCACATCAAGTGAGATCGGTATGCAGCGATCGCCGAACCGGTCCTTGAGCGGCGCAAGATCATCAATCGAGCGCGCTGCGGTATAGACCGTGTCGCCGCGCTCCAGATAGTTGGTGGCCAACTCGCGACCGATGCCGCGCGACGCACCGGTGATGAAAATCGTGGCCATGCCTATCCTTCCCAAATCCACTGTTCGGGCACCTGCACGGTCACACTTTGACCAACGCGAACGGTGCCGGGTTTCTCAACCCAGCCGACCAGACCACGCTTGCCCACTGCAGCCTTGGGAAAGGCCAGCGCCAGCGCTTTGTCATTTTTTTCCGGGTAGTTCTTGGCGATCTCATCGCCAGCAAACCGACACGGCGCGTTTTGCCCATCGACCTTGATGGTCGCCCCGCCCTCAAAGAACAAAAGACTGCGCGGAGGCAGCATGGAGAGCGACCGCACGCCAGAAAGCACCATGTTCGCACCGATCCATTCCGGCGCGATGCGCTCAATCTCCATTGCCTCGGCTGCCGCCGCCAGCTCATCAGCGCAGACAATGGAAAGCTGCCGTTCGTTGCGCATTTCCGTGCCGCGCGGATACCAAGGCTCGCGCCCGCCAGACGGTCGCGTCAGCCCACCGTGCCGGTCACCGGCAATGCCCTTATAGGTGAGGTCAAGGCTCTCGACCGGCTGCGAGGCCAGCTCGCCGTCAAGCGAGGCATAGAGACCGGAAAGCGAGGCTTCAAAGCGCTTGGCAGAATAAATGGACACCCGACCTACCTAGTCAGCCGCTTATAAGTAACCCGCTTCGGGTTCACGCTTTCCGGGCCGAGGCGCCTAATCTTGTCCTGCTCATAATCGTGGAAATTGCCCTCAAACCACTCCACATGGCTGTCGCCCTCGAAGGCGAGCATGTGGGTGGCAAGACGATCGAGGAACATGCGATCGTGGCTGATCACCACGGCGCAGCCGCCATACTCTTCCAACGCATCCTCTAGCGCCGCCAGCGTTTCGGTGTCCAGATCGTTGGTCGGCTCATCGAGCAGCAAAACGTTCGCACCCGACTTTAGGATTTTCGCCAGATGCACCCGGTTTCGCTGACCACCGGACAGCGTGCCGACGGGCTGCTGCTGGTCGCCGCCCTTGAAGTTGAAGCTTGAACAATAGGCGCGCGAGTTCACCTCACGCTTGCCGAGCTTGATGACCTCATCACCGCCGGAAATCTCTTCCCAAACCGTCTTTTTGGGGTCGAGCGCATCGCGGCTCTGGTCGACATAGCCAAGCTGAACCGTCTCACCGACATTGATCGAGCCATCATCGGCCTCTTCTTGACCGGTGATCATGCGGAACAGCGTCGTCTTACCGGCGCCGTTGGCACCGATGATGCCCACAATGCCGCCCGGCGGCAGGTTAAACTCCAGATCTTCAATCAGAAGCTTCTCGCCAAAGCCCTTCGATAGCCCCTCAGCCTTGATGACATTGTTGCCAAGCCGCTCCGCCACGGGGATGACGATCTGCGCCTGCCCGGGCTGGCGTGCTTCGGACTTGGCGACCAGTTCTTCATAAGCGCTGATACGCGCTTTGGATTTGGTCTGACGGGCTTTGGGGCTTGCCGCCATCCACTCGCGCTCGCGCTCCAGCGCCTTTTGGCGGCTGGCCTCTTCGCGGCCCTCCTGCGCCATGCGTTTGGCCTTGGCTTCCAGATAAGCCGAATAGTTCCCCTCGTAGGGGATGCCGCGCCCGCGATCGAGCTCCAGGATCCAGCCGGTGACGTTGTCCAGGAAGTAGCGATCGTGGGTGATGATTAGGACGGCGCCTGGGTACTCGCGCAGATGCTTTTCCAGCCATGCCGTCGTCTCAGCATCCAGATGGTTTGTCGGCTCGTCGAGGAGCAGCAAGTCCGGCTGGGAAAGAAGAAGCTGGCAGAGCGCCACACGGCGCTTTTCACCGCCTGACAGGTTCTCAACAGATGCATCCCCTGGAGGGCAACGCAGCGCATCCATCGCCTGTTCCACCTGGCTTTCAAGGTCCCACAGGTTTTGACTGTCGATGATATCCTGGAGCTTGGCGCCCTCCTCCGCCGTCTCGTCGGAGTAGTTCATCATCAGCTCGTTGTAACGGTCCAGAATGGCCTTCTTGTCGGCCACCCCTTCCATCACATTTTCCATCACCGTTTTGTTGGCATCGAGCTGCGGCTCCTGCGGCAGGTAGCCCACCGTCTTGCCGTCCGCCAGCCACGCCTCGCCGGTGAACTCCTTGTCGAGCCCGGCCATGATGCGCAGAACCGTCGACTTACCGGCACCATTCGGTCCAAGGATGCCGATCTTGGCATCGGGGTAGAATTGCAAATGGATGTTGTCGAGCACCTTCTTGGCGCCATACGCCTTGGAGAGCCCCGACATGTGATAGATGAATTGCCGCGCCATGAATGCCTTGAACCTGAACGAAAGAGGGGATGGATCACGGCGTTCTAGCGGCGGACTGGCCCACGCGCAAACCCCAAATCACCTGTGCTCTTAGCCTGCTCCGGGCAACCAAAGCGCAACGCCCGGCAGCCACAGCACCACGATCACCAGAAGCGCCATCATCACCCAGAACGGCCCGATGCCACGATAGACGGTGCCCAGCGAAAGCCGGTCGGACAGGCTTTTGACAACGAAAACATTCATGCCGACCGGCGGGGAGATGAGTGCCATCTCCAAAACAATCACCATCAGGACGCCGAACCAGATCATGTTGACGCCATAGGCTTCCAAAATGGGCTGCAAGACAGGGACGGTCAGGACCAGAATGGCAAACCCGTCGAGAAAGGTGCCGAGCACAATAAGCGCCACGATCACGAGGATCAGCATCTGAAGCTGCGAGAACCCGGCGCTGGTCAGCCAATCGGCAAGCGCAAAGGGAATACCGGTGAAGGCCACAAAGGTCTTGAAGACGAAAGCGCCGAACAGAATGAAGAAGATACCGCCGCAGGAGCGAAGCGTTTGGCGGGCAGCTTCTGACAGGGTCCGCGTGGTGAGCTTGCGCCGCAAACCGGCAAAGATCAGCGCCAGAAACGCACCAACGCCGGCGGCTTCCACAGCCGAGAACACGCCAAGATAAATCCCGCCAATGGTCATGACGATGATGGTGAGGATGCCGCTTGCCCGAAAGAGCGCGCGCCAGCGTTCGGCCATCGGCACTGGCTCGGCCTGCATGGGCGCCAGTTCAGGCTTCACCGCAACGGATATGCGGATGGCGACGATGAACAAAATGGTGAGGAGGAGACCGGGTACGACGCCTGCCAGAAAGAGCTGGCCAATCGAGACCTCCGCCAGAATGGCGTAGACAACAAAGCCGGCCGATGGCGGGATAAGGATGCCGAGCGTACCGCCAGCGGCCACCGTGCCGGATGCCAGACGATCATCATAGTTGAAGCGCTTCATCTCCGGCAGCGCCACACGCCCCATCGTCATGGCCGCAGCGAGCGAGGAGCCTGAAAGGGCAGAAAACGCAGCGCAGCCAATAATCGTTGCCGAGGCAAGGCCACCTTTGCGGTGGCCGATCCAGGCATGGGCTGCGTCATAGAGGTCGCGGCTCATCCCCGACAGGCTGGCAATGGCTCCCATGAAGATGAAAAGCGGCAGGATGGTGAGCGCGTAATTCGTGCCCTCGCCAAAGATCTCGCCGCCAACAATCGGCAGGACGGCAGGCGGGCGGATCATCGCAATGCCGACCGCGCCAACGATCAGCATCGCCGCGCCAACAGGCACATGGATGGCCAGAAGTGGGAACAGGATGGCGAAGCCGGCCAGCCCAATCTCAAGATTAGTCATCGGGCTTTACGTCGTCTTTCGCAGGATCGCCATCAAGGCGGCGCGCGCTTCGGTCAGCGCAAAAATGGCAAAGGCGATTGCGAAGCCATAATAGAAAGGCGCGTGGGGAATGGAGAGATTGGACGTGAACTCCCCGCACGGCACACCGCAGGCCGCTTTCAGATGCACCGCGAAGATGGCAACCAGGCAAATGGCGCATGTCATGCCTGCTGCGAGGGCTGTAAGCACCCGGCCGATTGGCCCCCGGTCGAGCCAGATCGAAAACAGATCAACAGCGATATGGGCCCGGTCAAGGGCCGCAAGCGCGACGCCGGCCGCAACCACAACGGCTAGGGAGAGCGAGGCCAAATCCTCGATGCCGAAGATCGGATCGCGCAGAACATAGCGCCACGTCACCCCTGTCATCGTGATGACGATCAGCGCCGTCAGCGCCAATGCGCCAACCCCCGCCACGATGGCGGAGGCCAGCTTTCTCAGGCCACTGGGGGTGCGGGGTTCAGCGTCCATCACTCGGCAAAGAGCGCAAGAGCGTCAGCGCCGGTGCCAGGCCCCACATCGCTTGCCAGATAGACATCAAGCGCTGGCGCCACCGCGTCAGCAAAAGATGCTTGGCCTGCGCCATCAAGGGCAATGATTTCCAAACCTGCCTCCGCGGCCAATTCCATGCCGGCGGCCGATCCGGCCGCGTAGCCAGCGCCACCCGAGCGCGACAGCCAATCGCCAGATGCTTCGTCAATCCAGGCACGCTCCTGATCGGACAGGCCATTATAGGCATCCCGGTTCATGAGCAAAATGAAGGCCGCGCCCGACAGCGGCAGCCCCGTGGTGACATAGTTGGCGGGCTCATGGAGCGAGAACGACCGGATCGATCCCGGATCGATCATCACGCCATCAATGACGCCGTTGGAAAGGTTCTGGTTGACCACCGGCGCAGGCTGCGAAACCGGAGATGCGCCCAGCGCTTCCAGATAGGGCGCGTCGGCGGAGGTTGTTACACGGATGGTGAGCCCTGCCATGTCATCGACAGTACGCACTGGGTGATCGCGGGTCAAAAGCACCGGCGGGTCATTGGCCCAGATGGCGAGAACCTTGGCGTCATACTCATCCTCCAGGGCAGGCTGCGCACGGATCAACGCCTCTGTGCAGGCCACCGCACTGTCGCAGACGCCCGGGCTGGAGATCGCCGTCGTCAACGGAAACAGATCCGTGGTGTAGCCTGGAAGGGCAAAAGCCACATCCATGATGCCTGTGAGCAACGATGAGTATTGCCGCGGCGGCGCGGAGTTGAGCGCCCCGCCGGGGAACAGATCGATGGTCATCTCACCGCCCGAGACCTCAGACACCCGCTCAGCAAAGGGCGTGAACACGGCGGCGTTCATCGGGTGGTTGGGGCCCATAAAGTAGCCCAAAGCCAGACCATCAGCGGCCACCGGGCTTGCGACCAGGGCAGCCGACAGGACAGCGCTCTGAGCGACCCATTTCATCAGTTTCATGTGATCCTCCCACGGATATCAGGTTCGTTGTTTCCCTCGAACTTGACAGCCTGAGGGACCGCTGTCAATAAAATGGATCAATGGTCCAAAAAATGTGAAAGGGTGCATGATGGCAGTTGGAGCCAATCTTCTGAAGGAAAGTGGAAAGCCGCTGTTTTTCCGTGTGAAGGATCCCGCAGCCGTCGCTTTGACCCCCCCTGAACCGCGTCTGGGCACATCAATCCGTACCGCCGTTCGGTCGCTGACGGTGATGCAGAAGGAGGCGCTTGTCGTCTCATCGCGCACTGGCCAGATGTGGCGGCTGGCCTCCGATGAAGGCCCCTATCTTGATGGCCATGACTATGCGCCTTGCCCGCTGTCTTTTCTGTCGACGGGCATGGTCTCAAGCTACATGAACGAGATCGAAGCGCTCGCGGCCCAACGTGGGATCACCATCAAAAGCCTGCGCCTCATCCAGGACAATTACTACACCATGAAGGGCTCCGCCCTGCGCGGCACCATGACCGGCGGCGCGAAGGATATCGGGCTGGAAGCACAGATCGATGCCGATGCCGATCCGGCAACCTTGCAAGCCCTGGTCTATGATGCAGTCACCGCCTCACCCCTCAACGGTCTGATGCGCAGCGCCAAGGAAAGCCTCTTCACCCTCACCCACAATGATCGCCCTATTGCCAACGCCAAGGCACTGCCTGTGGATGGGCCGGCCCTGCCCGATGCCGGTGATCGGTTCGCCCTGGCTGAGATGGCAGACGGCGACTGGTCAGGGCTTATCCAGCGCACCGGCCAGCTCACACCGCAGAACGAAAACACAGCGACCTTTGCCGGCGGATCGCTCACCGAGACCCAGGACCGGATGCTGCACTTGCGAGTGTTTGCCACCAAACGAGCTGACGGGGTGAAAGAGATCACCCAATATCTCTACAACCCCCATGGCACGATCTTCCGCTTCCAGTCAGACGAAGAAGGACGTGCACCGGATGCGGAAAGCTACATCTGCGCCGGGGTCGGGTTTTGCTTCATGACGCAGTTCGGTCGCTACGCGAAGATCGCCAAGAAGCCGCTGCATGACTACCGGATCATCCAGGATGCCCACTTCTCTCTGGCCGGCGCCAGCGACAAGACCGGCAAGGAAGGAACCGCCGATCCGCTGGAGACCCATTGCTACCTGTGGTCGGATCAGGACGATGCTTTCGCCCAGACGGCCCTTGATATGGCCGAGCAGACCTGTTTTCTGCACGCCTTCTGCAAGGCAGATCTGAAGGCCAAGGTTCGAGTGACGGCATTTGATGAAAGCTTCGCCGCCTGACGACATGAATGACGACGACCCGTCGGCCAAAGACACCGGCGGTGCGCTTGGCCGGGGCCTGCGCTTGCTTACAGCGCTCAACGACCTGGAGACGGCAACGGTGGCCGGCCTGGTGGCCGAAACGGGACTGGCCAAACCGACAACCATCCGCCTGCTCAAAACGCTGGTCACTGAAGGCTATGCCGCGCAGGACCCCGACACGCTGACCTACGCCGTCACGCCGCGTGTCTCCTCTCTGTCGCGGGCACTGGTCGGACGCAATCAGGTCGATGACGCCATTCAGGCGGTTCTGGATTCGCTCGCCGATAGCCTCAAATGGCCAACCGAGTTTCTGGTGCCTGAGGGCGACAGCATGGTCATTCGGCTCAACAATCGTGAGCGGGCCCCAATCCGCCTGCGCCTGTTTGAGCGTCGCAGGTTTCCGATCTTGGAAAGCGCCAGCGGCTTTGCTTATCTGGCTGAACTGCCCGGCTCCGAACGGCAGGCAAGGCTCGACCGGCTGGGCTTGGGTGCCGAGGCGCATCGAGAGGTCGTGGATAAGATCGCGTTGGTAACCAAAGACGGCTACGCCTCACGCCGGTTCCCGGCTCTGGCGGCCAACATGCGCGTTGTCTCTGTGTCCATCCCAGGCGGCTTCGGAGCCCTCAGCCTGGTTCATTTCGATGATGTGGTGACCTTGGCGATGATGGAAGAGGCACTGGTGCCGGCCTTACGCGATGCGGCCGAACGCATCGGTGAGCATATGGGCCTGTAGGGTTAGACTTACCGCAGGTGCGCGCCGCAGCCCCTAATAGGCCAGTGCGGAAATGTTAACCCGGCCCCAGGCACCCATCGGCACCCAAGCACCCTCCAAACTGTCCTGAACGGCCCATGCCCCGTCTTGCAGCCGCATGCCTGACGGGTGGATGAGTTGTTCGCTGGGTGAGGCAAACCGAAGCCGCACCTTGGTGCGCGCCTGCACCGCCTGGAAGAGCGCCTCGATGCGCGGGTCCTCTTCCTCCGGCCCGGCGACAATCTGAAACCGGGCGAGCGTTTCCTTCACCGTGGTTCGGGGGGTGTCCGGCAGGCTCTCGATGAGTTTTGCCCGGGCCCGGCTGGCTGACTGCTCAAGGCCAAACGCTGTCACCATCGGGTTGGGCGCAGACAGAATGAGCGCCAGGGCCTCGGCCTCATCGCGGGCAAGGCCGGTTAACCGCGTGCGGTAGTTGAAGCCCAGCTCGATGCCGCCGCGATTGCCCTGATGGACGATGATCGGCAGCCCAGCCTCGGTCATCGCATCCACATCCCGCAGGATCGTACGCGGCGCGACTTCCAGCTCCTCGGCCAACTGAACCGACGTCTGCCGGCCTCGGTTTTGAAGCAAGAGCATGATCTGCAACAAGCGCGCAGCGCGCATCGGCTCATCCAAACATGACAAAAGACGTCATATTAGGGTCCGTATGTCTCTGGCCGTCAAGCAAGGGAAGCCGATGAAAACGTACCAGATCGCCATAGACATTGCCGCCATGCCACAGACGGTTTGGCAGGTGCTGACGAAGGACATGCCAGCCGGTCCGCAAGCCTTCGGCATCCGCAAGCTCGAAGGCGAGCTTAAGCCTGGTGGACACCTCAAACTCTGGTCGGAGATTGACCCCAAGCGCGCCTTCGCGCTGCAGGTCACGACCATGGAGGCACAGCAACGCATGGTGTGGCGCGGCGGCATGCCCTTTGGCCTCTTCACCGGCACACGCACGTTCCAGCTCTCACCCATCAGTGGCCGAACACGTTTTGAAATGATGGAAGTTTTCACCGGACCTCTATCGGGGCTCATCGTCAAATCGACACCTGACCTCACGCCCAGCTTCACCACATTTGCCAACACCCTAAAGGCCAAGGCGGAAAACCCATGAACGATGTTACCTACGGCTCCGGCACACCGGACGATCCCTGGATTTTGAAGACACCACCGCTCTCATCGGAGTTTCAGGTCTGGAAAGATGAGGCCAACGACCCGCCGGCGCTGGTCGTGCGCGTGGGCAAGACCCAGCTTTCCTACCAGCTTCGATCCCTGGAAGACGCCCATGCAATGCTGAAGGCCCATGGCGATTGGATGCCGCTTGGCAACGCCGATGAGGGCAAACCAACCAAGGAAGGCACGCTGGAGCATTGGGCGCGGTCAGCCGACAACCCCGTCGGCGGATATTATGGGTTGCGCAAAGGCTATCGCGGTCGGTTTGCCAACTATGTCGCGCCGACCCTGGAACTTCTGGGCCTGGTCGAGCTGGAACACAATGCTCGCAACAACCGGTTACGCGCGATCTAGATCCTTCTTCTTGCTAACGCTGCGAGGAAAAGTGCGTCGTCAGATAGCCGAGCACGATCTCCCGCACCTCCGGGCCATAGTCGAACATGCCCTGATCGGTAATCATCCAGTCCCAGAGATAGGCCCAGCGTTCATCGGTGAGGCGCTGTTGCGCGAAGGTCGCCGTCGAATGGCAGGCCGTGCAGGAGTAGAACGTGTCCTCCATGCCTGGCGCATCGGGGAGATTGTCAAAATCGGCATTCAGCGGAATGTCGCTCAGATCCTGCTGCGCCGGGGTTTGACCACCCGGCAGCATGGGATTTTGAAGCATCGGGTTGGTCACCGTGGGGTTCGGCAACATCGGGTTGGGAAGCATGGGGTTGGGCAGCATGGGGTTCTGGGCAATGCCGGCCGACGTCATGGCGGCGAGCGCCAGACAGGCCAAAGCCGTGCGGGCAAGAGTGCGCATCATCGTTCCTGAAACTGGGGAGGACGTCCGGCGGAAACGCGGCCCGCCGGACAAGACTTTGCAGACAGTTTGGCAGGCAATCAGCCGGCCAGCACCGCAATCCGGTGGACCATGTTGTTGCCATAGCCACGCGGGTTCCAACCCGGTGTGGTGATCGGCTGTCGGCGGCCCTGCGTATCGGTTGCCTTCGCCCAAACCTCGTAATAGCCGGCCTGCGGCACCTGGATCGTCGCGCGGAAATGCTGCCACGCAAACGCGTTCACCGGCGCGTCCAGCGTTGCTTGCTGCCAAGTCTGGCCGAAGTCGATGGAGGTCTCCACCTTCGCCACCTCGCCATCGGCCCAGGCATGGCCGCGAATGTCGAACGACCGACCGACCTGTGCACCCGTCTGCGGATTGGTGATCAGCGACTTCACCGGCATGGTGTCCATAATCACCATGTCTTCCTCCGGCACCTCGGTGCCTGGCGCCACCGGATACGCCGGCAGACGATAGGAATAGCCGCCCATCTTCGGACCGTCATGCACCTGGTCGCGCACCCAGATCCGCGTCAGCCATTTCTGCGAGGCCGAGCCGGGATAACCTGGCACCATAAGCCGCAGCGGGAAGCCATGAACCGCCGGGATATCATTGCCGTTCATCGCAAAAGCGATCAGCGCATCTTCTTCAAGCGCCTTGGCGATCGGAATACCGCGCGAAATCGGAATGCGCTCCGGATCGCCGGAAAGGTGTGGGTCATTGCCGAAATGGCCGGTGTAGACGGCGCTATCGCGCACGCCGGCGCGGTTCAACACGTCACGCAGACGCACGCCGGTCCATTCCGGGCAGCCCACAGCGCCGGTCGTCCACTGGTTGCCGGAGGCACCTGGCACGAAGAACGCGCGACCATTCCCACCGCACTCCAGAACAAGCTGGCGCGTGACGACTTCAAAATCATTGCGAAGATCATCGAGCGACAGCTCAAGATCAGTGTCCACCTCGCCATCAACGCTCAGCGTCCAGCCGGAGGCGTCCATATCGAGCGCATGGAACGGAACCGCACCATTGTTGCGCACGAACAGCCGATTGGCCGGGGTCACAGCATCATCAAGCAGATGCGCCGGCGTTTCAGCATTGATCGGTCGCTCATTGAGGATGGTCACGCCATCCTTTTCGGCCATCACCACCATGTCGGGCTCTTGCGCATGGGCGATGCCCACAGGGCTGTAGCCCTCCGGCATGAACCGGCCAAAGGGGATCGCCACGCCCATCATGGCCGTGAGCGCCGCAAGGCTGGTGCCCTTCAGGAACGCCCGGCGTCCTGTTTCAACAGCCGGTGATGCCCCATCGGCGCTCATCGTATCTGTATTGGAATCGGAATTGGTGCCGCGACCGACAGAATCCATCGGATCATCCTCCCGTTGATGATGCCGCCCTTTGTGGGCAGCTTTGTTCATTAGATGTCGCGCATACAGGATGGGAAAAAAAGCCTATGGGGGTCAAGTGACTTTGTCACAGACATGCGTCTAATCGGCTGATCACGCATGGCCCAACGACCGAGGGTGCTGGAAAAGCCGCGCGCTTAGTAAAGCGGAATGCGAATCTTTCCAGTGCCGGTATAGGCGAGGAAATCGCCCGAGCCGATGCCGCTTACATCACCCGATAGGCTGAGCGTCCAACCGTTCGCAAACGTGCCATCGAGGCCCAGGCCGAGGCGAGCCGAGAGCAACCCATCAAAGTCCGGGAGCGTCGTGTCGGTCTGGTCTTCCGACGACAGATCATACTCACCATGGGCTGAGACAGACGCCGTCCAGTCCTCGGCCACGAGGAAGCGCAAGCGCGGGCCCAGTGATAGACGGCCCGAATCGATGCTGTTGGCGGCCACCACTGTTGCGTCCGACAGCGTATACCCATCCTGCGTTTCGTGGGCGTAGAACACCCGCACATTCGGCTCCAGGGTCACGCCATCGGCGATGTCGTACTGGCCGGCGACGTTCAGAGAGACCAACCAGCGCGAGGCGTCCGTGGAGCCGGTGGCGGTGCCGGCCTGCGTGTCATAGTCGAGCCAGGAATGGGTGAGGAAGGCATCAGCCACGATGCTGTCGGAAAGCCGGGCGCCGACATAGACGCCGGCGGTGTAGCCAGCGCCCTCGAACGCGCCATCGGTCGTGTCGAAATCAAAATCGCCACGCTCATAGCCACCCATCACACCGATCAAGACGTCATCTGTGGCGAGGTAATCCACACCCGCCACACCGTTCCATGTATCGCCGGAGAAGGCATCGCCATCATAGTGGGTGAAGGTGCCTCGCACCCAGGCGTTGAGCCGGATAACGTCAGGCCCTGCCCCTGCAAGCGGCACGTCACTCATCCCAAGCAGGTAAGGCGAAACCTCATCACCGTCGTCGGCAGTTGCCGCATCCGCGCCGCTGGTGGCGGCCTCGATGGCCTGCAATGCCTCTGGCGCATCATACATCGCCAAACGCGCGGCCCGCCTGTCCTGCGCCGCCTGACCAAGCCCAAGCACACTCACATAAGCCGACAGCGACGACCCATCCTGGCTGAACGCGCCTTGCGTGCCATCCCCGCCAAAGAACCGCTCGGCAATGGCATTGCCGATACCAGTTGAGATGTTCTGCGATGCCCCCTGGAACATGACATTCGAACCGGTGGCGACCTGACTGGCGGATTGCGAACCGGTGTTGACAATTGTGGCAGCCGCACCGAAAGCGCCACCGGTAATCGTGACAGCACCAAAGGTGATGGGGGTGACACCCGCGCCATCCGTTTTGGTGATATCGGCGATCGTGATGGTGTGATCGACCCCGTTTATCGAGATGGTGGTCGAGAATGTCGAACTAGCACCGCTTGAAGGAATGGTGTCGCGGTAACCCTTTAGCCCTATTGCTCGACCAGGAGAAGCGGTTTCGCCGGTGTAGTTAGTGAGAATGTAGGTTGATGGATCACCACCCTCCAAGATTCCGCTGGTTGGATGGAACCTAATTTGAATTTGTAGTCGGGAGGGAGTACCTGCT
The DNA here is from genome assembly GCA_038749715.1 of Pseudomonadota bacterium. GTDB lineage: Bacteria > Pseudomonadota > Alphaproteobacteria > Rhizobiales > MH13 > MH13. The sequence goes on from JBCDHR010000006.1 coordinate 172,430, forward strand.
CCTATAGATACTGCCAATTCCCCTTCAACTGGTTGATTCAAGGTCGTGAATTCGTCGCAGGCTGCCGTAACAATGACGCATGTTATCTGACGGGCACCGCTCGTCGTTTCACCGGCGAAGACTTCTTTGGCCTGGGCGGTCGTCGTGAGCGCACTGAACGCTGTGACTTGGACGGCAAGAAACGCAAGAACGGCGCAAAAAAGCTTTGGGCCGAGGCGGGCGGCGGTGTTCAGCAGTTGAGCAAACATCATGGCTGCCCAACCTGCTTGCCGCGCGCAATGGCAAGTAATCGGCAACGTCGCACCAACAAACGGCGAGTCGCTGTACACAAACTCAACAACGCCACATACCCACGCTACTCAATCCACCGCACGTTGCGGTGTACCCAGCCACACACTTTACCTTTCGTTAAGGACAGGGCTGGCGGGAGTCGAGTCGTGAAAGCCGTAAAGGCAACCGCTGGTTAGCAAGCAAAGCACTCAGCAGTCACACTGTTGCAGCATGGCAACAATTCTCAGGGCTCAGGATGCCATTTGAAAAGCGACGAAATGTGACGTAGGTCACCGCCTCCTTGGCCCGACCCTGCAACACTGGGCAGGTGCGGCCACATCTTTTCGGTTGATCGAAACACTTGATGCCCTTTGACCCTCTCGTCCTTTTGACGATCCTTCTCGGTCTGCAAGCCAAGCATTTCCTGTGCGATTATGTGCTCCAAACCCAGTGGCAGATCCACAACAAGGGGCGGTATGGCCACCCCGGCGGACTGGTGCATTCCGGGCTGCACGGCGCAGGTTCCCTTGTCGTTATGGGCATCACGGCAGCATCAGGGTGGGCAAGCTGGCCCATCGCACTTGGGCTAACACTCGCTGATATGCTGCTGCATTACCACATCGACTGGGGCAAAATGCAGATCTCCAAGCGGCTCGACGCGCAGCCCGACCAGCTTCAGTTCTGGGTGCTGATCGGGGCCGATCAGGCGGCCCATCAGCTCACCTATCTGGGAATGGCTTACGTGCTGGTTTTGGCCCATATGGGCGTCGCCTGACGGAAAAGTCAGATCACAAAAATCAGCCGAGCAGCAGCCAGCCAATCAACAGGCCCAGCACAAACAGGCCGCAAGCGAGCGCTAGAACAGTCGGCTGGGTGAGAAGCTGGCGCAGGCCGGTGGGGGACGCTTTGCCGTCACCGCCTTTGCCAGCGCCGAACTGGCCATCCAGCGCCTCATCCAGAAACACCACCTGCACTTCGGCGACCGCCTCCTCGAACTGATCGAGATAGCGGGTCCGCGCCTCACCGGTCACGGCACCCTTGTCCAGGCTTTCCTCTAACCGTTCGCGCGAGCGCTGGAAAAACCGTTGCAGCTCGGCGATGGATTGCGGTGGGCTCTTGCGCAAAGCGTCAAGGAGCATCGTATTGAACACGCTGGGGAAAGCCTTCTCATGCGATCAATTGTGGCAGCCATTAGATAGGCAAATCAAACGGCACCGCAAGGAAGCGTCGATCCAGCCCCTCAAAGCCCAGTTGATAAACACTGATCAGGGCGACCGCGCGGCCCGGCCCGCCATCGAAGGGAACGATGATATCGGCCAGCCCATAACGCTCCGGGCAAACCCGCGAGCGCGGCAGCGAAGTATCGCGATAGATGGTCACCGCACCGCCGCCAGCCTGTTGCAGGGAAAGGGAAAACCCGTGCGTTTCTACCATACCGTAGCAGTCCTGCGGGCTCGCCAACGGGAAGCGCGCAAGGTGCAGCGTGATCAAAGGATCGATGGGTTGAAGGATCGGCCTTGGGTAGAAGCCAAGCCGCGTTTCCTGGCCACCGACTTCCAAGGGTGTCGTTGACGCAAGCGTGCGGTACGGCGCGGAGATGTGCAGCCGGGCAAGATGCGTCTCGGCTTCCGCCATCGCTTCGGCGCGCACATCGAACAGGCGCTCTGTCTCGTCAACACCGCGCACACGGATCGGCGTGCCACGAACCCAGCGGTCCCTATCGAGATCGATGACGAAGATCTCAGAATAGGCAAAGCCCGACCCATCCTGGATGCCGAACTGCTCAAAGGCAAAGTAACGGCCATCGACAGAGTAGCCGATGACGGCCCGTTCGGCGAGGTCAGCGGCGGTCGCCGGAACGGCAGAAAAGGCTATGGCGACAAGCGCCACCAATGGCCCTAAAAGGGTGCGCAGACAAAGCATTGTGCTCCTCCTTCGGTGCAGCAGGCCCTCCATGCAAAACACCGCCTCACCAGACCAGATCGACTGGGATGCGATCGACAGTTTATATGATAACGCTCGCGACGCCGATGTGACCGGCGACACGGATCGCGCCATCGCGCTTTATCGGCAGATACTAGGTGCCGATCCCGACGATCATCTCGGCGTCTCCCTGCGTCTGGCGCGGCTCACCGGCGAGCCGCTGAAGAACGCACCGAGCGCCTATGTCGCGACCCTGTTCGACCAGCATGCCGATGTCTTTGAGACCATTCTGGTCGATGAATTGGGCTACACCGTGCCGCTCCTCATCGCCGAGGCGCTGCGCGACCTGAAGCTTGGCCCCTTCCCCACCTTCCTGGACTTGGGTTGCGGCACCGGCCTGTGCGCCACGGCGCTCGAAACACTGACCGAGACGCGCACCGGCATCGATCTGGCGCCCACCATGGTGGAGATCGCCGACGAGTTAGAGCTCTACCAGAACCTCTACACCGGCGATGCCGTCGCGTTCCTGTCGTCAGAGGAAGCGTCGGGGCCCTATGATCTCATCACCGCCGCCGACGTGTTGCCCTATCTGGGTGATCTGGAGCCGCTGTTCGTGGGTCTTAAGGCCCAAACCAAAGAAGGCAGCGTCATCGCGCTCTCCTCAGAGAGCCATGACGGGCCGGAGCCTTTCCTTGTTGGGGAGCACAAGCGCTTCGCTCACAGCCCAACCTATCTGACCAAACTCTGCGACCGGCATGGCTGGACGATCCAGCAGCGCGACGCCATCACGGTGCGGCTGGAACAGGACGAGCCGGTGCCCGGCGAACTCATCATCGCCCGGCGCGACTGACCGCCTTTCGGCCCATCTTGCCTTATTGTGCACTGCAACATAAACTGAGTCGGAATTGACACGCCTGTTGGAGATGGCGAGCCGGTTGGAGGGCGCATGTCAGGTTTGGTGATCACTGTGGCCCAGCAAAAGGGTGGCTCCGGCAAGACGACTGTCTCGGCCCATCTGGCCACATCGCTCCTCAAAAAGCGCAAGATGACAGTCGCCATCCTCGACTGCGATCCTCAAGGGTCACTCGGCGAATGGTTCGAAGCGCGCGAAGAGCGTCTGGGCGAGGATGAGACCGGCCTCACCTTCCGCACCGCCTCCGGTTGGGGCGCCCGGCGCGAGGCACGCAGCCTCGCCCGCGACTATGACGCCGTCATCATCGATACCCCACCTAAGACCGATACCGAGGCTCGCCCGGCCATCGAAGCGGCGAGCCTTGTCGTCGTGCCGGTCCAGCCCTCTCCGATGGATGTGTGGGCCTGCGGCTCAACGCTGGCCCTCGCCGCCAAAGAACGCACGCCTGCCCTGATGGTTCTCAACCGCGTCCCCCCACGCGCCTCCCTCACCAATGAAATGGCCGATGCGCTGGCGGAGGTCGACGCGCCCCTTGCCAAGACCCGCATTGGCAACCGTGTTGGTTTCGCGGCGGCCATGAAACAAGGCCTGTCGCTGATCGACACCGAGCCGAAGAGCAAGGGCGCTCTGGAAATGCTGGCGCTGCGCGACGAAGTGCTCAAAGCCATCAAATAGGCTAGCTGGCAGCCAAGTAACGCTCCGCCAGCCCCACCGTTCCTTCCGCAAACCCATCGCCATGTTCCGCATCGGTGTCATTGCCGGCGCGGCTGGCAAGCCATGCGGTCAGAAGCAGCCGCCGCGCCATAATCATGGTCGGCAACACGGCCTCCGCTTCATCGTCAAACGGCGCCACTGTTCGATAGCCATCAAGCCAGGCGGCCTGAAGGTCCGGGATTGCCGGGTCATCCTCATAGAAGCTGATGGCGGCGGCAAAATCGTAGGCGAACCAGCCAAACCCGCAATCATCAAAATCGATCACCGCGAGCCGCGCGCCGTCATCCAACAGGTTCGCCAAACGCAGATCCCCATGAATGAGCCCAAAACGCTCCGGCCCATCACCATAATCCGCAAGTCGGCGTTTGAGCGTGACCTGCAACCGCTCCAACACGGCCCGACCGGCATCGTCGAGAACAGCAGCCCGCCAATCGCCCCATAAGGCGTTGGGGCCAAACATGGCGTCAAAATCCCAACGTTTGCGTCGAAAACTCTCGGGCCTCCGCCAATCACGCGCATGGGCATGCAGCCGGGCCGTGATAGCCCCCAAATCTTGAAACCGGTCAGCAAGGTGCGACCCAACCTTCGGCTCCTCACCCTCCAGAAATCGAAATGCGCTGACGAAATGGCTCACCCCACCAGCGTCAATCTCGCTCAGAAGACTGCCGTCAAGCCGTCGCACCGGACGCGCTGTCTCCACCACGCCTGCATCATCCAACGCTTCGACCCAAGTCAGCTCCGACCTGATCTCATCGGCGGTGTGATAGCCGGCCCGGTGCACGCGCAGCACCATCGCGGCGTACCCATCGCCATCCAAAACTTTGTAGGTGGTGTTTTCAGAGACCGTGTGCCGTACCGGCACGGCCCGACCATCGAGCCCATAGAGCGGCAAGAGCGCGTGTAGGGGACCAAGAAAAGGGTCGGTGGGAGAACGGGTCACGGGCAAACGGCGCAGGTTGAACAGTGGCAGATGCACCAGCCTGCTCTCCCCCTAAGGGTTCGGAGGCCTGACGGGAGTCCGTCGCGGTACGGCTGATATCCAATGCCAACTCAGCATCGGCCAGTCCATAACCGCAAAGTCCACACATGCCAGTTTTCCTTCTCGGCCAGTGCTGCTCGACAGAGTGGCCGCAATGCTTTCCCACAGTCGTTGCTAGCGGCCCTTGCCCGGGCCAACATTGAGGTCCATCAAGCCAGCCATGCGATTCACAATCACGCACGAAACCAGATACCGATTTTCCGAGCCGGTTCAGCTGCACCCGCACCGCGCCATGCTGCGCCCGCGCGATGGCCACCATCTGCGCCTTGTGGATGCCACACTGATGCTGAGCCCAAGCGCTCCGGTGATTTGGTCCTTTGATGTGTTCGGCAACTCCATTGGCACCATCGCCTTTGACGGCATGGCCCAGGAGGTGCTGGTGACCTCCACCCTTGATCTGGAACGCTTTCCGGCCAGCCCGGAAAGCCTGGTGATTGATGGTCGCCAGGCGCCCTACCCAGTGAGCTACATGCCCGAAGAGCGTCGCGATTTGGCGGCCTTGATCCTGATGGATGATGAGCGCGCGATTCCAGGCCTTGAAGCGTGGATCCAGAACCACAATCTGCGCGATCATGATGACAGCTTGCAGATGGCCCGCGCCCTGATGGCGGCCGTTCAGGCGAGCTTTACCTACCTGACCCGCTATGACGAGGGCACGTTGCGTCCGGCTCAGCTTTTGGAGGCGGGAAGCGGCACCTGCCGGGATTATGCCTTCTTTATGATGGAAGCCGCACGCGTGCTTGGGTTCGCCGCCCGCTTTGCCACCGGCTATCTCTATGCGCCGGACCTTGATGGCGGAGAAACCGGCTATGACGGCACGGCCGCGACCCACGCCTGGGCGGAGCTGTTTATCCCCGATATTGGCTGGGTCGACTACGACCCGACGAACAATTTGACCGGCAGCGCCGACCTCATCAAAGTGGCCAGCGTGCGCAAACCCTCGCAGGCCATTCCGCTTGCTGGCAGCTTCACCGGCTCCACCGGCGCCGGCGGTCCACCGGATGTACGGGTCACGGTCCGCCGACACCGGCCCGAAGAAGCTGGGCCAGACGAGACACAGGACGGCGAGACGCCAACCGAACCTGCCGAAACGGGATCATCTGCCCCATGACCATCCAGCCCACCTCCCTGCTACGCTGTATCTCTCCGATTGACGGCTCGGTGTTTGCCGAGCGCCCGGCCCTCTCGGCAAACGCCGCGCGGCAGGTCGTCGCCGATGCGCGCAAGGCCCAGAAGGATTGGGCGAAGGTGGCTTTGGAGGATCGCATCAAGCTGGTTCTGGCCGGCATCGATCAACTGGCCGCTGTCAATGAAGACGTCACTGTCGAACTTGCGCATATGATGGGCCGGCCGGTGCGCCATGGCGGTGAATTCGGCCCCATCCGCGAGCGTGCCGACTTCATGGCGAGCATCGCGCCAGAGACGCTTGCCCCGAATGTCATCGAGTCCTCCGACGCCTTCGAGCGCACCCTTGCGCGCGAACCACAGGGCCTCGTGCTGGTCATCGCGCCCTGGAACTACCCCTATCTGACGGCCCTCAACACCATCGTGCCGGCGCTGATGGCCGGCAATGCCGTGCTCATCAAGCATGCCGAGCAGACGCTTCTTGTCGGCGAACGCATCGCCGCTGCTTTCCACCGCGCCGGTCTGCCAGAGACGCTGGTTGCCAACATCTTCCTCGATCACCCAACCGCTGAGACCTTGCTCGGTGAAGGCCAGTTCGACGCCGTCAACTTCACTGGTTCGGTGGAAGGTGGGCGCCGGGTGGAACGCGCTGCCGCCGGCACCTTCACGGCCATGACCTTTGAGTTGGGCGGCAAGGACGCTGCCTATGTGATGGAGGATGCCGACCTTGATGCGGCCGCCGCGCATTTGGTCGATGGCGCGCTCTACAATTCCGGCCAATGCTGCTGTGGTATCGAGCGCATCTACGTGACCGAACAGCATTATGACGCCTTCGTCGATAAGGCGATCGAGGCCGCTGGCGATTACACGCTTGGCAATCCGCTGGACCCCGAAACGGTGATCGGCCCGATGGCCAATGCACGCTTCGCCAAGACTGTCCGTGGCCATATTGATGCGGCCGTGAGTGCGGGTGCCAAGCCGCATCTTGCCCCCTCACCTGCTGACGATGGCGGCGCCTATGTTTCCCCTCAGATCCTGACCGAGGTTGACCATTCCATGCAGGTGATGCGGAAGGAAACCTTTGGACCCGTGGTCGGCATCATGAAGGTGAAGGACGATGCGCAGGCCATCGACCTCATGAACGACACAGACTATGGGCTCACCGCCAGCCTGTGGACGCAAAACGCAGACCGCGCCGCCAAGATCGGTGCCGAGTTGGAGAACGGTGTCGTCTTCATGAACCGCTGTGATTATGTCGATCCGGCACTCTGCTGGGCGGGCTGCAAGAATACCGGCCGCGGTGGCACCTTGTCCGAGCTTGGATTTTTGGCCCTCACGCGGCCAAAGAGCTACCATCTTCGCAAACAGATGTAGGCCGTACCTTCTCTCCAAGTGCGGGCTGCGGCACCTGCCAGAGCCATTGCCAATCGGGGTTTTTTGAAAGGCTCACGGCACTCAGCCAGGCCAAAGGCACGGCGAGCGACCAGCTGAATGCGACCGGCAGCGCCCACAGCGAAATGTCGCCTGTCACCATCCCGGCGACAAGGGCAAACCCGAGAAGCGTTTCCAAACCATGACGGCGAGCAAGCGCTTGCCAGCCCAACCCATGCGACGATGCACGCTGAGACCGCCAGATCGGTGGACGACCGCTACCCTGCCTCATGAAATGAACAAGACTGGCAACAACCATGCCCGATCGTTGGACCATCCAAATCGGCGCATACGCCAGGCTATGGAACACGTCGAACAGCCCACCCAAAACAACCGATCGCGCCCCACCAAGCGCTGAACGCAGCTTTGGATCGGCAAGCGCCAGCCCGACGCCCATCAGCTTGGGTGCCAGAAGGCAAAGATAGACGCCAGCAAGCAGCACCAGACCGCCGATTGAGTGGAACACGCTGGACACCTCGCCACTTCCCAACGTCAGCCAGGCTGCAAAAATGGCAAGCCACACTGGTGCGGCAAGGTAGCTAACCAGGCCATGCAGCAGGTTGAACCGTGCCAGCAGCGGCGCGCCGGACACGCCAAGCAGGCGAGCGTGTTGAAGGTTGCCAAGACACCAGCGGGCATCGCGGTCCAGAAAGCCGGCCAGATCGCTCGGCGCTTCCTCATAGCTCTCCAAACGCTCCGGGATCAGCATGGTCCCCCAACCGGCCCGGCGCAGTGCAAACGCCTCAACGCTGTCATGGGACAGGAACCCAGAGGGTGCGATGCCATCGGACGCAAAGGCCGAGACCCGGATCGCTGCGTTATGCCCCCAATAGTTGGCCGTCGCCCCAGCCCAGCGAGCATAGCCGCACGCCAAGAGCGAACCGTAGACGAAACTGCCAAAGGCTTCGGCCCGTGCAGAAACAGTTTGCGCACCTGCGATCTGAGGCCAGCTCTGGGCAATCGCGATGGAAGGATAATCGAGCAACGTGTCACAGAGCACGGTGATCGCTTCAGCACTCATCAGGCTGTCGGCGTCGAGCGGCACCATGATGTCGTACGCACCTCCCCAACGCGCGACCCAATCACGGATGTTGCCCGCCTTGAAATCGGTTTGCTTGGCACGGTGACGATAACAGGCGCCGACCGTTCCAGCGCCAAACCCACCGCACAGACGTGCGACCATCGCCGCCTCTTCGGCAAGGGTCGATAGCTGATCAGAGTCGGACAAAACAAAGAGGTAGAACTGGCGAGTTTGCGCCGCTGAATCTAGGTCGGCGAGCATGGCCGCGAGACGCTCTTCAACGGAGGCGACCGGTTCGTTCCGGATCGGAACCAAAAGCGCGACGGATTGAGACGAAACCGGCCCGGATCGGTCCGGTTCCGGAACACGTTTCATCGGGAGTTTCACTTGGGTTTCACGCAAACCCTCGAGACCCAGAACGGCGGTTACCAGCGTTAAAACCGACCAGAACAGAGTCGCGGAAACAAGCGTTGCGAGCAGTATATCGGTGGCGCTCAATCCGTCCGCACCAAGCCAAGCAAGATGGCCGACGCCCAAGGAAAGGGCGGCCAAAGCACCAGCGCCAAAGACAATGACTCGCAGGAAAAACACTTTTTGATCAATGGCCTGACAGGCATTACCTCCGCCATCGACGGGCGCCGTGAAATCGACGGGCTCAGCCCGGATCGGCCTTTCGGGCGGCATCAAAGCATCACCAGCCAGCGGATGGATCGGGTTTGAGGTCATGCCGTCGCCGGCGCAGCACGCAACCGGTGAGGCCGCTTCTTCACCCAGCGCGCGACCCTTGCGACACCGTAGAGGGTCGCCAATCCAAAGACGTTCACCAAAAGCACCGTCAGCATCGTTCGACCCATTAAATCAAGAACAAAACCAAGGGCTTGCGCCAAAACCATGCTGGTGACAAACACGATCAGTGCCTGCTGTCCGATAGCCTGAACCACACCCAGAAACCACCGGATAAAACGAGCCACAACGCCCTCGCCAGCCACACGGAAACGCGCACCTCCCTCACCTGCAATAATGTAAGCAAGGTACGCCAGCGCCAGGAAATGCAGATAGCGCAGGATACCAAAATCCGTCTTGTCCATGAAGGGCCACAGCACCTCGCGATAGGCGAGCGCCCAGTCATAGGACTGATGCAGCCGGAACCAAGCGGCTGGCACCGAAACCACAACAAAAACAAAGGATAAGCCCACCAGCCACCATTGTGAACTGGGCTTTGGCAACCAGCCCAAAACGAAGGCAAAGCCGGTGAAGAAGAGGAGCTGCCAACCAAACGGATTGAAGAACCATTCGCGGTCGGTCCAGGGCTCTGCCGGCATCCATAGGATGCCAGCCTGGGCTCCAAACCACAGGGCGACAGAGAACGCGAAGGCGAGCCACACGGAGACACCTGCCAGCGCCATCATCAGCGGCAAAAGCGTCAACACAATCAGATACATAGGCAGGATGTCGAAATAGTTCGGCACATAGGTGAGCGTGAACAGCGACACCCTGTTCACCCACACCGACCAAGCCGAGCCATCGGTCAGGAACGGGTAGAGATTGAGCTCTCCGACATAGTCCCTGCCCGTGATGGCCAAGGCCGTTAGCGCGATGACAAGAGAAAGCGTTAGGAAAAACAAAAGGATATGGGCAGAATAGACCTGCCCAACCCGCTTGGTCACGCGGGCCGTGCCAGCCTTCCAACCGCTCGACAGATAGAGCTTACCGAAGGCGAACGCCGACGCCATGCCGGAGCAGAAGACAAACATCTCCGTTGCGTCGGAAAAGCCGAAGCGTGCCGGAATCCAGAGCGTCCATGGGTTGTTGGGGATGTGGGCGATGAGGATGATCCCCATCGCCAAACCCCGAAACACATCCAGCCTGATGTCCCGCTCACGCTTGGCGCGCGGCGGCGCGTCGGCCTTCGCCACCTGCTAATTCGCCAATCGGAACAATGGCCTAGAAAAAACGCCAGCGATCGAGCCAAGGAACGCCAACCCCATCCAGGCCCAGCCATGCAGGCTGCCGGAGGCAATGCCGATCACCATCGCGCCAATGTTGCAGCCGGTGGAGATGCGCGCGCCATAGCCCATCAGGAGACCACCCAAAACGGCTGCGAGGATCGACAGCGCGCCGACGCCTTTCAAGCTCGGCTTCCACTTGCCGGAAAGCCCCGCTGCCAATGCCGCGCCCAGGAACAGACCGATGGTGGTCGTCGCGGCATTGTTTGCCCAGATGGGCTGGTCAAGCGCGCCCTGCGCCCAGCCCTGGCCCCAGAAGGAGGTGTTGGAAAAAGGCGCGCTGAAAGCGGCCAAATCGATGCCGAGCGCCGTTGCAATCTTCGCGCCATAGAGCGTGAACCCGAAGGTGATGCCCCATGGTTGAAGGCTGACGACCACCACCAGCCCGGTTAGCAGACCCAGCACGAGAGCACCCGTCAGCGCAGACCAGCGACCCGTTAGCGCGCGCCGCCAGACCGGTCCATCAGTGGCTTCTGGAACGGCAGGGAAAACACCGTCCACTTGGCCATGACGACGCTTCTCCAGCCACCAAGACAGGGCGCCTAGCGCTGCCAAGCCCAGCAGACTTGCCCCAATGGCAAGCCAAGGTCCGGCGACTTCAACAAGGGAGAAGCGGGCATAGATCGGCAGGCCCCACCAGGCCGGCGCATCAACGGAGCCCCACACAGACCCAACAATGAAAAACACCAGCGCAATCATAATGCGCGCCGAGCCGCCGCCAGCGACATAAGCCGTTCCCGAGCCGCAACAGCCAGCAAGCTGCATGCCGAGTCCGAAGATGAAGGCACCGATCAACAGCGATGGCCCGACGCCATGCGTTGTCGTGGCATAGCCGCCAAACGACCCAAGCAAAATCATTGCAACAGCCGCGGTGCCAAGCATGACCAAGGTCGCGCGGAAGCCTGCGCCCCGCCGTTCAGTGATGAAGCGACGCCAGGGCGCAGTGAAACCAAAGGCTGCCCGATAGAGCGCGAACCCCAGCAGGACACCGACAAGGAAAGTGGCCGAGCGGCGCCAGTCGATCAGGTCACCGATATTCAGGGCAAGGACGGTTGTCAGCGCAAGCACGCCCACCACAAACCAGCGCTGGATGGAAGGTTGCGGCGTGATGGAGGCAGACGGCGAAGACAAGGATTCAGAAAGCGACATGGCAAAGCACCGCAATAGGGGGGATCGTCCCTCCTTTTTGCCTAAAGGGCTGATCGCCGACAAGGCATGGCTTTCGTCGCCAAGGCATCACGCGAGAATGCCATTTTACACATTGCGCAATTCCCGCAACGACACGAAACCTGCACGCCTTCTTTTGTCATCAAACGAAACTACTTTGCGCTAATGGCGGCGCAGGCGGGTTACCCTCCGGCGCGCACTACGGCAGCTTCCATCTGCGAGACCATGTAGCGATAGGCATGGTCTGAGAGGGCAAGGTTATCGGTCCAGGTGTTCCGCCAAATCGCGATATCGTTGGAGAGCCCCTCGTCCAGAACTTCCGACGAGAAGCTCTCAAAGGTGACCCAGCCGCGATAATCAATGTCGCGCAACGCCGAAAACGTGCCAGCAAAATCGATGTTGCCCGAGCCAAGCTGCGCCCGATTGTTCTCGCCAATATGGAAGTAGCCAAGCTGGTCGCCAGCACGCCGAATGGCATCCGCGATGTCAGATTCCTCAATGTTCATATGATAGGTATCAAGGTGAAGTTTCGGCCAGCCATGGCCGACATCAGCAAGGAACTGCAGGCCTTGATCGGTGGTGTTGAGCAGGTTTGTCTCGTAGCGGTTCACCACTTCCAGAACCATTGGAACGCCCGCAGTTTCGGCCCTCTCGGCCACGCGCCGAATCGCATCAACAGCGTTCTGCCGGCCTTGTGTGGTCGGGGCCTTGGGGTACTTGCCGAGCGCTGAATAGAGGATGCCACCAAGGAGCTCGACACCGATGTCGCGGGCGGCTAAGACGGCGTTTTCCAGCATCACTTCGCCCCGACGCGCGATCTCAGCATCAGGGTTGGAGATGTCGGCATCCCAAGCAAGGCCCATGGTGATGGCGCATTTCAACCCATGCTTATCGAGCATGCGGCGCAAGGTATCCACCGCGATCATGGAAGGGTCAAAGCGCGGCAGCTCGATCAACTCATAGCCGATGGCGCGGCTACGCTCAAAAGCGCGGTTGAGCTCGGCTTCATCCCACGATCCGGTCCACACCAGCGCGTGGATGCCAAGGCGGTTGGGCAGATGATCAGCGGGCATGAAGAACGTCCTCTTGCGGGATAGAAGGTGAGTGCGCCGGCGCGCTGAGGCGTTCCGACACAAGACGGGCCGACGCGTGCAACGCCGCACGCCAGCCCAGTTGGGCGAAGCGAACATCAAGCGCGCGGCTTGGCGGCAGCGTCGCCCGCTCGCGGATTTGCCGAACCAGCGCATCGCGCGGATAGCCGGCCATATCGAGAATACCACCACCCAGCACCAGCGCCTTGGGGCAGAGCATCAGCATCGCCGAGGCCGTGGCAAAGGCCTGGTCGCGCACAAACAGATCAAGATCAGCCTGCAAGGCAGGCGGCCCGCCCGGGCGGAACAGATCCTCAACCGCGACGGCATGATGGTCCGCCAAGGCATTGAGGCGCCGGCCGGAGGCATAGACCTCCAACGAATCCGCCTTCAGCCCATCCAGCGGCTCGGCGTCGCCATGGATCGGCATATGGCCGATTTCAAGCGCCCAACCGGCACCACGGAACACCTCGCCATCGTCAATGAAGGCGGCACCAACTCCGGTACCGAAGAAGATGCCGAGCACGCAGTCTTGGCCCTGTGCAGCCCCTTGAAGCTGCTCGCCCTGGAGCAGGAGTACAGCATCGCGCTCCAGCATTACCGGCTTGCCGAGGCGAGCGGAAAGACCAGAGGCAACAGCCAATCCGTTGAGCTCGGGGATGTTGGCGACATAGAGCGCGTGATCGAAATCCCGATCGACAAAGCCCGGCACGGTCATCACCACCGCTTCAGGCGACAGCCGGTGCTCCGATGCGAACCCGGAGAGTACGTCAGCCATCGCCCCCAGCGGGTCTCGCGTGCGGAAGTTTGAGGATGCTACCCGCTGATGGATGGCTTGGGGCACGCCATCGACCACGGCACCGATTTTCATCGACGTACCGCCCAGATCGGCAACCAGGAGAGTTGGCGCGCTAGCCATGGACGAGCGCCTCGCTGCGCTCAGCCGCCTCAAAGAAAGACCCGATCGCTTGGGAAAAATCGGTGAGATAAGCCTTGCGGCTCACGCTCTTGGGCGTGATGGTTGCAAGGTCGGCAGAGGGGATCAGAGCCGCAAGCTCCTCGGCAAAGGCGAACGGATGCACCGCATCGTGGTCATGGCCGATCACCAGGGTGGGCATGGAGAGCTCTGACAGCTGGGCGGGCGTAACCTCCGGCCCATCGGTCGCAATCGCCGACAACAGCGCGGCGCGCACATCGAGGTCGGGCGCATCAAATTGTCCAAGCAGCGAAGAGGCATTGTCGGGCGATGTTTTTTGGAGCGCTGCAAAGGCCGGTGCGGCCTGGAATCGAGCTCGCCCCTCTTCGCGGCCGTGGGCGGCCATGAACCGGGCAGCCTCTGCAAAGATCGCCATGTTCGCCGGCGCAGCGTCACTGACCCAGGCCGGGCGCGCCAAACAGAGTGATTGGATGCGGCGAGAATGACGCGCAGCCAGCCGCGCGCTGATGGCAGCACCCATGGAGATACCACCGAGGTGAAAGCGGCTGAGACCGAGATGGTCAGCCAGCGCCAGAACGTCGTTGGCGAAGGTCGCGATGGAGAGGCTTTCCGTCGGTCCCAACGCGCTTTCACCCTGGGCCCGGCATTCCAGCGTGATCCGCCGGAATCCTGTGAGCCCACCCAAAACCTCGAAAGGCTGGCCGGCCTGCGCACCCAACCCATGCTGGAAGATCAGCGCCGGCCCGGTTCCCTCGTCGCGATAGGAAAGCGCTACACCGTCATGATCGAAGGTGCGCATCATGCCCCCTGCTCCTTCAGGAACGCCGCGACACCCGGCGCTTCTTCCGCGCTCAGACCATGGGTGATAAGCGGTCCGGAAAAGCCCACCATGCCGAGGCGTGCCAGAAAGAAGGGATAATCGAGCACGCCCTGCCCGGCCGTGGTAAAGCCGCCATCCTCAGTTCGGTCCTTGGCATGGGCCATGCCGATGGACTCGGCCAAAATCTCCAGGCCTTCGGCGATGACGTGCTGCTGCTCGTCGAGGGAGGCCACTTCGAACAGGTTCGCAGGATCAAACACGATTGTCAGCGCGTCGGACTGCACCTCGTCGATCAAACGCTTGGCCGCCTTGGCGGAGTTGATGACGTTCGCCAGTTCCGGCTCCACACCAAGCTTCACACCAGCAGCTTCGGCTTCCGGGAGAAGCTGCTCCAGCGCGGCGAAGAGGTCCCTCCAAGCCGAAGGGCTTTGGTTGTCCGGGTGGCCTGCCCATTGGTCGTCGGCATTGCGCGAGCCGGTGCAAAGCGTCACCACCGGCGCGCCAAGGGCCGGCGCCTCGCCAATGATGCCGATAAGCCGCTCGATGCCGGTCTGCCGCGTTTGAAAATCAGGATGGATCAGGTTGGTCGTGCCTGAGATGGCCGCCATGGTGAGACCGTGCTGGTCAGCAGCCGCCTTGGCGGTCGCAGCTGCGCCCTGGGGTATCGCCTCTGGGATCGAGGCCAGACCTGACGACGCCCAATTGTGCTGGACGGCATCGAAACCGGCGGCCTTCACCGATGCGAAAACCTGATCGGGATCGCCACCGGGAAAGGTTTTGCCGAAGATGCCGATCTGCATGGGCCCGCGCCTCACACAGACCCGGTCGCGGTGGCGACATCCACCCACCGACCTTCGGCGACCGACTGCCGGATCGCAGCCATCATGCGCACACTGGCAAGACCGTCCGCGATGGTGGCGGCCTGGGTGTCTTCGCCGCGAGCCGCCCGCGCAAAGCCTTCCACCTGACGGCGGAAAAAGTGGCCGTCCGCACCCAAGACGCGTGAACTGGTCGCGGTTTCTTCATCGAAGATGTCGACCTCTGACGAACGGTAGTACCAGGGGTTGTAGGTCTTCGCGAGAACGGCACCGCGCTCGCCGTACATCTGGAAGCCTTCGTGCCAGTCCATCCGCACGGCAACTGTGAGATCGAAATGGCCGAGCGTGCCGTTCTCGAATGCCACTTCGACGAACCAGCAATAGGCGCCGTAGCGCTCTGAGAGGCGCGCATTCACCGCTGTGATCGGACCAGCCAGATGCCGCATCAAGTCCGCCAGATGCGAGCCATGCGCCAGCATGAAGTAACTTTGCTTGTCGGCCTTCGGGTCGGAGGACGGTTTCTTGGCGTTGACCGACCGAACCGGCAAGGGCTGAACCGCATCAGTGTTGGTGTAGCGATGCGTGCTGTCGCAGTACCAGGCTTTCAGCGCCTGGATCTCACCCATCTTGGTGTCGATGAAGGTCTTGGCTGCCTCTATGCCAGGGTCAAAACGCTTCATGTGACCGACCTGGAGATAACCGCCGGTGCGCGTGACAACCTCTTCGAGAGCCAGCACATCGTCGACGGAAATGCCAAGCGGCTTCTCGCAGAGCACGGCCTTGCCTGCCTCCAAGGCAGCGCTGGCTGCGGGCACATGGAAAGCATCGGACGTTGCAATGATCACACCGTCGACGTCAGGATCGGCCAGCATGGCGTCATAGTCGGTGTAGACCCGGCCGGCGGCATGGGTCACGGCCATGCGCTGCGCAAGGTCCTCGGCAACATCGCAAATGGCATAAAGCTCGGCGTTGGACGCCTTGGCGCAGGCCTCAAAATGGCCAAACTGAGCGATCGGACCGGCGCCCAGCACGCCGATCCTGAGGGGGGTTGGATCGGTCATGGTCAGGCGGCTTGCGTCTTCGGTGATTGCGGCACTTCATCGGAATGAGGCAAGCGATCACCGCTTTGGGAATCAAACAGCAGGGCTTTGGAGAGATCGGCCTTAAAGCGATAGGATTGGCCGGCCTCGACCTCCGCATCGCCGGACAGCGAAGCATGGAATTCCTCGCCGCCCATCTCAAACAGCGCCAGGGTCGCAGGCCCGGTAGGCTCGGTCACCTCGATGACGCGGTCAAAGACCCAGCCATCGGCCAGCCGGGTATCGTGGGCCACTTCGCTCTCCAGATGAACGGCCTCCGGGCGAAGTCCAAGCTGAACCGACTGGCCCTCGCTCAGCCCGTCAGCAGCGATGTGCCCGGGAACGGGAATGGTTTCCTCGCCAGCCTTCACGGCTAGACCAGTGCCGCTTGTGACGAGCGTACCATCGATCAGGTTCATGGCCGGCGAGCCCATGAAGGTCGCCACAAAGGTGTTGGAGGGCCGGTCGTAAATGTCCTTTGGCGCACCGAACTGCTGGATGATCCCACCCTTCATGACGGCAATCTTGGTCGCCATCGTCATGGCTTCAATCTGGTCATGGGTGACGTAAACGATCGTGGCGCCCAGCCGCTGATGAAGCTTCTTGATCTCAACGCGCATATCAACGCGCAGCTTGGCATCCAGGTTGGAAAGCGGTTCATCGAACAAGAAGATTTGCGGCTCGCGCACCAGCGCCCGGCCCATGGCAACACGCTGACGCTGACCGCCCGAAAGCTGGCTTGGCCGGCGATTGAGCAGCTCTTCGATCTTCAGTAGCTCGGCGACTTCTTGGATGCGCTGTTTGCGCGTCGCCTTGTCGACACCGGCCATCTCCAACGAAAAGCCGATGTTCCGCTCCACCGTCATTGATGGGTAGAGCGCGTAGGACTGGAACACCATGGCGATGTCCCGCTCCTTCGGCTCCAGATGGCTGACGTCCTTGCCGGCGATCAGAATTTCGCCTGACGTCTGTTTCTCCAGCCCGGCAATGATGTTGAGCAGCGTCGATTTTCCGCACCCAGATGGCCCGACCAACACGAGGAAGTCCCCCGTGCCGATCTCCATATCGATGTCCTTCAGCACCTTGGTGGCGCCAAAGTCCTTCTTCACGTCCTGAACGGCGAGCGTCGTCATAAGCTGTTACCCCTTAACCGCGCCGGACATCAGACCGCGCAGGAAGAAGCGGCCGGCAACGACATACACAAACAAGGTTGGGAAGGCGGAGATGATCGCGCCCGCCATATCGACATTGTATTCCTTCACCCCGGTGGAGGTGTTCACCAGATTGTTGAGCGCCACCGTCACAGGCTGGTTGTCACCCGCCGCGAACGACACTCCGAACAGGAAGTCGTTCCAAACGCCAGTGAACTGCCAGATCACCGACACGGTGATGATCGGCCAGGAGATCGGCAGCAGGATATGCCACCAGGTCGCCCAGAACCCGGCGCCATCGACACTGGCCGCCTTCACAAGTTCCTTAGGCACCGAGGCGTAATAGTTTCGGAAGAAGAGCGTGGTAAAGCAGATGCCATAGACCACGTGCACGAACACAACGCCCGGGATCGATCCGGCCAGTCCCATCAGGCCAAGCATGCGTGCCATCGGGATGAGCACAATCTGAAAGGGGATGAAGCAGCCGAAAAGCAGCGCCCCAAACACCCAATCAGCGCCGGGGAAGCGCCACATGGTGAGCACGTAGCCATTGAGCGCGCCGAGCCCGACGGAGATCACCACAGCCGGCACGACGATCAAAAGCGAGTTGATGAAGTACGGCGATAGCCCATCGCAGCGCACCGAAATACAGGCCTCGCTCCAGGCTTTGATCCAGGGTTCGAACGTCAGCGCTTGCGGCGGCGCCAGCAGGTTGCCGCCCCGGATTTCATCCATATCCTTCAGGCTGGTGAAGACCATGGACATGAGCGGCACCAGAAACACCAGCGCCATGAAAACAAGCGCTGCGTAAACGGCGAAACGGCTGACCCGTTTGCCCCAATCGACCTCTGCACCCGGTTCGCCGGTGCGCGGCGTCTCAAGCGCTGCGACGCTCATTGCGAATCTCCGAGTAAAGATAAGGAACAACGACGGCGGCGATCATGCACAGCATGATGACGGCGCTGGCGGCACCAAGGCCCATCTCGTTGCGCGTGAAGGTGTGGGCGTACATGAAGGTGGACGGCAGTTCGGTGGAGAAACCAGGTCCACCCTTGGTGAGCGCGACCACAAGGTCGTAGCTCTTGATCGCCAAGTGGGCCTGCACCACGAAGGCCGTCAAAAACATCGGTCGCAATTCCGGCAGAATGACATGGCGGTAAGTCTGGATCGTGCCAGCGCCATCCATCTTGGCGGCATTGACGATATCGGCGCTTATGCCACGCAGACCGGCGAGGAACAGCGCCATGATGTAGCCTGACACCTGCCAGACACCGGCTATGACCACGCAGTAAATGGCCATGTCGTTCTGGACGATCCAGTCGAAGGTGAAGGTCTCCCAACCCAGATCGCGCGCCAACTTCTGGATGCCGAGCCCGGGGTTCATGATCCACTGCCAGATCACGCCTGTGACGATGAAGGAGATCGCCATCGGATAGAGGTAGATCGTGCGCAGCACGCCTTCATTGCGGATCTTCTGATCCAGCAGGATCGCAAGTGTTAGACCGATAAGGGTCGACAGAGCAATGTACAGAAAGCCGAAGATAAGCATGTTGTCGAACGCCACGTCCCAACGCGGGTTGGCGAACAGACGGGTGTACTGATCCCATCCAACGAACGTGAATCGCGGAAACATCCGTGAACCCGTGAAGGACAGGACGACCGAAAAGACAATAAAGCCGTAGACAAAGATCGTCGTGATGATCAGCGTCGGCGACAGCACCGTAATGGGCATGACGCGGGCGATAAGGCGCTGCATCCCGTGAGTCCCCCCGGACAGTGGCCCTTTCGATGAGGGCCTTAGAGACAGCAGCGGCGGTCACAAAAAAGCGACCGCCGCGTGATGTGGCAGGTCTTCAGGCCCTGCAGCTTAGTTAAAGAGCGGCAGGACCTAAAGTGCAAAGCCGTTAGCGAGCGGCGTTGACCGAGTTGACCAGCGCAGTCACGGCATCGGCCGACGACATGTCGGAGTTGAAGTGCTGCGTGACGACGTCAACGATCGCACCCTGGATGGCGCTCGGCTGTCCATGGCCATGGGCCAAAGAACCCAGCAGCGTGCCAGCTTCTGCTGCAGACGCTAGGTCGGCAATCGACTTCTGGCCGCAAGCATCAAAGGCTGACGGGTCCGCATCAAGACGTGCCGGGATCGAGCCCTTCACGATGTTGAAAGCCTCCTGGAAACCTGGGTCCAGAATGCCGGTAGCCAGCGCTTGCTGGGCTTCAGCGTCCGCGTCCGACACATCGAACATGGCGAAGAAGTCGGTGTTGAACAGGAAGGAACCTTCCGTTCCAGGCGCCGTGGCACAGGTGATTTCGCCACCCGGTGTCAGACCGGCAGCGGTGATTTCACCCTTTGCCCAATCGCCCATCAGCTGCATGGCAGCTTCACCACGGATCACCATGGCGGTGGCCAGGTTCCAGTCACGGCCCGACATGTTGTCGTCCACGAAACCGCGGATCGTGCGCATCTGGTCAAAGACAGCAACCATGGTGTCGGAGCCGAGCGCATCTTCGTCAAGCTCCAAGATGGCCGAACGATAGAAGTCAGCACCGCCGAGACCCAAAACCACATCGTCGAAGATCGTGGCGTCCTGCCAGGGCTGGCCGCCATGGGCGAGTGGGATGATACCCAGGCCCTGAAGCTGCTCAGCAACCGCGTTGAACTCATCCCATGTAGTGGGAACATCCAGATTGTTGGACTCGAAAATGTCAGCGTTCATCCAGAGCCAGTTCGGACGGTGGATGTTCACCGGCGCGGCAACCCAGTTGCCGTCATAAACGCCGAAACCCTGCACAGCAGCCGGCACAACATCGTTCCAACCATTGGCAGCAGCAACATCGTTGAGGTCACCCAGGAAGCCTTCCTGAGCCCACTCGGTCACCTGCATGCCAAGAAGCTGAGCCGCAGTTGGCGGGTCGCCGGCAACAACACGTGCGCGAAGCGTGGTACGGGCAGCATCACCACCACCTCCGGCAACAGCCATGTCTTCCCAGGCATAGCCCTGAGCTTCGAGCGAATCTTTGAGAACCTGAACGGCGGCCGCTTCACCGCCAGACGTCCACCAGTGCAGAACCTCGACACCTTCGGCGTTGGCTGTGCTGGTTGCGCCGACCGCGAGCGCGGCCACGCATACGGACGATGCGAGCAATTTTTTCATCTGTTCCATCCCTGGGCGAGCGCGCTCGGTCACGCCGCTTTTGTTTGCTTATGCGGTCTTCGACACATCGCCATGGCGAAACGTCCCGAGACCGGTTTCATCCGAGTTTGTTCAAAGTGCAAACAAAGTCCGGCGCTGTCAACCGGCTTTTACGGTGCGCGTGGAATGGCAGAATGAATAAACGCAGCCGGACCTTTGCCACAGCGACCGAAAGAATTGACAGATCAAGCAGTTAGAGAAAGACCATGAACGTCCGCAACGCCGAACCTTTGGCGGTGAACAGCGTAGGCGACACCAAAACTCGCCGCCAACACGCCGCGCGAACTGGCACGAATGGTCGGCGTCTTGAACATGAAGCGAAGGTGTCGATTGGCCTCATCATGAACCCGCTTGGGATCGATGGAAAACATCGCCGCCGTTTTGCCGCCAAGCACGATCTCGCTGGGATTGAGAATGACGGCAAGGTTGGCCACGCCTATCGCAAGTCGGCGAGCCCAGACATCAAAAACACCACGCGCGCCTTCGTCGCCGGCCTCCGCAAGGGCAACGACCTCACTGACCGATGAGGCCTCGACACCACCTTTTCGACACAGACGCAGCACCGCTTCTCGCCCGACAGTTTCCTCAAAGGTTGGCGTCGCGGCGTTGTCCTGTTCATCGCCGAGGCTGCAGAAAAATCGGCCATGCCCGATCTCACCGGCCACACCTTCAAAGCCACGGAATACCTGTCCCTCATGAAGGATGCCAAGGCCGACGCCGATCTCCATAAGGAAGTAGGCGAGCGTACCGGCATTACGGCCATGCTGGTCATAGCCTTCTGACAGCGCGCAGGCATTGGCATCATTGTCAAAATGCAGGTGCAACGGACGTTCCGAAGGTCGGTCAAACGCCTGCTCGATCATCGCTTTGATGTCGATGGATCGCCAATTGAGATTGGGCGCGAAGACAATCAGCCCGTCCGTTTCAACAAGACCCGGAATGGCAACGCCTAGCGCCTCGACGGCATCCATATCGAGGCCGTGGTCCGCAAGCAGTTGCTCCACGCCTGGCCGGATGAGCCCGACGACATAGTCTGGCGTTGCAGGATCGGTGTACGGGATCGTCAGCGAGGCGATGAGGTCGGCCTGCATGTCCAGCGCGACAATTCGAAGCTCTGACACCGCGATATCGACGCCGACATAGGTTCGACTTGCCCGATTGAGCTTCACAACGAAACCGGGGCGTCCGATGCGCTCCGCGGTTGAGGTTTCCTCCGTCTCCAGCACCAAGCCGCGCTCCACAAGGCTGGCGACCAGTGCAGAGGCCGTCGATCGAGTTACCTGAAGATCGCGCGCAATATCGGCGCGTGAGCGCGGTCCACGTTCCAAAAGCAAGTTCAAGACACGTGTTTCATTGATCGTACGGAGCAAACGTGGGGCAGCCATGGCTTATGCGAGCACAGCCATCCCTGCTTTGTACAGCCCCCGAACTAACGCGTATGCTCAGTCGCAATTGCAAATCATTCGCAACTGTATTGACTTCCTGCAACTCATTCTCATAATCATTCAAATCTGCTACGCCTCATCCAACAGGAGATTTCACTATGCGCGACAGCGATACGCTGCCAGCACACAACCGCCCCTCGGCCACCCAGCAAATGCGCGCTCGGCTGCGCAAAAGTACCAGCTTTTTTGCTGCCATGTTCGGCGCGGCAGCCGCGCTGACACTCGTAGGCGAGGCCTATGCCAATGACGATCGTCTGAAGGTCATCACCACCTTCACCGTTCTGGCCGACATGGCCCAGAACGTTGCTGGAGATGCCGCTGAGGTCGTTTCGGTGACCACCCCGGGTGCTGAGATCCATGGCTACCAGCCAACGCCGGGCGATCTGCGTCGCGCCCAGGATGCCGACCTTATCCTCTGGAACGGGCTGAACCTCGAACTGTGGTTCGAGCAGTTCCTCGACAATTTGGGCGACATCCCGTCGGCAACGCTGACGGACGGCATCGACCCAATCGCGATTGCCTCCGGCAGCTATGAAGGACTGACCAACCCACATGCCTGGATGGGCCTCGACAACGCCCTGATCTATGTCGACAACATTCGCGATGCGATGAGCGAGCAAGACCCTGACAATGCGGCGATCTACGCTGCCAACGCAGACGCTTACA
Source organism: Pseudomonadota bacterium (assembly GCA_038749715.1). Taxonomy (GTDB): domain Bacteria; phylum Pseudomonadota; class Alphaproteobacteria; order Rhizobiales; family MH13; genus MH13. The sequence continues at coordinate 195,240 of JBCDHR010000006.1, forward strand.
AAGCCAAAATCGAAGCCACCATTACGCCGCTGCGCGATGAGGTCCTCGATATTCCAGCCGACCAACGCTGGCTCGTCACCTGCGAGGGAGCCTTCTCCTACCTCGCCCGCGACTTCCAGATGCAAGAACTCTATCTCTGGCCCATGAACGCTGATGCTGTCGGCACACCGCAGCAGGTGCGCCGCGTGGTGGACACGGTGCGCGATGAGGACATTCCGGTCGTCTTTTGCGAAAGCACAGTGAACACCGATCCGGCAGAACAGGTCGCCCGCGAGACTGGCGTGTCTTACGGCGGCGTCCTTTATGTCGACAGCCTGTCGGAAGCCGACGGACCGGTACCAACCTACCTTGACCTTCTCACCGTTACCTCGCGCACGGTCGCCGAAGGTCTGACTGGAGCTATGAATTGAGTCTGACTGCCGAACCGCTCGAACCTGACGATATCACCGCGGCGCGTCCTTCATCCTTCGGGATTGAGGCGCGCCGCGTCACCGTGACTTACCGCAATGGCGTCACGGCTTTGATGGACGCAAGCTTCGATGTTCCCACACACACAATTACAGCACTTGTCGGAGTCAATGGCTCCGGCAAGTCAACGCTGTTCAAAGCCATTATGGGGTTCTTGCCGCTGGATGGTGGCGAGATCAGCATTCTCGGCCAGTCCGTGCCGGAGGCACTGAAAAAGGGCCTTGTTGCCTATGTGCCCCAGGCGGAGGAAGTGGACTGGAGCTTCCCAGTCCTGGTCGAAGATGTCGTGATGATGGGCCGTTATGGCCATATGGGCATGCTGCGCATTCCATCGAAAGAGGATCGTCAGGCCGTTGCCGATTCCCTCGCCCGCGTCGGGATGAGCGATTTTCGTCATCGCCAGATCGGCGAACTGTCTGGCGGGCAGCGCAAGCGGGTATTCCTGGCACGCGCCCTCGCCCAGGACGGCCAGGTGATCCTCCTTGATGAGCCCTTCACCGGCGTTGATGTGCAGACCGAGGAAGCCATTATCCAGTTGATGAAGGACCTGCGGGATGAAGGCCGGGTGATGCTGGTCTCCACCCACAATCTCGGCTCCGTGCCAGAGTTCTGCGACCGGGTCGTGCTGATCAAAGGCACCGTGCTGTGCCATGGACCAACCGAAACCACCTTCACCCACGAGAACCTGTCGAACGCCTTTGGCGGTGTGCTGCGCCACTTCGTGCTTGGTGGACAGGAACTGCACGATGATGACGATGCCCGTCAGGTCACGATCTTGACTGACGATGAGCGCCCAGTGGTCATCTACGACGACAAGACCCGCACCAAAGGCGGTTCGGAGGAAGCAGCTGAGAGCCGGCCCGAGAAGGAGCCGGTGAGTTGAGCGTGCTCCTCGAACCCTTCACCTACAATTACATGCTCAATGCGATGTGGGTGTCCGCGCTCGTCGGCGGCGTCTGCGCCTTCCTGTCGGCCTATCTCATGCTCAAAGGCTGGTCACTCATCGGCGATGCCCTGTCACACTCCATCGTGCCCGGCGTTGCTGGCGCCTATATGCTCGGTCTTCCATTCGCTTTTGGAGCCTTCTTGTCCGGCGGCTTGGCGGCAGGCGCGCTTTTGTTTTTGGGTCAGCGTACCGGCCTGAAGCAGGACGTCATCATTGGCCTTATCTTCACCTCCTTCTTCGGGCTCGGCCTGTTCATGGTTTCAGTGTCGCCGACACCGGTCGACGTTCAGACCATCATTCTAGGCAACATCCTAGCGATCACACCGGCGGATACACTTCAGCTCGCCATCATCGGCTTTGTCTGCCTCTCCGTTTTGCTTTTGAAGTGGAAGGACCTGATGGCCGTCTTCTTCGATGAGACCCATGCGCGTACCATCGGGCTCAACCCGCCGCGCCTGCGCTTCATCTTTTTCGTGCTCCTTTCGGCCGCCACCGTCGCCGCACTGCAAACGGTCGGCGCGTTTCTGGTCATCGCCATGGTGGTGACGCCTGGCGCCACGGCCTACCTCCTGACCGACCGCTTTCCCAAGCTTCTCGTGATCTCGGTCCTGCTCGGCACCGGCACCTGTTTTGCTGGTGCCTACATCAGCTACTTCCTGGATGGCGCAACCGGCGGCGTGATCGTGGTCCTGCAAACACTGCTGTTCCTGGCCGCCTTCTTCTTTGCGCCCAAGCAAGGCATGCTCGCCAACCGCCGGCGGGCCCGCCAGGCAGTCGCCCAAACAATGGCCGGAAGGTCGGCATGATCGAAACGATCCTCCTCCCCTTCCAGTTTGGCTTCATGCAGCAGGCCTTTCTGATCGGCATCATGCTGGCGATCCCCACCGCGCTTCTCTCCTGCTTCCTTGTGCTGAAGGGCTGGTCGCTGATGGGCGATGCGGTCAGTCATGCGGTGCTTCCTGGCATCGTGCTGGCCTACATGGTCGGCCTGCCCCTCCTCATTGGAGCCTTTATCGCCGGCATGATCTGTGCGCTCGCGACAGGCTATCTCAGCACCAACTCAAGGGTGAAGCAGGACACCATTATGGGCGTCGTGTTCTCCGGCATGTTTGGCCTCGGTATCGTCATCTATGCCGCGATCAGCCCGTCGCTGCATCTCGATCACATTCTGTTTGGGAACATTCTGGGTATCAGCGATCAGGATCTTTGGACCACCGGCATCATTGCGGCCGTTGTGACGGCAGGCATTGTGATCTTTTGGCGTGATCTGATGCTGCACACCTTTGACCCCGCCCAGGCGCGCACCATCGGCCTGCCGGTGACCATGCTCCACTACGGCCTGCTCGCGGCGCTTTCGCTCACCATCGTGGCCACGCTGAGCGCTGTGGGCATAATCCTTGCCATCGGCCTGCTGATCGCTCCTGGAGCGATTGCTTTCCTGATCACGCGTCGGCTCGGATCCATGATGATCGCGGCGACAACCATCACTGTCGCCTCATCTGTGGTCGGCATCTATGCCAGCTTCTGGATCGATTCCGCACCAGCACCAACCATCATCCTGGTGCTGACGATTGCTTTCATTGTCGTGTTCGTTCGCAAATCGCTGCGCGCGCCAGCGAAAACCGCAGAAGCGTCACTCGTCACCGAACGTCCGGCATCGCTGCCCGCGGAATGATCGCGCCCTTTTCACCGATTACAGCCGAGGCGAGCCGATGACCTGCCATTGCTGCATCCACTGGCGCATCACCTACAAGGCGCGCTGCCAGATAACCAGCATTGAAGGAGTCGCCCGCTGAGGTCGTATCGACCACGCGCGCAGCTGGCAGGAAGTCCGCCCTCGGCAGAGATTCCCCAGCCCAGAGCCAGGGTCCAGACGCGCCATCCTTCAGGGCGATTTCCGAAACGCCAAGGACAGCAAGCCGATCCATAAGCGCTGGCACATCCTCGCCGGGCCAAAGTCTTGCTTCATCGTCGCGCGAGGGAAGCGCCAGAACGGTCGCGGCCCACATGGCTGAAATGGTGGCGCGTGCCTCGTCTTCGCTCTGCCAAAGCGCCGGGCGGTAGTTGCTGTCGAAGACGACAAGCTTGCCGGCTACTTTCATCGCCGCACAGGTTTCGATCAGGCTTTGCCGGGCTCCTTCGGAAAGGATCGCCAGCGTTATCGCAGACAGGACGAGCACGTCGAAAGCCTGCAACGTGTCATCGGTCAAACCGCCCTCATCGAGCATTGTGCGCGCTGCTGACTGCGAGCGCCAATAGCGGAAGGATCGCTCGCCAGCGTCATCCAGCTCAATGGCATAGATACCCGGCAGACGGTCGGTCCGGCGAACGATATGGCCGCCCCCAACCCCTTCACCTTCCATGAAAGCGATCATGCGGTCTGACAGCTGATCGGTCCCCAACGCCGTCAGATAGTCCACCGAATGCGATGTGCCCGAAAGGCATCGGGACAGATAGATCGCGCCGTTCAGCGTGTCGCCGGCGACGCCCATAACCACCCGTCCATCCGAAGCGGCGAGGTCAGAAAGCTCAATCATGCACTCGCCGAGGAATGCAATTCGCAAGGGACGGTCGGGGACGGAAAGCGGCGGCACAATAGACTCCGGACAAGGCTGGTGCATCCGCATAGCGCGCAGCGATCTGAAGATGAAGGGTTTTGCAACCAGACCTGATCTAAGCTTCGTCGCAAGGCCCATGGACACAGCCCATCCATAAGCCTACCGTCATGCAATCGAAGGCCGGGCTGGCCGATAACAAACCTGTCTGCACTATGGCGACCGCACGCCCACTTGAAGTCGACTGGACGCAAGACCGAAACGGTCTGGCGCGCGCGCTTGCAAATCTGGCATCGAAGGCCGGCAAGGCCGTGATGGACATCTATGCTGACGGCTTCAAGGTTGAAGATAAGGCCGATGGCAGCCCGCTCACCGAAGCCGATCTCGCAGCCGACGCGATCATTGCGCAAGGCCTTGCAGACATCGCCCCTTCGATTCCGCTCCTGTCGGAAGAAACCGCGCACGGTACCTCACCCGATAGCCTTGGGGACCTCTTCTTCGTGGTCGATCCTTTGGATGGCACGCGCGAGTTCGTCGACAAGACCAAAGACTTCTCCATCAACATCGCGCTCGTGCAAGGCGGCCGCCCGATCGTTGGGATCATCTACGCGCCGGCGCGTCGCAAGCTCTGGATCGCCGGCGAGGATGCTTTCGCCACCAAGCTGGAACCGGGAGCATCGCTTGATCCCAAAAGCCTGATCGCGATTGCGACCAAATCGCCGGAAACCAAAAGCCTGAAAGCCGTCGCCAGCCGAAGCCATCGCGACGGCAAGACCGACGAGTTTCTGCACGCCCTTCCTGGCTGTGAAACTTTGGCGGTCGGCTCGGCCCTGAAATTTTGCCTGGTGGCGGAAGGCGAAGCGGATGTCTATCCGCGCTACGGGCCAACCATGGTGTGGGATACAGCCGCTGGCGTTGCCATTGTTGAGGCAGCCGGTGGCGAGGTCTTAGGTGAGGACGGCAAGCCGATGAAGGTCCATTTTGGACCGGATGGCTGGCGCAATTCCGCCTTTACCGCATGGGGCTGTGCCAAGGCGCGCGACCATGCTACGGCCCGGGTGAAGCAATCCAAATCCTAGCACCCGAAATCGAGACTTATGGCCGCTCGCCCACCCAAGAAACCGCCCGTGACCTACACACCCGACCCCGCCCGCTACCAGTCCATGACCTACCGCCGCTGCGGTGCGTCCGGCCTCAAACTGCCGCTCATTTCATTGGGGCTTTGGCACAATTTTGGCGAGGACACGCCGCACGAAACCAAGCGGGCCATGTGCCAAACCGCGTTCGATGCGGGCATCACCCATTTTGATCTCGCCAACAATTACGGCCCGCCACCCGGCAGCGCCGAAGAGGCATTTGGCCAAATCCTGACACAGGATTTCCAGGGCCTTCGCGACGAGCTCATCATCTCGTCAAAGGCCGGCTACGACATGTGGCAGGGGCCCTACGGCGAGTGGGGCAGCCGCAAATACCTTATCGCGTCCTGCGACCAGAGCTTGAAGCGCATGGGCCTGGACTATGTCGATATCTTCTATTCCCACCGCTTTGATCCGGAGACGCCGCTTGAAGAGACGATGGGCGCCCTCGATCATATCGTCCGATCCGGACGCGCGCTTTACGCTGGCATCTCTTCCTACAACTCCAAGCGCACACGCGATGCGGTCGCGATCCTGAAGGACCTCGGCACGCCCTGCCTCATCCATCAGCCGAGCTACAACATGCTCAACCGCTGGGTGGAGGCGGATGGCCTGCTCGACACGTTGGATGATCTGGGCGTCGGATCCATCGCCTTCACACCGCTGGCACAGGGACTGCTGACCAACAAATATCTGGGCGGCGTGCCGGACGCGAGCCGCGCGGCCCAGGGCAAATCGCTGAGCCCCGACACCGTGAACGACGACACGCTGGCAGCCATTCGCGGTCTCAACGCCATAGCCGAACGGCGCGGCCAGACGTTGGCGCAGATGGCAATTGCATGGGTTCTGCGGGATGGACGGGTAACGACCGCTCTCATCGGAGCGTCCAAGCCAAGCCAGATCACAGATTGTGTCGGCGCCATCGACAATCTGGAGTTCTCTGATTCAGAGCGAGCAGAGATCGACCAGTTCGCCAAAGATGCTGGCATCAATCTGTGGGCACAGTCCGCCGAGCTCTAGAAACTTTTAGCTATCAGACGCGCCTTCCAGAAACTGGCGCGCCTGATCAGCGGTCTCGAAGATGTGCGGCGCGGGCGACAAGGTCTCTCCGAGTTTCATGCGCATGAAGGCTGAGGATGAGTAGCGCGTGACCCGCGCATAATACTTGTCCTCCAGATCGGCCACCATCGCCGCATAACTCTCCGCCACATCCTCATCGATGCGCGTGCCATCGTAATTGACGATCACATCGACCGCCCGGTCATGCGGCTCCAAAAGTGAGACGACACGGTCCGCAATCTGCTCGACGTCACTCTCTGCCTGGATGCGCATCTTCTCAAAGTTGATGAACAGGCGATTGGTCTTGGCGTCGAGCGCGATTCGATCGTCGAGATCAAGATGCAAGAGATCGTTGCGCAGCCCCATCGGCTCATCGCGGAAGAGACGCGCATCCATGACATCGGGCACATCGATGATGGGACGGAACGCCATGTTGGCCAAGATATCGGCCTCGACATCAATACCCGGCGCGACCTCGGCCAGACGCAACCCATCCGGCGTTAGTTCGAACACGCAGCGTTCGGTCACGAACAAGACCGGTGTGCCCAGTTCGCAGGCCCGTTTGCCGGAAAACGTGATCTGTTGCACGGATTCCAACAGCTTGCGGGCGTTGCCCTCCGTTGAAACCGAGAGCTGGCCGTCCGCGATAGAAAGATCCAAACCGCCAGCTGTAAAAGTGCCGGTGAAAACCACCCGTCGCGCATTCTGCGAGATGTTGATGAAGCCGCCGGCACCGGCGAGACGCGGCCCGAAGCGGGAAACGTTTACGTTGCCAACGCTATCCAGCTCAGCCATTCCGAGCACCGCGAGGTCCAGCCCGCCGCCATCATAGAAGTCGAACTGCTGGTGCTGAGGTAGAATGGCATCAGTGTTGATCGCCGCACCGAAATCGAGACCTGAGGCCGGCTGACCACCCATCACGCCGGGCTCGGCTGTTAGCGTAACGTGATCGAGCAGCCCTTCCTCGGCCGCCACCGCCGCGACGCCCTCCGGCATGCCGATGCCAAGATTGACCACACCGTTCACCGGTAGCTCGAAGGCCGCGCGACGCGCGATGATCTTGCGCGGGCCCAAATCCATCGCTGGTGCGGCGCCCGGCGGCGCGCGGAACCGTCCGGCAAACAGATGCGAGTAGGCCGTCGCGAAGGTCTGCATATGATCTTCCGGCTCCGCCACGACAACGGCATCGACCAAGGCAGCTGGTATCTGCACCTCTCGCGGATTTAGCGACCCGCGCGCCGCAATGCGCTCGACCTGAACGATCACAATGCCGCCGGAGTTCTTGGCCGCCATTGCTTGTGCAAGGCCATCGATCACCAACGCTTCGCGCTCCATCGCGATGTTGCCCGCCGGGTCTGCCGTTGACCCGCGCAGCAACGCGACATGCACTGGGAAGGCCTCGTAGAAGAGGTATTCCTTGCCGCCAACGGTCATGACCGAGATCAAATCCTCCTTGGTCACCTCATTGATTTTGCCACCTTCAAGGCGCGGATCGACAAAGGTGCCGAGCCCAACATGGGTCAGCGTCCCGGGCTTACCTGCCGCGATGTCTCTGTAGAGGTGGCTCACCACACCTTGCGGCAGATTATAGGCCTCGATCATCCCATCGACCGCCAGCCGACCAACCTTGGGAATAAGGCCCCAATGGCCGCCGACAACACGCTTTAAGAGCCCTGGGAGTCCCAGATGGTTGAGCCCACGATCGCCGCCATCGCCCTGGCCGGCCGCGAAGAACAGCGTGAGATTGCGCGGCGCGGCGGTTTCCACAAACCGTTTTTCAAGCGCCTTCAGCAATGCTTCCGGCACGCCGATACCAACGAAACCCGACGTGGTGACGGTATCTCCCTCCCGGACCAACGCGGCAGCATCGTCGGCGGAAATGATCTTATCTTTCATTGGTGCCCTCCCAGACACCCAACATCGTAACGTCAACACCTTGCTTGTCGAGTTGCCCGTTTGCCGCAAAAGGCGAAGTCTCCAAGCCCCTTGAACAAAGCTTTTAAGGGAAGTAATTTGAGTATCGGGGGTATATTTTGGGAAAATTACTACAAACAAAAACTAATATAGAACCCAAGACTGTGCTCTTTTACCGTATGGTGCCGCATTACCGCCGCGCCTTGTATGAGCGTCTGCACGAAAAAATCGGGCTGCGGGTGATCGCACCGGACCATGATGCCGGGCACGAAGACGGGCTGTCGATCGTCGAAAGCGCGCCCTGGCTTCAACGCCACCCTTTCCGCGCGTCACTGCTGCGCCATCCCAGCGCGCCGGTGGGCAAGGTCCTGCGGGACTTGCGCCCGCAAACAGCCATCGTGGAAGCCGGTCTCAACAACCCGGCCATGTGGGCGATTTTGGGCCATCGCCGGCGGCACGGATGGCCGCGCGTGCTTTTATGGGGTCATGGCTGGCAAATGGGGCGCGGCTTTTCCACGCCCGGCGACTGGCTAAGCCAGTATGGCCGCCTTGCCCCCTTTTCACTCGCCGACGGTTATCTCGCCTACACCGAGGATGGGGCCGAGTACATCCGGCGCCACTTGCCGAGTTTGCCCACCTTTGCAGTCGGCAACAGTCTGGACTGCAAAGTCGATGAAACGCGCGTCGCAACCTCCATCGCAGCGACCGAACTCTCGGCCCGTCCCCTGACCCTGATCGCCGTTGGACGCATGACGCCAGACAAGCGCATGCCCGATCTCATCAAGATGCTGACTGTCCTCCGGCGCCAGGTTCCTGATGCGCGCCTGATCCTGATCGGCGATGGGCCTGACTATACCCGCTGCCAAAAACTCGCGGCAAAATTGCCAGAAAACACGGTTCAAATGCCGGGCGCCGTTTATGGTCCCAAGCATTTGGCGGCACTCTACGCCCAGGCCGACATCGCCTGCTACGCCGGCGCCGTCGGTCTTGCAGTCAACGAAGCGCTGGCCCATGGGCTGCCGTTTCTGACGCTTGACGCTGGACGTAGGAAACCACCATTCCACCACCCCGAAATCGCCTTTATCCGTGATGGGGAAACCGGAATTCGCATTCCGAAAAACGGAATAAATGGCCTTGCTCCCATGGCACAAGCCATTGTTTCTTTGCAAGAAAATCGAAAACACCTTTCAGACATCCGTCGCAGCGCGCGGCGTTTCTATCTTGACCATTTGACCATCGATCAGGTGGCCGAACGGTTCGCCGACGCCGTCATCGCAATCGGTTCCCAGCCATGAACATTCGCGCCGATGCACTTCCAGGGCAGTGGTCAACGACAGTTCGAGCCAGTTTGTCAGGCTGGCTGCCAGCCATCGCCCTTCTTGGTCCATCGCTGATTCTCACAGCGACCGATGGCAGTTTACAAGACTACCGTAAGGCCCAGATCGTTGCGCTCGCGCTATTGGCTCTAACCGTCATCGCCCGACGGTCGCTGCTCATACCCTCTTGGCAGGCTTGTGTGTTGGCCGGAACAATCCTGGCATCTGGCGGCGCAGCACTGCTTGGCTGGATCGCCGCTGACGCATCGGCGTTTCTGTTCTCAAAGAGCGTGATGCTGGTCGCAATGCTTCTTCTCGTCGACCAACTTCGTGAGCGTTCCTTCCAAGACCTGATGCGCTCCATGGCGCCTTTAGCCGTTCTTTTGATCGCAGTACTCCTGCTTGGCCTACTGAGAAATTGGCAGGCCATGGGAGCCCGCCCGGACTTTGTTGGCCTGCATCCCAACCTGGGCGGCGAACTGCTATTCGCGTCCCTGCTTGTCATCAGTTTCGCAGCGCCTGGATGGCTCCGTTTGTTGGGTTACACAGCAGGCCTTACGGCGCTCGCCCTGCTGCAATCGCGTGCTGCCCTTCTAGGATCACTGATCATCATCATTGGATCAGAAGCCTGGCGACTGACCCAGGCACTTGGCTGGCAGCAGACAGTCCGCCTGGGCGCAGGCATTCTTGCGGCGGTCTCCACCATCGCCCTGGCTGCGCTGCTCTTCCTGCCCGCCACGGCCAATGTGGTATCGACCTTCTTCGGCAGCCAGCTCTTGCTGCTCGATCACCCAGAACGCGGCGTCGGCACCGGCCTTGCTGGGCGCATTGAGACATGGCGTGCGGCCTGGCAGGCTTTTGCCGCCGCACCCTTCATCGGCCATGGTCTCGACCAAACCCTCATGCCTAACGGTCAGGCGATCCATAACGGCTATCTGGCCCTGTTGGCTGCCTTCGGCCTGTTCGCCATGGGCCCGTTTGCGGTGCTCATCTCAGCGCTAACGACAGCCTGGCGAAAAGACACCCACCGCTTCCTGGTGATCATCGCTTGCTGCGTTGTGTTCTTCTTTAATGCCCGCAGCTTCAACCTCAACATTTTCCCGCTGATCCTTTGGCTGGCCTGTCTGCCTTGGTGCAAACCCGGCCAAGTCGATGGGTAAATGGGGCGCAACGCTAAAGCGCGCTGGCTGGAACACGGTCGACCAGGCGACCACCGGCCTTCTGTCGCTTGCCGCCCTGGCTGCCATTGCTCGGCTTGGTTCCCTTGAAACGGCCGGCCTTTTCGCCGCCCTTTGGGCCCTAAGCGGACTGCAGACCAGCCTCGTCGGCTGGGGCATGGGCACACTTTTCTTTGCGCGGGCCGCACGCGGCAGGGAGCCGCTACAACCCCTCCATAGGGCGGCGACTGGCCTGACGGCCCTATCGCTGCTTGTCCTTTACATCGCGACATGGGCTGCCATCGCCTTGCTCGAGGCACCCTCCGTCGATGGCCCGTCACCAAGCATGCTCTATGCCCTGATCGGCCTGCGCATGACACTTGCACTGACGGACCCGCATCGCATGGTGGCACTGGCACGCAGCAACGCTCGGTTGATCGTCGCGCGGCGGCTGATTACAGGAACGCTCGCAGCTCTGGGACTGGTCGCCTGCGTGCACTTTGATCTGCCAGTGCACCTCGCGGCGGCGATCCTCGGCCTGGAGGCGGTTCTGTTCGCTATCCTCACGCTCCATCAAACGGTCCAAACAGGCTTTCGACGTCACGCGCGTCCGGGCATCAGCCGGTTGAAACGCCTCGCGGCCGCTGGACTGCCGCTTCTGGCGCACACCATGGCAATTGCCGTTTATGTTCGCTTCGACGTCATCTACGTCGCATGGCGGTTCAGGACCACAGACGCCGCGCTGTATGCAGGCGCCGCCCGGCTGGCAGAAGCCGGCAATCTGTTGGCGCTGATTGCGGCACTCGCAATAACGCCGCTCTTGATCGAGACACGGGCAATTGACTCAAGCCGGCCCTTCCGCAGACAAGCCTCCCAAACGCTGCTCGCCAGCGCGTCACTATCCATCCTTGGTGCAGGGCTTGCCATGGCGGTCGGTCCGACCGTTCTTGGCTTCCTCTTCACAACGACCTACGCCGAGGCTACGGACATTCTAAGCGTCTATGCGCTTTCGACCGGGTTTGTTGCCCTGGGCACCATCGCCACTCGGATTTTGGTTGCTGAATCAAGGCTGACAAAGCCCTTCCAGGCGAGCTTGGTGGGCGCCGGGGGCAATATCGCGCTTACCGTCATACTCTGTCAGATCATGGGACCGCTGGGCGCCGCCCTTGCTACCGTGCTCAGTTATGCCCTTGTTGCAGCGATGCTTTGGCACGCTCTTTTGCATGAACGTTCCTAGGTTCGCGCAACGCCTTGTCGTTCGCCAGCCAGAAAGCGAATGCCGTAGCCAAGGCTGGACCATGACGAGCTATCGTGGCCAGTTAGTTGGCGCGCAAACAGCCACAGCACGCCCGACGTCATCACTGTGAAACCGGTGTATGCGCCAGCGATGGCGACCAGTCCAAAGACCGGGGAAAGTGCGACACCGACAGAAATCGACAGTATCAAGGAACCGACAAGAACCAAAGCGATGCGCGCCTGCTGGTTGTGAATGCTCAAAAGCGCCAACCCAGGCCCAAGAACGGCGCGCGCAACAAAGCTCAAGGCCACAAGAATGAGAACACCGGTTGCGTCGGCAAAGGCGGGGTCGAACACACCAAGAAGGAACGGCCCCAAGACCCAAAGACCGGCCAACGCCACAAGGGCGTAGCTTAGCGATGTACCGTTCGTCATCGCGATCAAGCGTTCAACCTGTGCACGATCACCTTGCGTAACAGCCGTGTAGATCTTCGGCTGAAGGACAATGTAGATAGACCGAATGCCAAACCCGGCCAAGTTGCGATAGCGGAAGCAGACATAGAGAAGCGCTACCTCTTCGGCAGACGCGAGGTATGCGGCAATCAAAAGAAAAAGGTCGATCCCATAATCCCAAATGAGCGCGATTGCCATCCAGGAGGGTGCCATGCTCCGCCAGGTGCCCCAGTCCTCATCTGCTTGATCGGACGGATGATCAGCCAGCGCGAGCATGGTCAGACGAAACTGTATCAGCGCCAGCAGCCAGACCATCAACGAGACAATGGCCAGAACCCATTCGAACCGCGCTGACGATGCCAGCGCCCAAAACGCGCCCACAAAGATCAGGACAAACAGGGGTCGAAAGAAGGAGTCGGGCACCTGCGCGGCGACTTGGCGTTGAAGCCCTGAAAGCACGCCGCCATGAAAGAGCGATAGCGCAATTGCCGGAGCGGTCGCGCTGGCAAAAACCAGAGTTTGAAGCCACCACGGTCCTAAGACGCGAAAGAAAACGCCGATGGCCAACGCCATAACGCCCAGGCAAAGGCCGCTCCCGATACCGATAAGCAACCACCCGACCCTTACGAATCCCCGCAGGCGACCATACGTCGTCTGCGCCCGGTAGCGCGCGGTGACAATTGGAGCGAAGGCGTGAAACCCGGCCAGCATCGTCACGGCCATTATGCTTGCTGCCGCAAAGGCGGTTGCGTAACGCGCCAAGCCTTCAGTTCCAAAGGCCTGGGTGATGATCAAGCTCGTCACAAAGGCAAAACCGACGCCCGCCAAGCGCGCGCCGGTCAACAGAGAGACTTTTGCCAGCAGCTCTTTCACAAGCGCCTACCTTGTGGTTTTGCCATCAGAACCATAGCGCAACGTATGCAAGCCATGGGCGAGAGCCTGCTTTGCCGAACGTGCGGCCAAAGCTCCATGCCCCAAGACAAAAGCCAGCGGCGACCCGGCATAGACATACATCGGCGGCTGATCGCTGATGACACCATTTTTACCGGCCAAACCACGTTTGAACTGGTGCAGGCTGGATCCGGCGCTGTCGGCACCTCCTAGATCGTACCAGCGCATCTGCGGCATTGCGGTGAGGCGTTCGATGACCGCCCACTGCATCAAGTAACCAGCCCTAAGTGGCAGCGCTGCACGACTGCTTGCACCAAACAAATAGATGGCGCGCTCTCCGCTCATATCGATGACGGCACCGGCGACAGGCTCACCATCCTTACGGACCAGAACAATTTCTGGGCGAAGAGGAGTTGAGGCACGGGTTATCAGCGTCTCTAGTGTGTCGATGGGCGACTGATCCCAGAAATGTTTGCGCTCCACCATCTGCTCATAGAGATCATAGAAGGTGGAAAGCCCGCCTGATGTCGTTTCCCAATCAACAGTGAGCCCGTTCTTCAGAGCCTTTTTCAAATTGTAGCGCCACTTCTGGCTAAGACTGGCTTTAACGGCCTCTTGCCCGCCCTCAAGCGAAACGAAGTAGCGCTCTGGAGCGGTCGAAGGTTTCTGAGCCCGAAAACCAGCCTGATGAAGGGCCTGCTCGACACCGGCGCTGTGCGCGGGATCGGAGTGCGGAAAAAGGATGAGGAACCCGGCTTGCTGGTCGGCCAGAACTTGGCGAACGGCGCGGTAAAGGCGTGGCAGCCGATCCGGGCAGTCCTCCGTTTCCACAGAGCGCCACATAGGGCCCCAGCGCACAACGGTGAAAGGCACCATTGTGCCCGGAATAGATAGAGTGCGTGCGCTAACGGCAGCGACCAAGGCGCCGTTTTCATAGAACGCAAGTCTCTTTAGACACTCCGAGCCCCAGCGCGGAACGTTGAAGCAATCTGTCTGCTCAAGCACGACATCGCGAAAGCCTGCGGCGAGGGTATCCCAGGCATTGTCGGCGACCTCACGGACCTGAAACCCCTCGACCGATCCACGGCCGGTTGGGGTTTCCTCAGATCCGAGAAAATCGTCAGGCACCGAGTCCACTGAAACATCAAAATACGCCATCAGCTATGCCTCGTGTGCGACCGGCTCTAAGGACGATCCAACGGCTGAATCGCCACAACGGATTGTCGGTTTGCGCACCAGCACCCGCCACAAGCGTCGCGAACGGGTCAGATGTCCAATGCCGGGAAGGAAATCCAGAAGCGTTGCCACACCGGGCAGCGGGTCGCGCCAGTTGAGCATCATGTCCATGTCTGCGCGCCAAATTGTACGAGCGGCGTTGCCAAGCCACGACAAGGCCGCGCCAACCGAAAGATCGCCTCGGCGCAAACTGACCTTGAGACCTTCCAGATCGCCAGCCAGCCAAGCGTAGTGCAAACCTTCTTGGCCTCTATCGACCGGCACTACGCCTTCATGGCCAGCGCTGTCGGCCATCTTCATCAGGACGGCTTCCATATCCAGTCCACAGTGGTCCGGCACCGCGTGGCTGCCAGTAACCCGCGGATTGATCTCCAGGAAAGAGATCGCTCCGGTGACGTCGTCTACCAGGAACTGCGCGCAGCCAACGCCATCATAGCTAAGCCGTTCCACAAAACGCGCGACATGGTCGGCAAGAACGAGATCGGCCCGAACAATCTCGCCATCGACCGCGAGCCCAGAACCGTCCGGACGGTCGGTCCGGGCGATGACGGAATGCAAGACGCCGTCCAGTGCTCCCGAGCGCGCCGTGAAGTAGATGTTGTGGCGCTGCCCCTCGGCTTTTTTCTGGATGATCAGGCCGGGCTGCGGCGAATTCGTGGTCTGCGGCCAGGTGTTGAAGATCACCTTCAACTCTTCGATCGACGCGACCGTCAACGCCTTGAGATCACCAAGCCGATCCGTCGACCGTTCCGGGCGGATGACAAGGGGAAATCCAATCGCCAGAGCTTCTTGGAAAAGGGCATCCAGCGTGCGCACATAGGCGAAAGGTGCAGTGGGCACGCCGTAGTCGCGACAAAGCTCCATCATGGCGCGCTTGTCCAAACATGTCTTAACAAGATCGGCCGAAACGCTCGCCAATTGAACCGACGGGGGCAGTTGAGGTTGGCGCTCAGCAAACAGGCGGACGAACTCCTCAGCGACCGGAAATACGCAGGAGATGTCTGGTCTTTCGCTCAGTAGAACATCCAAGTCGGCGAGGAACCTCTGAGGACTTTCGGCGAGGGACGGGTGATCCCAAAGCTCGTCAATGTACCGCGAGACTTCGGCAACGCGTCCACAGCCCTCAAGGCCAGCAATGACGGTGAAACCACGCGCCTGCAGGCGCCGTGCAAGAACGACGGTCGGACGGTAGTTGCCAAGCAGGAGAACCGCTGGCTTTTCACCATTGGTTTTTGATGTCTCCATCATCCAATCCTCAAGGTGAGCTGGTCGCAGGCATTAATGAGCCCGGTTCATGCGCACTGATCATTCCGCCACACCTTTGGGGGGTGCGCTGCGAACTTAACCTTGGGTTGAACGTACCGCGTTTGGCGGTGGTTTAGTGGAAAGCCTTAAGAATTGGTAAACGTCCTAGCGGCTGAACACCCGCTTCGCTAGCTGGCAAAGCATCGATCAAAGGACTTAGACCGCGCGCAGTTGTGGCTTTGGCGCGTACCGCGCTTCCAGCGCATCATAGAGGCCCTTTTGGACTGTGTTCTGGCGCGTAGCAAAGCTTGCCACGGGACCATCCTCATCCAGTTTCCCATCTTCCTTCAGCGTGGAAAGCGCGCGTTCCATGCCAAGCAACGCACCTTGAAGCGCCACATTCGCATAAAGCACCAGACCGAAACCCATTCGGTCGAGTTCCTCCAATCCGATGATAGGTGTTCGCCCGCCAACGACCAAATTGACGAGTTGCGGAATGCCGGCAAGCCGCTGAGGGATACGGCGGATCTCTTCCATGCTCTCAGGCGCCTCAACGAAGGTGATGTCCGCGCCATCCTCCACAAAGGCGGCCGCCCGATCGATGGCCTCGTCAAAACCCCACGTTGCGCGAGCATCCGTGCGGGCCACGATCAAGAGGTTAGGGTCCTCGCGCGCATCGACTGCCGCTTTGATGCGGCTGCGGGCATCTTCAAGATCAACCACGTCTTTACCTGAGAAATGCCCGCACCGCTTAGGATTCACCTGATCCTCCAACTGGATGGCGCTCGCCCCAGCGCGCTCTAACGTGCGGATGGTGTGACGCACATTGAGCGCGTTGCCGAACCCGGTATCGGCATCAACCACCAAAGGCAGGTCTGTCACGTTGCGAATGGTGGCTGTATGTTGTGCGATCTCCGGCAAGGACACGAAGCCGAGATCAGGCATCCCAAGATAGGTGTTGGTGAGACCCGCGCCGGAGAGATAAATTGCTTCAAAGCCAAGATCGGTGATCATGCGCGCCGCCATCGCGTTAGCGGCACCCGGCATCAAAAGCGCACCACCCTTGTCCAGCCGTTGGCGAAAAGCGGCATTGATCTCATGAGTCAGCATGCAACAGGTCCTTCAATCCAGCCCAAGGGAGCCAGTTAGGCGGACCCGGACTGACCAGCAAGTCGTGAAACCCCTTGTTTCACTGAGCAGAACGTTCAACTCGATTTGCCGAGACCGCGCGCCAATTCCTCCAACAGCGGCATAACGGCAGAGCGAGCCTCATCATCGAACCGGCTCTTAAGACCGGAGACCGTCAACGCCCCCATCAGCTCGCTTGCTGAGGTGAAGACTGGAGTTGAAATGGACGCGATATCGTTGACTGTCTGCCCCACGGACTGGGCAGTGCCATTGGCATTGAACGCGGAGAGGTTGTCCATCTCCTCGCCGGAGTAACGCCGCAGGACCAATCCTGACGCACCGGTCGATAAGTTAAGCCGCATCCCTTCCTCCACATGGAAGCGCAGAAGGTTGGGCGAGTTTTCCCGGTAGAGACAAACCCGCTCATCGCCTGATTTCACATAGAAAGATGCCGTCTCGCCCGTCGCCTCGACCAGCTTGCGCAAGGCGGGCGCGATGGCCTCACGTGTCACGAAGTCACGGCGGAACAAAAGGCCCAGACGCCAGACGCTCGGCCCAATGCTGAACCGTCCACCATCATCTCGCTGGACAAAGCCATAGACACCCATAGAGTTGGTCAGACGCAGGATCGTGCTCTTGTGCAGACCCGTCTCTTCGGCAAGCTCGGCAAGGCTCATGGTCGGGCGCTGAGCGGAGAAGGCCATCAAAATGGATAGCGCGCGCTCCACCGCCTCCGTTCGTGTTGCTGCCATGAACGCTCCCACTTCAGATCCGTTCTATCAGGTGAAACCAGCATTTCAGAATGTTGCGCTTCGATCAAACCGCTGGCTAGTGTCTGCGCGACCAAGGGGATCGGGAACCCATGCGGACGCATACAATTCAAAACACGCCTTACAAGGCGTTCGATTACGCTGGCATGCTTGGGCGGGAACTGAACACCCTGCCCTACGCACTGCGCGTTCTGGCAGAGAACAGCGGCCGTCATGATAGCTCCGGTGAGGCGCTTTCACTCGTGGCCAAACGGCAAGGTGATGCGGTGCCCTTCCGCCCTGCCCGCCTGCTTCTCCAGGATATGCTGGGCCTGCCGCTGCTGGTCGATCTGATGGCCATTCGTTCCATGCTGGCCGATCGTGGTGGCGACCCGTCCAAAGTGGATATGAGTCTACCGGTCGATCTGGTGATCGACCACTCCATGACCATCAACCACTGGGCGGAGAAGTTCGCGCTCCAGAAAAACATGGACCGTGAATTCGAGGTGAACCGCGAGCGCTTCGCTTTTCTAAAAGCCTGCGAGGCACGCTTTGATAAGCTCCGGGTCGTGCCACCGGGCGGTGGCATCATGCACCAGGTCAATCTGGAGTATCTCGGCCACACGGTTATGGCATCTGACGGGGACCAATCGCTCCTGATCCCCGACACCAATTTGGGAACCGACAGCCATACCACCATGATCAACGGGCTAGGCGTTCTAGGCTGGGGCATCGGCGGACTGGAGGCAGAGGCGATCCTGTTTGGCGAAACTACTCCGGTTAACATTCCCAAGGTCATCGGGCTTGAGGTCACCGGCAGCCCCTCGGACGCCATCACCGCAACCGATATTGCGCTTGTCGTGGCCGAAAAACTGCGAGCACACGGCGTGGTCGATTGTTTTGTCGAGCTTTTTGGGAAGAGCTATGACCGGCTGACGGTCGCCGACCGAGCGACCATCGCTAACATGTCTCCAGAGTACGGATCGACGTGTGTTTTCTGCCCGGTCGATGCCCAAACGATCCGCTATCTGCGCGAAACCGGGCGCGGCGATGCCCATACCCGTCGGGCGGAGGCCTATTGCCGAACCCAGCAATTGTGGGCGGAGGGGGGCGAAACCTCCATTGAGTATGATGTGGTCATTCCGCTGGATCTGTCCCAGATCGGTCGGTCCGTAGCTGGTCCAGCAAAGCCGGAACAACGCATCGATCTCGCCAAGGCCACCTCGACCCTCGCCAGCAACACCGATGAAGAAGCATCGCGTCGTTTCCCGGTGCCCGCCACCAATTACGACATGGGCGATGGTGATGTGATCATCGCAGCGGTTACCAGTTGTACCAACACCGCCAATCCACGGAACATGGTCCTTGCCGGCCTCCTTGCACGCAACGCAGTCGAGCGCGGCCTTTCTGTCAGCCCCCACGTGAAGACATCGCTGGCGCCAGGATCGCGGGTGGTGGCGAACTACTTGGCGGAGAGCGGGTTACAAACGGCGCTCGACCAACTGGGCTTTGAGGTTGCGGCCTTCTCCTGCTCAACGTGCAACGGCATGTCGGGTCCGCTGAAGCCTGAGCACGAAGAGGCGATCCGCGAGCACGACATCAAGTGCGTTGCTGTGCTCTCAGGCAACCGCAACTTTGCCGGCCGCATCCACCCACTGGCCTCGCGCAATATGCTTGCCTCGCCGCCCCTTGTCATCGCTTATGCCCTTATGGGGACCATCCTAAAGGACATCACCAGCGAACCCTTGGGAACTGATCAGCACGGCAAGGCTGTGATGCTAACCGACATTTGGCCGTCACCCGCTGAAGTCGATGATGTCATCGCCAATCATCTGAAGCCACAAGATTTCGTGAACAATTACAACGGGATCGCAACGGTCAATGAACACTGGAATATCATGGAGGTCGACAGTGGCACCTATGATTGGCAGCCCTCGACCTATGTGACTTTTCCACCCTTCGTCGAGGCCATCCCAACCAGCCAACAGCCGGTTGAGCCGCTGCTCGGCCTGCGTCCGCTGGTGATCCTTGGCGACTCCATCACCACCGACCACATCTCGCCCTCCGGCATGATCACACCCCAGTCCGAAGCTGGACAGTTCTTGATGGCGCAAGGCATCGAGCAGCGCGATTTCAATTCTTTCGGCACACGGCGCGGCTGCTCGGATGTCGTAATCCGCTCAACATTTGCCAACTACCGCCTTCGCAACGAGATGACACCGGATAAGGAAGGGTCCTGGGCGCGCATTGAGCCGGAGGGTGAGGTTACGACTGTCTTCAAGGCCATCGAAACCTACAAAGCGCGCGGGCAAGGTCTGGTGGTAATTGGCGGAAAAGAATATGGATGCGGATCGTCGCGTGACACAGCAGCCAAAGCGCCTTGGCTCGCCGGCGTGAAAGCCGTCATCTGCGAGAGCTTTGAACGCATTCACCGCTCCAACCTCGTCAATATGGGGATTGCGCCGCTGTGTTTTCCAGAAGGCGTGACCCGCAAGACTTTGCGACTGGACGGTACCGAGCTCTATGACATCGCCTTCGCTGACGATCTCATGAGCGCTGATCTGACCATCCACCGTGAAGACGGATCGATCGAAACAACCCCGCTCGATCTGCGCCTCTACAATGCAGGCGAGCGCCAAACCTTCGCCGAAGGTGGACTTCTGCCGCGTACGTTCCGCGCCTTCATGAAGGATGCCGCATGAGCGGCTCTATCCCCATCCGGGCGGCGTTTTATCGGGGCGGCACGTCCAAGGCAGTTGTCTTCAATGCAGCCGACCTGCCCAGTGATCGCATGGTGCGAGATCGCTTGTTCCTGCATGTACTGGGAAGCCCTGACCCTTATGGCCGTCAGCTGGACGGTATGGGCGGTGGACTGTCCTCGCTCTCCAAGGTCGTCATTGTCGAACCTTCAAGCCACCCGGACGCGGATGTCGACTACACCTTTGTGCAGATCGCCGTGGACGCCCCAGTCGCCGATTATGGCTCAACCTGCGGAAACATGTCGTCGGCCGTCGGCCCCTTTGCTCTGCGCGAGGGCTTGTTGAAAGCGGATGGCGACAAGGCGACGGTGCGCATCCTTAACACCAACACGAACAAGATCTACCTAGCGACATTCTCGGTGAGGGATGGTGCCGCCCTAGAGGACGGCGACTTTGAAATCCCCGGCGTTTCAGGAAGCGGCGCCAAGGTCGAGTTGAACTTCCTTGATCCAGGCGGCGCATCGACCGGCAGCATTTTACCCACAGGTAGCCCGCTCACCACCCACACGGTCGAGGGCATCGGAGACGTTTCGTTGTCCTTTGTCGACGCAGCCAATCCCGTCGCTTTCGTCAAAGCATCAGACCTTGGCTGCACGGGCGCTGAAGACCCGATGGATCTGGATGCCAATTCCGACGTGATGGCCAAGCTTGATGCCATCCGGCGCGTGGCTGGGGCAGCGGCAGGCCTGGCCGACACTCCAGGTGATGTACCCATGTCGAACCCCAAGATTGCCCTGGTCGCACCACCCGCTCCGTTCACGGCACTTGATGGTCGTCACTATGCAGCTGAGGACGCCGATGTTTCCGTGC
Organism: Pseudomonadota bacterium; assembly: GCA_038749715.1. Lineage (GTDB taxonomy): Bacteria > Pseudomonadota > Alphaproteobacteria > Rhizobiales > MH13 > MH13. The sequence continues at coordinate 216,298 of JBCDHR010000006.1, forward strand.
GCCTCATCTCCATGGGCAACACGCACCGGGCAATCACCCTGACAGGCGGCATGTGCACGGCCGTCGCGGCCCAGATACCTGGAACGCTGATCCACGCCATTGTTGCAAACCGTCATTCAAAGAATGAACGGGAAGACAACAAGATGTTGCGGATCGCCAATCCATCTGGCGTCCTACCAGTCGCCGCCGACGTTCAGCAATCGGGCAATGGCCCCCATGCTGTCTCGGCCACGACCTTTCGCACTCAGAGGCTCATCATGGAAGGTTCGGTGATGGTTCCAGCAAACCTATTAGAGGACGCCGCGTGATGACCGCGTTGGAACCTCTATCGACTGCTGACCTCAACGATGCGCATCCCGGCAAGGTCCGCCGCGTCGCACTCCGCTTTCAGGACTTTGGTGGCCGGCGCCGCTTCGCCGGTCCGGTGCGCACGGCTGTCACCGTTGAGGATACGCTTCTTGTTCAGAGGGATCTTTTCCGCACGCCCGGCAATGGCGCCGTCATCGTTCTGGACGGCGGTGGATCGCTCAACACAGCGCTCCTCGGCGACGTCAACGCGGACATTCTTGTTCAAAACGGCTGGGCCGGCATCATCATCAACGGTGCGGTCCGCGACACATCCCGGCTCGCCGCAATAGATCTGGGGGTCAAGGCACTTGGGACCAGCCCAATCCGCAGCGGGAAAACCGGTATCGGCGCCATCGATGTTCCAGTCGCGTTCGGAAACACCTTTTTTGACACGCGAAAATATGTCTACTGTGACGAGGACGGTATCCTTGTCTCAGAAGAACCGTTGAGTCTGGACGTGTCCGGCTCATAACAACAACAACCTATCTGGGAGGAAACAATGATAGGATTCAACCTCACACGTCGGGCCTTGGCTGTGGCTGCTGCAGCCGTTATCGGGCTCGGCACGCCGGCTATGGCCGACGAAATGATCGACAGCATCCACTTCCTCATACCCGGCGGTGCCGGCGGTGGTTGGGATGGCACTGCCCGCGGTACAGGCGAGGCCCTGACCAATGCTGGTCTGGTCGGCTCAGCGTCCTATGAGAACATGTCAGGCGGCGGCGGTGGTCGTGCCATCGGCCACCTTATCGAGAATGCCAACAGCAACTTTGGAACGCTGATGGTGAACTCGACCCCAATCGTGATTCGCTCACTGACCGGCGTGTTCCCGCAGAGCTTCCGTGATCTCACACTCATCGCCGGTACCATTGGCGACTATGCAGCGCTGGTTGTTGCTGCCGACAGTGAAATCGGTTCGGTTTCTGACCTGGTCGATGCCTTCAATGCCGATCCCGACAGCGTCGCCATCGGCGGTGGTTCGGTGCCCGGCGGTATGGACCATTTGGTAGCCGCCATGGTGTTCCAGGCAGCTGGCGCTGATCCGATCGAAATGAACTACCTTGCCTATGATGGCGGCGGGCCGACCATGGCTGCGCTTCTATCCGGCGAAGTTCAGGCTGTCTCCACCGGCTTCTCCGAAGCTGTTGAGCTCGCCAAAGCTGGCGAAGTGCGCATCATCGGCGTGACCGCTGAAGAGCGTGTCGACACCTATGCTGAAGCACCGACCATGGTCGAGCAGGGCAATGACACCGTGTTCGTCAACTGGCGTGGTTTCTTCGCCGCTCCGGGCCTGCCCAGCGAGCAGACCGAGGCGTACCGCGCGGTGCTGGAAGCCATGTACGAAACCTCCGAGTGGGAAGAAGTTCGTTCGCGCAATGGCTGGGTGAACATCCACAATTCCGGCGACGACTTCGAGAGCTTCCTGGAAGCTCAAGAGCAAGTCATCGGCGATCTGATGCGCGAGCTCGGATTCCTCTAAGACGCGAGGCGGGCATGTCACCTGCTCGCCTGTCTTCTGAGAATGAAAACCAAACCACACCCGGGGATTGTAAGCCTCGGGTGTGGTTCACGCTGCAAGGGGGGAGGACGTCACAATGGCGCTAGACCGTTGGATAGCCTTTTTTGTTCTACTGGTCTGTCTGGCCTACGGGTACACGGCCTTCTTCACCATGGATGCCTCACTTCCGCCCATCATGCGGCGCGCAGCGGTGTGGCCGTCGAGCTTTCCAAAGGTCTTGGCGGTTCTCAGCATCTTGCTGTCCCTGGCCTTGCTATTCGGTCTGGAAAGTTCTCCGGAAAAGAACAAAGCCGAAGACATCAACCTTGCCAAACTGCATGAGTACAAATTCGGTCAGGCGCTGATCCTGATCGGCCTCATGTTGATTTACGCGTTCGCCTTGCGGCCGCTTGGCTTCCTGGCATCGACCTTTCTCTTCCTTACCATTGGCAGCTACGTGCTCGGAGAGCGCCGTTATGTGCTGATGGTCGCAGTTTCAGCCATTGCCGCCGGCTTCGTCTGGTATCTGGTGGATGTGGTCCTGGGCATATTCCTTGTTCCACTGCCAGCATTCATGATGGGAGGCTGAGGCCATGATTGAAGGACTTCTTGCCGGCCTTTCTACAGCCTTTTCCTTCACCAACATTATGATGGTCGTCGGCGGCTGTTTGATTGGCACGTTCATCGGCATGCTGCCCGGCCTTGGGCCGATGAGCATCATCGCCATTATGATCCCCATTGCGATCACGATCGGCGACCCGTCCAGCGCCTTGATCCTATTGGCTGGTGTCTATTATGGCGCCGTTTTTGGCGGCTCCACCTCGTCCATTCTCATCAACGCCCCCGGCGTTGCCTCCACGGTTGCCACCAGTTTCGACGGCTACCCCATGGCTCGTAAGGGCATGGCCGGTAAGGCGCTCACAACGGCCGCCATCGCCTCGTTTGCCGGGGGCACCATCGGCGCGCTCCTCTTGATGGTGTTCGCACCGGCTCTGGCGTCCGTCGCACTACTTTTCCACTCGGCTGAGTACTTTGCCCTCATGGTTGTTGGTCTCAGCGCCATCGCGGCCTTTGCCGGCACCGGACAGGTGACCAAGGCGCTTTTGATGACGGTGCTCGGTCTGATGATGGCAACGGTCGGCGAAGGCGTGCTGTTCAACGCGCCTCGCTTCACCATGGGCATCATGGACCTGCAATCCGGCTTCGGCTTCATCACGCTCGCGATGGCCATGTTTGCCCTGCCGGAGGCGATCTATCTCATCCTCGACCCCAAGCGCTCAAAGACGGGCGATGGCGGCAGCGGCAAGATCAGCAATCTGCGCATCTCCAAGGAAGAAGCCAAAAAGATCGCACCCGTCATTGGTCGGCAATCTATTCAGGGCTTCTTTATCGGCGTTCTACCTGGTGCCGGCGCGACCATCGCCTCGTTCCTCGGTTATGCGGTGGAACGCAACATCGCACCGAAGGAAGAGCAGGAGGAGTTCGGCAAGGGCGCCATCAAAGGCATCGCTGCCCCAGAAAGCGCCAACAACGCAGCCAGTACCGGCTCCTTCGTTCCGCTGCTAACGCTTGGCATCCCAGGCTCCGGTACGACGGCTATCCTTTTGGGTGCGCTGATTGCCCTAAATGTCAGCCCGGGCCCACGCCTGATGGTCGATGAGCCGCAGATTTTCTGGGCGGTCATCATCTCCATGTACCTCGGTAACCTTGTGCTCTTGATGCTCAATCTGCCGCTGATCCCCTACATCGCCAAGGTGCTGACGGTCCCGCGTAACTACCTGATCCCATTTGTTTTGTTCTTCACGTTGATGGGTGCTTACATCGGGCAGAACAACGCGACTGAACTGTTGATACTGGTCGGCTTCGGGGTGATCGCAACGATCCTACGCTTTGCCGACTTTCCGTTGGCACCGCTTCTGATCGGGTTCATCCTTGGGCCGCTGTTGGAGAACAACTTCTCGCGCGCTGTGCAACTTTATGACGGCATGGGCTTTATCTGGGATCGTCCAGTGACCCTGGCGCTCCTGGTGCTGGCGGTTGTGCTGGTCGTTCTGCCCTCCTATCGGGCGCGCCGCGCTCGCGCGCGCGCTGAAGGCGTGGCCGACGGCGACTAAGGCGGAGAGACAACAGCTGCAATCACCCGCTAGAAGCACCTCGTTGGGTTTGCTATGCGCGAACTCAAAAGGGAGTCGTGTATGAGCACCATCTGGTTTCTGGGCGAAGCACTTATTGATTTCGTGCCAACGCAGTCGGGCGATGGCCCTGCCTTCGCACTAAGGCCGGGCGGATCGCCGTTCAATGCCACCAAGGCCGCCGCACAGGCCGGCGCGGACGCGCGTTTTCTTGGCGCGATTTCCACCGACATGTTCGGCGAGACATTGCTCGATGATCTAAAGGCCCACGGCGTAGGAACCGACAGCACGCCACGGACCGATGCGCCCAGCACGCTGGCCTTTGTGAAACTTACCAATGGCATCGCGCGCTACGCCTTCTTTAACAACCAGTCCGCAACGGCGACGATGGACCCGGACCCGGGAGCTTTTCGACCCGGTGCCGGTGACATTGTCTCGTTTGGCTCCATCTCGCTGATCGACAAGCCTGGCGCCGACGCTATCGCCGCCTTTGCGCTGGCCCAAAGCGATGAGACGCTGGTAGCGCTCGATCCCAATGCCCGGCCAAGCATGACGCATGATGTGCCTGATTGGCGTGCACGCATTGGTGCAATGACCGAGAAGGCAGGCCTTATCAAACTCAGTGATGAGGATCTGGAAGCCATCGCACCCGGCGCAACGCCGGACGCTTATGCACAAGAGCGCCTCGCCGCAGGCGCGGGCCTTGTTCTTTTCACCGTCGGTGACGGCGGCGTTCACGGCTATTGCAAGTCCGGTCAGGTCCATGTCCCAGCACGGCAAACCACAATCGTCGATACGGTCGGAGCTGGCGACACGCTTATGGGCGGTGTGCTGGCCGAACTCATTCTTCGGGAACTGAACACGCCATCAAAACTTCAAGCCATCGACCTTGATGCGCTGGAAGCTGCGCTAGAGTTCGCCGTGACCGCCGCCTCGATCAACTGTGAGCGATCGGGCTGCAACCCGCCCAAGCGCCAAGAGGTTCTGGATACGATGGCGGCTGAAGCCTGATCCTATGGGACGCCTCCCCCGCTCCGCTCAGATCGCGCTTTCGGACACCGCATCGCTGCGCATGCGGGCAGCCTGGCTCTACTTTCACGGCGACCTGACACAGAAAGAGATCGCCGAGACGCTGGGTGTCAGTCGGTCGACGGTCGTGCGGATGCTGGATGAGGCACGCAAGCGCGACGAAGTCCAAATCTGGATCAACGCCGAACCTGGCGACTGCACCGAGCTTGCGGTCAAGCTTGAGGAACAGCTTGGCCTTGACGAGGTTATCGTCGTCCCTGGCGACGGCGATGCCAATCAAACGGCCCGCAATGTCGGTGCCGCGCTTGGCCAATTTCTGTCCGATGTGGTGACGGACGGCATGTCGATCGGCGTTGGTTGGGGCCGTACCGTGAGTGCGAGCCTTGCCACCTTCCGCCCACAGCGGCGTGAGGGTGCGCACGTCGTCTCTCTCCTAGGCGGGCTGCTTGAAACCAGTGGCTTCAACCCAACCGACGTCTCCTGGCGGGTCGCAAGCCGCCTTGGTGCCGATTGCTCGCTCTATCTCGCGCCGCTTATCGTCGACAGCCACGACACCAAACAGCGGCTGATTGAAAAATGCGGCCTGGACCGCGTCGAAGAGGCCGCCTCGCAGCTCGACCTGGCGATCCTGAGCTGCGGGGATATTGGGGTCGAGGGATCCTCTCTCAGCCACAAATTCCTGACCAGCGACGAGTATCAGGAGTTGCTGCAAGCCGGCGCCATCTGCGACACGCTCTGTCAGTTTCTCGATGCGGGGGGACAGACCGTCGATCACCCGGTGCATGATCGCGTCATGGCTGTTGATCTCGATACCATCGCCAAGGCGGGACACGTAGTCCTGGCATCCGGCGGAGAACGGCGCGCCAGTGCAATCAGAGCAACGGTCAAGCGGACCGCGTGCCGAACGCTGATCACAGACGAAGCGGCCGTGCGCGCGCTTTTGGACGATCAATCCGCTGACAAGTGATCCAGGATCAGTCGGTTAACCCGCGTCGCCGCTTCGACCTGCGGCAGATGGCCGGTGTCTGGCAGCAGCACAGCTCGATCGCCAAGCTGTTCAAACAGCACAGGGTCGGGCCGGTTGATACTGTCCTTCTCTCCCCAGATGACCAATGCATTCTCTGGCAGTGGCGGACGGACGAACGACATGGCTGCCTTGCCAATCTCGGCCAGCGCCTCGCGTCGTCCGGGTTTGGCCAGATGTGCCAAAACATACTGCGCCATGGGTGGTTGGATGAGCCGCTTGCGCTCAACCAACCGACCCAACAGAGCAAGCGCTTCCCCTTCGGTTTCAAGCCGAGCAAACCCTTCCAGAAACGAGGCATCAGGTGGACCAGATCCAAACGCTGCCGGTGCAAGGAGAACAACCGCGCCATAGCGGCTCGGATCATCGGCCACCATCTGCGCAGCAATCGCGCCGCCCAAGGAATGGCCGATCAAGGCGAGCGGGCCATCAAGCTTCGAAACACGATCAGCGATATCGCGCGCCATCTCTGTGGGAGAGGACGGTTCCGGCTCAGCCTCGCCATGCGCAGGCAGGTCTATTGCCCAAACGCTGTGGCGCTCCATCAAGGCGGGTGTGTTGGCGACCCAACCCATCCGATCGGCACCAAAGCCATGAATGAGAAGAACCGGCGGTCCCTCCCCACCAACACGATGCAGCTTGGCTGGCATAGGCTAGCTGATCTCGCCCAGCGTGACGCCAACCTCGACGATCTCACCCTCCGGCACCTTGACGCCAGATAGCGTGCCATCGGCTGGCGCCTCGATCTCCATCGCCATTTTGGTGGTCGTGATGACCACGACCAAGTCGCCGGCTTTCACACTATCACCCTCAGCCGCCACCCATTCGGTGACCTCCGCCTCGGTGATTTCATTGCCGAGCTGCGGCACCAGGATCGGGGTTGCCATGATGAAGTCCTCTTAGAGTCCGGCCTGCGCCAGTTCCAAATCGTCCCATGTCCGAACGCCGCGCCGGTTGACGCGCTTTTCGGGGAAGAACTCGCCGGCCACAATGTCGATGATGTCATGCGCTTGCGGGAAGTAGGTCGTTTCCATGTCCGCGCCAGGCACGATCCAATTGGGGCAGCCCACCACACGCGGTGGCGCTTTCAAATCGCCATACGCATAACGGGTGACGTTGGTTGAGACGGTCATTGCAAAGCTGCCGCGCTCAGATGCCTCGGAGACCAGGAGCAGATGGCCTGTCTTGCGCACGGAGGAGATCAGCGCGTCGTAATTGAAAGGCACCAGCGAGCGCGCATCAATGACCTCGGCTTCGATTCCAAGTGTCGAAAGCTCATCAGCTGCCTTGAGAGCAGGATAGAGCGACGGCCCGATGGTCAGCACGGTGACGTCATCGCCAGCACGCTTGATTTCGGGCTCTCCAAGCGGAATGCGATAGTAATCAGTCGGCACCCCCTCTTCACGGAAGGTCTCTACCTGATCGTAGAGCCTCTGGCTCTCGAAAAAGACCACCGGATCGTTGGAGGAAAGTGCCGACGCCATGAGCCCTTTGGCGTCATAGGGCGTCGCCGGATAAACAACCTTGAGGCCCGGAATGTGCGCGATCAGCGATGTCCAATCCTGCGAGTGCTGAGCGCCATACTTCGAGCCGACGGAAGCGCGCAGCACCACAGGCATTTCTAGAAGCCCGGCAGACATGGCCTGCCATTTGGCAAGCTGGTTGAAAATCTCATCCCCTGCCCGACCAATGAAATCGCCATACATCAGTTCCACCAGGCTGCGCCCGCCGGCGATGGCATGGCCCACCGCCGTTGCAACGATGGCAGCCTCGGAGATGGGAGAATTGAACAACCGGTTGTGCGGCAGCACGTCCGACAGCCCGCGATAGACGCCAAACGCACCGCCCCACTCGCGGCATTCCTCGCCATAAGCGACAAGGCTTTCATCGTTCATCATGTGATGGAGGACGGCTTCGGTGAGGCCATCGCGCAGCGTGATCGCACGAAGCCCGGGCAACTGTGACCCATCCTCTGCCAACCCGAACCGAGCCTTGCGTCCAAGGCCACGCATCGCGGCGGACTTTTCAAGCGGCTGCGTCAGAGGCGCCGGAGTAGAAGGCACATCGATTTGGGTGTCGGAGAACATCATCCGCCCGATACGTGTCGGATCGGAGGCCACATCCACCGGCGGTGCGATGGCTGGATCGATAGCAGCCTTGGTAACGGCAAAGATCTGCTCACCCACAGTTTCGCGCATGGCCTCGATCTCGCCAGCGCTCATAACGCCGGCCGACTCCATCGCCTCGCTAAACTGAGCGATCGGGTCATAGGCCTCCCAGAGCTTGATCTCGTCGCGCGAACGATAGGCATTGCCGTCGGTCGTGGAGTGGCCGACGGAGCGGTAGCACTCGACATCAAGCAAAGCCGGGCCCTTACGCTCAAGCAGCAATTTGCGCTTGCGGGCGACCGCATCGGCAACGGCCAACGGGTTGGACCCGTCCACCGTTTCAGCATGCATCTGATCGGGATTGATGCCGGACCCAATGCGGGCCAGGCGATCCCAGCCCATGGTCTCGCCCTTGGTTTGTCCGCCCATGGCATAGAAATTGTTGGTGAAGAAGAACAGAACCGGCAGCCCGCCGCGCAGCGCTTCCGGCCAGAGCGTGTTGAGCTGCGACATGGAGGCGAAGTTCATCGCTTCCCAAACCGGTCCGCATCCCGTGGAACCGTCGCCAGCATTGGCGACAACGATACCATCTTCGCCCGCCAGCCGCCGACGCAGTGCAGCGCCCGTGGCAATCCCTGCGCTCGCACCCACAATGGCATTGTTCGGATAGGCGCCGAACGGTGGGAAGAAGGCGTGCATGGAGCCACCCATGCCGCCATTGAACCCGTTCTCGCGCATGAAGATTTCGGCAAGCAGCCCGAACAGCAGAACGTTTTCGGCTAACTCTTTGCCCTCACCGCCGATGTGGGTCGTGACTGTGTCACGAAGCTTGCCACCTTCATAGCCATCAAGAATGGCAGCCAAAGGTGCTTCATCTAGCTTGGCGATAGCGGACAAACCCTTGGCGATAAACTCACCATGGCTGCGGTGAGAGCCCAGGATGTAGTCATCTGGCTCCAACGCCATAGCAGCGCCGACGGCCGCGCCTTCCTGCCCGATAGAAAGGTGCGCCGGTCCTTTATAGGTGTAGGGAAGATCGCGATAGGAGCCAGTGCCTTTAAAGTAGGCGAGCATGGTCTCGAACTCGCGGATCACCATCATGTGCCGTAAAGTGCTCTTCAGAACGTCGTCACCCAGACGCTTCCGTTCGTCCGCAAACGGCGTGCCATAGGCGTGGACCGGAACCGGAGAAAAAGTCAGTTCGCTCGGCTTCAGAACCTGTTCGGGATCGACGAGCAATTCCTTGGGCATGGTGGGTGGTGACTCCAATTGAGGACTGACTGCCTGTTAGGAAGGAACTGAACCTTTGTCAAATAACATACGCAAATGTTCAAAAATCATGAGTCTTCCTGAACGCGCCGCGCCGACCGGATCGAGGCGAGCAATGCCTTCATGTCAGCAAATCGTTTGCGATGCGGGCCGTCGCGCGCCAAGCTTACTGCTGTCGAGAGGATATCGATCACCACCATCGCAGACAGTCGCGATACCGTTGGCGTATAGAGGTCGGTGTTCTCCAACGTCTCCACCACCACGGCGACATCGCAGTGTTCAAGCAACGGACTTGTGCTGCCGGTGATCCCGATGGTGGTTGCGCCACGTTCGCGTGCCGTGCGCGTGGCAGTGATCACCGCTGGCGTTTCACCGGTGTTGGAGATCGCAACGGCCACGTCGCCCGGCTGCATCATGGCAGCCGTCATCACCATCTGGTGCCCGTCGAGCGGTGCACCGCAGGGTACGCCGAACAGCGGAAACTTCTGCTGGGCATCCATTGCAACCACGCCGGACGCCCCATAGCCGAAAAACTCTATCTTTCGCGCCGTCAGCATGGCCGCCACAGCCGCCCCAATCGCATCCGGATCGAGCCGCGCCCGCGCCCAAGTGAGGTTCGACAGATTGAAGTCGAACATCTTGCCGATGAGGCCAGCAAGATCATCATCCTCGGAAATCGCCGCGTGAGACGTGGTCCGTGCGAAAGCAAGCGAGCGGGCAAGCTTCACACGAAGATCACGGAAACCTTCGCAGCCGATAGCCATCGAAAAGCGGATAACGGTCGGCTCGCTGACACCGGCAAGCTTGGACAGCTCGGCAAGTGTCATGGTGAGAACCAGCTCTGGGTCTTTCAGCAACGCCTCGGCAACCCTGCGCTCGGATTTACGAAGCTCCGGAAGGCTGCGTGCAATAACCTCAAGAAGGTTGTCATCGACCGCTGACACGCCGGGTCGTTCGCCGCTTGCGCTCTCAACCGACAAGATGCAACGCCTCCCCAATCTTCGGTTTGACCAGCCGCGGCGACATGATCGTTTCGACTGCCACGTCTATCACCTGCTCATCCACCGTGTTGAAGGCGAACATGCCAAAATGGTGGGGAATCATCCATGGAATGCCGGCCTTTCCGCACAGAAGAACCGCTTCTTCTAGTGTCATGTTGCCCGGAATGCCCGCCGCCAATCGCTCCGTATCGCGGCCATTGACTGGCAAAAGCGCGATGTCTGGCTTGAAGGAAGAAAGCGCATCATCCAACGCATCAAAAGGAATGGTGTCGCCTGAGTGGTAGAGGCGGACCACCTCGCTGTCTGGAAGATCGAATGCCATGCCATAGCCGAGGAACACATGGTTGCCTTCTAAGTCACGCTCTTCGGCCTCATGCGCCGCAGGCATTACGGTGATAGAGAGGCCGGCAAGCGGCTCAATTACATCGCCGGCCGTGACATCGATCAGCTGCGCTTCCTGCCCAATCCGCTCGCGTGCGACCTCCATCTTGGCGCGTGGCACGACAAACGGCAGATCTGGAAAGCGCTCGACCAGCGGCGCGAGTGTGTCCGGGTCCATATGGTCGGTATGCGCATGCGTGATCAGGACGAGGTAGGGCCTTCGCAGCGCATCGGGCGCAATTGGAACCGGCATCATCCGCCGGTGGTCATGAACCTTGCCAGCGTATTTGCGCGCCAAACTGTCAGACAGGTAAGGGTCAATAAGAACGCTGTGCTGACCAGTCTCGATCCAAAACCCGGCCTGCCCCAACCAGGCGATGGCCACATCGCCACGTTCGGGAAAGCCCGGGCGCGCCTCAACCCGCATGGGTCGCCAGGACCTCCAGCATGTTGTCGACCGCCTGCACCGCAGCCCTCTCCACCGATGGTCCAGTAAACCCGCCGATATGGCTAGTCAGCATCGTGTTGGGATGGGCAAGAACGGGCGACATAGCGGGCGGCTCAACCTCAAACACGTCGGTTGCGTAGCAGGCGATCTGCCCGTTCTCCAAGCCGGCAAGCAATGCCTGCTGATCAAGCAACCCTGCCCGCGCGGTATTCACAATCACTGCGCCTTCGCGAAGCATCGAGAGGCGGTCCGCGGTCAGAAGCGGCTTGCCGTCCTCCGGCATAGGCGCGTGCAAACTGATCGCATCGACGTCGCTGACCAACTCTTCCAGCGGCACACGCCGAAAGCGCTCGTGCTTGATCCGATTATCGGGCGCGAAGGGATCATAACCCAAGACATTGGCACCTAATCCAAGGCAGGCTTCGGCATAATCAACGCCGATGGCACCAAGCCCGACAACACCTATTCTGGATCCTTTGATCTCTCGGCCCATGCGGCGCGGCCACTCGCCTTGCCGCATGCCCTCATGGGTCCACACGATATGACGCAGACCCGCGAGTGTGAGCGCCAAAGCCAATTCCGAGACACCACGCGCATTGGCACCGACGGCGCGACGGACCGCAATGCCCCGCGCTTCAAGCGTTGCAACCGGCAGATTATCGATGCCTGACCCGTTGCGGCTGACGACCTTCAGACGATCGGCCGCCGCGATCACTTCCTCGCTCACCGGTTCGATTCCCGCGATCCACGCGTCGCATCCAGGCAGCGCTTCCAGAAGGGCCTCTTGGCTTGGAACAGCGCCGGGTGTTGGACATCGAATCTCAAATCCATTGTCAACCAGACGATCAATCGCCGGATGTCTTCCCAGAGAGAGCGACCTGGGAGTGACGAGAACCGTTGGCATCATGCACGCCCGGTTACGCGCCCGGCGATGGCTGCGATTTCATCGAAGGCCGGCCCGCTGGTGGGCAGTTGAAGGTCGAACACTTCAGCAATGACCTGCGTCCACCCATGGATGAAGTAGGTCCAGCCGTCTTCTACCTGGAGGGAACGGGCCTGTCTTTGGGCATTGGCCTGATCGAGAAACACCAGATCGCCGCGGTAATTGAGCTCCCAGACCACACACCGTTCAGGGAACTCGCAAGCATCTGTCAGCGGCGAGCCTGGCGCATCTTTGCCAAGGCCCGTAGCGTTCACGATCAGGCTGCCAGGCTTCATATCGGCTAGGATCGCGTCATTGTCCTCAGGGCGCGGCGCGAGCACATATTCAACTGGTATGTTGCTTCCCAGTTCCTCGTGAATGGTCCGGATATGATCGAGCCGGGGCTGGCTGCGATTGGAGACCACCATACGCGAGGGCCGATCAGCACCACGGCTCGCCTGCATCAGATGCCATGTGATGGCGATGGTCGAGCCCCCTGCCCCCATGCTGAAGAGTTCAGCCCCGGTCGCCGCAAAATGGTTCGGTCTCAGAAATCCATTAATGGAAAGGCCCGACGAGATCGGGTCTTTGGCATGGCAGATAAGCCGCCCATCCCGCTTTGACAGGCAACTTGTCTCTGCCATCATCTGGGCGAGTGGATCGATCTCGTCGAAAAGATCACGGCAAGCTGCAAACAGATCAAGTTTGTGCGTTGTGACAAGAGCGCCGAGTGACAAGGGATCGTTCTTCAGGAAGGTGACAGCCTCACGATAGCGCTCTGGCGCATCATGTGGGACGAAGTCGATGCCCTTCATTTCCACATCACCCAAACCGAGATGCTCCGCCCATTCAGGGAAGACCCGCATGATGGATGATTTCGCCGTCGTAACGCCGATGAAATAGAACGTAGGCTTGCTGGCCTGTTGGTAGGCCATTAACCGGCTCGCAGCTCTTCAACACGGGCCACGGCAGCACGGGCGTTTTGCGTGATGGTCGCCCAATTACCCGCAGCAATATCAGCCTTTGTCGCGATCCAGGTTCCACCAACGGCTCGCACCTCCGGCAGCGCCAGCCAGTCGGCAAGATTGTCCATGGTTACGCCACCCGTCGGGTTGAAGCCGATGCCGGTATGGGAGTAAGGCGCGGCAATTGCCTTCAGCATCTTGGGCCCGCCAGCTGGCATGGCCGGGAAGAACTTCACCATCGGCGCACCCACTCGCAGCGCCGCTTGAAGATCGCTGGGGGTCATGATGCCAGGCGCGAAAGGCAGCCCGAGAGCCGCCGCATGATCCAGAACGGCGCGATCAAGCCCTGGCGACAGTGCAAACTTCGCGCCAGCTTCCAAGGCCATATCGACCTGCTCTTCGGTCAACACCGTGCCTGCGCCGACCAGTATTTCTGGTCGCTTGTCGGCAATGGTAGCCAGCGTTTCGCGGGCCGCTGGTGTGCGGAAGGTGATCTCGGCCACGGGCAATCCGCCCTCTAACAGAGCATCGGCGAGCGGCAGGGCTGCCTCGGCATCGTCCAGCGCAATCACCGGCACCACGCCGCGGGCGGCAAGATCGTCAAATATGCTCATGGTGGAAACCTTCCGTCGGGCCGCTCAGCCCTGTGTTGCGAGAATTGCGGAAACATCATCCGGCATGCGGGGACGGTAGCTATGATTGGGCACAGCTTTCCAGCCGGCCTCGCCATCGGTGACAATGCGCTGCGCCATGCCGCCGGCACGGGCAATAACGTCATAATCCTGGCCAGAGTCCGCCGGGTAGCAAAAGCTCATCACCAAAGGCGTATCCCCTGTGTTCACGGAGCGATGGATCCATAGTGGCGGCACATAGACCATCACCCTTGGCCGGACCTCTTGGATGGCGATTTCGCCTCCCGGCGACTCCATCAGCATCAGCCCCTCACCGGACTCCCCATAATAGGTTTCAGGCCGGTTGGCGGTCGCATGGATGTGACCACGAGTCATGTAGAATTCATCGCCAATCCGGCCCGGCTCCATATGGGTGACGCCGAAGATGATATCGCCTGCGCCATCCCTACCGACAGCCGGTGGGCGTACATCTTCCACGCTGTAGACAATCGCCTCGCCACCACCATCAAGCGCCGCTTGGAACGCCGCCTGGTCAGCATAAAGACCGGCAAGGTCTTTTAATCGTTTCTCGTAACGCCCGGTCGCGGAGGAAAGCACGCCTGTCAGCGGATCAACGGAATGGGCAGTGGGTGGACGCAGCATGCTTTCCTCATTTTTGTAGTAAAAATACCAAAATCTTCTACCTTGGCAATGGCAAAACCGCGTTCAGGGCGGAAACTTCTCTAAAACACAGCAGTTTCGGCCCTTTCGATCTGAACTTTTGTAATTTGGGTTCATCAAAAATCGCTAAAGCAACTTTTTTTCATAGTAGAACTACAAAATCAGTTGCACTCCGCCTTCAGAAAGGGCAACGTCTCAAAAAACAAAAAAGGTGAGGCATGCAGTCGGGAGCGATCAGACACGATCGAGTGAAGTACGCCTTCATTTGGCCGGCGTTTCTCATCGTGCTGGTGATCTCGATCTTCCCGCTGATTTACGCGCTGACCGTAAGCTTCCAGTCTGTCAGGCTGGTTCCGCCCATCCCCCCACGCTTTGTCGGTCTCGACAATTACGCAGAGATCTTAAGCTCAGGGCGCTTCTGGGGCTCGACCTGGACGACAGCGTCCATCGTCTTCATGTCGGTAGCGCTTCAATATGTGTTCGGCTTCGTAATCGCGCTCGCGCTTCACCACAATGTGCGCGGCTCATCGCTTTATCGCGTTGTATTCCTGCTTCCGATGTTCATCGCACCGGTCTGCGTCGCTCTGATCGCCCGCATGGTGTTTCACCCCTATTTGGGCCCGGTGAACGACGCGATGAACCTTTTCGGCTTCGTCAACATACCATTCCTGACGGAAGCGCCGCTCGCCATCATGGTACTGGTCGTGATTGAGACCTGGCAGTGGACGCCCTTCGTCACGCTTCTCATGCTGGCCGGCCTCCAGGGTCTGCCGGGCGAAGTGTTCGAGGCAGCGCGCGTTGACGATATCGGCCCGTGGCGTCGCTTCTGGGACCTGACCTTTCCCATGCTTCTGCCGCTCTCAGTAGCCGTGATATTCATCCGGCTCGTCGAAGGCTTCAAAATCATCGACACGGTGTTCGTCCTCACCGGGGGTGGACCGGGAACAGCGACCGAAACCCTAACGCTGTTCGCCTACAATGAAGGCTTCAAGAAGTTCAATCTGGGCATGACGTCAGCCCTCTCCTTTGTCTTCCTCATCGTCGTCATCGTCTTTGGGACAGTCTATCTGGCCCTCGCCCAGCGCCTCACGCGGAGGTACGCGTGATGGAAAACCGCACGCTGCGCGGCTTGGGGCTGGGGCTCTGCCTCATCTGGCTCTTCTTCTCGTTCTTTCCGCTCTACTGGGTGTTCGTGACGGCCTTCAAGCCGCCGCTCGCGGTCTCACAGGGCGCAACCTACATTCCGTTCATCGATTTTCAGCCGACACTCCAGGCGTTCAGAGACGCGCTGTCTGGTATCCGCGGTGATTTCTTTGGGCCCATTGCCAGCTCGGTCATGATCTCGCTGGTCGCAACCGCGCTGTCAGTGTTCTTGGGCTCCATGGCGGCCTACGCCTTGGTCCGGTTCCAGTTTCGTATTCGGCTGCTGTCGGGACTGACGTTTGGCGTCATCTCCATCGGCGGATTTGTGCTCCTGAATGGCACCTTCGACATCACCGTCCCCTACGCGCTGCTCATCGTCCTGGTGCTCGCGCTCGTCGCGTCGATCTACGTGAACCGACTGCCACTGCCCGGCCCCGTGCTTGGCAACAATGATGTGACCTTCTGGTTCGTCTCCCAGCGCATGTTCCCACCGATTGTATCGGCCTTCGCGCTGTTCCTGCTCTACGCCGAAGTGGGCCGTGCCGGCTTGCCGCTGCTCGACAGCTTTCTGGGCATGGTGCTGGCCTACACCGCCTTCGGATTGCCCTTCGCCGTGTGGCTGATGCGCGATTTTCTCTCCACCGTGCCGGTGGAGGTGGAGGAAGCAGCGCAGGTCGACAACATTGGACGAATCCGCATCTTCTTCCAGATCGTTCTGCCTATGTCGCTGCCGGGTCTTCTGGCAACATCGATGATCGTGCTCGCGTTCATCTGGAATGAATTCCTGTTCGCCCTGCTTTTGACAACGGGCGACTGGCAAACCTTGCCCATCCTGATAGCCGGACAGAACTCCTCGCGGGGCGATGAGTGGTGGGCAATCTCCGTTGCAGCGTTGATCGCCATCGTCCCGATGGTGATCGTCGCGGCGATTCTGGGCCGCATGATGCGGTCCGGCCTTCTCTCCGGTTCAATAAAATAGTCTTCGAAAGGGAGGATACCGTGAAGAAACTTCTGCTCACCACCGTCGCCTTTGGCGCGATGACAGGCGCCGCCATCGCCTGTGAACCAGACTACACGGGCGTCACGCTCAACGTGTCGACCCAGAATGGCCCGGCCATCGCCTCCGCCTTGGCAGCCGCTGCCGTGAGTTGGGAAGAACGCACCTGTGGCACCGTCAACGTGATCGAGTTCCCCTTCGGTGAACTTTATCCCAAGTTCCTGACCGCCATGAGCCAGCAGACCGGCGATTTCGACGCCATTGGTTTCGTCCCAGCCTGGCTGCCGGACTTTGCGCCGTTCCTCTCAACCATGCCAGCCGCGCTGCAGGAAGGCTCCAACTGGGAGGACATCCACCCTGTGTATCGCGAGCGCCTGATGGTTTGGAACGGCGAAGTGAAGTCGGCCACTATGGACGGCGACATGCACATGCTGAACCTGCGGGCCGATCTCTTGAACGACCCGGACGAGCAGGCGGCCTTCGAAGCCGAGTATGGTTACCCCCTCGCCTCGCCGGTCACCTGGGCGCAGTACTACGATCAGGCAGCCTTCTTCCATCGTCCCAATGACGGCCTGTTTGGCACGGCAGAAGCCTATCGCCGTGGCGGCCAGCAGTTCTGGTACTTCTTCTCGCACGCTGCGAGCTACACCAACCACCCGGACAATCCAGGTTCCATGTTCTTCGATCCGGAGACCATGGAAGCTCAGATCAACAATTCGGGCTGGCTT
This sequence comes from Pseudomonadota bacterium, assembly GCA_038749715.1. Classification (GTDB taxonomy): domain Bacteria; phylum Pseudomonadota; class Alphaproteobacteria; order Rhizobiales; family MH13; genus MH13. Next base: position 233,583 of record JBCDHR010000006.1, read on the forward strand.
CGGGCGCTTGAGGAGTACAAGCGCGGCCTCGACTACAACCCGCCGGGTGCTCTCAACAACGGCTCAGGCGATGTGCGCCCGCTCTATGCTGGCGGCACAGTGGCCATGAATATTGACTGGGCGGACTCCGGTGTTCTGGGTTCCACAGAAGGCGCCATTGAAGGCCATGTCCGCACGGCCATGCTTCCGGGCTCTACTGAGATCTGGAACCATGTGTCAGACCAATGGGACAGCTTCGACGAGGTAGTTCACTCGCCGTTCCTTGCCTTCGGCGGCTGGCAGCTGGCCGTCCCGGCCGACAGTGAAAACCCGGAAGCAGCATGGGACTTCGTGGCTGAGGTGATCAGTCCTGAAGTATCCGGTTCGGCGATTGTGACTGCCAACTCCGGCGTGAACCCCTACCGCTTCAGCCACTATGAGAACCTGGATAACTGGTCCTCTGTCTTCTCCGAAGAAGAGGCCGCAAGCTATCTGGGTGCCCAACGGGCATCGCTCGACGCACCGAACGTTGCGCTCGATCTGCGTCTGCCAGGCTTCTTCTCCTACACCGAGGTTCTGGAGATTGAACTCTCCAAAGCCCTGGCAGGTGAAGTGGAACCCCAGGCTGCACTCGATGCGATTGCTGAGGAATGGGACGCTCTGACCGAAGAGTTCGGACGGGATTCTCAACTTGCCGCCTATCGTGCATCGGTCGGCCTCCCACCGATGTAAGACTGCGCATAGAATGCCGTGCCCCCCGGCCCAGCCGGGGGGCACGTTTTATGAAGGAGTGCCCCTGTGGCCGATGCCCAGCATCATGTTGAACTGACGGACGTCACCAAGAACTTCGGTGATGTAAACGTCATCCCACCGCTTTCGCTAACCATTGAAAAGGGCGAGTTCATCGTCCTGGTGGGTCCGTCAGGCTGCGGCAAGACCACCACCTTGCGCATGCTGGCAGGGTTGGAGCTTCCAACCACCGGTGCAGTCAGCATCAATGGCAAAGATGTCACCTTCTCCCGCCCAGGCGAGCGCGACTGTGCCATGGTTTTCCAGAATTACGCGCTCTACCCGCATATGTCGGTGCGCGACAATATCGGCTACGCGATGAAGGTGCATGGCACAGACCGAGCGCTGATTGCTGAACGCGTCGCCGAAGCGACCAAGCTTCTTGGCCTGGAACCCTATCTGGACCGCAAGCCGAAAAGCCTGTCGGGCGGCCAGCGCCAACGTGTCGCCATCGGGCGCGCTTTGGTGCGCCACCCTGAGGTGTTTCTGTTCGACGAACCTCTTTCCAATCTGGACGCCAAACTGCGTGTTGATATGCGCACGGAGATCAAGCTGCTCCAGCGCCGCCTTGGTACCACCGCCGTTTATGTGACCCATGATCAGGTCGAAGCCATGACCATGGCCGACCGCGTTGTGGTGATGCGAGATGGCAGGATTGAACAGGCCGCCGACCCCATCACGCTCTATGAGCAGCCTGCCAACCTGTTTGTAGCCGACTTCATCGGCTCACCATCGATGAATGTGTTCGATGCTAGGCTTGAAAATAGGGCAGTGCATCTTGGCGATCAGAAATTACCGCTGGCGCCTGACGCCGCCGCTCGCCTGGGAGATCATCGAACCATCAAGTTCGGCATTCGGCCAGAGCATATGCGCGAGTCCGCGCACACCGCCGGGCTGACGCTCGATCCGCTGGCTCTGGAACCATTGGGCGCCCATACGCTCGTGCTCGGTACGATTGGCGAGGAAAAGGTGATCGCACAGGTCGACCCGCGCTTCCCAGTTACCGTTGGCGAACCGTGCACTGTGACCATCGATATGACTCAGGCACATTTCTTTGATCCGGAGACCGAGCGGCGACTGTGATGGCCAGCGCGACCAATCGCGACCTCTATCTTGCTATTGACGTTGGTACGGGCAGCATCCGTGCAGCGCTGGTGGATCAAACCGGTCGCATCCTTGCCTTCGACCAGAAGGAGCACGAACAGATCGTGCCCCAGCATGGGTGGTCAGAGCAGCGCCCTGCCGCCTGGTGGCAAGGAACGGTTGAGAGCGTTCAAGGAGTTCTCGCCAAGACAGACAACGCAGCCTCGCGTGTCGCGGCCATCTGCGCTTGCGGCCAGATGCATGGCTCTGTGCTCATCGACGATGACGGCAACCTGACACGTGATGCAGCGCTCCTCTGGAATGATAAACGAACGGCTCCGCAAGTCGCCGGTTTTTCAGATCGGGTTTCGACCGAAAGCTACTTTCCCATAACCGCCAATGCACCTGCGCCCGCATGGCCAGCCTTCAAATTGGCCTGGCTGGCAGACAATGACCTCGCCAGCATCGACCGCGCATCCACGCTGCTGATGCCCAAAGACTGGATCAACTTCAAACTCACCGGCGAACGTGCGCAGGACATCACCGAGGCATCCTTGAGCTTCCTGATGGACTGGAAGACACGTGCTTGGTCGGACGCGATGATCGAGATGACAGGCGTGCCGGTCCGCCTTCTTCCACCTTTGCATCAACCGCAAGATGTGTTGGCCGGACTCTCCGCCGAGGCAGCAAATCTGACGAGGTTACCGAAGGGCTTGCCGGTGCTTGTGGGGGCCGGTGATTATCCGACGGCGCTCCTTGGCTCCGGGGCTATCGGTGCTGGCATGGGATCGGACGTCACCGGCACCTCGACCATCATCACGCTGATGCATGAGGAGCCGACGTTCGATGAGGCGGTCTCTAACGTGCTGAGTGCAGCGGGCGACTGGGGAAGCTTTACGCTCTTGGACGCTGGGGGCGATGCCGTGCGCTGGGCCCGCCGTGCCTTCCACGACAACAGACGCTCCTATGCCGACGTCGCCGAGGCCGCAACCGAAGCGAGCGCAGGATCGCAGAACCTCTTCTTCCTGCCCTACCTTTCCGGTGAGCGCTTCGGCTCCAGCAGCCCGGCGCGCGCCCAGTTCTTCGGGCTCACCGCCAACCACGGCCTACCAGACCTGCACAGATCCGTTTTGGAGGGTGTCGCTTTCTCCGTCCGGCATCGCATGGACCGCCTCCAAGGCGGGCATGGCCGCCCGGAGCAGATCATTGCCGCCAGCGGCGGCGCAAAATCTCGGTTGTGGCTTGAGATCAAGGCCAGCATGTACCGAACGCCTTACCGCGTTCCCGAAGAACTGGAATGCGGCGTCGTCGGCGCGGCGATCCTGATGGCCGTCGCCACGGGAAAAGAAACAGACCTTAAGACCGCCGTCGACCGAATGGTCCGACTGGGTCCAACGATTGAACCCGACGGCGCAACCGCTGATCTCTATGATCGCATGATGCCCGTGTACACCGGCCTCTATGAGGCCGCCCAACCCTTCTATGCGCAGCTTGATGCGCTTTGATTGCTTCCGGAGACCGCAATGACTGAACCCAGACTGACCTTTTCCGATGGCCACACCATGCCGCAGCTCGGCTTCGGCCTTTGGGAGGTGCCAGCAGCTGAAACCGCACGTGTGGTGCGCGAAGGGCTGGAGGCCGGCTATCAGCTGGTCGATGGAGCGGCAATCTATGGCAACGAAGAAGGCATGGGCGAAGGGCTGCGGTCTGCAAACACCGCTCGAGAGGACGTGTTTGCCACCTCCAAAGTCTGGAACAGCGAGCAGGGCTATGACTCAACGTTGCGCGCCGTCGATGCAAGCCTCAAACGTACCGGGTTGGACTATCTCAATCTCTGCCTTATCCACTGGCCGGCACCAAGCGCAGGACTCTACGTCGATACCTGGAAAGCGCTGGTTCAGGCCAAAGCCGATGGCAAGGTCCGGTCGATTGGCGTCTCCAACTTCATGTCGGATCATCTGGAGCGGATCATCGGTGAAACGGGCGTCACCCCCGTTCTCAACCAGATCGAACTCCATCCGCACCTGCAGCAGGAAGAGCTGCGCACCTTCCACGCCGAGCATACCATCGTCACGCAAAGCTGGACGCCGCTGGGTAAAGGTCGGAGTTTCGACGCCGAGCCCATCCAACAGGCGGCTGCCCGAACTGGCAAATCGCCAGCCCAGATCGTCATCCGCTGGCACATTGAACTTGGTTGCTCGGTCATCCCGCGCTCAACCAAGGCGGCACGGCTTGCTGAAAACCACGATGTGTTCGACTTCGAACTGACAGCGGACGAGCACACAGCCATCGCCGGGCTCAATACAGACAGCCGCACAGGCCCCGATCCGATGGCCTTCGGTTAGGAGCGCACCATGCAAGGCTTTGGCATCCACTCTTCCATCTGGACCATGAGCTGGACACCGGACGCCGCCGAGCATGCGGTCGGTGAGGCCGTGCGCCACGGGTTCGACTTTGTCGAAGTCGCCCTCCTCGATCCGCCGATGGTCGATGCGGATCACAGCCGGGCGCTTTTTGAGCGATCAGGCATCCGCGCAGTCTGCTCCCTTGGTCTTCCGGAGGCGTGCTGGCCTTCGTGCGATCCGGAGCCCGGCATCGCTTTTCTGCGGGTGGCACTCGATAAGGCGGCTGCCATGGGCGCGGAGGCCCTCACAGGCGTCACCTATGGCGGAATTGGCGAACGGTCCGGCCTGCCGCCGACCAAAGCCGAACTCGACAATGTGGCTCGCTGCCTGGAAGCGACGGCCAAACATGCCAAAACGCTGGGCATCGCCTTCGGCATTGAGCCGGTGAACCGATACGAGACTCACCTTCTCAACACCGGTCAGCAGGCGGTTGAGATGGTTGAGCGGGTCGGCGCCGACAACATGTTCGTCCACCTCGACACCTACCATATGAATATTGAGGAAAAGGGCGTCGCCAACGGAATCTTGGCGGCCCGCGACCACCTTCGCTACATCCACCTTTCGGAGTCCGACCGTGGCGTGCCAGGCAAAGGCACATGTGACTGGGATGAAATCCATGCCGCGCTCGCTGCCATTGGTTTCAAAGGCGGGCTCGCTATGGAAAGCTTCATGAACATGCCGCCGGAGATCGCCTACGGGCTTTCGGTCTGGCGACCGGTCGCTGAAAGCACCGAAGAGGTAATCGGCGAAGGCCTGCCCTTCTTGCGCGGCAAAGCTCGTCAGTACGCGCTGATCGACTAGCCGACCGACTTTCCGAAAAGTTGCATTTCGGTCGTCGATTTCAGCGTCTCCATCGAAAGGCTTGAAGTCACCGCGAACAGCCGCACCCGGCTTACAAGTTCCTTGTAGAAGTCATCGAATGCGCGGGTGTCCTTCACCCGGACTTTCAAGAGATAGTCGACCTCGCCAGCCAGCCTGTGCGCTTCCTGAATCTCTGGCATATCCTGCACCGCCGCGCTGAAACGTTCCAGCCAGTCAGCTTCATGCTGGTCCGTCTTCACGGCAATGAAGAAGACTTCCGTCTGGTCGACCTTTTCCGGGTTGAGAAGGACAACCTCTTTCTCGATGATTCCCGCGTCCTTGAGCTTCTTGATCCGAGCCCATACAGGCGACTTTGAGGATCCAACCTCCTGCGCCAAGCGCTCAACGGACAGCGACGCATCGCACTGGAGCACAGCCAGAATTCTGCGATCAAGCTCGTCCATCCAAAAAAAACCTCATAGAACGCCCGATAACCGGAAGAAATCACCTAAAAAGCGACAGAAAGCTATCTTTCTCCTTATTTCATCCCGCTAATTGGCACAAGCATAGGAAAATGTCCTTATAGGCGCTCGGGTTTCCAACAAGGATATGGCTGCATGCGCGCCTTCCCTCTTTTTGTTCAAACCACCGGGCGCGTGGTTGTGGTGTTTGGTGGTGGCGCCGATGCGGCCGCAAAGCTGCGGCTCGTCGCCAAGACAGACGCTCGCGTGCTCGTCGTGGCCGAAGAGCTTGTGCCTGAAGAAATCGACCTCGGTCACGCCCATTGGGTTCGGGCCCATCCACTGACCTTCAAGTTCCCGGGCAACGTTGCCTTTGCTTACACCGCTACCGGCGACGAGCATTTGGACGCCAAGATCGCGCATCACGCGCGCGCCAATCAGGTGATGGTTTGCGCGGCCGACCAGCCTGACGTGAGCGACTTCATCACACCGGCCATTGTTGATCGCGATCCAGTTGTGGTCGCCATCGGCAGCGAAGGCACAGCTCCCGTCCTCGCTCGGATGATCAAGGCCGAAATCGAAGCCCTGCTTCCAACAGCGCTTGGCAGCCTGGCCAAGCTAGCTGAAGGTTTGCGGGACCAGGTGGCTGCAGCACGGGAACCCGGCCGCCTGCGACGGACTTTTTGGCGCCAGGCCTTCAAAGGTGCACTCACCGGCCAGCTGGACGAGCAGACGTTGCGGGCACGGGCAAAACAACTGCTGCAATCGCCAGATCTTGACGCATACGATCAAGGGTTCATCAGCTTTGTCGGCGCCGGCCCTGGCGGCCCTGACCTGATGACGCTGCGGGCCCGTCGGCTTTTGGATGAAGCCGATGTGGTTCTCTACGACGCCCTCGTTGCGCCTGAGATCCTGGAACTTGCCCGCCGCGAAGCGCTGATGGTCAATGTCGGGAAGCGGAGCGGCAAGCACAGCTTCAGCCAGCAGGATATCTGTGATCTCATCGTCAAACATGCCTCTGAAGGGCATCATGTTGTGCGGCTGAAAGGCGGCGATGCGTCGATCTTTGGGCGTCTTGCAGAAGAGCTCGACAGCGTCGCCGAAGCCAATATCGGCTTCGAGGTCGTTCCGGGCGTCACATCAGCCGCGGCCGCCAGTGCATCAGCAGCCGCACCTCTCACCGAACGTGGCAACGCCCAGGAACTAAGGGTCATCACAGCCCATGGTGCCGACGGCGATGCGGACCTTGATTGGTCGTCTCTCGCCAACAGCAACAGTGCGGTCGCGGTCTACATGGGCAAGCGCGCCGCCACCGACGTTCAGCGCCAGATGATCTTCCATGGCCGCGATCCGGCAACACCGGTTGTATTGGTAGAGAATGCGGGCCGGCCGCAAGAACAGATACGCCATACCGTGCTGGCCGACCTTGGCCGAACAGCCGGCCTTACGAGCAAGGGCGGTCCATTGATGATGCTGATCGGCGTGAAGTCGCGGCAGATCAACGCCCAATCATCAACCTCCGCTGAACGAAAGGCTGCATGATGGGCACCACGAAACTCTCCGGTAAGAACGCCGACCGCGCGCACATCCTGACGGCCAATTCTTTGCTGACCGGGCGAAGCCTCTACTGGACGCCCGAAGGATGGAGCCAGTCGCCGGACAATGCCATTCGCGCTGAAAACAGCGAAGCGGTCGCCGAGCTTGAAGCGCGCGGCAAGGCCGAAGAGTTGGTGAATATGGTCGTGGGGGCCTATGTCGTTCCGCTCGCCTCCAGGGATGGCAATGAGCCCGTCGCCATGCGCGAACGCCGTCGGATCGCCGGCCCAAGCATCGCCCTGCCCGGCGCTTTAACCGGCCCGGCTTCAGCCTAGGAAAAGTCCCATGTACACATACGACGCCCATGATCAGGCGCTGGTTGACGCACGCGCCCACGAATTTCGAGATCAAGTTGCGCGCAGGCTCGCCGGACAGATCAGCGAGGACGAGTTCAAGCCGCTACGCCTTCAAAACGGACTTTATCTGCAACTGCATGCCTACATGCTTCGGGTGGCGATCCCTTATGGCGTGCTCTCGGCTGACCAGCTGCGCATGCTGGGCTTTCTTGCCGAGCGCTACGACCGCGGCTACGGCCATTTCACCACGCGGCAGAACATCCAGTACAACTGGACGCAGCTATCCGACGTCGCTGATATGCTGGACCATCTCGCCAGCGTTCAGATGCACGCGATCCAGACATCGGGCAACTGCATCCGCAACGTCACCACAGATGCCTATGCCGGCGTGGCAGCGGATGAATGGGTCGACCCCAGGCCGGTAGCAGAACTTCTGCGGCAATGGTCGACGCTGCACCCGGAGTTCGCTTTCTTGCCGCGCAAGTTCAAGATCGCTGTCACCGGAGCCGCTGAAGATCGCGCGGCCATGAAGTTCCACGATATCGGCATAGCTGCTTCTCTTGGAGAGAACGGTGAGCCACTTTTTGATATCTGGGTTGGCGGCGGTCAGGGTCGAACGCCCCGCGTCGCTGTCCTTTTTGAAGCCGGCGTCTCTCTTCCCAACCTCTTGCCGGTCCTCGACGCGATGCTCCGCGTCTACAATCTGCATGGTCGGCGGGACAACAAGTACAAAGCGCGGATCAAAATCCTCGTGGCCGAGATGGGCCTCGAAGCCTATCGCGATGAGGTCTATGCCGACCTCGCCAATCGCGACGGCTCGGTTTTTGACGAAGCACCCAAAGAATACGCTCGCATCGAAGCCCAGTTCGCGGCCGCGCAACAGCCGCCGCTAACGCCGACGAACGTCGACCGTACCGATCCTGCCTTTGCAGCCTGGCTCGACGAAAACGTGATGGCGCATCGGGTAGAGGGGTATGCCGCCGTCACCATCTCGCTGAAGTCCAAAGGCGCCATCCCCGGCGATGCAACAGCTGATCAAATGAAGGCCATTGCAGACCTTGCTGAGAGGCATTCAGCCTCAGAAGTTCGCGTCACCCACCGACAAAACCTTGTTCTGCCATGGGTGCCTCAGGACGAACTTCGCGCCGTCTTTGATGCTCTTGTCGAACTGGGCCTCGCCGAAGCGAACATCGGCCTGGCGAGCGACATCATTGCCTGCCCCGGCCTTGATTACTGTGCGCTTGCCACTGCCCGGTCCATCCCGGTCGCCCAGCGCCTGTCGATTGAACTGCGTGAGCGCGAGAGGCGCGAGGATTTGCGCGGGATCACGGTCAACATCTCTGGCTGCATCAACGCCTGCGGCCATCACCACGCCGCGACGATTGGAATTCTTGGCCTCAACAAGGCTGAACAGGAAAACTATCAGGTCACGCTGGCCGGCCGTGCCGACGAAGGCGCGCAAGTCGGCTCCATTCTCGGTCCAGGCTTCGATGCAGAAAGCCTACCAAGCGCCATTCACCGCATCCTTGATGCCTTCCAGGCGTTGAGGAAGGACGGCGAAGACCTTGCCAGCGTCTATGCCCGCGTCGGCAAGGACCCCTTCAAGCAAGCGGCCTTCGCTCCGCTGGAACAAGCCGCATGACCGACCAGACCAACGACGGCGATTGGGTCTTAGAAAAGTCTGGCGAGTTAAAGCCCGGCAGTTCGCTACCCGATTCCCTGAATCTCGACCCAGATACGCACGGACCGGGCGACGTGCCACTCGGCATCAATCAACCGGTCCTCATCACCTTTAATAGCTTTGCCAATGGGCGTGGTTTTTCCCTGGCACGACAGTTGCGCGAAAGGCACGGGCCCTCGCTGCGCATCGTCGCGCAGGGGCACCTTTTACCCGACCAGGCGCGCCATGCGTTTCAGTCTGGATTCGACGAAATTTTGATTTCGGACAATGCTCTTAAGGCTTATGGTGCGCACGCTTGGGATACAGCGTTGCAAACGGCAGTCGGCGCACTTTATCTCGGCGAAGTGTCGGGGGGCGGGATATGGAGCCGCCGTCATGGCCACGAACTAACCTGAATTTTAGGCCCGAAAACATATGCACCACGAAACCGTTCTAGAAACCCATCATTACACCGACCGTCTCTTTTCCTTCAAAACCACCCGGCCACCAAGCTTCAGATTTCGCTCCGGCGAATTCGCCATGATCGGCCTTGAGACCGATGGCAAACCCTTGCTTCGGGCTTACTCAATTGCCAGCCCGAGCTGGGATGAGACGCTTGAATTTTTCTCAATCAAAGTGCCCAACGGCCCGCTGACCTCCCGTCTGCAGAAGGTGACGGAAGGCGATGAGATCATCCTCAATAAGAAACCAACCGGGACTTTGGTGCTCGACGCGCTGCGCCCCGGCAAAACGCTCTATATGATTTCCACTGGAACTGGCATCGCGCCGTTTGCCAGCTTGATCCGCGAACCGGAAACCTATGAGCGCTTCGAGCGCGTGATCCTGACTCATACCTGCCGCCAGGCAGCGGAGCTGGAGTATGGGTTTGATCTGGTCAAAACCATCGAGAACGACGAGATGCTGCGTGACATTGTGGACGGCAAGCTGACCCACTTCACGTCAACCACACGCGAAGACCACCCCTACACAGGCCGCATCACAAAACTGATTGAAGACGGGACACTGTTCGAAGCAGTAGGCGCCGAACCCTGGGACCCTAAGCATGATCGTGTCATGATTTGCGGTTCCACAGAGATGACCAACGATGTCCGCGCCTTGTGCGAACGCTTCGGCCTCGAAGAGGGTGCCAACAACAAGCCAGCAGACTTCGTGGTTGAGAAGGCATTTGTGGGCTGAGGCTTCGTCACCACCGCCTTCCAAACAGTAAGCCCGCAAGACGAGCTTTTGTCTTTGGCTGCCTTCGGCTAGACCCTTCCGCGGAGAGGCCGGATGCCGGTCCGACAACACCCGCTTAAGGAGCAGCACGATGGCGCGTCTAGCGTTTTTGGGAATGGGCGTTATGGGCGCGCCGATGGCGGGCCATCTGGTCAAAGCCGGTCATGAGGTCAGGGTCTACAACCGCACAACTGCCAAGTCCGAAGCCTGGGCCGCCGAACATGGCGGAAGCGTCGGTGTCACGCCGAGAGAAGCGGCCGAGGGAGCAGAAATTGTCTTCGCCTGCGTCGGCAACGACGATGATCTGCGCTCCGTGGTCCTTGGCGAGGATGGCGCATTGGCCGGGATGTCCGATGGCACTCTTTTTGTCGACCACACCACCGTTTCAGCCATCGTCACGCGCGAGTTGGCGGCCGAAGCAAAGACCAAAAACATTGGCTATGTCGATGCGCCGGTTTCAGGCGGTCAGGCGGGTGCCGAGAACGGTCAGCTTGCCATCATGTGCGGCGGATTAGATGGAGACTTTTCACGCGCCGAGCCGGTCATGCAGGCCTATGCAAAAGCCGTCCGTCATTTCGGTGAGGTCGGCGCCGGCCAGCTGACTAAGATGGTCAATCAGATTTGCATCGCGGGACTGGTCCAGGGGATATCCGAAGGCCTTTGGTTCGCTAAGGAAGCCGGACTTGATGCCAAAGCAGTCGCCCAACTGGTAAGCCAGGGAGCCGGCGGCTCTTGGCAGCTCAGCAACCGTGCCGACACCATGATCGACAATGAGTTCAACCACGGTTTCGCTGTTGACTGGATGCGCAAGGACCTCGGCATCGCACTTGAGCAAGCCAAAGAGATGGGCGTTTCCCTGCCGGTGGCAGCCCTTGTCGATCAATTCTATGGCGACGTCCAAGCGCTTGGCGGCGGCCGTTGGGACACATCCTCGCTCATCCAGCGCTACCGCGCCCTCGCTGGCAAGCTGTAAGAACTCAGCTCACGCCGAGGCTGCTTCGCGCGATCCATCTCGGTTAGCGGCCCCCGCCCTATGGGCGACGTCGCGCACCAAATCCGAAACCCGGCGCAGTTGCTCGCCCATCGGGTTGGTGCGCCGCCAGATCATGCCGATGACGCGGCGGGGAGCCGGATCGCCGAACCGACTTATGGACACAGAAGCTGTTCGCGTTTCGATGGGAACCGCCATCTCCGGAATCAATGTCACGCCCACGCCGGCCGCGACCATGTGAACGAGGGTCGATAGTGAGCTTCCGTCCATGACATTGCGGGCACCTGAAGCGCTGAAACCGCAAAAGGAAAGCGCTTGATCACGAAAGCAGTGGCCGTCTTCCAAAAGAAGCAGCTTCAAAGCCTCCAGATCACCCGCTTCTGGAACCGGCTTGTCGCCATCAGCTGACGAGCGAACGAGAACAAACTCCTCACCAAAAAGTTCCACTTCTGCGAAGGCCGGCACCGAAACCGGCAACGCCACAATGGCCGCGTCGAGTTCGCCGGCTTGGATGGCCTCTTCCAACTTGGATGTCACCGTCTCACGAATCGTGATCTCGATACCGGGGTAGCGTCTAGTCAGCCCCTGCACGACATCGGGCAAGAGGTAAGGGCCGATTGTGGGGATCACACCAAGACGAAACGGTCCTGACAGATCATCGCGACGCGACCGAACCAGGTCACCGATTTCATCAACCTCGCGAAGAACGGTGAAAGCACGCCGCGCAAACTCTTCGCCAAGCCCGGTTAGCAGTATCTGGCGTCCGCGGCGTTCCACCAGCCGAACACCCAAAAGATCCTCCAGTTCCTTGATCTGAAGGGAGAGTGCCGGCTGCGAGATCGCACAGGCCTGCGCAGCCCGCCCAAAGTGGCGCGCCTCAGCAAGCGCAAGGAAATAGCGAAAGTGCTTGATCGTCAGACTTTTCATAAGCCCAGCTTATCAAAGCTATTTAAAAAACAAAATTCAGTAAATGAATTCGATCTGTTAGACACAACTTAGGTCTTCGGATTCGTCGCAATCGGGCTCTGCGCGACGGACCACTATCGGGCCATCAAACCAACAATCCACCAGCCTTTTCGACGAGGGAGTAGTCGATGAACGATATGTCAAAAATCACCGGGGGATGCCCGGTCATGCACGGCGGTAACACGGCCACTGGTGCACCTGTCACCAAGTGGTGGCCCACATCGCTGAACCTTGGAATTCTCCACCAACACGGCGTCCGCACCAATCCGATGGACGCCGACTACAACCATCGTGATGCGGCCAAAGGGCTGGACTATGAGGGCGTCAAGGCCGACCTCAAGGCGCTGATGAACGACAGCCAGGACTGGTGGCCAGCGGACTGGGGCCATTATGGAGGCCTGATGATCCGCCTGGCTTGGCACGCAGCAGGCTCCTACCGCATGGGCGATGGCCGTGGCGGCGCTGGTACCGGCAATATCCGTTTCGCACCGCTCAACTCCTGGCCGGACAATGCCAGCCTGGACAAGGCGCGCCGCCTGCTTTGGCCAGTGAAGAAGAAGTACGGCAACGCCCTTTCCTGGGCTGACCTGATCATTCTTTCCGGCAACATGGCTTATGAATCGATGGGCCTGAAAACCTTTGGCTTTGGCTTCGGCCGCGAAGACATCTGGGCACCGGAAGAAGACATCAATTGGGGCGCCGAGGACGAGTGGCTCGCACCCAGTGAAAACCGCTACGGCGATCTCGACGACACCTCGACACTCTACAACCCGCTCGCCGCCGTTCACATGGGCCTTATCTATGTGAATCCGGAAGGGGTGAACGGAAACCCCGACCCAGCCCGCACTGCTCTCCATGTGCGCGAGACGTTCGCTCGTATGGCCATGAACGATGAAGAAACGGCCGCCCTCACCTGCGGTGGTCACACTGTCGGTAAGGCCCATGGTGGCGGCGACCATGCCAACATTGGGACCGAGCCGGAAGGATGCCCCGTGCATGCGCAAGGTCTTGGCTGGGCCAACCCGGGCCAGGATGCCAAGGCAACCAATGCCTTTACCTCAGGCATTGAAGGCGCTTGGACCAAAGAGCCAACAAAGTGGGACATGGGCTATTTCGACTATCTGTTCGGCTATGAGTGGGAACTGACCAAATCCCCAGCCGGTGCCCATCAGTGGCAGCCGGTGAACATGCCGGACGACGAAAAGCCGATCGATCCGACCGATCCGTCTGTCCGCCGTATGCCGATGATGACCGATGCTGACATGGCGATGAAGGTTGACCCGATCTACCACGATATCTGCCAGAAGTTTAAGGCGGACCCTGAGTACTTCGCCGATACCTTCGCACGTGCCTGGTTCAAGCTTACCCACCGCGACATGGGCCCCAAGGTGAACTATCTCGGTCCGGATGTGCCGGCCGAAGACCTCATCTGGCAGGACCCAATCCCCGCCGGCCCGACCGGCTACAATGTCGGTGCTGTCAAAGCCAAGATTGCAGGCAGTGGCCTGTCAGCCGCCGAGATGATCGCGACAGCATGGGACAGCGCCCGCACATTCCGCGGGTCCGACAAGCGTGGCGGCGCCAACGGCGCACGCATTCGCCTGGCCCCACAAAAGGATTGGGAAGGCAACGAGCCTGCCCGCCTTGCCAAGGTGCTGGGTGTTTTGGAGCCGATTGCCGCGGAAACCGGGGCATCGCTCTCCGACGTGATTGTGCTTGCTGGCAATATCGGTGTTGAAATGGCCATCAGCGCGGCGAACCAGCATGTCGAGGTGCCCTTCACCCCAGGTCGTGGCGACGCAACGGCAGACCAGACCGACGCAGACAGCTTCGGTGTGTTGGAACCCATCGCCGATGGCTTCCGCAACTGGCAGAAAGAGAAGTATGCCGTGGCACCCGAAGAGCTGATGCTCGACAAGGCCCAGCTTCTCGGCTTGACGGTCGCTGAAATGACCGTGTTGGTCGGCGGCCTACGCGTGCTGGGCGTCAATTACAGTGGCTCAGCACACGGCGTGTTCACTGACCGTGTTGGAACGCTGACACCGGACTTCTTCGTGAACCTCATCGACATGGCCAACAGCTGGCACCCGGTCGAGGCAGAAGGCACCTACGAACTCCGCGACCGCAAGACCGGCGCGGTGAAATGGACGGCAACCAGCGCCGACCTGGTCTTTGGCTCCAGCTCAATCCTGCGAGCCTACGCCGAGGTCTACGCCCAGGACGACAATGCTGAAAAGTTCACCCGCGATTTCGTGGCCGCCTGGACCAAGGTGATGGAAAACGACCGCTTCGATCTTCACAGCTGATCGGGCATGGCTGATCGGGAAGGAAGGGCGCGGCCAATCGGCCGCGCCCTTTTCTTAATCGCGCACCACACCCAGACCAAAATTCCGATTTCAAGGCCGGCGACCACCGCC
>JBCDHR010000007.1:0-144957 GCA_038749715.1 Pseudomonadota bacterium
GAAGGCATCGACGACAACGACCAAACGCAGGTGCTGCTCGGCGTCACCGGTTCGGGCAAGACATACACCATGGCGCAGGTCATCCAGCGTACCCAGCGCCCGGCAGTGGTCCTGGCGCACAACAAGACGCTGGCGGCGCAGCTTTACGGCGAGTTCAAAAACTTCTTCCCCGACAATGCGGTGGAGTATTTCGTCTCCTATTACGACTACTACCAGCCAGAGGCGTACGTCCCGCGTACCGATACCTTCATCGAGAAGGAAAGCTCTATCAACGAGCAGATCGACCGCATGCGCCACTCGGCAACGCGGGCGCTGCTGGAGCGGGACGATGTGATCATCGTCGCCTCGGTCTCCTGCATCTATGGTATCGGGTCGGTGGAAACCTACACCGCCATGACCTTCCAGCTGGAGGTGGGGGAGCGTATCGAGCAACGCCAGCTGCTCGCCGATCTGGTCGCCCTGCAATACAAGCGCAACGACGGCGCATTTGCGCGCGGCACGTTCCGCGTTAAGGGCGACACGATCGACATCTTCCCCGCCCACTATGAAGACCGGGCATGGCGGATCTCGCTGTTTGGCGATGAGATCGAGAGCATTTCGGAGTTCGATCCGCTCACCGGCAAGAAGGCCGGCGAGTTGAAGAGCGTCAAGATCTACGCCAACTCGCACCATGTGACCCCGCGCCCAACGCTCAACCAGGCAATCAGCAAGATTCAGGTGGAGCTGAAGTCACGCTTGCAGGAACTCAACGGCATGGGCCGGCTACTGGAAGCCCAGCGGCTGGAACAGCGCTGCCAGTTCGATCTGGAGATGCTGCAGGCGACGGGAAGTTGCGCGGGCATTGAGAACTATTCGCGCTACCTGTCGGGCCGCCAGCCGGGCGAGCCGCCCCCCACCCTGTTCGAATACATCCCGGACAACGCCCTCATCTTCGTCGATGAGAGCCACCAGACCATTCCGCAGATCGGCGCCATGTACCGGGGCGACTTCCGCCGCAAGGCAACGCTCGCCGAATATGGCTTCCGCCTGCCCAGTTGCATGGACAACCGGCCACTGCGCTTTGAGGAATGGGACATGATGCGCCCGCAAACCGTGGCGGTGTCGGCCACCCCGGCAGCATGGGAGCTAGAGCAATCCGGCGGCGTATTCGCAGAGCAAGTGATCCGCCCCACCGGCCTAATCGACCCGCCGGTGGATATCCGCCCGGCCTCCTCTCAGGTGGATGACCTGCTGGACGAGGTGAAGAAGGTGGCGGCGCAGGGCTACCGCTCGCTGGTCACCACGCTGACCAAGCGCATGGCGGAGGACCTGACGGAGTATCTGCACGAGAACGGCGTGCGCGTGCGCTACATGCACTCTGACATCGACACGGTGGAGCGCATCGAGATCATCCGCGATCTGCGGCTTGGCGCGTTCGACGTACTCGTTGGTATCAACCTGCTGCGCGAAGGGCTCGACATCCCCGAGGTTGCGCTGGTCGCCATCCTGGACGCCGATAAGGAGGGCTTCCTGCGCTCAGAAACCTCGCTCATCCAGACCATCGGCCGCGCCGCGCGCAACGTCGATGGCCGCGTGATCCTTTATGCCGACAAGATGACCGGCTCGATGGAGCGCGCGATTGCGGAGACCACCCGCCGCCGCGAGAAACAGCTCGCTTACAATGAGGAGCATGGCATCACGCCGGAAAGCGTGAAGCGCGACATCGCCGACATTCTCGACAGCCCCTACGAGAAGGATCATGTGCGCGTGCGGCCTGGCCTTGTCGAGGAAGGCAAGCTGGTCGGCGGCAACATGAAGGTCACGCTGGAAGAGCTGGAACGCAAGATGCGCGATGCCGCCGCGAACCTGGAGTTCGAAGAGGCCGCCCGTCTACGCGACGAGATCAAGCGGCTGAAGGAAACCGAGCTTGTGCTCGCCGACGATGCCTTGGCACGTCAATTGACCGTCGAAGACCAGACTGGCGGCTATCAAGGCCGAAAGATGGGCGGCGGTGCCAAGCGGCGGGCCCGCCGCCGCTAAGCGGTTGGGCGTTAGAGCGGTCGGGCCAAAGGCCCGGAGCAGGCAAAGGTGACGATCACGCCGCAGGCGTGGATCGTAGGCCAGACCGAAGCGTCGCCCAGAAAAGAACCCATGGGCGTGAGCGGTCGTTCCATCAGGAACGGAGCGTCGCCCAAAAAAAGGTGCCCTACAAAACCTGCATCGACACGCGGCATGTGCCGGAGGAAATGCAGCCGATGGCGCGGGCGGCACCGCGGCTGAGATCAAGGCCGCGACCAGAGATGAAAGGCCCGCGATCATTGATGCGCACCGTCACGGTACGATCATTGGCCAGATTGGTGACCTGCACGCGCGTGCCGAATGGCAAGGACCGGTGGGCGGCCGTCAGCCCATCGGGGTTGAAGGGCTCGCCATTGGCGGTCGTGTGGCAGCATTGATCCCAGCTGGCGGTTGTGACGGTTGAGCTGTCGGTCAAACCCGGTGCTGACTGGCACGCGGAGACGAACAAGCCAAGGGTGGCTGCCAAGACGAACTTGCGCATGAAAGACCTCAAAGATCGGCCAAGATTGATGAATGTTGGCGCTGTGGGGGGATGGGGGGACTGGAGCGCTACCAGCTACCGATGGTCTTTTTCGTCAGACCATGGGGTGCGCCCCTTACAACGGGGCGCGCTGATCTATGGGGATTGCGGCATAAGGATGGCCGGGTCCAAATAGATGGCTGTCCGGCGTTAAGTCTTTTCGATGGCGAGCCCGCGGGTCGAGCTTAGCGTCCCATTGATCCGCTTGAAAAGTGATTCAAAGGCGTCCAAAGACTCATCCGATAGGCTGCCAACCCTCTTGGCTCGTTCGCGCAGCAGAACCTCCGCCGGAGCGTTGTGGTCGTATCGCTCCAGACCCTCCTTGCGTGCGATCTGCCTAACGATGGGATCTGTGCCCTTGAGGTCCGTCGTCTTGATCTTCTTGCCGAATGCAGCGTTGTAGAGCGCTATGTAGTCATCCTTGGTAAAGAGGTCTTCAATGTCCGCCATTTTGCGGTTGGCAACCTCGCCAATGGTGATGATCCGCTTCTCCCCAAGGAAGCCAGCCTTGGCGAGGGCAGTCAGTTTTTGGTGGCCCTCCTTCCGGGCGTCCACGACCACCGTAACGTCAAGGTGGTTGCCCAAAAGCGCAACAAAAGCTGGTATCACGTCCGCGCCGCCCAGCGGCATGATCGACCAGCGATTGTCGAGCCCCTCACGCCCGTCCTCAATCAGCCGCTCGGAGATGGTCTGCATGAATAGGAAGTCAGACGGCCCCTCCACCACTAGGTTGTCTTTGGCAATGAACAGGTGCTGGGCGATGTCGTAGCCTAGCGCGGCTTGCAGCGGGAACAGAGTGTCGCTGTCTGTCGTCAGCACATCAGAGGTGGTGACAGAACCGGTTTCGCGGCCCCGGTCCTCAACGAGGCGGGCACGCTCAAGGTGATCGGGCTGGATCATGAACGGTGAATGCGTCGTGTAGATCACCTGACACCGCTTCGACAGGCGCTCCTCAATGAAGCGCAAGAAGTCTCGTTGGGCCTTCGCGTGGAGCCCGAGCGCAGGTTCATCAAGCAGGATGATCACGGGCGTGTCGTCGTACTCATACCGCGAGAACGCAGCAAGGAAGGAGAAGAACCACTGAAAGCCCGACGAACGCTCATCGAAGGGCAGCGAGAGCATGTGCCGGTTGTCGTACATGCGGACGTGCATTTCATCATGGACGGCCTGTTGACCGTTCGGCGCGGCCTCCGTCTCCTGCGATATGTCGATCATGACTCGGAGGTCAGCATTGGTCGTCCAGTATTGAAGCACGTCTTGGGTGATCGCGTTTGCAACGTTCTCAAGCTCGCGCCGCCGCGTATCATAGTCCGGGTCCAGCAGGTACTCTTGGTCTGTGCCCGCAAGCTGCAACAGTGACAGCGCAGTCTGGTTGTCCTCATCGAGGTCGTCGGCCTCTGCCTCCAACAGCTCCCGGATGCGGACCCGCCCGGGGAGGCGGCTGTAATCGGAGTAGAAGAAGAACCTCGGGACTCGCGCGAACAGTAGGTGCCAGACGCGAGACGTGAAGGTCGCATCATCGGGAAGCAACTCAGCAACCGCGTCTTTGATTCCGGCGCAAGCCGTGAGCACTTGCTGGTCCTCTGCGTGCTCCTGTTCAAGGGATGCGATTGCCTTGTTCAACACGAAGAATGTCTCCGCCGCTGAGATGCCCTCGGAGACTTTTTTCGGCAGATCAAAGCCGCTCAACAGGTTACGAACCGCCGCTGCTTGGTCTGCTTCAAAGCCATGATTGTAGAGATTGTCATAGCGGCGGTTGACTCGAAACTCGCGTGAAGTGAGCACACCCTCACCAAACACATCCTCCACGGCTGCCACATCGGCATCGTCAAGCTCAAATACAGTGTGGATTGGTCGAGCCTGCTCCAAGTTCTTGCCTTGACGGCGGTGCATCTTCTCAAGCCACGCCGGATAATGCTTGTTAATGCTGAATTTCACGCCGCCCTGCGCAGGCTTAAGCCGCCGGAGCGCCTCAAGGAAAGCAGTCTTGCCGCTCTCGTTCTTACCGACAAGGCAGGTAATATCCTGCTGAATTTGAACAGGTGTGGAGTCCAATACGTGCTTAAAGTGGTCAATTTGAACTGTTGTTAGCTTCATTGGTCTCTCCGAAACGCAAAGCCTACAAGCGACTTCATTACCAACCTATAATTGATTGTCGCAGAGTCTTGAACGCCCCATAGATATCCACCAAAAAACTGGAGCAGTAATCCCTAATCGCTTCGATTCACAATCACGGACACTCTTTTGTTCAGTGGTTGGGACATGTGCTCCGAGTGCCAGCCCACGGATAACTATCCTTCGATCAGAAGCCTCAATCCGAACGCGATAAAGCAGAACGCAATCGGTTCTATTTCACCCATCCAGCGATCAGTTGGGCAGGCTCATGGTCTTACTTCTTCAGGAGTTGTCTAGCTGCTCGTTACTCGGCCACCGATTGGGTCAAGCCGTCATGGCAAAGCGATCGGCGCGCGCGCAGACCAGACAGCGCTCGCTCTCATTATCCGCTCGTGCGAAAGGCAGCTCGTTAGTACCAAATCCCGGCTCACACGCGATGCGTGACGGCCGGGATGACAGTCGCATTTGCATAGGAGCCGCGCGGGGAAACCCGCCGCGGCAAGCGTCAGACGGCTACCCGGTCTGATCATCCACCTTGGCGTCGGGGGCGTTTTTCCGCACCGAGGCAATGCCATTGTCGCAACTGGCTTCGCTCTCATACATTTCGGAGGTGCCGATCACCTGGCCGTTTGAGGCCTTCAGGTTGAACATCGACTTGCCGTTCTTCGACTTCTTCTTCTCGAACCGGGCCTCATCGGCGGAGTTCTTGCGCACCGACTCGATGCCGTTCATCGCGCTGGCTTTCTTCTTGTAGCCCTCGCTGGCCAGGATCACTTGGCCGTTTCCAGCCTTCAGGCGGAACCGCGTTTCGCCCTTCTTGTCGGTATAGACTTCGAACTTGCCAGCCATTCTTTCCCCCTCGGAATCATCGTTGGCCATTAAGGTGCGGCGTAGGAAGGCGCGGATTGCCCCCGGCGTCAACGCCTCAAGCTGGATAAGTTGCAAATAGACCCCGGTAGTGTCCCCGCAGCACACCTGGAACCACGCACCGAACCACAGCTTCGGCTCTGAGTGGCTGAACAAGCGCCAGCGCGACCGCTCGTTGAGACCTTAGCCGGTTGACCAACCGTCAAGCGCCCGTCACGCTGATGGGTGAACAAACAGAAGTCACTCAAGGAGACCAGACCATGAGCAGCGTCGCTCGCGTTACCGAAATCATCGCCTCATCCCCCAAAAGCTTCGACGACGCGCTGGACGTCGGCGTTGCCCGCGCCACAAAGACGCTGAGCGGCGTCACCGGCGCCTGGGTGCAGGATCAGAAGGTGGTCATCGTTGATGGCAAGATCACCGAGTACCGGGTGAACCTGAAGGTCACCTTCGTCCTGGACGACTAGCGTTCAGCGGTTGTTCCGAAGGAACAGAGCAACCAATAATCCTTGCTTGCTCTGGGCATGCGGCCCAACCGGCATGTCTGGTCGGCTCTGGGCCTGCGGCCCAACCGGCATGTCTGGTCGGCTCTGGGCCTGTGGCCCAACCGGGGGGTTTCTTGTCGGCTCTGGGCCTGCGGCCCAACCGCGGGAATACCCTTAGAACTTCGGAACAACCCCTAGGAGGTCGCCCCAACTCGACCCGTCCCCTTCGCCTCGCCATGGTGCACACATAAGCTAGCACTTACACAAGGCGGATTGAATATGACTGAAGGCGACAACATCCTTTGGTTCGAGGCATTGCGACGCGGCGACGTCGCCCTGGTGGGGGGCAAGAACTCCTCGCTAGGCGAGATGGTGCAGGAACTTGGCGCCAAGGGGGTGGATGTGCCCGGCGGCTTCGCCACAACGGCAAACGCCTTTCGCGCCTATATCAGCGCCAACGGGCTGAACGACCTCATCGCCTCCACGGTCGGAAAACTGGAAGAGGGTCGGCTGACGCTCGCCGAGACCGGCTCGACAATCCGTAAGGCCATTGCCGAAGGCGACTGGCCGGAAGACATCCGCCAATCGATTGTTGATGGTTATCGCGAACTCTCACGCCGCGCCGGTGTGGACCAATGCTCCGTCGCGGTGCGCTCGTCGGCTACCGCTGAGGATTTGCCCGAAGCAAGTTTCGCCGGCCAGCAGGAAACCTTCCTCAATGTCGTCGGCGAGGCGGCGCTGCTGGAAGCATGCCGGCGCTGCTACGCCTCTCTGTTCACAGACCGCGCGATTACATACCGCCGCATCAACGGGTTCGACCACACAGAGGTGGCGCTCTCCGTCGGCGTGCAGCTGATGGTCCGCTCTGACATTGGCGGATCAGGTGTGATGTTCTCGCTCGATACCGAGTCCGGCTTCCCCGACGTTGCCCTCATCACTGCCGCCTGGGGCCTTGGCGAGAACGTCGTCCAGGGCGCGGTGAACCCCGACGAGTATGAGGTCTACAAACCCTTCCTGGAGAAACCGGAGCTGAAGCCGATCATCCAGAAGAACCGCGGCGCTAAAGAGATCAAGATGATCTACTCCAAGGAGGGCACAGACGGTACCGGCATGACCCGAAACGTGCCGACCTCCAAAGCCGAGCGCGCCGCATTTGTGCTCGACGACGAGGAGATCATGGAACTGGCTCGCCAGGCGACCACCATCGAGAAACACTATGGCCGACCGATGGACATTGAATGGGCAAAAGACGGGGAGACGGGCCGTCTCTACATCGTCCAGGCCCGACCCGAAACGGTCCAGGCCCGCGCCAACCAGGGCACCATCAAATCCTATACACTTGGCGACCATGGCAAGACGCTGGTCCAGGGGCTGAGCGTTGGCGCGGCGGTCGTCACCGGTTCGGTCTGCCTCATTGAAAAGGCCGAGGACATTGACCGCTTTGTTGATGGCTCCGTGCTCGTCACGTCCACGACGGACCCAGACTGGGTGCCCATTATGAAGCGCGCGAGCGCCATCATCACCGACCATGGTGGGCGCACATCGCACGCGGCGATTGTGAGCCGCGAGCTCGGACTGCCGGCCGTTGTCGGCACGGGCAATGCGACCCACGTGCTGCACGATCACCAAGACGTAACCATCTCCTGCGCTGGCGGCACGGAGGGCTATGTCTATGAAGGCATTGCCGAGTACTCCGAAGAAGAAATCGACATGACCGGCACGCCGGACACAGAAACGGCGGTCATGCTGAACCTTGCCAGCCCGTCGGCAGCCCTGCGCTGGTGGCGCCTGCCCTCCGCCGGTGTCGGCCTCGCTCGCATGGAGTTCGTCGTGAACAATGTCATCCGCGCCCACCCCATGGCGCTGGTGCACTATGATGATCTCGACGATGAGGAGGCCAAAGAGGCCATCGCCGAGATGACCCTCGGCTATGAGAACAAGAGCGACTACTTCGTCGACAATCTCGCCCGAGGGCTGTCTCGGATCGCAGCGGTGGCCTGGCCAAACAAGGTCATCGTCCGCATGAGTGACTTCAAGACCAACGAGTATGCAGAACTTGTTGGTGGACGGCAGTTCGAGCCATCGGAAGAAAACCCGATGATCGGCTTCCGTGGTGCCTCACGCTACTACTCGCCGAAATATGCCGATGGCTTCGCGCTGGAATGTCAGGCCATCAAGAAGCTGCGCGAGGAGCTGGGCTTTACCAACATCACGGTGATGATCCCGTTCTGCCGCACCATCAATGAGGCCGACCGCGTCCTGGAAGTGATGGCCAAGAATGGGCTGAAGCGCGGCGAGAACGGCCTGGAAGTCTATGTGATGTGCGAGATCCCATCGAATGTCATTCTGGCAGACCAGTTTGCTGAGCGCTTCGACGGCTTTTCCATCGGCTCCAATGACCTCACCCAGCTTACGCTCGGTGTAGATCGCGACTCTGAGGACCTCTCCGACGTTTTCGATGAACGCGACGGAGCGGTCCTCTGGATGGTCCATGAGATCGTGAAACGGGCGCACGCCGCTGGCCGCAAGGTCGGCTTCTGTGGCCAGGCCCCGTCCAACTCACCCAGTTATGCCAAACTTCTGGTGGATGCCGGGATCGATACCATCTCGGTTACGCCCGACAGCTTCCTGGCGGTGAAGCATAATGTCTCCGATGCCGAGAAGGCCAAAGGCAAAGTGAACGCCTAGGGCGAAAAGCCTTCCTGCAGGAACGGATTGGTTTGACGCTCTTTGCCGAGCGTCGAGCCAGGCCCGTGGCCGGGCAGGAATTGATACTCATCACCAAGCGGCAACACCGTCTGGAAGATGCTCTTCATCAGCGTTGCATGGTCGGAGCCGGGCAAGTCCGTGCGACCAATGGAGCCAGCAAAGAGCACATCGCCCATAACGATGAAGCGGTGCGGATGGTTGACGAAGATGACATGCCCAGGCGCGTGGCCGGGCGTAAAGAGTACATCAAAGCGCTGCTCTCCCACCTCAACGCTATCCCCGGCTGACAACCAGCGGTCGATACGAGGCACCTTCACGTCCGGAACGCCAAACATCGCCGCCTGCGCCGTGATGCCCTGGATCAAGCTCTCATCGGATCGTTCCGGCCCAATGATCGGCACGCCAAAATGCGCCGCGATATCAGCGGCTCCTCCGACATGATCGATATGCCCATGGGTGAGCCAGATAGCGTCAAGCGTAACGCCACCCTCATTAACAGCACCAATCAGTTTCTCAGCCTCACCACCCGGGTCGGTCAGAACCGCTTTCTTGGTGGCCAGGCATGTGATCAGTGAGGCGTTTTGCTGAAAGCCGGAAACGGGAATGACCGCCACCGAAAGCTTGGGTTCGGTGACCGGAGGTTCGGGCGAGGCACTGGGCGAAGGAGCATCTGTCATGGGTTTGGCGTGGCATGCCCCACCTCATCTGACAAGGCATCAGTATCGCAAGGGTTTCAAACCGTCATGCGCTCATGCCATGGTGAGGATAGCCAGGGAGAACCGAATCCATGCTCACACGTCTGCTTGCCAGCCTGTCTGTTGCCGCTGGCCTTTTCATCGCCGGCCCAGTTGTCACACAGCCCACGGTTTGGGCAGGAGGCGTATCTGGCAATCTGGATGGAAGCGAACTGCCGCACTGCGATGCCCCTGGAGTTCTCTCTCGTATCGTTGAAAAGGCAGCCTATCGCGGCCAGGCGCCCCATCAGCATCCTGTCGCGATAACCGCATTCGATCACATCCATCAGACACGCTATGTTAGCTCGCCAGGCGCCGGATTGCGCGAGCGTCGCTGGTGCCAGGCTCGGGCCTATCTTGAGAACGGCCATCGCCACACGGCATACTATCTCATTGAAAGTCATGCGAGTTTTGTCGCTGTGAGCTATGGCGTCGAAAGCTGCCTCTCAGGCCGCGACTTGTGGAACGTGTACGGCGGGGACTGCAGCGCGTTGCGCCTTTGGTAACCGATACATCGCATCCCCATGAGCCGAAGGCTTGTTCAGTGGGGCGTAATTGCGCTGGCTATTGTTGTTGCCTTGGTCACCGGGTGGCAGGGTAACGAACCGGCTGGTGAGCCGGAGCAATCAGGCACTGCTGTTTCCACCTCACCCGGCGATCTGCCCTTCGACTTTTTCGTCCTCGCCCTGTCTTGGTCACCGACCTTTTGCACCACGGAAGCCGGACGCAGCGCCCAGCTGCAATGCGGGCTAGGTGCGGATTTTGGCTTCATCACCCATGGGCTTTGGCCGCAGTTCGAGCGCGGATGGCCGTCCTACTGCCAGTCTCCTTACGGTGATCGCATGCCCGATGCGATCGCCGACGATCTGCTGGAGATCATGCCTGATCGGGGCCTCATTCAGCATCAGTGGGACAAGCACGGCACCTGTTCTGGCCTCTCGCCAACCGATTACGCTGCCTTGATCCACCAGGCGACCCAACAGATTGCCTTGCCCGAAACCTTTGAGCGCGGGGATGGCGGAACCATGAACGCCAGCACAATCGAAGCCAGCTTTCTAGCTTCCAATCCAGACCTCACCCACGATGGCATCGCCCTCACTTGCCCTAATCGGCGTTTTGCGGAGGTTCGCATCTGTCTTGACCACGACCTGCAACCGCGTGCCTGCGCCGAGGTGGACCAGAACGGTTGCCAAGCAAACGGTTTATCTGTCCCAGCGCGATAACGACTGGCCAAAAACCAAGCCAAATACCCCAAAAACCGACCAACCATCGTAACGCAATGGTCACGATGGGTATGCGAAAAACCAGAATGGCTGTTCGCTCGACACCTGCCGTCACACGCTCGCTGCCCCGGCGGATCATCAAGCTTGGGGTCATCAGCCTTGGCTTGGCGTTCTTTTTACTTTGGGGCATCGCTGCAACGCTGCTGATTGATGGTCACCCCTATAGCGCTGCCCAAGGGTGCTCGGCCGTTGATGAAGCAGGCGTTTTTTGGGAATGCACTCAAGGCCCCTTCCAGGCGGCCGGTGCATCAGCGGTCAATTCGGTAATGGCCATGACCATCATCATGCCTGTTTTCGCGATCGCCGCTTACTTTGATACGTTGTTCCTGCAGATCGCACTACCTGGGATTTTGTTCAACGTTCTCGGTCTGCCGGCAGCTATGTTTGTGTTGGTTCGCAGCCTTTTGAATACGCTGCACTATCTGCGTTATCGCTGAACTGGCTGGGCAAAAAAACCAAAATCCCAGCTCCTGAACAGAGCCGAGCGATCTTACCACCTACAATGTCGAGATAGTCAGCCGTTCAGACGGCTGGTGATAAAGTCAAAATAGGGCCGCATGAACTCCGCATGGCGGATGGCATCTGCCTCTTTGGCAACATACACTGCCTCGCGGGCAACGCCCTTCACCTCGTAGTGGAAGTTCACCAAAGGCACATCAAGGATTTCAGGGCGCAAGTTCTCGAACTGCGGCGAACCCCAGGCAAACATAAAGCTAGCCAGAAGCACAGTTCGAAACACCCGATGACCCCTTTCTCCAGTCGACGCACAATACGCCGCTTTCTTTTGACGCTACTTGTGTAACAGCGATGTTTAAAGGGCAGTTCAACAGGAAGCTTAAAAGTTGAGGAGTTCTCGAATGGCTGTTTTGCGAAGCGCGGCTGCATCCCCTTTTGTTCGCAAATGTGCGATCGCCAGTCTGGTCCTTGGCCTGGAAGACCAGATCGAATCTGTTCCGGCCATTACCTCCGATCCGCAAGATCCTCTGCGGCAGCAAAACCCACTCGGCAAAATCCCCACGCTGATCCTTGACGACGGAACAACGCTTTACGATTCACGTGTCATCATGGCCTACCTCGACCATCTGGCCAGCAGTGGGCGCATCTACCCGGCCGAACCGATGGAGAGAATTCATGCCATGCGGCTTGAAGCTCTAGCCGACGGCATCATGGATGCCGCCGTCCTCCAGGTCTACGAAATACGCTACCGCGAGGAAAAGGGGCGCAGCGCAAGATGGGTTGGTCGTCAGGCCGAACGAGTCTCGACGGCACTTTCGGTTCTGGAAGCCGATCCGCCAGCAATCGGCAACGCACCGACCGTGGGAACGATCGCGATCGCCTGCGCACTTGGCTATCTTGATCTGCGCTTTGAAGGCGCATGGCGAGAAACCCACCCATCGCTGGTCGCCTGGCTGGATGCGTTCCGCGCCGCCGTTCCCGCCTATGACGCGACTGGGCCAGACACCGCCTAGGCCCTGACAGGGTGACGGACCTGGAGCGAAGAGGCAGGCGCAGACACTTGCCTTTTCGGCTGAGAGGCCACACATGGACGGCAGTCTTGCCGACCTCAGGTCTGCAAGCGATGCCAACTGCCTTGCGCCTCCCACATTTTCTTGTTCTGCGAAAGCTAGCCCTTGCTTGACTATCTTCTTTTGCTGGCAGGCTTGACCGGGCTTGTCATTGCTGGCGACGCATTGGTGCGCGGTGCTGTTGGACTAGCGGAACGGTTTGGCATCCCACCTCTCATCATCGGCCTGACGATTGTTGCCTTGGGTACCAGCGCCCCTGAGCTGATGGTGTCCATCCAAGCCGCCTTTGAAGGCGTTGCCGACATCGCCGTTGGCAATGTGGTCGGGTCGAATGTCGCCAACGTTCTGTTGGTGCTCGGCGTCCCTGCACTCATTATGGCAACGCCTTGCAATCAGCCGGGGTTGAAGCGCTCGACCTTCTTCATGTTGGGCGTTTCGGTTCTGTTTGCTGCCTTCGCGTTTTCCGGCCGGCTCGTTCTCTGGCACGGGTTGGTGTTTCTCACACTCCTGGCCGTGTTCCTGTACGGTTCTTACATCGTGGCGCGCGACTCCGATGACGGCGAGCCCGATCTTGAAACCATCGATGGCGTGGAAGGTGTTCCTCACAGCTTGTGGGCAGCGCTCGCATTTTTTGCGGTCGGCGTGGTCGGGCTTCCATTTGCCGCAGACCTCACCGTCGATTCCGCCTCGGGCATCGCCCGCGACCTTGGCGTGCCAGAGGTTATCATTGGCCTGACCATCATTGCTATCGGCACATCGCTGCCTGAGCTGGTGACGACCGTTGTCGCCGCCTTCAAGCGTCAAGCGGATGTCGGCGTTGGCAACGTTATCGGATCCAACATCTTCAATATTCTATTTATCCTCGGTGTAACGGCGACAATCACGCCGCTGCCCATCGCGCCACAGATACTGAAACTGGATATCTGGGTTATGCTGGCAAGTTCAGCGATCCTTTTGCCGTTCGTGCTACGCGGTGCAAGCATCGGTAAAAAGACGGGGCTCGTCTTTCTAGCGCTCTACGCCATCTACCTGGCTTTCCTGGTGATGCTGGCTGTCCATGGATATCCCCATGGCGGACCGCCTCACCCGCCACGCTAACGATCGTCCAGACGGGCCAGCGCCCGACCAAAACAGCCCATGACAGCTTTACCCGCCACGCTCATCACCGGCGCTGCGAACCGTATTGGCCGCGCCATGGCAAGCGACCTAGCCAAATCCGGAACACCGATCTGTATTCACGCCAACAACTCAGGCGCCAAAGCCGAGGCACTGGCCGCCGAACTTCGCAACGAAGGTGGTAATGCTGTTGTCGCGATCGCAGATCTTACGTCCGAGGCAGGAATGACGCGCCTACTCTCAAGCGCCAAAAACGCCCTGGGTACCCCCATCGCGTGTCTTGTCAACAATGCCTCGATCTTTGAGAAGGATGAAGCCGGCTCGCTGGAGCCCGAGCTCTTCGCCCGTCATTTTGCGATCCATGCCACCGCCCCCGCCATTTTGTCCGATCAGATGGTCAACCTCCTACCAGCAGATCAGGCGGGTCTCATCATCAACGTTATCGACCAGCGGGTCTGGCGGCTAACGCCCAACTTCATCTCCTACACAGCTTCTAAGTCCGCGCTCTGGACGCTGACACAAACACTTGCTCAGGCCTTTGCGGAAACCACCCAAGGGCGTGTTCGAGTGAACGCCATAGGCCCGGGGCCCACGCTTTCAAACGATCGTCAGCAGCCAGAAGACTTCCAGAAGCAAATTGCCGGCCTGCCGCTTGGTCGTGGCCCAAACCTTGATGCCTTCGCGCAGACGATCACCTATCTTTGGAACATGCCCTCCGTTACCGGACAGATGATTGCGCTCGATGGCGGACAGCATCTGGCCTGGAAAACACCAGATGTAGACGGCATCCCCGAATAGAAGCTGCCGTAACTCCAGACGTCAAACGGCAGGAGAAGCGCGGCGCAGCCAGACCAGCGCTGGTCTCGCCGGTGCTTTGCCACCACATTAGCTGCTATGACCGACACCGATTCCCTCAACCCATCTGACGTCGAGCCGAGCGAGAAGATCGAGCCGGCCGATGGCGTCGCGCCGCTTGCCAGCGAGGTGTGGGTGGGGGTCAACACGCCGGAGATTGGCGTCGATGAGTCACCCCGATCAGGCTTTGATGTCATCGCAGCCTTCGTCAAAAAGCTGCCAAACACGCCCGGCGTCTACCGCATGCTGAACGACCAGGGCGATGTGCTCTATGTCGGCAAGGCGCGCAAACTGAAGGCGCGTGTGACGAGTTACACCCGACCCAACGGCCTGACCGGCCGCATCGTGCGCATGATCACGCAGACGGCAGCAATGGAGTTCATCTCCACGCGCACCGAAACTGAAGCACTGTTGCTTGAGGCCAACCTCATCAAGCGACTGCGCCCGCGCTTCAACGTGTTGCTGCGCGACGACAAGAGCTTTCCCTACATCCTCATTACCGATGATGAAGAAATCCCAAAGCTCGTCAAACACCGTGGCACACGGTCGCGAAAAGGCAGCTATTTTGGACCCTTCGCTTCTGCCGGCGCGGTGAACCGAGCCATCAACACGCTCGAAAAAGCGTTCATGCTGGGAACCTGCGGCCAGACAGTGGAGGAAACTGGCGGTCGCCCCTGCCTAAACTATCAGATCAAACGCTGTGCTGGCACTTGCGTGGGCGAGATGGACATCAAGGCCTACCGGGCGCTGGTCGCTGACGCCAAAGCGTTCCTTTCGGGGCGATCAAAGGCGGTGAAGGCGAAAATCGCCGACGATATGGAGAAGGCGGCGGAGGAACTCGATTTTGAGCACGCGGCCACACTGCGCAACAGGATCTCAGCCCTGTCACAGATCCAAAGCCATCAGGGCATCAATCCCCGCAACGTCGAGGAAGCCGACGTCTTCGCGCTCCATACCGAAGGTGGGCGTGCTTGTGTGCAGGTCTTCTTCTTCCGAACTGGCCAGAACTGGGGCAACCACGCTTATTTTCCCTCCGCCGACAGTTCAGTCGAGCCAGACGAAATTCTGCAGAGCTTCATCGCCCAGTTCTACGACAACAAGCCCCTGCCCAAGCTGATACTAGCCTCGCATCGTCTGCCGGAAGAAGAGTTGATCGCTGAGGCTTTCACACAACACGCTGGACGGCAGATCGAGGTGAAGACGCCACAGCGCGGCGAAAAACGCGATCTCATCAACCATGCACTGGCCAATGCACGCGAGGCGCTGGCTCGCAAACTGGCTGACACCGCAAGCCAGGCCAATCTGCTCAAAGGTCTGGCTGAGGCTCTCCACCTAGATGCGTCACCACGCCGTATCGAGGTCTACGACAACTCCCACCTGATGGGCACCAACGCCGTCGGCGGCATGATCGTCGCAGGCGGCGAAGGTATGATGAAAAACCACTATCGCAAGTTCACGATCAAGGATTCATCCCTCACGCCCGGCGATGATTTTGGCATGATGCGCGAGGTTCTGACGCGTCGCTTCACCCGGCTGATGAAGGAGAAGACCAAGCCGGAGGCAGACGCCAAGGGGGAGGAAGACAACAACGGGCAATTCCCGGACTGGCCAGACCTCGTCTTGATCGATGGCGGCAAGGGCCAGATGTCGGCGGCCAAATCTGTGCTCGACGAGTTGGGCGTTGAAGGAGTCGCCATGGTCGGTGTGGCCAAAGGTCCAGACCGTGACGCCGGTCGAGAGGTTCTCCATCCCTTGGAGGGCGAACCCTTCATGCTGCAACCGCGCGATCCGGTCCTCTATTTCATCCAACGGCTTCGCGATGAGGCCCACAGATTTGCCATTGGAACCCATCGCGCCAAGCGCGCAGCGCAAATTCGCACCAACCCGCTCGACGAAGTTGGCGGCATTGGCCCAACGCGCAAACGTGCGCTCATGAACGCCTTTGGCTCGGTCAAAGGCATTAAGCGCGCCGCGCTGGCCGATCTGGAACAGGTGCCTGGCATCTCTCAGGCTCTGGCACGCACTATCTACGATTATTTTCGTGAGAGCGGCTGAGATCAATCTGGTCTGCGCCGTGAACGTCAATTGACGCAGCACCTACGGCTATGCTGAATCGCCGTGACCATGCTTAGGATGTATCGCCGCCCATGGCCATGACACAAAGCTCAGCCCTGTCCGTTCCCAATCTGCTCACCTATGGGCGGATCGCGATCATCCCTGTCATCATTGCGTGCCTCTACTCGACCAATCCGGCCTGGCTATGGACGGCTTTCGTCCTCTTCATCGTCGCTGCCATCACAGATTACCTGGATGGCTATCTGGCGCGCGCCTGGTCGCAGCAATCGAACCTCGGCAAGATGCTGGACCCCATCGCCGACAAGCTGCTCGTTGGCGCGGTGCTGATCATGCTGGCTGCCAATGGCACGCTGACCGGATTATCGCTGATTCCAGCCATTATCATTCTGAGCCGCGAGATTCTGGTTTCGGGCCTTCGCGAGTATCTTGGGCAGCTAAACCTGTCCCTGCCAGTATCCAATTTGGCAAAGTGGAAGACCACGGTTCAACTGGTTGCTCTGGCCGTACTCATTGCCGGGCCGGCGGCTGAGGCTCTTATCCCAGGCAGCCTTGCCATCGGCCTCGCGCTGTTGTGGGCGGCAGCGCTTCTCACTGTTTGGACCGGATATGACTATGTGCGCCTAGGCATCGCGCATTTGGTGGCAGAGGACCAATGAAGCTTTTGTATTTCGCCTGGGTGCGCGAACGGGTCGGAACGGCGGAAGAAAGCCGCGACTTGCCGGGATCGGTCCAAACGGCTGGCGAACTCAAAACATGGCTTGCCGGCATCGATGAAGGCTATGCTTATGCCTTTGAAGACCAGGCCATCATCCGCGTGGCGCTCGACAAGAAGCTGGTCGAGGATGATGCGTCACTTGCCGATGCCAGTGAAGCGGCCTTCTTCCCTCCCATGACGGGTGGATGAGCTTCTGCCCATGCGCATTGCGGTCCAACTCGAACCCTTTGATGTCGGCGCCGAGATAGACGCGTTGCACGCGCGCAATCCGGCCATCGGAGCGGTTGTATCCTTCACCGGCTATTGCCGCGATGAAGGCGGAGCGCTGGCGGCACTGGAGCTGGAACATTTCCCCGGCATGGCCGAACAGGCGCTGGCCGAGATCGCCGAAGAGGCCAACGATCGCTGGCCACTTCAAGGCGCGACCGTCATCCATCGTCACGGCAAGCTCGCGCCTGGTGATCCGATCGTCCTCGTTGTTACCGCGTCAGCACATAGGCGTGCTGCATTCGACGCCGCCGATTTTCTGATGGATTATCTCAAAACCCGGGCGCCCTTTTGGAAGAAAGAGCACCCAAGCGATGGGACAAGCGAGGCCCGATGGGTCAATGCAAAAGCGGCCGACGATGAAGACGCAGGCCGCTGGAGCTAGTTGGGAGTTGTTCGGGGTCTAGGCCGCAGCCTGAGCAGCCGCCGGTTGAACAGCCACATCATAGTCAGCAACGAGCGCCTTGGAGATTTCACCCGGTACGAAGCTGAATGGCCCGATCTCAGACACCGGCGTCACCTCTGCCGCCGTTCCCGTGATGAAACACTCAGAGAAGTCGGCCATCTCGTGCGGCAGAATGCGGCGTTCGACAACGTCGACCCCTCGCGCCTTGGCAAGCTTGATCACCGTCTTGCGTGTAATGCCATCAAGGAAGCGATCGGCCGTCGGCGTATGAATGACGCCATCCTCCACAAAGAAGACGTTGGCGCCCGTCGCCTCGGCCACATAGCCTTCCCAGTCATACATCAGCGCATCAGCATAGCCTTTGGCCTCGGCCGCATGCTTGGAGAGCGTACAGATCATGTAAAGACCAGCGGCTTTGGCATGGGACGGCGCGGTGCGCGGGTCCGGCCGGCGATACTGCGCGATATCGAGGCGGATACCCTTCATACGCTCTTCAGGATCGAAGTAGCTCGGCCACTCCCATGCGGCTATAGCAACATTGATCCGGTTCTTCTGGGCTGAAACACCCATCATCTCAGATCCACGCCAGGCAATGGGGCGGAAATAGGCATCGACGAACCCGTTGCGAACAATCAGTTCCTCGCAGGCAGTGTTCAACTCGGCGACGCTGTATGGCATAGCCATATCGAGGATTTCTGCGGACTTGTGCAGGCGTTCATGGTGCGCCGTCTGCTCGAAGATAACGCCACCATAAGCGCGCTGACCCTCGAAAACCGCCGATCCATAATGCAGACCGTGGGTCAACACATGCACCTGCGCAGCGTCCCATTCGATAAAGTCACCGTTCATCCAGATCAATCCGGACAGTTGATCGAAGGGCACGCCGGCCATCACTCTCACTCCACCATCATTTGGGTTCAATTACGCAGACAAGGCCACCAACCTTGCCAAGCCACCCGCAATCTTTGATCGTCGTCCTGTATCGAATCCGAAAGCCCTCGGAACCAAAACGCTAAACGCCTAAAAAAGCGGCAGCCAAAGCAACAAATGAAAAGCTTGACGCGACATCACGAACTTTCCTTTCGCTTTGGATGGCGGTTGTGTAACAAGCTTACGAAAATATGTCAACATGGCTGACATAAATTCCTCGCCGAACTCTCCCGCTGGCTCAACCGAAACCGAATCTGTGCCACGAGCGGTGGAGGTGATTGAGCAATTGTTCTTCGCTTACCGCGATTTTGTCGGCGAGCCGGACGCCATTCTTGCCGATCTGGGTTTTGGCCGGGCCCACCACCGCGTGCTGCATTTCGTCTACCGTAATCCGGGCATGACCGTTGCAGTGCTGCTCGACATCTTGCAAATCACCAAACAGAGCCTGTCACGCGTGCTGAAAGCGCTTATTGAGACCGGCTATATTGAGCAGAAGGAGGGCGACCGCGACCGTCGCCAGCGCCTCCTGTTCACCACGGACACAGGAACCGCTTTGGTCGAGCACCTTATCGCCATACAATCGACACGGATCGAAGGCGCATTGGCCAAGCTTCCGCCGGCTGATCGCCACCATGTTAGCCAGTTTCTGCGCGGCCTTATGAACGATCCGGCGACTCCGCTGGATGTTCATCGCGCTGCCGCAAAGGCATCGGTCGAGCCAAGCGGATAAGACGACAACAGATCCGAAGAGGCCCGCCCATGGGTTTAGCCGCCGCACCCGCCATACCTGCTGACACCGCCGCGCATTTGCTCATCATAGATGATGATGCACGCATCGGCGACCTGCTGAAGCGCTACCTCGGTGACCAAGGCTATCGGGTGAGCGTTTCCAAGTCGGCCACCGATGCGCGTTGCGCTCTTGCTGGCCTTGCCTTTGATCTGATCGTCCTTGACGTAATGATGCCCGGCGAAAACGGCTTCGATTTCCTGACTGATCTGCGCCGTACCTCTTCGCTCCCGGTCATCATGCTGACCGCACGCGGTGATGCCGATGACCGCATTGCTGGGCTGGAACAGGGTGCCAACGACTATCTTGCCAAACCGTTTGAGCCCCGCGAACTTCTGCTGCGCATCGAAAACGCCCTACGGTCAACTCAGCGCAGCGGTGGGAGCGCGCATGCGGACGCTGTCGATTTCGGCACTTTCCGTTTCAACCTCACCCGCCGCGAACTGACCCAGGATGGCGAGATCGTGCGCCTGACTGAGCGCGAGCGAGAAATTATGGCGATGCTGGCAGCTCGTCCAAACGCGACAGTGTCCCGCGTGGATTTGCTGGGTGGCGATCCTGGAACGACCGACCGCGCCATCGATGTTCAGATGACCCGCCTGCGCCGCAAGATCGAGCGCAACCCGGCAACACCGGCGCATCTTCAAACCGTGCGGGGTGTCGGTTATCGTCTGGTCAGCGACTAACCGGAACAACCGCCGGAAATCCGTATGGCCGAATGGCAACCGACAGATGCCCGCTTTGAAGATTCTGCCGTTGGTCTCTCAACGTCCAGCGAGCAGAATGCTAACGACCAAAGCTCAAGACGGCGTGGTGTAAAGGCCAGACTAAAGGACTGGATTGCTGGCACCCGCGCGATCCTGAGCGCAATGGCCATCGCAGTTTTTCGCCCCATTGAGGGCGTCGCCACGACGACCGGCCGCGCCCTGGGCCCGCTAACAACAAGTCTGTCGCGCCTTTCAAAAATGGCCGGCAGTGCGTTCAAACCGCTGCTGCCCCAGGGCCTCTATGCCCGCTCGCTCCTCATCATCATTACACCGGTGGTTATCCTCCAGTCGGTGGTTGCCTTTGTGTTCATGGAGCGTCACTGGGAATTGGTGACGGAGCGCCTGTCACAGGCCGTTACGCGCGACATCGCCGCCGTTATCGAGATGGTCGAAGCGTTCCCCGATGATGAGGCGGACCAGACGGAAATCATCCGCATCGCGCGCGACGCACTTGACCTGAATGTCGCCTTCCTGCCCGACGCCTCGCTACCAGCAGCTCTTCCCAAGCCCTTCTTTGATCTGCTGGATCGAACACTCTCACAAGAGATCTCGGAGCGCATTCAACGCCCTTTCTGGATCGACACCGTGGGTCGCTCTAACCTTGTCGAGGTGCGCGTTCAGATGAACGATGGTCAAGTGCTTCGGGTGTTTGCCCGCCGCAGCCAGACTTACGCCTCCAACTCCCACATCTTCATGATGTGGATGATCGGCACCTCTCTGGTTCTGCTCATTGTCGCCATCCTTTTCCTGCGCAACCAAATTCGCCCAGTTTTAAAACTGGCCGATGCCGCCGACCGCTTCGGCCGAGGTCAAGATGTGAAGGAGGGCATGAGCCTGCGCGGCGCCCGCGAGATTCGTCGCGCGACGATCGCCTTCTGGCGCATGCGCGAACGCATCGAGCGCCATGTTGACCAACGCACCGCCATGCTGTCAGGCGTGAGCCATGACCTCAGAACTATTTTAACCAGATTTAAGTTAGAACTTGCTTTACTTGGCGACGAAGACGCCAGCAGCTCGATGCGTCGCGACGTGGACGAAATGCAGGCCATGCTCGAAGCCTACCTCGCCTTTGCCCGCGGCGATGATGGGGAAGTGAGCAGACCTTGCGATGTTCAGTCACTGCTTGAGGACACCGCACGGACCGCAGGGCCAAGCCCAGAGGCTATCGGCTTTTCCTACACTGGTGACCCGGAGGCATCCGTCAAACCCGTAGCTTTCCGCCGTCTTGTCAACAATCTCCTCACCAATGCCCAGCGGCACGCAGACACGGTCGGGATGTCGGCCAGACGCACGGCTGAAGATCTGATTGTTCTTGTCGATGATGACGGACCGGGCATTGCAGAAGACAAACGTGAAGATGTTTTCCGCCCCTTCTTCCGTCTCGATGAGGCCCGAAACCTTGATGATAGCGGCACTGGCCTCGGCCTTGCCATCGCGCGCGACATTGCCCGCGCCCATGGCGGCGATATCGCGTTAGAGGACAGCCCAATGGGTGGCCTACGCGCTCGCATCACACTGCCATCGTAACTTAACTTAATTTGAGTTAATAGAGGCGACCGCCATTCGGCACTGCCGCCGTTGGCTGCAAAAGGACCACCTCGCCATCGGCGTCAGGAACACCAAGTGTCAGAACCTCCGACATCATCGGACCGATCTGTCGCGGAGGGAAATTCACGACTGCCATCACCTGGCGCCCGATTAACTGCTGGGGCTCGTAATGGCGCGTGATCTGGGCTGAGCTCTTCTTGGTTCCGATATCAGCGCCAAAATCGATCTTTAGCTTGATCGCCGGTTTGCGCGCCTGCGGAAACGGCTCAGCCTCAATGATGGTGCCGACACGCACGTCGACCTTCAGGAAGTCATCAAACGAGATCGTATCAGTCATCGCGGGATTTCAGTTCTGAGTTCAAGCAGCTTCGGGAGCTGCATCGTCGGATGGCGCGGCCCGTCGACGCGGTCGCCACATCAAGCTGCTCATGTCGCCTTCTGTCACGATCCGTGCAAAGCGATCGAGATCACCAATACGCTTCTCCGCCTCCCGTAAAAGGCGATCAAGCTCGGCCATGGTCTTGGCCTGGCCCTCATCGCTTTCCTTCAGCCAAGTGCGCAGGACACGTGCGTGAATGCTGGCCAGTCCAGCCATCACAATCACACCGCGCGGACCATCGGTGTCCACACCAACGCTGGTGGCCATACGCTGCAGAGACTTGCCGGAAAGCCTCAGCACTTCGGCTGCAAGCGTTGGATCACGCCGCGCATCCCGTTCCAACTGGATAAGGGCAAGCTTGTGCGGAAGGAGCGCATCATAACGGCGCATCATAACGTCGAAGAGGCGCTCACGAGGTGGTTCTTCCATCATCGACGGATCATCGCCGTCCAGAACGATGGCATCGACCCGGTCAACAAACGCTTCCAGGAGATCGGCGCGGGTTGCACCATGCATGACGAGCTTGGTGAGCGGAACCTTGGCGGCCTCCGCAATGCTCCGCAAACTGATACGCTCATAAGGGCCAGTTATCAGCGCTGTCATAAACGCATCAACGACGGCTTCGTTTTCCTTCTTCGTCAGCATCTTTCGCTCCAAGCTCCGACCTTATTGCTACGTGCCGGCTTAGGGCTTGGATGCCAAGGCCTTTGATCGGTCCCGCGCCGCCTTCATGGTATCTGCCATAAGTTCGGTCAGGCGCCCACCATCGCGGAGCACCGATAGCCCAGCTGCCGTGGTTCCTCCCGGTGAGGTGACATTGGTGCGCAACTGCGCGGCTGTTTCAGGACTGTCACCAAGCAAGGCGCCGGCGCCCACCACCGTTTGGCGCGCAAGGGCCATGGACGTCTCCGGCGACAGGCCAAGTTGCTCACCGGCTTCCGCCATCGCTTCAACCATATGGAACACATAGGCTGGTCCGGAGCCCGATAGCGCCGTGACGGCATCCATCTGGGCTTCATCATCAAGCCAGACAACCTTGCCCACGGCTTCCAGGAGAGCGGTGATACCGTCGCGAACAGCGCCTGGAACATCCTGCCCGAAAACCGCCGTTGCGCCCTGCCCAACCGCCGCTGCGGTGTTGGGCATGGAGCGTATGACGCAAGCCTTAGAGAACACGTTCGAAATATGATCCCGTGTCGTGCCGGCAGCAACGGAAAGAACCGTCATATCCGGCCCATCAAACGGCGCGAAGGACGGAAGCACCGCCTCCATCATCTGCGGTTTGATTGCCAGCATCAAAAGATCAGGGCTCAGCGCACCAAGGCTCTCCAAGCCGGCATGAACGCAGACACCCTTGGCCGTCCAGCCCCGGTCTCCCTCAGCAAATGTCGGATCAACGAGGTGAACGCTGGCCGCCGGAACGCCCTCGGCCAACCAACCATCAACCAGCGCACCGCCCATCTTGCCCGCCCCGACAACCAGGATGGTGGTGAAAGGCAGTTGCATGGAAAATCAGGCCTCGCCGGCCGTTTCAAATAGCGCGTCGGAGAGTGCGTCCTGAGCGCTTTTGCCGGCCCAGACCACATATTGGAACGCTTCATAGTAGCGTTCGCAAACCTCGGCTGCTGCTTCCAGCATACGCGCGCATTGCTGCGGTGTGGCTTCCGCTCCCCCGCTCAGCAAGAGCGTTGCGCGGAAAACGATGGCCGACTGATCGCGCCATAGATCAAAGTGCCCAAGCCACAATTGTTCGTTTACCAGCGCAAGAAGCTTGGTCACCTCTCCCAGGCGGGTGGCAGGCACTTTGAGGTCAAAACCGCATGCCAGATGCAACGCTTCATTGTCCTCCATCCAGGAAAAGGACACATGGTAGGAAGACCAGGAGCCTTCCACCGAAATCGTGATCTCATGATCGCTGGAGCGCTCAAAGGCCCACTCGTTCAGAGAGGCCAGATGTTCAACAACGTCAACGGGATGATTGAGACGTTCCGCCTCAAAGTCGGCCAGCGACATGGCGCATTCCTTTGCCAATTTCACCGCTTTTCAGCGCGGCGAATCTGTAACAACTCAACTATAGGCGAGAGGTTACCCCGAGGGCACCCCAAGCCATCATCCTGACTGTCCTGTCAGAATGCTTGCCGCACATTTGTGGTGAACAAGTCGTCCGCCCCATGTGGATGACCATCATCCAGGGCGATACGATTGAACGTCTATTCCGGGCTGGAAACCGGCTCGCCGGTTAGTTTGGCTAGCGCTTCCTCAAGCGTGGCCACGCGCGCTTCCAACGCCTCATTGGCAGCTCGCTGGGTGGCGATCATATCGCGCAGAATATCCACATCTTCCTCACGCGCGAGGTCCATGTTCGCCATCATGCGTTCCATTTGGCTGCGCGCAACGGTTTCAACCTCCCGGCGCACGCCATCGGCAACACCGGCCGCATCCGTCATCAGTCGGCCAAGATCGTCAAACAAACGGCTGTTGGATTGGTTCATGATCGCTTTCCTTCGTTCCGTATAGAACGGGATATGGGTCATGATATGGTCCAGCCTCGCCGGACATGCAAGACAGACACGACGCCGCGCCCTGCGCTTCGCTAAGGATCCTTAATGCTCCTCAGTACGACTTTGCCCGTCATCGCCTTTCCGGTGATCGATCCCGTTGCTCTGCAAATCGGCCCAATCGCCATCCGCTGGTATGCGCTGGCTTACATTGCCGGCCTCCTTTGCGGCTGGTGGTATGCTCGGCGCCTGCTGACTCGACCCAAACTCTGGGCACCAGCCAGCGCGCCCTACACCGCCGCCGACATTGATGACTTTCTGACCTGGGCGACGCTGGGCGTGATTATTGGCGGGCGCCTCGGTTATGTCCTCTTTTATGATCCGGCGACCTATCTCGCCGACCCGGTGTCCATTCTTTATGTCTGGCAAGGCGGCATGGCGTTTCATGGCGGCCTGTTGGGCGTGATCATCGCAATGGTGCTTTTCTCTCGGGCGCGCGGCACGAGCCTGCGCTCTCTGTTTGATGTCATCGCCGCCAGCACGCCCATCGGATTGTTCTTCGGCCGCATTGCCAATTTTGTGAACGGAGAGTTGTGGGGCAGGCCCACAGATGTTCCCTGGGCGATGGTGTTTCCAATGGCTGGGCCGGAAACTCGCCACCCGAGCCAGCTTTATCAGGCCGTTGGAGAGGGATTGGTGCTGTTTGTGCTGTGCGCCATCGCCGTTCGGCTGGGTGCACTAAGGCGTCCAGGGTTAACCGCTGGCATCTTCATACTGGGGTATGGCATTGCCCGCTTCCTGGTAGAGTATGTTCGGGCCTTTGACCCGTCCATCGGCCTTATCGGCGGCTTCCTCACCATGGGTCAGCTTCTTTCCCTACCCATGCTGATCATTGGCTCCCTGCTGATCGCTTTTGCCAAGCCGGCAACCGACGACGCAAAGAAGACAGGTGCCAGCATCGCATGACACCGCTTGAGCGCATCATCCGAGAGGTGATCGAAAGCGAGGGCCCGATACCGGTGAGCCGCTATATGGCACTTTGCCTGAGCCACCCTGAACATGGCTACTACATCACCGGTGATCCGCTTGGCACGGATGGTGACTTCACAACCGCTCCGGAGATCAGCCAGCTCTTCGGTGAACTTGTCGGCGCATGGCTTGTGAAGGCCTGGCACGACCTTGGACGGCCCTCTCCCGTTGCACTCGTAGAACTTGGGCCCGGCCGCGGAACGCTGATGGCCGACATCTGGCGGGTGGCGAAAACCGACAGAGCCTTCGCAGAGGCCACCGCCATTCATCTGGTTGAAACCAGCCCTGCGCTTCGCGAGCGACAAATCGAGACGCTCGGCAAACTGGGCGCAAGACCAACCCATCACAACGATCTGTTGAGCCTGCCAGAGCACGCCATGCTGTTCGTCGCCAACGAGTTTTTCGACGCGCTTCCGGTGAACCAGTTCCAGAAACTGGGTGATCAATGGAGCGAGCGAAAAATCGGCTTTAACGGAGAAGGTCGTTTCACCTTCGGCCTCGACCGAGCTGCATCGCGATTGCCAAAACCTGTCGTCGGTGAAGTGCCCAACGGCGCTATACTAGAACACAGCCCAGCCCAAGACAGTATGATCATGGAGCTGGCATACCAGCTCAGGGAGCATGGCGGAGCTGGCCTCATCATCGACTACGGATCGTTGGAGCCCGGCACCGGCGATACACTCCAGGCCATTCGGGAGCATCAGCGCGCAAATGTGTTGGACCAAGCAGGCGAAGCCGATCTAACCACTCATGTCGATTTTGCGCATCTTGCCAGCATCGCACAGGCGGCCGGCATGCCGTCGATCGGCGGAGCAACCCAAGGCGACTTCCTGCTGCGTCTTGGCCTGTTAGAGCGCGCCGGCCAGCTAGGCGCCGCCAAACCAACCGACCAGCAACGCGCGATTTCCATGGCTGTGGAACGCATAGCTGGCGACGCAGCGATGGGCCAGCTCTTCAAAGTGCTGGGTATGGCCTCACACCCGATCCCGATGGACGGCCTTGAAACCGGCCTTTGGGACCGCTAGGCGCAGAACGCAGGCCAACTAGGAGCCCATCATGTCCGTCGCACCGCTAGAGCATGAAAAGCTGTCGGCCATCGGCGGCGTAAAGCATGGCTTCTTCACACGCGAAGGCGGGGTGTCCGAAGGCATTTATGCAGGCCTGAACAGCGGTCTTGGCTCTTCGGACAAGCGCGAGCATGTGATCGAAAACCGCCAGCGCATTACCGATCATCTAGGCGGGCGGCATCTGTTGACGGTTCATCAAGTGCACAGCGCTATCTGCGTGCGCACAACAGCTGCCTGGCGACCGGAAAACGCA
This sequence comes from Pseudomonadota bacterium, assembly GCA_038749715.1. Classification (GTDB taxonomy): domain Bacteria; phylum Pseudomonadota; class Alphaproteobacteria; order Rhizobiales; family MH13; genus MH13. The sequence goes on from JBCDHR010000007.1 coordinate 26,991, forward strand.
CCGCGTGCCGATGCTGTCGTGACTACCGAGCCGGGCCTCGTTCTGTGCGCCCAGGCCGCTGATTGCGGACCCATCTTATTCGCCGACACCAAGGCCGGTGTGGTCGGTGCAGCGCATGCCGGCTGGAAAGGTGCACTCTACGGGGTCGTAGAAGCCACTATCGAAGCGATGGAAGCAGAAGGCGCCACCCGTGGCACCATCGTCGCCGTCCTTGGCCCGTCAATCAGCGCACGCAACTATGAAGTCGGTCCGGAATTCAAAGACAGGTTCACAACTGAAGATCAGGACAATGAGCGCTATTTCACCCCGTCTGAACGGGATGGCCATGCGTTGTTCGATTTGCAGGCCTACACGCTTGATCGCCTTCAAAAGGCCGGCGTTGAGACTCATACGATCGGACGCTGCACCTACGAAGAGCCTGATCTGTTCTACAGCTATCGGCGCACCACCCATCGCGGTGAACAGGACTATGGACGGCTCGCCAGCGCCATCATGCTGACACTGTGATCCTCGCAGATGACGTTGAGGTCGGTAACCAGCAGAACGCCGGTAGGTGGACCTTTACGTCAATTCCCGTAATAAGGTGTCCCAGCGTCACGGTCGGCTGGCTGTCGCGCCTTCAAGCCGTTGTTGTTTCGGTCAACTGATTTTTGAATTGGGCCAGATGCGCTCCCTGTACCTCGTCCTTGCTGCTCTTGCCGTATCCGCCTGCGCATCGCCCGAAGGCCCAGGGTCTCTGGAACAGATCGCGACCGCGTCACAACCGGCGGCAGTTCAAACGGCCCCTGCGCCGACGGGAGTAACGTCCCAGCCCCTGGGCCTCCCAGGTCAGCCCAACACGCTAGCAACGCCAACCGGCCAACAAACAACTCTCGATCAATTCGGCCGGCCGGTTGCGACCACCGATGATCCGTTTGCAACCTCGCAGCCGCTCGGCGGCCCACAAACCGAAGCCCAGCAATCCCTGTCCGACGCTGTGAATGCCGGCCTTCAGCCACAACAGGTTGCGCCAAGCTTGGTGCCCACCCAGCCGCAACTGCCGCGTGTTGCGCTGGCTCCAATCACCACAGCACCAGAACCGCATGCCTCGCGCCTGTTTGATGCGATCGACGATGAAAGTTTCAGGCGCGGCATGCAGCTCGCCTTTTTCGGCGATGAAACAGCCCAATTCGTTGTTCGCTCGCAGGTCAGCGCAATTCCGGCCGACCAGACAACATCGGTCCTTTATGTCTTCGACGTGTTCGATGCGAACGGCACGCTGCGCCACCGGGTTTCCGGGTCTCAGCTTCTTCCCCGGTCCGGGCCGGATGGCTGGTCCCTCATCGATCTTGATACGACACAACGCATCGCGCAGGACGTCGCGAGCCGGCTTGTCTCCTGGTTCACGCTCAACCCCAGCTAAAGCATCAACACTCTCGCGCATTGCGCCAATGGACTCGTGCGGCGCCATTCGATAACACACGCGCCATCCGACCGCCGCTGCCTCCACAGGACCTGCCAGAATGAAGCTTGTCGCTGGAAATTCTAACCTCGCGCTGGCCAATGCCATTGCGAGCTATCTCGACGTGCCTTTGTGCAAGGCAGAAGTTCGGCGGTTTGCCGACATGGAGATATTTGTCGAGATCAAGGAAAACGTGCGCGGCGAGGATGTCTTCATCCTGCAGTCGACGAGCTTCCCGGCCAACGACAATCTGATGGAACTGCTGATTCTGATCGACGCGCTCCGTCGCTCATCAGCCAAGAGGATCACCGCCGTTCTTCCCTATTTCGGCTATGCCCGCCAGGATCGCAGAACCGCTGGCCGCACGCCGATTTCCGCCAAGCTGGTTGCCAATCTCATCACTGAGGCGGGGGCTGACAGGGTCCTGACCATCGATTTGCACGCGGGCCAGATTCAGGGCTTCTTTGACATTCCAACGGACAATCTGTTCGCCGAGCCGGTCATCTCCAAGGACATCCAGGACAACTATTTGGGCAACGGACCACTGGCTGTCGTCTCGCCCGATGTGGGCGGTGTTGTCCGCGCCCGGGCCATCGCAAAGCGCATTGATGCGCCACTCGCCATCGTCGACAAGCGCCGCGATCGCCCAGGCGAGTCGGAAGTCATGAATGTAATTGGCGATGTCGATGGCATGTCGTGCCTTTTGGTCGACGATATCATCGATTCCGGCGGCACCTTGTGCAATGCCGCCGATGCGCTTCTGGAGATCGGCGCCAAAGAGGTGTCAGCCTATATAACCCATGGCGTTCTTTCGGGTGGCGCGGTAACCCGCATCATGGGCTCGAACCTCAAAGAGCTGGTGACCACCGACACCATCGAGACCACAGAAGCGGCGAAAAACGCTCACAATATCCGCATTGTTTCGGTCGCTGGACTTCTGGGTGAGGCCGTAATGCGCACTGCGCTCGAGAAATCGGTCTCAAGCCTGTTCTCCTAATCCCAAAAGCCGAAGGGCGGCCATACCTGACAAGGCCGCCCTCAAATGGAGGTCAATGGGGGAATGGGGATTCAGTTGGCGACGATGACGTTTTTCAGTTGATCATCAATGCCATAGGTCAGACGAACCTTGTCTCCAACCTGGGCATCTCTCGGTGGATTATCCCATTTGTGGAGGTCATCCAGCGCCATGCCATTCGCTAGTTTGATGACACCGAAAGCCTGATTGATGGCCTCGATGCGCGTCTCAACGGCAAACGGATAGTCCTGCGCCACGGCGAACGCTGATGTTCCAATCAGGCTGACAAGGACAATCAGAAAAAGCTTCATAGCCGGTCAATTGGGTTGGAGGATAGCTAACTGATTCAAGTCGGTATGCCGGTGACGGCCGGCAAACTCGTGCCTGGCAGGAAGGGAGCGTCCCGCCAGGCACAAGGCTTGGTTTAACGCAGGACAGTCACGCGCTGCAGATCATTCTCGTCGTTGAAGGTCAGACGAACTTTGTCGCCAGATGCAGCCTGAGCCGGGAAAGCGAAGTACTCGATCGACTGGTCGAGCGTCGTACCGTTCTCAAGCTTCAAGGTACCGGCGGCAACATTGGCTTCGACAACATACGTGTCGACTTTGATGTCATCTGAGTCTGCCAGAGCCGGTGCGGCCATCGAACCGAGAGCCAATGACAGGGCTGCGGCGGAGAGAGCAAGAGTTTTCATAATGGGGGTCCTTTCGGGGTTAGTAAGCTCTTTGGCTTGTGAGAACTGAACTAAACTGTTCGGTTCAGTGATCGGAGATTTGACACGCTCCTCCAACCGTGTCAACACAAAAATGAACTGAACAGTTTATTTTAATTCAGCCAACCGACAAACCCTGACAAAGGCCATCTATCTGGACCCGAGAGATACGCTATGACTGGACCCTGCTTCCCAAGCCTACAAAGACGAGCCCTTCCGCCGGGCGTTCTTGATGCACTTGAAACCTCCGATTGCCGTGAACCGGCTGGTCGCAAGGAAGCTGTCCTGTTGGATGCAGCGCAACAGGTGTTTCTCGAGCATGGCTATTCGGGCGCGAGCGTTGATGACATCGTCGTAAAAGCGGGCATCTCCAAGGCGACGCTCTACAAATACTTCTGCGAAAAAGAAGCGCTGTTCAGCGCCGTCATTCAGCGCGTCTGCCGAGAGCAGCAGGCGCTGTTCAATGCGCTAACCTTCAATGAAACGACGGAAGACGCTCTGATCGAAGGCTCTAAAATGGCCATCGATTTTATGACGTCACCACTTGCTGTCGATATTTTTCGGATGTGCGTGGCTGAAACCAAGCGCTTCCCGCAAGTCGGGCACATCTTCTATGTCAGCGCGTCATTCGTCATGGAACAGCATCTCATAACGCTGTTCGAACGGGCCGAGGAAGCAGGCGATCTGGTTATTAGAGACAAATTGCTCGCGTCGAACCAGTTTTGGCAGCTATGCCGTACGGACTATTTCTATGCCATGCTGCTGAACCTACGCGATGGCATCAGCCGCGAAGAGCGCGATAGCCTGGTCCGGAGCACACTTGAGATGTTCGTTGGCCACTACGGCACCGAACCTTTCAAGGCGCGCCTCGCAGAACGGTTGAAAGACTTGCCCCAAGTGATGACGTCAAGCGACGCCCATCAGCCGAGCGATGATGCCAGCCAGGGCGCAGATCGATAGCGTCATCAGAAGCCCGGCACGCAGCGCGAACAGCAGAACGCCGCCGAGCACGGCCAAAGCAACAGCCGCCAAATTGATACTGGAAAGCGTCGGAACCGGTAGGCTCGCCAATCCTATGGTGAGCCTGCCGACCTCCCCGAACAGGACCTGCAAGGCAAACCAAACGGCAAGGCTTGCGATCACGCCCACCACCGCTGCCGTCACGCCGCGCAGTGCATTCTTTAGCCAGACGATCTCTCGCGTGCGTTCCACGAATGGGGCGCCGAGAAAAATCCATACAAAGCACGGCATGAACGTGACCCACACCGTCAGCGTTCCGCCCAGAAGACCGGCGAGCACGGGATCAAGACCGAGCCCAGCCTGCGCCACTGCGACGTAGCCCACAAATACCAGAACCAGGATCAGCGGGCCGGGTGTGGTTTCGGCAAGACCGAGGCCGGTCACCATGTCGGTGGTTGACAGCCAGGCAAAGTCCTGCACCACAACCTGAGTGATGTAGGCGAGCACCGCATAGGCACCGCCGAAGGTGATGATCGCTGTCCAGGAAAAGAACAGCGCTTGCTGGGTCCAAAGGCTGGAAAGCCCAGCCACCGTCACGAGGATTGCGACAGGCGCCAGCCACAAGGCCGCGCAGATGAAAGCAGCACGCAGGCTCCCAGCCTTATCGACTGGTGGTGTGCTCGTTTCATCGGCCGGTGGCGCCTTTGAATCACCACGTCCCCAAACGGCAACGCCAAGGCCAGCGGCAACCAAAATGACGAGCGGGAACGGCACATCGAAAACGTAAAGCGCGACAAAGGCGGCGAGCGCCAACGCCGCAGCCAGAGAACTCGTCAAAGTCTTGGCGGAGAGCTTGATCAGTGCCTGAAGCACCAGTGCGAGAACGGCTGCCTGTAAACCGAACAAGAGACCTTCGACCGCCGGCACATCACCCAGCGTCACATAGAGGGTCGCCAAACCGAGCAGGACAAAAAAGCCAGGCAGGACAAACAGCGCCCCGGCGATCAACCCACCCCGCACACCCTGCAAGAGCCAGCCAATATAGGTCGCGAGTTGCATTGCCTCCGGGCCAGGCAACAGCATGCAGTAGTTCAAGGCATGCAAAAAGCGGTCTTCTGGCAGCCACTTCTTGTCATCGACCACCACCTTGTGCATCAGTGCAATCTGTGCCGCTGGTCCGCCAAAAGACAGAACGCCGACCCGCGCGAAAGCGCGCGTAACGTCGGCCAGCGACGCCGCAACGGCTTGAGATGGCTTCGACAAAGTGGGGGAAGCGGAGGATTGATCGGTCATGGCCTCCTCCTAGGGGAATTCACATGACAGGTCGATGACGGCACGAGCGCAAACAGAGGTGAGCCGGGCGATTGCATCGGGACGCAAACGCGTCTATAGACCTGCGGTCCGCGCCAGACCCCCTGGAGGCACGCGCGACGCAATCGCCGGATATTCCGGCGTTTTTTGTTACATCTTCGGAGATATGCCATGCGTGAGAGCTATGAACTGGCTGCCACGCGGCGCGAACGGGCCGGCAAGGGAGCCGCCCGTGCCCTGCGACGCGAGGACAAGCTACCTGCCGTGATTTACGGCGACAAGAAAGACCCGGTTTCCATTGCCGTGTCCTACAAGGACATCGATATGTTGATCCATGGCGGGGGTTTCATGACCACCGTTGGAACGATCAATGTCGATGGCGACAAGCATCAAGTTATCGCCCGTGACTATCAGTTGGACCCGGTGCGCGATTTCCCGATGCATGTGGACTTCCTGCGCGTCGCCAAGGGTGCAACCCTGACGGTCAATGTGCCTGTTCACTTCGTCAACGAAGACATTTGCCCCGGCATCAAGGCCGGTGGCGTGCTCAACGTTGTGCGCCATGAGGTTGAACTGAACTGCCCGGCCAACGCCATTCCAGAAGCGCTGGAACTTGACTTGGTCAACGCCGAGTTGGGCGACAGCCTCCACATCTCGTTGGTTAAACTGCCAGAGGGTGCAGAGCCGACCATCACCGACCGCGACTTCACCATCGCAACGATCGCCGCACCTGCCGGCCTGAAGAGCGAAGAAAGTGAGGCGGACGACGAGGGCGCTGAGGAAGAAGCAGGCGAAGAGGAAGCCAGCGAGTAATCGCACGGCTTTCAGCGCACCGCCTGCGCCCACCCGCCATCGGAGGAGATCATGCATCTCATCGTCGGACTGGGAAATCCGGGCGCAGGCTATGCCGGCAACCGACACAATATCGGCTTCATGGCTGTTGACGCCATTCACGACCGTCACGGCTTCGCGCCGTGGCGGTCGCGCTTTTCGGGCGAAGTCAGTGAAGGACGGATCGACAGCCACAAGGTGCTGCTGATCAAGCCAACGACCTTTATGAACCTATCTGGTCAAGCGGTCGGCGAGGCAGCGCGCTTCTACAAGTTGGAAAGCGACGCCATCACGGTGTTCCATGACGAGTTGGACCTCGACCCTGGCCGCACGCGCATTAAGCGTGGCGGCGGTCATGGCGGGCACAACGGGCTGAAGAGCCTGGATGCTCATCTCGGCAAAGACTATCGCCGCATCCGCCTCGGCATCGGCCATCCGGGCCACAAGGACCTGGTCTCCGGCTATGTGCTGAAGGACTTTCCAAAAGCAGATTTGCCTTGGGTTGAAGCGCTGACGGACGAGGCTGCCCGATCTATTGAACTGGTGCTGGACGGCAAGGACAGCGATCTGAACGCCCGCCTGAACGAGGCAACAGCGCAATGGCGTCCTGCCAAAGGCGACACGAAGAACCAACCGAAATCCCAACCTGCCAAGCCAAAAGGCCCAGCCAAAGCCCAAAGTCACATCCGACAGGCCCGGCAAACGGCGCCGGCTCAAGCCCCGAAGTCCGGACCCATGGCCGATATGCTGAAAAAGCTATTCGGCGATTAAACGTAGACACAACAGACGCCTAGGATCATCCCATGGGTTTCAAATGCGGCATTGTCGGCCTGCCGAACGTAGGCAAGTCGACCCTTTTCAACGCCCTCACCAAAACCGCGGCCGCCCAAGCCGCCAACTACCCGTTCTGCACCATTGAGCCAAACACCGGCGATGTGGCGGTGCCCGATCCACGCCTAGCCGAGATCGCGGGCATCGCGGTCTCCAAGGAGATCATCCCAACCCGCATAACGTTTGTGGACATTGCAGGTCTGGTGCGTGGCGCCGCGTCCGGTGAGGGCCTCGGCAACCAGTTCCTCGCCAACATCCGGGAAGTGGACGCCATCGTGCATGTCGTGCGGTGCTTTGAGGATGAAGACATCACCCATGTCGATGGCAAGATCGATCCGCTGGCGGACATCGACACCATCGAAACCGAACTAATGCTGGCCGACCTTGAAAGCCTTGAAAAGCGCGTCATTGCGATGCGCAAGAAGGCGTCAGGCAAGGACAAAGAGGCGCTTCAAATGGTGCCTTTGATGGAAAAGGCACTCGCCCTTTTGCAGGACGGCAAACCGGCTCGGATGGCTGATCTGACGCCTGAAGAGGAAAAGCCGTTCCACGGGCTGAACCTCTTGACCTCCAAGCCGATACTCTACGTTTGCAATGTCGAGGAAGACAGCGCAGCTGACGGCAATGCGTACTCCGCCAAGGTGGAAGAGCATGCCAAAGCAACTGGCGCCCGCGCAGTTGTGATTTCAGCGGCGATCGAAGCGGAAGTCGCGGTGCTACCGCTCGATGAACAGGCCGAGTTTCTCGAGACCCTGGGCCTTGATGAAGCAGGTCTCGACCGACTGATCCGTGAGGGCTACGGCCTTTTGGGCCTCATCACCTACTTCACGGCCGGCCCTAAGGAAACGCGGGCCTGGACGGTGACGGAAGGCACAAAAGCCCCGCAGGCGGCGGGCGTCATCCATACCGATTTCGAACGCGGCTTCATCCGTGCGCAGACCATCGCCTATCACGACTATGTGACCTTGAAGGGCGAGACAGCAGCCAAGGAAGCCGGTAAGGCGCGCGACGAAGGCAAAGAGTACATCGTCCAAGATGGCGACGTGCTGCTCTTCAAATTCAACACCTAGGCCAGCCCCACCCCCCAACGAACAAGGCGACCGGTGAACACGCAAACGCATCTCCTGGTCGCCGCGGCCCTCTTCGCTAAGCCCGACAAACCCAAGCGCAACACCGCACTGATAATCGGCGCGCTGCTGCCCGATCTGGCGATCTACCTTCTGTTTGCCTGGGCTGTTCTAACCGGCGTGCCGCAAGAGACGCTCTGGCGGGAGATCTATTTCTCCGAGCCGATGCTGACCTACACAGCGATCGGCAACTCAGCGCCGCTCTATGCGGCGATCGCGCTGCTCGGTTGGGCCTATGCTCGGCTGAAGGCTGGTAAGCCGCTCGACGAATTGCCGCTGCTAACGATCCTGGGCTTGGCCGCCATCAGCCATTTGGCGCTCGACTTTCCAGTGCATGTCGATGATGCCCATCCGCATTTCTGGCCGTTCACCGATTGGCGGTTCCGATCACCAGTCTCCTACTGGGACAGCGCCTACCATGGACGCGCGGTATCTGTGGTGGAGTCAGCCATCGGGCTGTCGCTCGCGTTTATCCTTTGGCGCCGTTTTAAGGCGCTTTGGGTGCGCATTCTGCTAGCGACCTGCGTCATTGCCTACTTCGCTGTCCCGCTCTTCTGGTGGCTCCAGTTTGGCGGCTAGCTGATCAAGATCAGGAGGCGCTCTCGCGTGGGCAGGTCGACCAGCCAAACAGCGAGTAGAGCGGGCACGTTTTCAAAAGCGCCGTGGTGATTGGCACAAAGCCGAGATAGCCAACGCCCTTCCAGGCAATATCATCCGGTCCAAAAATCGCGAAGGCAACCAGCCCAACGCCAAAAATTAACCGAAGAATGCGGTCGATGGTCCCAACATTGGTGTCAACGAACATGGATCTCATCCTTTTGTGAGGAGTTGACCTTCACCGCTAACCGATCTCAGGCGCCTTGACGGTGATCAAGTCACGAAAGCCATCGCTAGCGATCAATCGCCTTCAAACTGCATGAGTGACCGCACCGGAACCCCTAGCGCTTCGATCTTCTTGGCACCCTGAAGGTCTGGCAAGTCGATGATGAAGCATGCCGCAACGACATCCGCGCCGATGGACTGCAAGAGCTTGATGGCCGCTTCTGCCGTCCCACCAGTCGCGATGAGATCGTCCACCACGATAACCTTTTCCCCGGCTGCCACCGCGTCTTTGTGCATCTCCATTTCGTCGATGCCGTATTCCAGGCTATAGGCGATCCGCACGGTCTCGTGCGGCAGCTTGCCTTTCTTGCGGATGGGCACAAAGCCAGCGGAAATCTGGTGGGCAACCGCGCCACCAAGAATGAAGCCGCGTGCCTCGATGCCGGCCACCTTCTCAATTTTCAGACCAGCATAGGGTTGGACCAACTGATCCACCGCGCGGCGGAACGCACGCGCATCGCCAAGCAGGGTCGTAATATCCCGGAAGATGATCCCCGGCTTGGGATAGTCGGGGATGGAACGCACGGCGCTCTCAAGCGACGGGTCGGCATGTTGCAGCACGGGTCAAACTCCTGGGATGTCAGCGCTTGGCAGCTCAAAAAGGTGGTGACGAACGTCGGCAAGACGAAGCAAACCGGGGGAACTTAGCCTGCGGCCTGCACCTTGGAAAGCCTCCAAACCAGGCAAAAGACCGCGTTTTGCTACCGAGTTGGAGGAGATCGACACCAACAAAAAAGGCCGCCCGAAGGCGGCCCTTTAAATCCAATGGCGAGCAAGCCCCCTAGTGGGCGACATTGCTCCAAACCTTGCGCTTGGTCATGTAAACCAGACCGCCAAAGAGAACCAGGAATGCCAGAACCCGAAAGCCCATTTCCTTACGGGCATTAAGATGGGGTTCAGCAGCCCACATCATGAAGGCAGAGACATCGCGTGCATACTGATCAGCTGTTTCCGCTGAGCCGTCCTGATAAAGGTGCATGCCGTCAAACAGCGGGTTGGCCATTGCGATGTACTCACCAGCGATGAAGTACGGGTTGTAGTTGAGGCCAATCGGCACATCGTCCGGGTTTTCCGGCTCTGCATAGCCAGTCAGCAGCGAATAGATGTAGTCCGGGCCATTCTCTGCATAACCGGTGAAGATATCGATCACAAAGCCTGGGAAGCCACGGGTCGGCGCACGCGCCTTGGCAAGCAGTGAGAAGTCCGGTGGGTAGGCACCCAAAGCCGATGTTGCCGCTTCGCGGTTGGCAAAGGGCGGCGGGAAGCGATCCGACAGCCGAGCGGTACGCTCAAACATCTCGCCGAACGAATCCGGACCATCCATCACAAAGTAAGCCTCGGCAATGGCGCGAACCTCAGCCTCGGAGAACTCCGGTCCACCAGGCTCCATCAGGTTGCGGAATGCGATGCGGCTGAGCGCATGACAGGCCGAGCAGTTCTCAGCATAGACCTGGAAGCCGCGCTGCAACTGAGCCGTGTCGTAGGTGCCGAAAATGCCGGCAAAGGACCAGTCCTGCATTCGCGGCGGCTTGGAATCACCGGCGGCAAACGCTCCGGTGACAGGCAGCGCCACTACCATGACGGCAGCTGCGAGGGTTTTCACGATGCGGCTTGAAAAGAAAGCCATGGGAAAATGTCTCCTGTTGGCGAAGTCGCCGATTAGCCCTTGGTTTCCGGTGCCGCCGTTGCGCCAGCGGGTTGACCGCCGCCAGAGGCAACATCTTGGCCGCTCTTCTTCAACACCGCTTCGGTGATCGAGTTCGGCAGCGGCTTGGGCGTCTCAAACAGACCCAAGAGCGGCAGAATGATCAGGAAGTAGGCGAAGTAGTAGGCCGTGCCCAACTGCATAGCCGGGATGTACCAGCCTTCAGCAGGCTTGGACCCAAGCCAGCCAAGCCACACAGCGTTGATGGCAAAGGCCCAGAACGCGCCTTTGAACCAGACCGAGCGGAACGACCCAGACTTGACCTTGGAGGTGTCCAGCCACGGCAGGAAGAACAGCACCGCAATGGCGCCGAACATCAACAACACGCCGCCTAGTGCGCTAGGGACAGCACGCAGGATCGCGTAGAACGGCAGGAAGTACCATTCAGGAACGATGTGCGCGGGCGTCACCAGCGGGTTGGCTTCGATATAGTTGTCCGCGTGACCCAGATAATTCGGCAGGAAGAACAGGAAGTAGGCGAACAGAACGAAGAACACGATCATCGCGAACAGGTCTTTGACCGTCGCATAAGGCGTGAACGGCACCGTGTCGGACTTCTGCTTCACTTCAATGCCGGTCGGGTTGGTCTGACCGGTCACATGCAGCGCCCACACGTGCAGGATCACCACGCCGAAGATCATAAACGGCAGCAGGTAGTGCAGCGAGAAGAAACGGTTCAGCGTCGGGTTATCCACCGCGAAGCCGCCCCACAGCCACTGCACCAGCGTATCTCCAACAATCGGGAAGACGGAGAAGAAGTTGGTGATCACCGTCGCGCCCCAGAAGGACATCTGACCCCAGACGAGCACATAGCCCATAAAGGCGGTGGCCATCATCAGGAGGAAGATCACAACGCCCAGAATCCAAAGAACCTCGCGCGGCTCTTTATAGGACCCGTAATAGAGCCCGCGGAAGATGTGCAGATAGACCGCGATGAAGAACATCGAGGCGCCAACGGCATGCATGTAGCGCAACAGCCAGCCATAGTTCACATCACGCATGATGTGCTCAACGGAGTTGAACGCCATGTCGGCATGCGGCGTGTAGTGCATCACCAGCACGATGCCGGTGATGATCTGCGACACCAGCATGATCATCAAGATCCCGCCGAACGTGTACATGTAGTTGAGGTTCCGGGGGATCGGAAACTCAATGAACTGCCCATGCATCATCCGCACGATTGGCAGCCGCGCATCGAGCCAACGCTCAATGCCACTTTTGGGAACGTAGGTTGAAGGTCCAGCCATCAACGTATCTCCTCAAAACCTTTGATAAAGGAAAGAACCCGCGGCTTAGCCGATGCGGATCGTGGTTTCAGAAATGAACTCATACACCGGGATAGGAAGGTTCTCCGGTGCTGGGCCCCGGCGGATACGGCCCGCCGTGTCATAGTGCGAACCGTGGCAAGGGCAGAACCAACCGCCAAAATCACCAGCTTCGGACAGCGGGATGCAGCCCAAATGGGTGCAAACGCCGAGCATCAAGATAAGAGCGGGATTTTCTGCAACCGACCGCGCTTCATTCGTCGCCAGTGCCGCAGGATCGACATCCAAGCGAGCAGACTGGTCAGGAAGCTCGTCGACCTCCACAGCCTCAGCCTCGGCAATTTCCTCTTCGGTGCGGTAGCGGATGAAGACCGGCTTGCCGCGCCACATCACCGACACCTGATCGCCCGGCTGCATGGAACCTATGTCCACTTCGCTCGTCGACAGCGCGAGGGCTGAAGCGTCCGGGTTCATCTGCGCAATAAATGGCCAGGCGAGACCGCCAACGCCAACCGCGCCCATTGCACCGGTTGCTATGTAAAGGAAATCCCGCCGAGTGGGCTCCTCGTGACCTGTCTCTTGCACATCAGCTTGCATCGACACGTTTTAAATTCCCTCGTCATAGCGCAAAGAGCGCACGTCAGCCCTCGAGCTGTTACGCGCGTTCGTTGCCGATACCCTAGTTTGGCATCGTTCTAAAGCAGTGGTTCCCGAAACTCACCTTGGCAAATCGCCGCATTTACCAAGCTCTTAACGTCGCCATTGATGCCTTGTCCAGTCACTGCTCTGCAACTATCCCAAAGGTGACGTTGCCGGCCCTCAACCAAGCCGGTACGACCCCTCTGTCACAACCGGGCACAAGCGAAAACACCGCCTTTGACCCGGCAAAACCACGGACCGTTTTTCATTGGTCCGTGGGCTTATCTGGCTCACTATCTGCAAAAGGCGAGACCTTTCGGTCCGGATCATTCACCGTCCACCATGCCGGCTCCCGTTTCCCTTGCTCTCTTCCAGCCTGAAATACCCGCCAATGCAGGGACATTGATCCGCAGTGCCGCCTGCCTGGACTTTGCCCTGCACATTATCGGCCCCACCGGCTTTGTAATGACGGACAAAGCGTTGCGGCGCGCCGGATTGGACTACCGCGACAAGGCCATGGTCTCAGTTCATTCCGACTTTGATGAGTTCAGCCGGAGCTTAGCTTGGAACCCGCCCCGCTTGGTCTTGGCGACCACGAAAGCAACCTTGCCTTACGTCAATTTTTCGTTTCGGGCCAATGATATAGTTGTCATGGGACGCGAAACATCTGGCGCGCCGCAATGGCTGCATGACCGGGCGGATGAGCGGGTGTTGATACCCATGATGGCCGATCGCAGATCGTTGAACATGGCTCTTGCAGCCGGTCTCATCATGGGTGAGGCTCTACGTCAGACCGACAGCTTTCCGACTGCTGATGAGGGCTCACAATGACCGATTCGTCCGAAGACTTTACGCCGATTTTCGCCGCCGATGATCTGCAAACCGGCCTGCCGGAAGATATCGACGTCAAAAAGGAATCGGCCGAAGCCTGGTTTCATCAATTGCGCGACCAGATCATCGGCGCGTTCGAACGTCTGGAAGACGATGCCGACGGATTGCCTGCAACCGAAGGCCGCGAACCCGGTCGGTTTGATCTGCAGCCATGGGAGCGCACAAACCATGACGGTGCGCCTGGAGGCGGCGGCACTATGGGCACAATGCGCGGCCGCGTCTTTGAAAAGGTGGGCGTCCATGTTTCAACCGTTCGCGGCACCTTTGCTCCAGCCTTCCAGGCTCAGATTCCAGGCGCATCCGATGACCCACGGTTCTGGGCGTGTGGCGTCTCGCTGATCGCCCATATGCACAACCCCAATGTGCCAGCCGTTCACATGAACACCCGCATGGTCGTGACGACCCGGCAATGGTTCGGCGGCGGGGCTGACCTGACACCGGTTCTTGATGCAAGGCGGAATCAGGAAGACCCAGATACCCACGCCTTTCATGCAGCGATGGAAGATGCCTGCACGGGCCATGCACAGGCCGACTACAGGGCCTTTAAAACCTGGTGCGACCACTATTTCTATCTGCCCCATCGCGATGAACCGCGCGGCATAGGTGGCATCTTTTTCGACTATCTGAACTCCGGCCATTGGGACGCCGATTTTGCGCTCGTCCAAGATGTCGGGCGGGGCTTCACGGATATCTATCCCAAGCTGGTTCGCGAAAACTGGGAAAAGTCGTTCACTGAAGAACAGCGCCACGAACAACTCGTGCGTCGCGGACGTTATGTGGAGTTCAACCTGCTCTATGACCGCGGAACGCTGTTCGGCCTGAAGACCGGTGGCAATGTGGATTCGATCCTCTCCTCCATGCCGCCAGAAGTGCGCTGGCCTTGAGTGCCGATCAACGTGACCAGCAGGAACTGACCATTCGGCCGGCAACGGCTGACGACTGCGCGGCCATGGTTCCAATCATGGCCGAGATGGAACTGCACTATTTCGGCGAGGACGCGATTGAAGCGCCTTTGATCATCGAACGCCTCGCAAAATGGTTCGCTGACAACCAGGATACGGTGATTTTGCTCGCCTTGAGGGCTGACGATGTATTGGGGCACGCAATTCTAGCCCCGCTTTTTCCAGCCGGCAGCCTTAGAACCTCATGGTTTTTGAAAGACCTGTACGTCGCCGCCAAGGCGCGTGGGCAAGGCATCGGTGAGCACTTGATCAAGGCCTGTGCCGCCGAGACGGTGCGTCGCGACGGCAGCCGCTTCGACCTGACGGTGGACGCCGGCAACGACGGTGCAGATGCCCTTTATCGCCGCCTCGGCGCAACGGACACCCGCAAGACATACCTGCGTTGGGACGGCGACAACCTCGCCAGGCTCGCAAAATCTTAAGTCTCAAATCGTTGGTCTCAGATCCTAGGTTTTAAGAACGGCCAAAAGGTCTTCCCGCGACAGGCTGAAGTCGGACGCGACCCACGCCCCCTCCATCATCTTTAAGGCCTCACCCACCTGCGGACCGGTGGGGATACCCCGGTCGATTAAGTCCTGCCCGGAAATCGGCAAGCTGGGCTTCTTCCAAGCGGAAGCATCTTCACGCAAGGCGACGAGCAGATCGACCGTATCGCTTGGCAACGCTGATTCTGGATCGGCATCAAGACCATGCGATGCCAGAACAAGCGCTGCATCCAAAACAGCACTCGGCCGATGCTGGTAAAAAACCGCGCGGCGCGCTTTCGCATCTTCAAGGCTGGCAAGATCAAGGGTGTGATAAAGGTTTGCCGCGTCCATCAGGCGGTCACGCTCGGCACCGGAGAGCTTGAGCCGACTGGACAGACCGGCAAGGACCGTCTCGGCGTCGGGCCGACGGAGCGGAAGCAACGCGAGCAGCCGTAGCAGCGGATCGGGAGTGATACGCGCGGCTTCCTCCAGACGCATGAAGCGGGCGAAACCGTCCATGTCGCCGCTCTCTGGCAGCATGATCTGATAGACGCCGGTTTGTCGCATCCAGAGAAGCGCGCGTGTGACGTTGGGCGCCGCAAGGAGCTTTTTCAGCTCCGACCAGACGCGCTCGGCCGAAAGACCCTCCAAACCGGACTTATTGGCGACGATTGCCCGCACGGCCTCACGGTCTGGTGCGCCATGGCCATACCAGCCGTAGAACCGGAAAAACCGCAGAGCGCGTAGATAATCCTCCCGCAAGCGCTCGCCGGCATCGCCGATGAAGCGCACGCGGCGGGCCTCCAGGTCGGCCAACCCGTCGCGAGGATCATGCAGTTGTGCCTGTCGGTCGACATAGAGCGCGTTCATCGTGAAATCGCGCCTTGCTGCATCCTCTGCAAAGTCGCGGCTGAAGGCGACGACCGCACGCCGTCCATCGGTTTCGACATCACGGCGCAAGGTGGTGACCTCGAAGGGCACGTGATCGACGATCACCGTCACCGTGCCATGATCGATGCCAGTCGGCGCGGCTTTCAGTCCAGCCGCCTCGGCGCGTTCCATGACAGTCTTGGGTTCAGCCTGGGTCGCGAAATCGAGATCGCCATGCGGCTCATTCAAGAGCGCGTTGCGCACGCAACCGCCGACCAACCAAAGCTGGTCGCCGTCTGTTTCCAGAACATCGAAAAGCCGGGTAACGCCGGGCGACTGGAGGAGGCCCGTGAGTGGGTCGTTCATTCGACCGGTTCGACAACGCGGCCCGGCACGATCTCGCCATTCTCCAGGCGCGGCGGCTCATACTGCCCGGTTGTTCCGCCCGTCTCAAACTGGGCGAGCGTGATCATCGCCACCAACACCAGCGCCACACCTGAACCCACAAGCCAGTAAAACGGCATATCGGTGCGTTTGCCGCGCACCGTCGTCCACAACAGGTAGAGGGCAAAGGGAACCAGAAACAGGGCAAGATTGATGATAGCGATACGCAGCAAAAGAAGGCTCCAAATCAGAGGTCGGCGCTTAAGAGTCTCACCGACATGTGGTGAATGATTCCGGCCGTCAAACCCCAGATCGCATGATTCGCGAACTGGTAGAGGTAAAAGTAGCGCCGTTTGCCCTGAAACACCCGGCTTTCCAGCTGCGCGTTGGCTGGATCGAGCAGAAACCGCAAGGGTACCTGGAAGATCGTCTCCACCTCGCCTGGGTTGGGCGTCAGCACCGGCGTCGCATCAAGCCGCCCTACGACGGGAAAGACCCGGTACCCCGTGCGCGACAGGTAGGGTGGCAGATAGCCCTGCACATCAACCGCCTGCCGGGGCAGCGCGACCTCTTCTTCAGCTTCCCGCACGGCCGTCTCCCGTGGGCTCTCGCCAGCATCCATGCGCCCTCCGGGAAAGGCAATCTGACCGGCATGGGCGGCGAGGTTGGCGGTGCGCACGGTCAGTGTCACAACCGGGTCGGACTGCGCATGATCCACCGCGATCAACACGGCCGCCGGTTTCAACGTCTCAGCAGCATTGAAAGTCGCAAAATCAGGATTGAGGACATGATCCCCTATCGCTGCCTCGTGTCCAATCGGTCCGACGTCAGGCGCATCCGGCAACAAAGACGCATAAAGCGCATCGGCAATGCCTGAACCATTGCGCCCCATCAGGCGCAAACGACGGTCTTCATCCCAGTCGGCAAGGGCGAGCGGTGGATCTGATGGAGTTTCGGGGTCAGCCAAGAAGAAAAACAGTGTTGGAACGGGTTAGACAGGATCGATAGCGAAACGGTGCACGCCTGAGCGAAGAACGGGCATTTCGCAGGTCAAATCAACGAAACGATCATCCTGCAAAAGCGCCATGGTCGTCGCCCGGTTGATCAAGGCCTCGATGCGACCGCGCACCAACACATAGGGCTTGATGCCGCCGCTTGCAGGCTCAAGTGCGAACCGAATGGGATGATCCGCATCGACCCGCACAATGTCGTCCATCGTCGTGCGCAGCACAAGCACGTCGCCGTCGGGGGCCGGATCGGCGGCATAATCAACCGCCAGCAAAGGCGCATCATCAACAGAGATAGCAAGCTTTTCGTGTGGCGTGACGAGATAGGTCACACCATCTGCATCCTTGCGCAGGACGGATGACAAGAGCTTTGCCAGCCGCTTTCGCTTGATCGGCCGGCCCTCGTGAACCCAGGTCCCGTCGGCGGCGATGCGGATATCGATGGCCCCGCATAGCGCCGGGTTCCATTGATCCACCGGAGGTGCCCGCTTACCGGACCGAGCTGCCGCCATAAGCGCGTTCAACGCGCCCGGTGCATCGGTCTCATCGCCATGGCCAATTTTATCAGGTGATCCAGTCATCATGACCGTTCTTCTATCATGGTCGCGAAGCAGACTTTCCTTCAGAGCTTGGTGGATCATGTATCCGATCACAAAATGGTGCACATCCGGGCCTTGCACGATGCATGAAACGTGCAATGACCACACTGGCGCCATGATGGCGCTCAGGATGTAGACTGACCAAACGACTCACCGCCCCGTCCGCAATCGATCCGGGGCAACCGCAAAGGACAGGTCTTGACCGACACAGCCGTGAGCGACGCTGACACGACCACGATCGCCAACCAAGCCGCTGATACCGCAAGTTTGCTGGAAGATGCCAAGGCCTCCATCGGCCGGGTTATTCTCGGTCAGGATCAGGTGATCGAGAACAGCCTAATTGCCCTCCTATGCGGCGGCCATGCCCTGCTTGTAGGCCTGCCAGGTCTTGCCAAGACGAAGCTCGTTGAAACGCTTGGCGCGGTGCTGAGTCTTGGCGCACGGCGCGTTCAGTTCACACCCGATTTGCTCCCGTCCGACATTTTGGGCGCTGAAGTGTTGGAGGAAAGCGCATCAGGCGAACGATCCTTCCGTTTCATCAAAGGTCCGGTCTTCACCCAGCTTTTGATGGCCGATGAGATCAACCGCGCCAGCCCACGCACGCAGTCCGCGCTCTTGCAGGCCATGCAGGAGCATCATGTGACGGTTGCCGGCAGCAGGCACGACCTGCCCTCGCCTTTCCACGTCCTGGCCACGCAAAACCCCATCGAGCAGGAAGGCACCTATCCGCTGCCAGAAGCGCAGCTCGACCGGTTTCTACTGGAAATCGAGATCGGCTTCCCCGACCGCGATGCCGAGCGCGAGATGCTGAAGCTCACCACCGGTGAAAGCGAGGCCCATCCCAATCCGGTGATTAGCGCGCAGGACCTGATCGCGGCACAAAAGCTGGTACGCGCGATGCCGGTGGGCGAACAGGTGGCCGAGTCGATCCTCGACCTTGTTCGCGGCGCCCGCCCCGGACCCGAAGCCCATCCGATCATCGGCGATCAGCTTGACTGGGGGCCCGGCCCGCGTGCCAGCCAGGCGCTGATGCTCGCCACACGCGCACGCGCGCTCCTCAATGGCCGTTTCGCCCCTTCGGCAGACGATGTCGCCGCCCTCGCCGAGCCAGTGCTACGCCACCGGATGGCACTTACCTATGCTGCCCGCGCAGAAGGCGCGACGCGCCGCGAGCTTGTCAAAAAGCTGGTTGAGGCACTGCTGTGATCGGCGGTTTGGGGCGCGCCAGTTCAAAAACGCTTGGACCGGGGGACCTTGCCCCGCTCGACCCGCTTGACCTCAACACACATCCGTTGGCGCTCGCTGACGCCATGCCGGACCTTTTGGTCGAAGCGAAGAAGCTCGCTGCGTCGCTCGTCGCAGGGCTGCACGGCCGCCGCAGCGCAGGAACTGGTCAATCCTTCTGGCAATACCGACCCTATGGCCCAGGCGACCCATCCGCACGGATCGATTGGCGGCGCTCGGCACGCGGAGACCAGCTCTTTGTCCGCGAGATGGAGTGGGAAAGCGCCCACACTGTCAGGCTATCGGTCGATATGTCCGCCTCGATGCGCTTTGCCTCCCCTGATGCGCGCGAACCCAAGCGCGACCGAGCGATTTTGATGGCGCTTGCCCTTGCGTCCATGCTGACGCGCAGCGGCGAACGCGTCGGCCTGATCGGGGGCGAACGGCCCCGCACCGGCGCTGCGGCACTTTCAACCATGACGCGTGAACTTGTCCTCCGCGACACCGACAAGACCGGTCGGCAACGCTGGCTTGATATGGCCGGCGTACGCCCACGCGAGGATGTGGTGATTTTCTCCGACTTCCTGTTCGATCGCGACGAACGCAAGCGCCTGATCGATCAGCTGTCTGCACGCGGCGCGCGCGCCCATCTGGTGCAGATCATCGACCCCGTCGAGGAAGCCTTTCCCTTTCGTGGCCGCACCCGCTTTGAACCTGCAAGCCGTCACGAGACACCCATTCTGTCCGGGCGCGCGGAAAGCTGGCAACAGCCCTACAAAACGCTTTTCCGCGCGTTCTGCGAGGAACTCAAAGACCTGGCGCGCTCGCGTGGCTGGAGCCACACCCAATCCCACACCGATAGAACCGCCGCCACACCCATGCTGGCTCTTCACGAGGCCTTGGCACGCGTGCGGGACAGGTAGGAGCGCATACCAGCGATGAGCGTGTTTGGATTTTCCTTCCTGGCTCCCCTGGCGCTGTTGGGGCTTGTGGCTCTTCCGGCGCTCTGGTGGCTGCTGCGCGCAACGCCGCCCGCGCCAACGCGGACGGTGTTTCCGCCGCTGCGCCTGCTCGCCGGATTAGTGAGCGATGAAGAAACGCCGGTGAAAACGCCCTGGTGGCTGATTGCCTTGCGACTGGCACTTCTGACATTGCTCATTCTAGCTTTTGCCGGGCCGATCTGGCGTGCCGCCTCTCCCGTCGCTCTACCTGGCGAGGAGAACACGCCGCTCCTGATTGTCCTGGAAACCGGCTGGTCCAGCGCGGCGGACTGGGAAACGCGGCTTGAACGCGCCGGTCAGATTATCGCCGCGGCCGATGCCAGCGACCGGCCAATGGCAGTTGTGGCCTCACCGCAACCCGATGCGACCGCACCTTTGCCTGGCGATGCCGCAGCAGCTCAAGCTGTCCTGACGGGCCTTCAGCCCCATGCAGCTCCACAAGACTGGGCGGCTCTGCTCGATCGTCTGGAAGGACTGCTGGCTTCGCCGGGTTGGCAAGGTGCCGCCCTCGTTTGGATCGGTGACGGCCTAGCGATTCCTGAAAGAAGCGCCGAGCGGCTGGCAGGGCTTTCACAGGATCACCCGATCACGCTCCTCGATATGCCCCATGTTGAGATAGCCTTGACGTTGGAACGCGGCGCGGACGGACCAGCAGCACGACTTCACACTGTTGCAGCGGATGAAACCGTCGACGCGACACGGCTCCAAGCCGACCAAACTGAAGGCGACGCACGCCGGCTCGTGGCGTTCGACGGATCAGGCCGCACGCTTGGTTCAGCCGCCCTGGCCGGATCTGATGGGATTGCGCAGGACCGCATCGCCTTCGACCTGCCACGGGACTTGCGCAATGACATCGCCCGCATTGCCGTGGTCCCAACCCGGCATGCCGGCGAGGTTCTCCTGGTCGATGACCGCGCTGAACGTCGGCGGGTCGGCATTGTCAGCGGCGAGGCAGCAGATCAGGCGCAACCTCTGCTCGCCGGCTCGACCTATGTTGAACGCGCGCTTCGCCCCATTTCCGACGTTGCCGTTCCCAGAACAGGCGATGTCAGCGCTGAGATAGCAGGCCTGATCGAAGAAGGCGTCGATGTCTTGATGCTCGTCGATGCTGCCAGCCTGATCCCCTCAACTGTCCGGCGGCTTGAAGACTGGATGGAGCGCGGCGGCGTTCTGGTGCGCTTCGCCTCGTCCGGCCTCACCCAATCAACCGACGGTCTGTTGCCCGTGCCCTTGCGCGCCGTCGACCGTCAGCTCGGTGGCACGCTGACCTGGGAAGAACCTCAGGCGATTGCAGCTTTCGCGCCTCAAAGCCCGTTTTTCGGCCTCACCATTCCCGAAGACGTCCGCGTGACACGCCAGGTGCTCAGCGAGCCAGGTGCAGCGCTTGCCAGCCGGACCTATGCAGAACTCGCGGATGCGACGCCTCTTGCCACCGGCATGCCACGCGGCAACGGCCATTTGATCCTGTTCCACATCACGGCCGATACCGACTGGTCGAACCTGCCGCTCTCCGGCCTCTTTCCGACCGTGCTCCAGCGCCTGATTGACCTGTCCGTGCCCAACGCGGCAACGGGCACATTTGCACCGGCGCAGGCCGAGACCAGCGCCCAGTCAGCGCCTGCCGACCTTACCGCAAGCCTGGCGCCGCGCCAGACTTTGGATGGTTTCGGTCGCCTGACAGCTCCGCCCGGTCATGTGGAAGCGCTGGTTCCAGGATCGCAGAGTGAGCGCGCTTCGCTGTCGACCCCACCCGGCTTCTACGGCCCGGCAGCCGGGACGCTCGCGCTGAATCTCTTTGAAGAAGCACCGGACTTGCGCCCACTGTCGCAAGGGCAGATCGACACCATCGGCGCATCTCTTCTTGCGCCGCAGACCGAACAATCCCTTGATTTGAGACCCACACTCATCACGCTGATCGTGATGCTGGCTCTGATTGATGCTGTGATCATGCTGGTCATCACCGGTGCTCTGCGTGGCTTAGGTCGCCGCCCCGCCCAGACCACAGCAGGCGTCGCTTTGGCTCTACCGCTGGGAGCCGCGCTTATCATGGCGCTTCCGCAGTCTGGCTGGGCGCAGTCGCGTGACGGTGAAAATGGTGAGCTTGAACGGCTTCTGGCGGCGGTGAACACCACCCGTCTCGCCTTCGTCCTCACAGGCGATGCCGAAGTCGACCAACGCTCCCGGGAAGGCATGTCTGGCATCACTCGTGTGCTGGCCCAACGCACGGCGTTTGAACCTGGCGAGCCCATGGCCATCGATCCAGCCGAAGATGAGCTGTCAATTTTCCCGCTCATCTACTGGGCCATGCCCGAAGCGCCAATCGCTGTGTCCGACGATCTGGTCAGGCGTATCGACGCCTACATGAACAATGGCGGCACAATCCTGTTTGACACCCGCGATGAAGCCGCAAACCCACTGTCAGCCAGCATCAGCCCCCAGACCGCCAATTTGCGCACCCTCCTGGCTGCACTCGATATTCCGCCACTGGAACCCGTGCCGGAGGACCATGTCCTCACCAAAGCTTTCTATCTTCTCGACAGCTTCCCTGGGCGCTTCGGTTCCGGCCCGCTTTGGGTTGAAGCCCTGCCGGAAGACGGTCAAACCGCCAACCGTCCGGCGCGTGGCGGAGATGGCGTGTCGCCGATCTTGATCACAGGCAATGATTTCGCCTCCGCCTGGGCGCTGTCATCGGATGGCCGCGCGCTCTACGCCACGTCGCCGCCCGACCCTGTGCAGCGCGAGTTCGCCTATCGCACCGGCGTCAACATCGGCATGTACGTCATGACCGGCAACTACAAGGCCGATCAGGTGCACGTGCCCGCCCTTCTGGAGCGCTTGGTGCGGTGACCGACTGGACGATCCTTTTCGATCCGCTGGTGCCGGTTTGGTTGCTGGGGCTCCTGGCGGCTCTTACCGTTTTGCTGGCTGGGTTTGCTATCTGGCGCGGACGCCCGGGAGCATGGCTGCGCACAGCGGCGATGCTGCTGATGGTTCTTGCGCTTGCTGACCCAACTATCCGCCTTGAGGATCGCCAGCGTCTGCCAACCGTTGTGGCTGTGGTCAGCGATGAAAGCGCCAGCCAAACCATCGGCGAGAGATCCGATCAGCGCGAAGGCGCGCGGACAGAACTTCTGGCGCAGCTTGAAGCCCTCGGTGACATAGAAATCCGGTCCATCAGCATCGGGACACAGGCTGAAACCGGGACCGAACTTATCGGTCCGACGCAGACCGAACTGGCTGATGTGCCGCGCGAGCGTCTGGGCGGCATCGTTCTCCTGACCGACGGCCAAGTGACCGATGCTCCGAGCGAGGAAGCAGTATCAGCCGATGCCGGCTTCACGGTACCTGTCCATACGCTTCTCACCGGGCATGGCCAGGAAGGCGACCGACGGATCGAGTTGGAGCAGGTGCCGCGCTTCGCTCTGGTCGATAGACGCGAGATCATACGCTTTACCGTCGTTGAAGACGGCATACCGCTCGATACGAGCCCCAGCCCGACGGTCGAACTCACTCTCTTGCGCAACAATGAAGTGCTGGCACAAGCACCCGTTCCCATCGGCGTTCCGGTGGACGTTCCCATTGTGGTAGACCGTGCCGGCGACAACCTGTTCGAGATACGTATCGCCAACGCCGACGGCGAGCTGACCCACCTCAACAACCACACCACCTTTACAGTCGAAGGGGTACGCGACACGCTGCGCGTGCTTCTGGTTTCCGGTGAACCCCATGCCGGCGAGCGCACCTGGCGCAACCTTCTGAAATCAGACCCGGCCGTTGATCTGGTCCACTTCACCATTCTGCGCCCGCCGGAAAAACAAGACGGCACACCGATCAGCGAGCTGTCGCTGATCGCCTTTCCGACGCGCGAGCTCTTCGTCGATCGGATCAACGATTTCGACTTGATCATTCTCGACCGCTACCAGCGGCGCAGCGTGCTGCCTCTCATCTATTTCAACAACATCGCTGATTATGTTCGCAACGGCGGTGCGCTCCTGATCGCCGCTGGTCCAGAGTTCGCCAACGAAACAAGCATCGCCTTCACCGGACTTGCGGAGATCCTGCCTGCTTACCCGACCGGCACGGTTGCCGAAGAGCCATTTCGACCCTCGGTCACAGCCCTTGGACGGCGCCACCCCATTACACGCGGCCTTCCCGGCGATATCTCGGCCGACAATCTAGACCTCTTGGAGCCGAGCTGGAGCCGCTGGTTCCGTCTGATTGAAGCGGAGGCATCGACCGCCAGCACGGTGGCCATGCGCGCACCGGAAACTAGCTCACTGCCGGGCGCACCCCTGCTCGCACTCGATCGGGTGGAGGACGGTCGCATCGCCCTCCTTCTGTCCGATCATGTCTGGCTCTGGGCGCGCAACTTCGAGGGTGGCGGTCCTCACGTCCAGCTCTTGCGCCGCATGGCCCATTGGCTGATGCGCGAACCCGATCTGGAAGACGAAACCCTGACCGCCCGCGTCACCGGCGACCGCATGCAGATCGAACGCCGCACCCTCGGCGACTCGATTGCACCCCTCACTGTCACCGCCCCGTCCGGCGCATTGCGCACCGTAGAAGCCGAAGGCCAGGGCGATGGCCTCTACCGTGCCAGCCTGCCTGTGGAAGAGCTTGGTCTCTGGCGCATCACCGATGGAACACTGACTGCCCTCGCCCATGCCGGTCCACCCAATCCGGCAGAATTGCAGGAAGTGGTGAGCACCCAGGCACGTCTTTCTCCATTGGCCGAGGCGACCAACGGCTCGGTTGCGCGACTGACCGAAGAAGCCGGTTCGCCGGCGCTGATCCCGCGCGTGCGGCTGGTTGGCGAGACAGCGCGCGCCTCTGGCGAAGGCTGGATCGGATTCCGGCGTTCAGAAGCAAGCCTTTTGATCGGGGCGCGTCAGCACCCGCTGACGCTCGGCCTCTGGACGCTGATCCCGGCTCTGGCCCTGTGGGCCGCTGCATGGTGGCGCGAAGGGCGTTAAGCCGCGCCCTCCACCCGGCCTGTCGGGGCATCACCTTCCAAAGAGGGTGATATCGCAACCAACAGACGCATCGGATCGACCGGTCCCGGCATCACCATCGTGCCAGGTGGGACACGCTGAAAGCCGGTCGGTGCGTAATAGGGCAGATCGCCGACCAACAGAACATAAGGCTCGCCCGACGCGAACGCCGCTTGCACAGCTTGGCCCAAGAGCGCTCGGCCAACGCCGACGTCTCGGTGGTCTGGCGACACCGCCAACGGCCCGAGCAGGAGACCGCGTGAGCCGGTTTCCTTGCCGCCGATAACAAGGCGCGACATCGAAACGGCACCCACCAAGGCTCGGTCTATGCGCGCAACGAACGAGCACGCCATCACTGGCGCAGCCCTCTCCCGCAAGCGAAAGGCCGTTCGCGCAAATCGCCCTGGCCCGAAAGCAGCAGCATGCAAGGCGTCGACGTCAGCATCATCGGCATCTTGCATGACATCGATCCAAACCGATGGCGGCGTACCAGCAGGCACGGAGGAAACAGACAAAGAGGACATGAGAAAGGCTCGAACAGGCAACGCAACAAGTGACGAAACGGCCAGCCCAAAGGGCCGCCAACAGGGTTATCGTCGGGAGCGTCGTCGCAAAGAGATCGTGCGTCTGTTCATGGAGCGTCCCGCTATCACGCATCGGTGATGAGCGCAATTGCTGGCCACTATCCAGGTGAACCCTATCTCTTGGTGGACCCACTTTGCCGGGTAACAAAAACAGGAGGAAACAATGCGCATAACACGCAAGACCTTCATGATCGGCGCTACGGCGTCGCTTCTCGCCCTTGGGGGCGCAGCCTATGCCATGCAATCAGAGGCGCCTGCCGACGCTGAGGCCTATATCATCAGCCCCGCAAGCGGGGAGACGGTGTCCAACCCAGTGACCGTTGTCTTTGGCCTTCGCGGCATGGGCATCGCGCCTGCTGGCGTGGAACAATCCATGACCGGTCACCACCATTTGCTGATCAATCAGCCCATTGATGAACTGGATCTTTTGAACCCGCTGCCGGCCGACGACAGAGTGCGCCACTTCGGCGGCGGCCAGACAGAGGTGACCCTGGAATTGCCAGCAGGAACGCATACGCTGCAATTGCTGCTTGGGGACCACAACCACATTCCCCATGATCCGGTTGTCGCATCAGAGGTCATCACCGTCACGGTCGAATAGCCTAAAATATCGAAAGCTCGGCGCGCACTGTTCGTCATTCAAGAACAGTGCGTGCCGCTCTAACCGGCTGGTCGAACCAATCGCCGGCCTCTATCTCCCTCCTCAACACGAACTCGCTGAGAAGGAGGCACGCCATGGGCCTGCTGGTAGACGGTGTCTGGCACGACACTTGGTATGACACTCGAAAGTCCGGTGGACGCTTCATCCGCTCCGAAGCGCAGTTCCGCAACTGGATCACTGCCGACGGCAGCCCTGGCCCGTCAGGCAAAGGCGGCTTTAAGGCCGAAGCCAACCGCTATCACCTTTATGTTTCACTTGCCTGTCCATGGGCGCACCGCACGCTGATCTTCCGCAAGCTCAAAGGCTTGGAAGACATGATCACCGTCGATGTCGTCTCACCGCTCATGTACGAAAAGGGCTGGGTTTTTGATGCTGAGCAGCCGGGCGCAACAACCGACCGCCTCTTTGGCTTCCAGCATATGTCGGATGTCTATGTGAAAGCCGATCCCAACTATTCGGGCCGCGTCACAGTGCCTGTGCTCTGGGACAAGCAAACCGAGACCATCGTTTCCAACGAAAGCTCGGAAATCATCCGCATGCTCAACACCGCGTTCGATGGCCTCGGCGCGAAGCCTGGTGACTACTACCCGGAAGCCCTGCGCACAGAGATCGACGCCATCAACGAGCGCATCTACCACGCGATCAACAATGGCGTTTACAAGTCTGGCTTTGCCACGACACAGGAAGCCTATGAGGAAGCCGTCAAGGAGCTCTTCAAGGCCCTGGACGAGGTTGAAGAGCGTCTTTCAACCAATCGCTATCTGGTAGGATCGCAGATTACGGAAGCCGACTGGCGCCTATTCACCACGCTGGTGCGCTTCGATCCGGTTTATGTCGGCCACTTCAAATGCAACATCCGCCGCATCGACGACTACCCGAACCTGTCAGGCTATCTGCGTGAGCTTTACCAGACCGCTGGTGTGGCTGAGACAGTGAACATGGATCACATCAAGCGCCACTATTACATGAGCCACGAGACGATCAATCCGACGCGGGTCGTCCCGGTTGGACCGGAGTTGGATCTAACGGAACCTCACGGCCGCGACCGGTTGAAAGCGGCTGCCTAGAGCGTTTTCAGCAAAAGTGGGCACCGGTTTTGCGTTCGAAAACGCGACAAAACAAATAGATAGAGCGATGGAGGTGAACTCGAGTTCACCGAAAAAGCTCTAGCTCCAGTGATCGGCCACCGGATGCCCGGCCTGCCATTCGGCAAGTCGGGCACGGGTGCCGGGCGTCGTGGCATCTGGCAAGGCCTCAACGCCAAAAAACCCGATCTCTGCAATCTCAAAGCCGGGCGTGACATCGCGCTCATGTGCGAGCTCCACGGCGACGAAAACGCCCACATGGTCGCCCTTCCACTGCCGACGATTATAGGTCATTCCGCGAAACTCCATTGAGCCGAGGGCGGCATGGCCGGTTTCCTCGGCCAGTTCGCGCCGCGCTGCCTCTTCGAGCGTTTCTCCATGATCAACGCCGCCGCCGGGAAGATGCCAGCCGGGCGTGTAGCCGTGGCGCACCAACAGCACCTCACCGCGATCGTTGGGCGCGATGACGCGCACACCAAGCGTCATTCCCCGCGTGACCAACATGGCGCGGAACCACAGGTCACGCCGTACGCGCCGCATCAGACCAACCGGTTCATCCAATGTTTACCAAACCCTCAATCACACCATGCATTTGGCGCATGGCTGATCGGCATCAAAGCCCATTGCGAAACGATGTGGCAGGACAGATATGGACCCTGTCGATATCGACAGCGCTCCCCCCGAGCCAATGTTTCTCGAACCTTAGGTGATACAATGTTCTCCCTTCTTTGGAAGGCCCTCATGACCGCTCCGTTTGCCCCTCGCTACACATCGACCGATTGGTCGCGCCCGGGCACCCAGGCGGCCCGCAACACGATGCCGCTCTAAGCGGCTCGTTTAAGAGCTCGAACCCTCCAGTTCGATTGAAAGTGCTTGCGCGCGGAAGCCGAATGGCTCATCTGCGCGCACCATGACTTTCCGCCTCGCGCATTTATCTGACTGCCATCTCGGCCCGCTGCCGCCCATTCGCCGGCGCGAGCTGATCTCTAAGCGTGTGCTTGGCTACATCAATTGGCAGCGCAACCGTGGCAAAGCGATGGTGTCCGGCACCATCAAAGGGCTGGTTGACGATCTGAAATCCCAAACGCCCGACCACATCGCTGTCACCGGCGATCTGGTGAATCTCGGCCTTGAGGCGGAGTTTTTGGGCGCTGGCAGGTTCCTCGCAGACCTTGGCAGCCCTGATGCCGTCACGGCCATCCCCGGCAACCATGACGCTTATGTCCCCGGCGCCCTCGCCCGGTTCAACGTGCATTGCGCGCCTTTCCTGACATCTGACCCCAGCGCGACCCAAGCCGGCGCGCCCTACCCCATCATCCGCCAGCGTGGACCGGCGACCATCCTTGGTCTTTCTACCGCAACAGCGACCGGGCCTTTCATGGCAACGGGTTTTGTCGATGCCCAACAAAAAACAAAGCTCCAGCAAGCGCTTACCGATCATCTTGGTGCGTTCCGGATCGTCTTGATCCACCACCCGCCCCAACCCAACGCCGGACCGTGGCACAAGCGATTTATCGGTGCCAAGGCCTTCCGAGACCTAATGGACAAAACCGGTGCGGAACTCATCCTACACGGCCACACCCACCTGCCGACGCGAACTGAGATCGATGGACCGAACGGCCCTATTCCCGTTTTCGGCGTCGCCTCTGCAGCGCAGAGCCCAGGTGGGCACAAGCGACCAGCCAGTTACACGCTGTTCGAAATCGATGAGACGGAGAGTGGTTGGCAGGTAACGGCCACCCGGCGCGGCTACCCGGTCGACGGCAGAGCGATAACCGAACTATCCGTTGAACGGTTTTCTGTTTCCACGCCCAAGAGCTAACCGGCAGAGATCCAGGCGTAGGTGAAGAGCGCGGTCACCGAGCAAACCCCACCCAAAACGAAGAGCCAAAAACCCGGCCAAAAGCCCATTCGCGCTGGCTGAAACGGTTCGGTCCGGCTGGGGTCCGGCGTTTCGGTTTCGGACCGATCCGGACCGTTTTCGTCCCGCTCAGACGGAACGGATTCGGCAGGCGCAGATACGGCGCCGATCGCCTCATGCTCAACGATCTGATCGGCGACATAATCGGCCACGCGATCCGCCATCACATCCCGGTCAGCGATCTCAGCGAGAACATCGGGGCCATCGCGGCGCTGGCGAATGAGCCGATAGTCGAGCGTTTCCGGATGCAGATCGACATAGCTCAGGGAATCGACAATCAGCCGCTCCTGACCGTCGGCGCGAAGAAGGGCAAAGCGCTCCGTTTCGCCAGCCGGCAGCTCATCGGCGATGGATTGCAGCTCATCGGCGAGCGCCGATAGGCGTCCCTCCCGGACAGCCAATTGATCGCGCTGGCGCGCCTGCTCGCGGGCACGAGCCCGCTTCAGCGCATCGGACAATCGTCCCGCGCGACTAACAATCGGAACAACTTTGGATTCGGTCGGCGCTTCGTTCGTCTCGCTCATCGCATGGTCCCCTTCCCAGTCACCTTGTAGCCCCAGGATAGCTGTCTTATCCCTAGCCCACCTCACCGGTTTCGTCACCCTCAAGGCCATGACATGAACAACCCATCCGCCCCCTCAGCGACCGGCAAACTGCGTGCCAATGACCGCCTGAAAGCCTGGTGCGAGGAGCGCGGCATCCCCATCGACATTCAGGTGATGGACGACAGCACCCACACCGCCGAGGACGCCGCCAAGGCCTGCGGCTGCCATGTCAGCGAGATCGTTAAATCCCTGGTGTTTGCCGATAAGGAAACCGGCGGCTGCGTGCTTGTTCTTGTGGCCGGGGACAACCGGCTGGACCTCAAACACTTCGCCGCCACGCAAGGCCGGACGCTGGAGCGGGCCAACCCGCGCCATGTGCGCGACGAGACAGGCTTCGCCATTGGCGGCATTCCGCCCTTTGGCCATTCGCGCCCACTGCCGACTTACATCGACCGGCAGTTGCTGGCCCATGAACGCGTTTTGGCCGCCGCCGGCACGCCGCTCAGCCTGTTTGCGATTGATCCCAAGCTTCTCGACGAGACGACCGAGGCAATACTGATCGACGCCGCACCTTGAACTATTGCAACAGCGCCGACGTGTAGCGGGCGATCATCATCTCTTCATCGGTCGGCACAACCAGCACCCGAACATCGGATGACGCGGTTGCCACATCCCGTGCATCGCTACGTCGCTCGGTATTGGCATTTTCGTCCAGCGACAGACCCAGCCAATCAAAACCCTCACAAACTCGGGATCGGATGGGTGCTGCGTTCTCGCCAATACCTCCGGTGAACACCAAGGCATCCAGCCCGCCCAGCACGGCTGTCATACCGCCAAGCTCGCGGCGTATGCGGAAGACAAAATAGTCGATGGCCTCTTTGGCGCGCGGGTCCTCGCTAGCGAGCAGTAACCGCATATCGTTGGTGAGGCCCGACATGCCCTTCAGCCCAGACTCCTTGTAGAGCAGCGCTGCGATGGCATCGGCGTCCATGCTGTGGGTCTGCATCAGGTAAAGCAGAACGCCTGGGTCGATCTGCCCGCAGCGCGTTCCCATCGGCAGCCCATCGAGCGCAGAGAACCCCATGGTCGAACCAACGCTCTGCCCAGACTTCAGCGCGCACATGGAGGCGCCATTGCCCAGATGAGCGATCACCACGCGGCCCTTGCTCAGTTTCGGGTCCAGCGCGCCCGACACATAGTCGTAGGACAGGCCATGGAAGCCGTAGCGCCGCACACCCTCCTCATAGAACCGGTGTGGCAGCGCGAAGGTGTCGTTCACGAATGGATGGGTGCGGTGAAAGGCTGTGTCGAAGCAGCCGACTTGTGTCGCGCCCGGAAAGGCCGCCCGCGCCTGAGCAACACCGGCGAGATTGTGCGGCTGATGCAGCGGCGCCAAAGGTTCCAACTTCGCCAGATCATCGATCACCGGATCGGTGAGCACGACGGGCGCGGCATGGTCGAGACCGCCATGCACAATCCGGTGGCCGACAGCGACCACATCCCCAAAACCCACCTCGCCTTCGCACCATTCTAGAACAGCTGCAAAGGCCGACGACAAAGCGCCCGTCTCCGCCATCGGCAATTGGCGTTCCTCGCCATCAACCGCCTGGATCGTCACGCGGTCAGGGGCAGCGCCCCGGTCGAAGGCGCCCAGAAACCGACGTACCGGCGTGCCGTCATCCAGCGTGAACAGGCTGAATTTGAGGCTCGACGAGCCGGCATTCAACGTCAGCAGAGCATCGCTCATGCCCCGTCCGCCAGCGCAAAGAGATCGGGCTTTGCCGCTTTGCCAGTCCGCAGCCAGACGTCGTAGAGAACGGCCAACGCACAAGAGGCAAGGCGCGCCTTGTCATCATCGGCCCGGCTGGTGAGGATCACCGGCACGCAAGCACCGACTAGCATGCCCGCAGCTTCCGCATGCGCCAGGAAGGTCAGTTCCTTGGCGAGCATGTTGCCCGACTCAAGGTTCGGCGCGACCAGTACGTTGGCATGCCCGGCCACCAGCGACGTGATCCCCTTGGTGCGTGCTGCGCCGATGTCGATGGCGTTGTCCATAGCGAGTGGGCCATCGACGATGCCGCCCTTGATCTGTCCGCGATCCGCCATCTTGGAAAGCACCGCCGCATCCAGCGTTGAGGGGATGGCCGGGTTCACCGTTTCCACCGCCGACAGGATGCCAACCTTGGGCACATCGATGCCCATGGCGCGCGCCAAGTCGATAGCATTTTGAACAATGTCGACCTTGGTTTTGAGATCGGGCGTGATGTTGATCGCCGCATCCGTGATCAGGATCGGCTGCGGCCGTC
This sequence comes from Pseudomonadota bacterium, assembly GCA_038749715.1. Taxonomy (GTDB): domain Bacteria; phylum Pseudomonadota; class Alphaproteobacteria; order Rhizobiales; family MH13; genus MH13. The sequence continues at coordinate 59,208 of JBCDHR010000007.1, forward strand.
CGGGCACATCCATGACAAACACATGGCTGATGCGCTTGCCGGTTCGCAGGCCACCTTCGGCTTTGACCACATGTTTCAGAAGACCATCGGTGTGCAGATGGCCCTTCATGATGGCGTTCACTCGGCCCTCATGCACCATGGCAACAGCCCGCGCTGCCGACGCCGGCTCATCTTCAATGTCGATGATCTCAAGCCCGTCCAGCAACACGCCAAGCTCGTCTGCCGCCTGATCAATCCGGTCACGCGCACCCACCAGAATGGGCATGATCAGCCCTTCATCGCGGGCAAGGAGCGCGCCGCCGAGCGAGTTCACATCATCGGGCGCCACGACCGCGACAGGCATCGGGTCGAGCGACTGCGCGAGGTGCAGCAAGGCGTCGAAATGCTGATGCTTTTGAACCTGAAGGTCAGGCACCTCGATATCGTCAAGATAGACCGGTTCTTCAGGCGCCTTCACCCGTGCCTCGCCGGTGACGAGGACATCGCCTTCGCGGGTCTTCACGGTGGTGGAGAGAATAACGGTCAGATCGGTCTCAATGTCGGTCACCGTCACCTCGATCACCAGGTGATCGCCAACATGGGCGCGCCCTTCGAAGTTCAGGTTCTGCGACAGATACATACTGCCGGGCCCAGGCAATCGGTTGCCGAGCGCGGAGGAAATCAGCGATGCCAGCCACATGGACGGGGCAACCGGATCATCATCCTGGCCATCGCCGGTGAAGTCGGTCGACGGCAGGTGGATCGGGTTCAAATTGCCGGAGGCGTGCGCAAACACGATGAGATCGCGCGCGGTGCAAAGCCGCTCTATCCGCGCGCTCTGACCAATCGACAAGGCATCAAAGGGCGTGTTGGCGAGCTCACCTTTGGCGATGGTTTCCGGCGGCGGTGTCATGCAGTAGCTTTCTTATCGAAGAGGGGAATATGCGGCGCACACGGGCACCCTATTCGGGCCCGATGTCAATTGTGCAAAGCCACAAGGTCGGGGCCACAAAAGGGCAGCGGCTGCTGCAATCAAGCTCTGCAGGGTTGGCTGAGACTAGTCGGCAGGGTGCCCGAGATAGTCCCGAAGGTCCGAATTGCTCGAACCATTGAGCATCGTTTCCACCGGGCCACGCGCGGTGATGGTGCCGTCGTTAATAAAGGCGAGCTCGTCGCATAGGTCGGTCAGTTCCTGAGGCGTATGAGACACCGTCAGCATGGTGAGCTGCTTTTCCTTCTGCATGGCGGACACAAGCTGTGTGAAGTCACGCCGCATAGAAGGCCCGAGAGCCGCAAACGGCTCGTCGAGGAGCAGGATTGGGCGGTCGCGAACCAGCGCCCTGGCCAAGGCAACACGCTGCGCCTCACCGCCCGAAAGGCTGGGGACCTTGCGGCTCTCGAACCCGCCCAGGCCAACGCGATCAAGCGCATCGGAGACCCTGCCCATTTCGCGCGCGCCTCGGTGAAAGCTGGGGCTGATGCCAAGGCCGACATTGGTGGCCACATCCAGATGATCGAACAAATTGTTGGCCTGAAAGACCATGGAAACCGGTCGCCGCGACGGATCGGATCGGCTGTGGTCGACGCCTTCCAGTTCAACGATGCCGGAGACTGGCTGAAGGAACCCTGCAATCAGATGCAGAAGCGTCGATTTTCCGGCACCGCTCGGCCCGATAACGCCCAGACTGACGCCCGTGGCGACCGACAGATCGTAGGTGAAACGAGCACCGCCCGGCAGATTAAGCTGAACACCGCGAAGTTCGATCATCCAAGCACCTTGTGAGAGCGTTCGGCCATCGCGATCAAGGCGAACACAAAAACGCCGAGCAGGAACGCCACGCCCGCCGCGTCACCGGTCCGGTAGCTGCCCATCAAATTGAGAATGAGGACCGGCAGGGTGACGAGATCATAAGCTCCGAAGATCGCCGCTGCGCCGAGATCACCAACCGACAGAACAAGAGCAAAGGCGAGCGCCACGGCGAAGGGCCTTGCCAGCACCGGCAGGTCGACACGCACAAAGCGTCGCCAGCCAGTGAGCCCAAGACTGGACGAAAGCGCGCCATAACGCCGCTCGCTTGCCGCAAAGGCTGGGGCCATAACCCGCAACACAAAGGGTAGCGCCATCAAGGCGTTGACCAGCATGACCAGCCCGCCGGCAAGAAGCGTCTGCGCCGGCACACCGCGAAGGGCTAGGAACCAGCCTGCGCCAAGCACAATAGGCGGGACAGCGAGCACGGCCGAACCCACAGCACCATAGCCGGCTTCAAACAAATGCTTGGCGATCCCATTAGCACCGAATCCACGAGATCGCGCGACCAGCAACGCATAGGCGGTCGCCACGGCTACCAGACCAGCGCAGGCCGCAATGACACCGCTGGTCATGGCCGCTGACCAGAGGCGCGGATTCTGAATGAGCCGGCCCCATTCGGCAACCAGCCCGCCGACGACCAAAGCGGCAAGCGGCGCCAGCAGAAAGAGCGTTGTGAGGATTAGCAGACCAACGCCCCAGACCGGCACCGGTCGCGTGAACCCTGCTTCTTCCGGCAACGCGCCAGCGCGGTCCTGCGGCGCGCCGCCAACAACGCTAAGGAGGAACAGAAGCGTGCCCGCCAGAACAAGCTGAATGAGCGTGTAGAGGGCAGCCAAAGACGGCGCGAAATCAAAGCGTAGCGCCTGATAGATTGCGACCTCGAAGGTCGCCGCGCGCGGTCCTCCGCCCAGCGTCAGGACGATGGTGAAGGAGCCAAGGCACAGCATCATGATGAGCCCGGCAACGCCGCCGAGCGAGGGGCGCAGCAACGGCCATTCCACCCTCGTGAACCGTGCCCAGCCGACCAAACCCAACTGATCGGCAAGGCGGAAGGTGGTCGCCGGCTGGCGTTCCAGATGCGCCAACATCAGACGGGCAGCCAGAGGCAGGTTGAAGAACACATGCGCCAGAAGCACGCCCTGCAGGCCAAACACATCGAGCCGGACATCAAAACCCAGCGATTGCAGGCCCGCTGAAACCACGCCGCTGCGACCCCAGATTTCCAGAATGCCCAACACGGCGACCAGCGGCGGCAAAGCCAGCGGCAGAGCCAATAGACGCACCAGCGTGTCGCGACCAACAAAGGCCCGATGGCGATACAGGAGAACCGCCAGCGGCAGCGCTCCAGCAATCGATAGCCCTGTCGAAAGCAGAGACTGGGTTAGCGTGAAGGTGAGGATCGCGCGCACCTGCCGGCCGGCCAGCCGCTCAAGCGGCAGGCCATCGCCTGCCAAAAACAGCAGGACCAGAGCCAGCAGGATGAAACTGCCAAACCCCAGGACAACCAGAAGACCCGGCAGAGCTGCGCGATTCATGACGTTGGTTTCGGGTCTTATTGGCTCATTGCATCCAGCCATTCATCGATCCAAGCCCCGCGTTCGTCAGCGATGGTCTGTGCATCGATGAGGAGCGCCCGGTCCGGCTCCACAAGGCGCTGGAACGGCGCCGGCAACGGTTCCTGAGGTGCGCGCACCGGCAACATCCAATGGTTGGTCGGCAGGGCAGTCTGCGCCTCAGCTGAGATCATGAACGCAAGGAACTCACGCGCCAGATCAAGATCATCCGAGCCAGCAATCGCCGCCCCGACCTCGATCTGCATGTAATGGCCCTCATCGAAGGCAAGCGCCTGATAACGCTCCTCTTCTTCCACCAGCATGTGGTAGGCGGCAGATGTCGTGTAGCTCAAGACCATTGGCGTTTCACCGGAGGTAAAAAGCCCATAGGCCTCACTCCAACCGGGGGTGACGGTGAGGATGCGGTCGGCAAGCTGTTCCCAGCGCTCGCCGGCCTCTTCGCCATAGACCGACTTCATCCACAAAACCATGCCGAGGCCAGGCGTGGAGGTGCGCGGATCCTGGATTACCAGCGGCTCATCACCGCCTTCGATCAACTCCGCCAGGCTGGTCGGTGGGTTCTCGACCGCCTCGGCATCGTACATGACGGCGAAATAGCCATAGTCAAACGGCACGAAACTCTCGCTTGTCCACTCCACCGGCAAGTCGAGCTCGGAAAGATCGGTTTCATGCGGTGCAATCAGACCAGTTGCATCGGCTTCCGCAATCAGGTTCTGATCAAGCCCCAGAACGACATCGGCATCCGTGCTGTCGCCTTCGAACCGCAGGCGGCTCAAAACCGCCACACCGTCACCCGGCGCCACCCATTCGATCGTGCAATCGCATTGCGCCTCAAAGAGTTCCTGCCAAACGGGACCAAGACCCCAATCGGCGACAAAACTGTCATAGGTGTAGATGGTCAGCACTCGTTCCTCGGCCGACGCGGCAACGGGCACAACCAGCCCGGCAGCAAGCGCCAGAGGAATCAAGGGGCTAAACGATGTCAGGGCCATGCAGGCATCTCCAGGTCAGCGATCCGGGATGCAGGCCAGCGGATGTTGGTGTGGGAAACCATTGCGCGTCGGTTTGGCAAACCTTTTGCGCTGGCCCAACTTCCTCCGCCGGTACGACCCGGATCAGGTTCTACGGGTTGGCGCGTTCGCCTCTCAGCCCCTGTTGGGCACCCCGATGAGCAAATTCTGATATAGCGTTGCCGCCCCCGACCGTCCAGCACTGTTGGAAGCTGGCCTTGTTTCGCCAGCCCGTCTTGCTTCCAAGGGCCTCATGCGCCAAGGGGTGCCGATGCAACCGCAAAACCCCTTCACCATTCTTCTCGCCGGACGGCTTATTGATACACAGCGCGTGCGCTTACAAACCGCCGGTACGCGCGTCATCGCAGCTGATGCCGGCATCCGCCATGCCAGGACGCTCGGGCTCTCGCCGGAGCTTTGGGTCGGCGATTTTGATTCCGCCAGCGATGATGATGGCAACGGCTTCGCGGAGGTGCCGAGGCAGACGCACACGCCCGCCAAGGACATGACGGATGGTGCGCTCGCCATCGAAGAAGCGCTTAAGCGCGGCGCAGATGCCTTGACCATTGTCGGTGCGTTTGGCGGGTTAACCGACCACACCTTCGCCATCATGGCCGAAGCCTGCTCTTTGTCAGGACGGATTCCATCCATCCTCCTTACCAGTGGCGATGAGGAGGGCTGGCCGTTGCGGCCAGAGCCACACCTTTTCGACCATCCGCCCGGAACGCCGTTCAGCGTCCTTGCTTTTTCCGATCTGAAGGGTCTGACGCTGGACGGCGCGGTCTGGCCGCTGGACGCCATCACCATGCAGTTTGGCGACACGCTGACGATTTCGAACGAAGTGAAAACTCAGCTCACCGCCCGCCTCACAGAAGGCCGCGCGCTGCTGGTTGCCCGACTTGCCCCTGAAATCAGCTAGCCGTGCGAACGCGCTGCACCGACCAGTGTCGGCGAGCCATCCGATTCTCGTCGCACAAGCGTTGGCTTCAGGATCGCATTAAAGGTCGCCGGATCGGCGCCGTTCATCACCTTGAACAGGATTTCGATCAGCCGGTGGCCGATCTCAGCCGTCGGTTGACTCATTGTCGTTAACGGCGGTGCGGTGAAGGCACCAAGCGGCACGCCATCATAGCCGGTGACAGAAACATCCCGTCCCACCTGATAGCCGCGCGCACTGAGCGCCTGGATGGCCCCGATGGCCACAACGTCGGCGGGGCAGACGACTGCCGTCGGACGGTGGGAATCGCCCCCATCAAACAGCCTTGCAACAGCTGTCTGGCCACCAGCGGATGTATGCGGCACGGAAACATACGCCACCTGATCCTGTGCGACGCTGTTGCGCGCAATGCCGGCATCGAAACCCTGCCGACGCAGCCGCGCAAAGGTCGCCTGCTCGCTTAGATCAAGATAGGCAAAGCGTTGGTGGCCAAGGGCGGCCAGATGATCGACCATGCCGGCAAGCCCGGCGGCGTTGTCCATGTCCAAATGTGCGTAATCATCGGCGACATTGGCCCGGCCATAGACGACGAACGGCACCTTCATCTCCTGCAAGAGCGTGATGCGCGGATCGTCATCGCGCGAGTTGGTGAGCACAAAGCCCGCGCATTTGCGCGCGGCAACCAGACGGCGGAACACCTCCGTCTCCGGCTCGCCATCGGCCACCGTGGCGACCAACAAATCATAATCATGCGCGCTCAGCGCCGAGGCCAAGGCATCTAGAAAATCAGAAAGAAAGGGGTCGGCCTTATGGCGGGTGGTGGCCGGCAGCACGAACGCCACGGTTTCCACCCGACCACGCGCAAGCTGGCGCGCCCGCGCCGAGGGCCGGTAATTGTGCTCTTCGGCAAGCTTTAAAATGCGCTCACGAGTGGCATCGGCAATATCGGCATAACCGTTCAGCGCGCGCGACACCGTTGCCGGCGCAACACCTGCCTTCTCGGCAATATCATTGATGTTGAATGTGCCTGCGGCCCGCCGCCGACGCTTGGCTCGCGTCGATCTCACGCCCCCTAGGGCGCTCGGACTGCGCTTTTGTGTGCTCACGTTTCCTGCCCATCCTTACCGTCTTTATTGCTGCCGCTTTGCGGTTCAGCGTTCGCTCTTTTGAGCGAAAGCGGTTTCGACAACCCTGCACCACCCAAGTGATCTATGGCAAGTCCGCCACACGAGGAATGTGAAAAGCCGCCTAAACAGCGCGCGCGATGGGCGGCAATCCCTTTCGAGACAGATAGATAAAGCGCATGGCCATCACCGTCATGGAAAACAGGCTGGCTACCAGAATCGCCTGGAAGAGACCAATTGTTCCATGGTCCAAGGTAATGGCAAACAACCAACCCAGCGGGATCATGATCAGCCAATAGCTGACAGCATGGAATGAGGTGGGCACCCAACTGTCACCGCGCCCACGGCAAGCATGGTTGAGCACTGTCTGACCGCCATCGGCCAGAAGCGCCGCCACCATCCAGATCATGCCCGGCAATGCAGCGGCAAGCACTGCCTGATCGGTCGTCAGAAGGCCAAGGAAGAAGCGCGGGAATGCCAACACAACCGCGCAGATGATCAAGGTGAGGACAAGCGACAGGGCAAAGCCCACCCAGCCTGCCACCTCCATACCATGGGCATCACCGCGTCCCCAGGCATTGCCAACGCGCACCTGTGTTGCCCCAGCGATACCGAAGGAAACCATGAAGGAGAGCGCCAGGATCTGGAACAGCACGCCCATGCTGGCGAGACCCAGAACGCCGACCAGACCGGCAATCATGGTCAGCACCGTGAACGAGCCAGCTTCAAGCCCATAAGATGCACCAGCCGCAAAGCCGAGCTTGCGCTGCTCACGGCCATCCATGGGGGCATCAACGGTCCGTCCAAGGCCGTAGCGAGCCCGATCCTTCAGGGCGAAACGAACATAAAGCGCGAGCCCCACGCCAAGCAGGAAAGACGTCATCACCGTTGCAAGCGCACAGCCCCAGGCCCCTAGGGCCGGGATTGGGCCAATGCCAAAAACCAGCGCCACGCTGAAGCCAAAATTGACCAGCGTCGCTATGCCAACCGCGATGGTGCCGATGATGGGTCGCTCCAATGCTTCAAGGAACATGGCCGAGACGAGGTAGAGCCCCATAAAAGGGATCGCGAATGCGATCATCGCCGTCACCGCGCCGCCTTCAAAGGCCAGTGTCGGTTCATGGCCCATCGCGGCGAACACCTGACTTGCCGGCTGCATAATCAGCGCCAGCAACAGGCCGACGACAAGCGCGAAAATGAGCCCGCGCCGCCAGATGCCAGCCGCCTGTTCCGCACGCCCCTCACCCAACGTGCGCGCCGTCAGGATCGGCACGCCCAGTTGCAGCCCGGCCATCACAGCAACCAGGCTGTCAACGATGGCGTAGCCCAGAACGTAGTAGGCAAGCTCATCGGCGCCAGCGCGGCCAAGCACAACGACATCGGTCGTCGTCATGGCGATCAAGCCAACGCGCGACAGGATAAGCGGACCGGCGAGCAAAAGCGTCCGGCGCAGATGCCATTGCAGGGTCTGGCGCGGCGGTGCTGGCGGTGGATCAGATGGCGGTGCGCTGAGCGAGGTGCTCATCGCCACCGCCCACAGATATGCCGCCGACAGACATGCCGATCAAGGATGCTTAGGATTTGTTGGCAAGCCACCGCTCATAGTCCGAAACAAGCAGGTGGTTGGGCGCGACATCTTCAACGATATCGGTGAACCGGGGGATGTCCTCGCGGAAGATGTTGTCGGTCTCATCATCATTGACGGTGGACACCTCGCCGATCAGCACATCATCGCCCTCGCCCCAAAAAGCATGCCAAACGCCGGGCAGAAGGGTCACGCTCTCACCTGGATCAAGCTTCAATAGGCCACCGGCATCGACGGTGCGTATCTCGCCATCCACCGGCACGCTCACCGGGTTGGTCGGATGGCAGGACCCGTCCTCGGCGGGTGCGAAAAGCTCCAACACCAGCTTGCCACCGCCGCGATTGATGATGTCTTCAGCCTTGATGACGTGCTTGTGCATCGGCGCAAGCTGGTCCTTCTTGGAGATCATGATCTTCTCAGCATAGACCATGCCGCCGCCAGCCTGCAGGTCCGTCAGAAGTCCGTTGCGCACGGTGAAGAGGAACAGGCCCATGCTGGCAAAATCGTCTTTGCCGTAGTCCGTGACATCCCAGCCCATGCGACGTTCCACGATCATCGAACGCCCCTTGGCCACCAGCTCCTCCGGTGTCCAATAGGCAAAGGGCGGCAGCGTGTAGGAGAAGGATTTGAAGAAGGCATCGGCCTCTTCGACGATGGCATTGATCTCAGAGCGCTGCATGGCGGACCTTGCTTGCTGGGAAAAAAAGCGGTCGCATCATGCGCCGCCCATCAAGCCTGTTTAGCGGTCCGGGCAGCCGGGTCAATCAGTGTCTACACGCTGCTGACAAGATCGCGGCGGTTCTGCTGACGGTAGGCCTTCGGCGTCATGCCATAGGTCTCTTTGAAGAGCCGGTAGAAATGGCTGAGATTGTCGAGCCCTACCTCAGCGGCGATTTCCGCAATAGCAGCGTCGGTCGTTGTCAGGTGCCCGGCGGCAAGCCGCAACCGCGCCTCCCGCACAAGGTCGGAGGGAGTTTTACCCGTCCAGCGCCGGGTCACGCGCGACACATGCTCCGGCGCACACCCCGACAGCGCAACGAACCCGCGAACGCCCAGACGTGCCCGCTCTGGCCTGTGCAGCGACCGGCAGACTTCCACCAGCCAGGCCGGTCCATCCTCAACGCCAAGGGGTAAAGGTTCATCGCTGGTCAACAGGCCGAAGACGGCAAGCAGGAAGGCATCCAGCACCAACTGTCCACGGCCGGCCCGCTCCAGCCGGACACTCCAGGCCGCCAGCGAGCGTAGGTCCGCTGACCCCAGTGAAACCTTCGCGGGATCGGGAGCCACCGACCAGAACGCCTGGCCACCCAGCACACCACCATAGCGCGAGGCGAGGAAATCAACCGTCGCGGACGGAAAGGCGATGTTGATGATGAAGCAGTCACCGCCCCGCGCCCTCAGACAATGCGCATCATCAGGCCGGATGAAAACCAGAGTCCCCGTCGGCAAGACTTCATCGCGCTGCTTGCCGGAACTCGGGTCCGCCAATGTGTGCATACAGGTGCCATGCTCGACCCAGAAGAGCTCATAGAAATCATGGCAATGCGGGGTACGCCTTTGCCCCGGCGCGAGCCTTGAGCGGAGCCACAGGAAGACCTCATCCTTTTCCAGATAATCGGCCAAGCGCAGTCTCGGGATCACCATAGATCAAAATACCATAAGAAAAAGAGCTAATTTGACAGTGAAAGATCATGCAGCGTCTCTCACCCTGTTGCAAACAGGAAACCGGGAGACCCTTCATCATGTTGCAGACCTTCAAGGATCTGTCCTTCAAACCCGTGGTCAACAACGCGCCCCAAACGCTGACGCCGGCACAGATCGACCAGTACAATCGCGATGGCTATGTCACCGGCTTCAACGCCTTCTCTGCCGACGAAGCCGACGCCAATCGCCGCTACTTCGACAGCCTGATCGACCAAGCTGGTCCTGACGGCGGCTATGCCGTCAACTGCTTCCAGGCGCGTCTGCGCGGCGTGTGGGATCTCTGTACGAACCCAACCATTCTCGATCATGTCGAAGACCTGATCGGCCCAAACATCGTTTGCTGGGCGTCGCACTTCTTCGCCAAGCTACCCGGCGACCCTAAGGCCGTGCCATGGCATCAGGATGCAAGCTTCTGGCATCTCGCGCCGGCACGCACGGTCACGGTGTGGCTTGCCATCGACGACACCGATGAAGAAAACGCCGCCATGCGCTTCATCCCTGGCACGCACGACAAGGGCGCGCTGGAGTGGCGGGTAGCGGAAGGCGAAAGCGTGCTTGACCGTGAGATGGTGGGTGCCGACGCAATGGGCGCGCCGGTCTCCAACAATCTGAAAGCTGGGCAGTTCTCGCTTCATGCTGACATGCTGGCGCATGGGTCGCTGCCGAACATGTCTGACCGCCGACGCTGCGGCCTCACGATCCGCTATATTCCGCCAGAAGTCGTCGCGACGCACGAGACCTGGAAGAAAGGCATCGAGCCCATCATCTGCCGCGGTGAAGACCCAACCGGCGAATGGACGCATCATCCCCGCCCACAGAGCGATGTGTTCAACCGCAACAACGGACCACGCAGTGTCGGTGGGAACTAGTTCTTAGCTAAAGCCGGGAAAGCACCAGCCCGCCAAGCACCATGACAACGGCCAGGATGCGCGTGATGGAGATATTCCGCGCCTCCAGCCCGAACGCGCCGATGGCATCCATCACCAGCGCTGCCATCAATTGACCGAACACGGCGGCAGCGACCATGGTCAACATACCAACCTTCGGCACGCTCCACAGCGCGGCAAGCACATAAACCGTCCCTAGTACGCCGCCGATCCACACCCAGGCCGGCATGCCGCCAAGATTAGAGAGGTCCGGCCCGATACTGCGCATCGGCAGGCTGATGCCCCACGCAACAAGCAGCGCAACAAACCCAACAAAGAAGGAGATGCAAGCGGTGAGGATCGGGTCGACAATCCCTCGGTTGAGCGTGGCGTTGATCGGCGCTTGCACCGAGATGGCAATGCCGCCTGCTATCATGGCCAGGATAGCAACGATCAAAAGCACGGGGGATGGATCCGACGACATGGCGCACTCCTCAATGGATGACAGCGCCCTTACCATGCCAAATGAGCGGCCAGCCATGCGCTTTTTGACCCAACGGAAAATCGGGACTTGCATACGAATTCAGGATGCGCGAACGATTGCCCGCATCAAAATCCGGGGTTCCTTCATCATGCAACTGAAATGGTATGGCCATGCGGCCTTCCGCATCACCGCCCAAAACGCTCCCAAGGCCGGCCTATCGATCATCACTGACCCCTACACGCCGGAAGGCGTGGGCTACCGCCCGATCGATGAGAGCGCCAACCTGGTGATCATTTCATCCGATGATGATGATGCCCATTGCCGCGCCGACCTCATCCCTGGCGAACCGGCTGTCATCAACGCACTGGACACGGCGCTTGATGGCGGCTCAGCCGAGGCCGCAGGTGTGTCCGTCAAGGCGGTTGAGGCAGCCGAGTGGGAACATCATCCGCGTGGCGTGCCCGGTCAAAATGGCATGTACCGTTTTGAGGTCGACGGCCTGAAAATCGCCCATATGGGCGATGTTGGAAACCCGCTCACCGACGATCAGATGGCCTTTTTTGAGGATGTGGATGTGCTGCTCGCGCTTGCCGGCGGATATCTGACGATTGAATTACCAGACCTTGATGCGCTCATCCGCAAAATGAAGCCGAAGATCGTCGTGCCGATGCATTTCCGCACGCTGACCTATCGGCCGCGCAACACCATGTGGATCGAAAGCTTCCTTTCCTATTACGACGATGCGGATGTGGACTTCGCCTTCGACCATACCGTGACGCTCAACCGTGCCGACATCCCGGAGACGACGCGGGTTCTCGTGATGGACTATGTGCGCTAAAGGCGCAGGGCTCATGTCACGACAAGCCACGTCGCCACGATGGACGTCATCTTCTCTTTCCTGCTCGCTGCCCTCGCCCTAACTGGCAGCCCCGGCCCCAACACCCTCAGCGTCGCTGCCGTCGGCGCCTCCTTCGGGCGGGTGAAGGGTCTGGAATACATGATGGGCCTCAACATCGGCATGGTTGGCGTCATCACCATTGTTGGCTCAGGCATGGCCGGCATGGTTCTCGCCCTGCCCGGCCTTGCTCCCATCGTCACCATCATGGCGGCTGCCTACTTTCTCTACCTTGCCTATCGCATCGCCACCGCACCACCGCTGGCCACTGGCGGCAACGATGGCAGCATCGAACAGACTTCCGCACCACGCTGGTACGAAGGCGTTGGCCTGTCGCTCATCAATCCAAAGGCTTACGCTGCCATGGCGGCCCTGTTTTCAGGCTATGTGATTGCCGATGGACAGCCCGTTCTTGATGCCCTTTGGAAGGCCGGACTCGTGCTTGCAACAATCACAACGGTAAACCTCATCTGGCTTTCCGTTGGTGCGGCGATGACAGGCTTTTTGTCCAATCCGAAAACCGCGCGAACCATCAACATTGCCTTTGCCATTTTGCTTTTGGCGTCCGTGGCTTACGCGATTCTTGGGTGATCACCCATCTTGGCATGCAACGGCAAAGGAGACGCGCGGCAAACTTGACGCAGCGAAAAGCCCAAAATTCAGTCACTATTGCATTCGTATTCAATATCGACTTATGCTGCCCGTAAAATAGCTTCAATAAGGCTCTGCGGACGCCCATGAGGGGCCGCGACATCCAGGGAGGATAGGATGACTCATTTGAAAGCCAGCCTGCTGGCCGGAACCGCTTTTGCTGTGGCGCTAACCGGTGCCGTCGCAGCTCAAGACGTTCCGCGCGAAGACACAGTGATCTTCGATATCGACCGCACGATCCGCGATCCAGAGAACTTCAACCCCTTTACGCCCGGCGTGAAACGCCAGCATGGCGCCCACCAGACCATGTGGGAACCGCTTTTCATCCTGAATTACGAGTCAGGCGAGATCGAGCCTTGGCTGGCCACCAGCTTTGAGTCCAACGATGCCCAGGACGAATGGACCGTCACCCTGCGTGATGGCGTCACCTGGTCGGATGGCGAAACCTTCGATGCCGACGATGTTATCTTCAGCATCAACATGGCGCTGGAAAATGAAGGGCTGTCCGAGCGCGAGCCGGCCACCATCCGCGCGCAGGTGGCAAGCGTTGAAAAGGTCGACGACCTAACGGTCACCTTCTCGCTCAACTCGTCCAATCCACGCTTCATTCTTGAGAACTTTGCCAACCGCATCTTCGGCTCCTTCCTCATTATGCCCGAGCATGTGTGGAGCCAAGCAGGCGATCCGGCGACGTTTGCCTTCAACCCGCCCATTGGCACCGGCCCATACACAATGACCTCCATGGCGACCAACCGCGCCATTTGGGACCGCAACGATGATTGGTGGGGCGCTGCCTCAGGCTTCATGGACTTGCCGGAGCCGATGCGGGTGATCTTCCTAGAGTCGGGCGGCGAGGAAAACCGCGCCCAGCTTCTGGTCTCCAACCAGATGGACGCGGCTCAAGCCGTGACCCTGGGCACCTTTGAAGCGATGGGCTTCCAGAACCCCAACGTCATCGCCTGGTTCAATGATCTGCCATACGCCTGGCCAGACCCATGCGCCCGCCAGATGGAGTTCAACACCACCGTTGCGCCATGGGACAATGCCGACATGCGCCGCGCCGTCGCCATGCTGATCGACCGCAACCAGATCGTGAACGTCGCCTATGAGGGCACGACCCAGCCATCGCGCACCATGTTCGTGCAGTACGGCGCCATGGACCCTTTCATTGATGCGGTCGACTCCGCTGGCCATGCCTTCAGCGCATCAGCTGATGTGGAAGCTGCCCAGGCCCTCATCGAAGGCATGGGCTACACGATGGGGTCCGATGGCATCTACGAGCTGAACGGCGAAGAGCTGACGGCCAACATCCACGTGAACTCCGCCTCCTCCGAATACACCCGCACCATCGATGTCATCGTTGAGCAGCTCAACCGTGCTGGTGTGAACGCGCGCGCGGTGCCGGTCGAGAACTCGGTCTTCTGGGGCGAAGTGCTGCCGTTGGGTGGTTATGAGATGAGCTATTCCTGGCTCTCTTGCGGCTCGGTGAACGAGCCCTGGGCATCCATGAACCGCTACACCAACGCGTCCATCGCGCCCATTGGCGAGAGGGCCCCGGGCTTCAACAACACCGGCCGCTGGGACACCGACGCAACTGCCGCCTACACCGCCATCGTCCAGGATATGGGCACCATGGCTGTCGGGGATCCGGCCATCCCGGCCATGGTTGCCGAAGCGCATGGCTACCTGTCAGCCGAGGTACCGTTCGTGCCGCTGGTACAGGCTGCCAAGCTCCTGCCCTTCAACACGACCTATTGGACGGGCTGGCCGACGGCTGAAAACAACTACAACCACCCGGCCTTCTGGTGGGGTTCGGCACACCAGATCATCCACAATCTGGAAAAAGCCGAGTAACGGGCAAACAGTTCGGGCGGTACGCATCTGGCGTGCCGCCCGTTTCCGTTCCAACCTCCCGTAAGAAGAAAGGGGGGACGGGCTTAAGGGGAAGCACACAATGGGCGGCATACCCAGCTCCTACATCGTAAACCGCCTGATCACGCTGGTGCTGACGGTCTGGATCGCAGCGACGCTGATCTGGATCATCCCACGCCTGTCGCCAGTGGATCCCGCCGAGGTGATGCTCGGCCGCATGGCCGCCGGCGGCGCCTTCGTCGAAGGCTCGGACCTCATCCTGGAGCAGTTGCGCGAGCGCTTCGGTCTCAACGAACCGCTTTGGGTGCAGTACCTCCTCTATCTGCGCTCCATCATCACTTTTGACTTTGGCCTGTCGGCGGCAAGCTTCCCGACGCCTGTTTCCTCGCTGATCGCCCAGGCCCTGCCCTGGACCATCGGTCTGATGCTCTTGTCGGTCATCATTACCTTCATCATCGGCAATGCCCTTGGCGCCTTCATGGTCTGGGAGCGAACGCCCCGGGTCTGGAAGGTCGTGATCCCGAGCCTGATGATCTTCACCGCGATCCCACCGATCCTGTCGGGCCTGCTCCTCATGTACGTCTTTGCCGTGCAGCTACGAGCGCTTCCGCTCACGGGCGCCTACGGGCTCACGGTCGAGCCTGGATGGACCATGGAGTTCGCCCTTTCGGTGGTGGAGCATGGAACGCTGCCGGCCCTCTCCATCATCCTGGTCACCTTCGGGTTCTGGACCCTCGGCATGCGCGGTCTGATGATCACAGTGCAGGGCGAGGACTATGTGAACCTTGCCAAAGCCAAAGGGCTGAAGCCGCGCTACATCCTCTACAAATACATGGTGCGCAACGCGATCCTGCCGCAGGTGACAGCCTTTGCGCTCAAGATCGGCCTGCTCGTCTCAGGCCAGATCCTGGTCGAGCGCATCTTCTCCTACAACGGCATGGGTAAACTGCTCTACGACGCGATCCTGGATCAGGATTTTGCGGTCATACAAGGGGTCAGTTTCATCATCATCTTGATGACGGCGATCAGCGTTTTTATCGTTGATCTCATCTACCCCTTGATCGACCCGCGCATCCGTCAGGCAACCGAGAGGACAGCGTGATGGCAGACACCACTCAGTCCTCAACGCAAGCCGGCCAGCCGCAGGCCACGCAAAGCCAACTGGTTCCAACCACTGACTCAGAAGCTGCCGGCGTTGTCGACACCTCGACCGCCTCAGGCCGCTTCAACCGTTTCGACAATCCCTGGCTAAACCCCAAGCTGATCTGGGGCATGGGCATCCTCATCTTCATCGTCCTGATGGGCCTTCTTGGCCAATGGATCTGGAACACCGAACTCGTCTTCACCGGATCAACGCCGCTGCGCCTGCCGCCGCTCGGATTTGAAAACCTGCGCGGCACGCCCGGCGTTTCGGAGTTCCCGCTTGGCACCGATGGTGCTGGACGCGATCTTCTGGCGCTCCTCATCGTGGGGACGCCCAACACGCTGATGATCGGCGCCATCGCCTCCCTTATCGGCATGTCGACGGGCATCTTCCTTGGGTTCACCGCTGGCTTCGTTGGCGGCCGCGTCGATGACGTCATCCGCATCCTGTCGGACGTCATGATCACCATTCCACCACTTCTCATCCTGGTGGTTTTCCAGTCAGCCTTTGGCGACGTGTCGCTGATCATGATGGCTGTGCTCATCGCCGGTTTCATGTGGCAGTCGCCGACGCGCCTTATACGTGCGCAGGTGCTCTCCATGCGCGAGTCCGGCTATGTGAAAATGGCCCAGCTCTCCGGCGCATCGACCATGCACATCATGTTCCGCGAGATGATGCCGAACCTCATCCCCTATCTGTTCGGCTCGTTCATCGCGAACGTGACCACCGCCATTGTGACGGCGGTCGGCATGGAGGTTCTCGGCCTTGGCCCGCAGCGGGTCCCAACCTTGGGCCGCGTCATCTACGACGCCATCAATTCAGGCGCGCTCATCCAGAACTTGTGGTGGTGGTGGGGTCTGCCGACAGCGCTGTTGGCCATCATGTTCATCGCGCTGTTGCTGGTGAACCTTGGCCTCGACGAGGTCTCCAACCCGCGCCTGCGGAAGATGTGAGGGGCCAAAGATGACAGACACAATCCAGCACCCCGTCGACACCTCCGGCAAGGTTGTCCTGACCTTGAAGGACGTCTCGATCGATTTCCCGACCACGCGCGGGCTGGTCCATGCGGTCCGCTCGCTCTCGCTTTCCATCCGCGAGGGCAAACGCATCGGTTTCATCGGCGAGTCCGGCTCGGGCAAGACGACAACGGCGCTCGCCGTCATGCAGATGCTAGCCGCTCCCGGCTATGTGTCGAGTGGTGAAATCCTGCTCGGTGATACGCCCATCTTGGGCCTGTCGGACGAAGAGATGCGCAAGACCCGCCTGTCGCGCGTTAGCTACATCCCGCAAGGAGCGATGAATTCGCTCAACCCCATCATGCGGATCGAAAACCAGATCTGGGATGCGATCATCGCCCATGAGGGCAAGATTTCAGCGCAGGAACTCAAACGACGCTCAGACGCCTGCCTTGAAAGCGTGGACCTTCCGGGACGCACCGGCCGACTCTACCCGCACGAACTCTCCGGCGGCATGAAGCAGCGCGTCTGCATCGCGCTCGGCGTGTCGCTGAAGCCCGAACTGATCATTGCCGACGAGCCAACCTCAGCGCTCGATGTGGTCACCCAGCGCCATGTCATGCACACGCTGAAGGATGTGCAGGCCAAGATCGGTTCCGGTCTCATTCTGATCGGCCATGATATGGGCCTCATGGCGCAGTCCGTGGACGAGCTTGCGGTTCTTAAAGATGGCGAACTGGTGGAACATGGACCGGTTAAGGCGATCATCGAAACGCCGAAGCATCCTTACACCCAGCAGCTAATCTCCTCCGTGCCACTGGTTGGGGGCAAGAGCTTCCTCGATGAGGGCATCGGCGCGCCGCCCGTCAACCGCGCCGCCAGCGACAAGCCGCTTTTGGAGTTCGACGGCGTCTCCAAGGTCTATGATGGCGTGCCGGCTGTGCACCCCATGTCGTTCACGCTGAACGGCGAGGTGCCGAAGATCATCTCTATTGTCGGACAGTCGGGTTCCGGCAAATCGACCATGGGCGGCATGATGCTAGGTTTCACGCCGCCATCCTCCGGCAAAGTGCTGTTTGAGGGCGACGACGTCTACCGCATGGGCCCTGCCCGCTCGCTGGAGTTCCGCAAGAACGTTCAGGCCGTTTTCCAGGACCCCTATGCCTGCTTCAACCCGTTCTACCGAGTCGATCATGCGTTGAAATTCCCGTTCCAACGGTTTGGCCTGTCGCAGTCGGAAAGCCATACCGAAGAGAAGATGCATGAGGCCTGCACGGCGGTCGGCCTCGACCCGATACAGGTTCTGAAGCGTTATCCGCACCAGCTATCGGGCGGCCAGCGCCAGCGTCTCATCGTGGCGCGCGCGTTGATGCTTTCGCCCAAGCTGCTGATCGCTGATGAGCCAGTCTCGATGGTCGATGCGTCCCTGCGCGCGACGATCCTGAAGAACATCTACGATCTGAAGGATCAGTACGGCATCTCGATCCTCTACATCACCCACGATCTGGCGACCGCTTATCACGTTTCAGACTATGTGATTGTGCTCTATCACGGGCGCATCGCCGAAGCCGGTCCGCCCAAAAAGGTCATCGGCGATCCTAAGCATCCCTACACCCAGCTTTTGATCGACTCGATCCCGTGGCCAGACCTGAACCGTTCCTGGGGCACATCGGAGTCGGCAGAAGCCGATGTTGAAAAGCTGCAGGAACTCGCCACCCACACCGAGACGATTTTCCGCGGTGAGGTGCCAGGCTTCTCGCTATCGGTCCCCGGCGCGCAAGCGGCAGCCGCCTAAAACGAAAGACATCCACGCCAGAAACCAAGCCGCCTATACAAGTCAAAACGGGCATGATTAGAGTTTCTCTGATCAACCCTCAGCATGCGGTCCGGCACACCCGGACCGCATCTTTTTTGTAAACAGAACAGTGACCTATATACCGCCGCGCCGGCCATCCTCATGAAACACAGCGTCTATTGGACGGTCGAAAAGATCGCCGCCCGCCTTGCGCTCATCGAACCGCTCACCTATCGCAAGCGCCAGCTCATCAAACCGTTCCGCTACAAGGCGTTGGAGGGCCCCCTCAGCGAGCCGCCCATCGGCCCGCAGGTGGACAGCGACGACTGGGAGCCCATTCCGTTCGACAGCTACTGGGGCACCTGGGCAACAGACTTCGTGCTGCGGACCCAGATCACCGTTCCACCGGGCTGGGGTCTCAATGGCGATGGCGGCAGATCGCTCGCGCTGCACCTGCCATTGGGTGTGGCCGGCGATATCTTCACCCACCCAGAGGCGCTCGCCTACATTGATGGTGTTGCCGAAGCATCGGTTGATCGCCACCATCACGAGCTCTTTCTGCCCCAGCACATCAATGATGGTGAGGAGCACACGATCGCGTTGCATGGTTGGACCGGCCTCTCCGGTTGGCCGCCCGACCCGAAAGCCAAGAACAAACTCTACATGCGCGAGTGCGCGCTGGTGGAAATCTGTCCGGATACGCGGGCTTTCTATCGCCTGGCCAAAACGGCCCTCGACGTTGTCAGCCAGCAGCCGGAAACCTCAACGGCTCGCAACGAAATCCTGAAGAGCCTGGATGCTGCCTTCAAGATTCTGGACACGCGCGACCCGATCGGTGGATCACGCTTCTACGACAGCGTTCCAAAGGCGCTGGAAACCCTAAAAGGCGGGTTGGAAGCTGGTGGTCAGCCGCTGGATGTCGATGTCATCGCCGTCGGCCACGCCCATCTCGACCTCGCTTATCTGTGGACCATCGATCAGTCGCGCCGCAAATGCGGACGCACCTTCGCCAACGTCCTCAAAATGATGGACGCCTATCCGGGCTACCACTTCTCCCAGTCCCAGCCGCTGCAATACCAGTTCACCAAGGAGGACTATCCGGAAATCCATGACGGCATCCGCGCCCGCATCAAGGAAGGCCGCTGGGAGGTTCTGGGCGGCATGTGGGTGGAGCCTGACTGCGTCATCACCGGCGCGGAGGCACTCGCCCGGCAGATCGTTTATGGCCGGCTCTATTTCCGCAACGAGTTTGGGCCGGAAGCTGAGACCCCTGTTCTGTGGCTGCCCGACACCTTCGGCTTCACCTGGTCACTGCCGCAGCTGATGAAAGAAGCGGGCCTCAAATGGTTCGTCACCAACAAGCTCAACTGGAACCAGTACAACCAGATGCCCTACCAGCTTTTCTGGTGGCAAGGGCTGGATGGTTCCAAGGTCATGGCGCACTTCCTGACGACGCCGCGCAAGGTGCAGTACCTGCCGCACGCCACGACCTACAAGGCGGAGCTTTCGGCAGACGAGGTATTCGGAACCTGGGAAAATTTCCGACAGAAGCCCTCCCACAATGAGCTGATTGTCGCCTATGGCTATGGCGATGGCGGTGGCGGCCCGACCCGCGAGCTTATCGAGACCATGCAGGCCTATGACGATATGCCGGGCGCGCCGCGCCTGCGTCCGGGCACGGTGCGCGAGTTCTTCGAAAACGCGGAAAACGACCCGGCCGTCGCCGAAGTCCCGACTTGGAACCAGGAGCTTTATCTGGAGCTTCACCGCGGCACGCTGACGAGCCAGGCCCGCGCCAAATGGCACAACCGCAAATGCGAAGTGCTGCTGCACCAGGCCGAGTTCATCGGCGCGCTCGCCCACCAGTCGACCGGTCACCCCTATCCAGCAAAGGCGTTGCGGCAGGCTTGGGAGCTGGTGCTTCTCAACCAGTTCCACGACATCCTGCCCGGCTCGTCGATTACCGAGGTCTATGAGGACACCATGGCCGACTACGCCAAGGTGCGCCATGAAGTGACCGCCGCGCGCGATGCAGCCATCGACGCGCTCGCCGCCTCCATGCCGGCGCAAACAGAACTGCTGATGGTCAACGCCCAGCCCTTTGGCGGGGGGCGGCTCGGGTTCGTGGCGCAGGATGTCGATCACGGCCTGATGGATTTGCGTGATGAGCGCTCGCTGCTCACCCAAAAGGTCGACGGCGGCACGCTGATCGAGACCCCGATCATCGAACCCTATTCGGTCATCGCATTGGGCTCCACGGCAACACCCGCCAACCCGCGCACCGGCCTTGATGCTCGGCTCTCCGAGGATGGCGCGGTGCTGGAGAATTTCGATCTCAAAGTCACGTTCGATGTAAACGGTGAAATCGCCTCCATCTTCGACAAACGCGCCAAGCGAGAAGTGCTTGAAGAGGGCAAGACCGGCAACCGTCTGCTCGCCTTCGAAGATCGCCCCGTGGTCTGGGACGCCTGGGACATCGACATCTATTTCGAAGACCGCTGCGATGTGATCGGTGACTTGGAAAGCATGAAGGTCGTCGAGACCGGTCCGCTGCGCGCAACGATTGAGGTCAAACGCTCCTTCCGCGCCTCCAAGGTCACCCAGCGCATCTCGCTCGATCATCGCTCCAAGCGCGTTACCTTCGACACGCTGATCGACTGGAACGAGACCCACACCTTGCTCAAGGTCGCCTTCCCGGTCGCGATCCTCTCGCCGACAGCCACCTACGACATCCAGTGGGGCAATATGGAGCGCACCACCCACCGCAACACCAGTTGGGATTATGCGCACTTTGAATCAGCCGCTCAGAAATGGGCTGACCTGTCAGAAGGCAATTACGGCGTCGCACTCTTGAACGACTGCAAATATGGCTATGACATCCACCACAATGTCATGCGGCTTTCGCTCCTCAAAAGCGCCACCATGCCCGACCCCATCGCCGATCAGGGTGAGCACCGCATGGTCTATGCCCTGCTACCGCATGAAGGCGACTGGCGGCGCGATGTGCCACGCGCGGCCTATGATCTGAACAATCCGCTGATCGTGAAGCCGGTGACCAATGCCGGCGGCCGAATGCCATGGCGGCACTTTGCCATGCCGCACCAGTCCAATCTGATCATTGAAACCATCAAGCAGGCCGAAGATGGAAATGGCGTCATCATGCGGCTTTATGAGAACGCGCGCGAACGTGGTCCGGTGACGCTTCAGTTCGGATTCGACGTCGCCGCCGTACAGCGCTGCAACTTGCTGGAGGATACGCTGGAGCCGGTGCCAGTGCGCCATAACCATATCGAACTTGATGTGCGGCCCTATCAGATCATCACATTGCGGGTCATTCCTGCGCTGTCGGGTGGCGGTGTGCCGTTGGAGCTCCTAACGGAGAACGCAGCCGACCAGTAGGCAACGCTCGGCATGAGCCGAATCGAACCGGTTCGATAAAGTTCCTCGCCGTTATTTACGTTGCAACACTGCCACCTGAACCGATGGCGCTTAGGTGCAAAACTAACTAAGTTACACGCCTAGATAGAAATTGAATTTTTCTTTTGCGATCAAGTGGTTGAATAGCGGGATGTTTGCCGCATCGCGCTCTTTCCTTTACCCAATGTTTACCCTGCCCATCTCACAAAATTACGCACTATTACGTAACGAGAGAAAACGGCTCTGTTTCGGTGGGGCGAGGGAAAACAATTCATGCTTGGTGGCACGACATCCAACCTGAAACAGATGCAACTGATGACACTTGAGAGTGTTCGCTCTTGCGTCATGATCGCCGACAATGATCGCAACATCCTCTACATCAACGAGGCGTTGGTCGATTATCTCAGCCGCAATGAGGAGCATATCCAAAAGGACCTGCCCCACTTCAAGGTCAGCGGTCTGATCGGCCAGAACATCGACGTTTTCCACAAGCATCCGCCGCACCAGAAAAAGGTGATCGCGGAGATGCAGGGCTCCTTCCTGACGACCATTCAGGTCGGGGGCATCAACTTCGATCTGAGCGCGCTTCCCTTGGTCGATAAGAAGGGTCGCCGTCTCGGAACGCTGGTCGAATGGGTCGATGCCGAACTGCGCATGCAAAACGACCTCTACAAGGCGCAGAGCAACGCCATCGACCGGTCCAGCGCTGTAATCTCGTTCCGCCCGGACGGAGAGATCGTGGAAGCCAACGCCAACTTTCTGGCGGCCACCGGTTACACCCTCGTAGAGATTACCGGCCAACACCACCGCATCTTCATGGCACCGGATGACGTCAACACAGAAGACTACAGCACCTTCTGGGACCGGCTGGCAGCCGGCGAGCATTTCAGCGGCGAGTTCCGCCGAGTCACGAAAACCGGCAAAGACCTTTGGATTCAAGCCACTTACCATCCCATCACCGATGAGAACGGCACCGTCTTCAAGATCGTGAAATTCGCGGCTGACATCACCGAGGATGTGAAACTTCGCTCCCAGGTGGCCCAAACCCAGAATGAAATTGTCACCGGCTTGGACCAGATATCCAATCAGATTTCGGTCACCAGCAACCGTTCAAACGACATCTCTGGAGCGTCGAAATCGGCCTCTCAACAGGTTCAATCCGTTGCATCGGCCACCGAGGAATTGGCCACGTCCTTTGCAGAGGTCAATCAACAGATCACATCGGCAAGCGATATCTCCAACCGTGCCGTTGAAGAAGCCCGAGACACGTCGTCGATCATGACGGAGCTCGCCGACGCGGCCGCCGAAATCGAAAATGTCGTCAAGCTGATCTCCGATATTGCCGAGCAGACCAACCTTCTGGCGCTCAATGCCACGATTGAGGCTGCCCGTGCAGGAGAAGCCGGCAAGGGGTTTGCGGTTGTTGCATCAGAAGTGAAAACGCTGGCCAGCCAAACAGCCAAAGCGACCGAAGAAATTGGCCAGCGCATCAGCAATGTCCAGCAATCGACCGGTCAGGCTGTTTCAGCAATCGAGACCATCCAGAAGACGATCGTGCAGGCCAATGAGTTCACAGCCTCCATATCGGCAGCCGTCGAAGAACAATCGGTGACAACCAACACCATGTCTTCGACAATGCAGGAAGCGGCCGAAAACGTGCTGTCAATCAATGACGGCGTTCAAGAGATCGCCGACGCAGCCGTCTCCATCGATCGATCAACCAAAGAGCTTCAACAGGCGTCCAGCATGCTGACGAACGCCCACAGCGCGGCTTAGGCGGGCAAGTCCTCCCGGGCGGATTGGCTAACTGCCACTCGCTCGGCAACCTTCTGGGTCAGATGCTCACCAATGGGTAGCGACGACGTCGCTGCCGGCGACGGTGCGTTGCACACATGCAGCGTGCGCGCTGTCTCACGGATCAGAAAATCATGCATCAAGGATCCATCTCGCATCACCGCTTGGGCTCTGATGCCGGCTGGATAGGGTTGCAGATCATTAAGCTCCAGAGACGGACAGTATTTGCGGCAGAGCTCAAGATAGCGGCGCTTGGAAAGTGAGTTGCGAAACTCGGTGATGCCGCTCTTCAGGTTCGCGCCCATCACCTTCCAGAACCCCGGGAATGCCAACATCGACCCGACATCGCGCAGGTTGAGCGACGCCTTCGGATAGCCCTCGCGCGCAAACCCCAGAACCGCGTTCGGCCCAACCGTCACCGACCCATCGATCATGCGCGTCAGGTGAACGCCCAAAAACGGCAGATCGGGATCGGGGATCGGATAGATCAGATGCTTGATGATCGCATTATGGCGCGGGTGTAGCCGGTAGTACTCGCCGCGAAACGGCACAATCTGGAAATCAACATCGATCCCCGCCATGGCCGCCAACCGGTCGGCCTGAAGGCCGCCGCACACAACAAGTTGGTCAGCCTCAAAGACACCCTTGCTCGTGCCGACGCGAACGCCGCTGGCATGCTCGTCGATGGAGGTCACAGCTGTCGACAAATGAACCGATCCGCCTGCTTCTTCCAGGTCGCGCGCCATGGCCCGGGCCATCGCCGGGTAATCGACAATGCCGGTCACACGGACAAACAGCGCTCCAAGCCCGGTGATGTTAGGCTCGCGCGCTTTCAGCGCGTCGGCGTCCAGGCGCTCGGGATCAAGGCCGTTGGCGCGGCAGCGCTCTTCAAGCGCGTCCATACGCTCAAGTTCAATCGGCGTGGTCGCAACCAGGAGCTTGCCGCACTGCTCAAACGGGATCTGATGGCGGGTGCAAAAGGCGATGGTCGCCTCAACGCCTGCCCGGCAAAACCGCGCCTTAAGACTGCCAGGCGCGTAATAGACGCCAGCATGGATGACACCGGAATTGTGCCCCGTCTGGTGAACCGCCAGCCGATCTTCCTTTTCGACGACCCGAACGGTCGCCTGCGGGAAGCGTTGCGCCAGCTGCATGGCGGTGGACAGTCCAACGATGCCACCGCCAATGACCAGAAAGTCGCTTGTTACCATTCGCCGGCGTTGGCCATGGAGGCCCAGGGTTCCTGCGGCGGCAGCGGATCGCCGTTTTGCAGAAGCTCAATGGAGATGTTGTCCGGTGAGCGCACGAAGGCCATGTTGCCGTCGCGCGGCGGACGATTGATGGTCACACCGCCATCCTGAAGCTTTTGGCAAAGCGCGTAGATGTCATCGACGACGTAAGCCAGGTGCCCGAAATTGCGGCCGCCTGTGTAGGCTTCGCCTTTGCCGCCGTCATCCGGCCAATTGTAAGTTAGCTCGACCATTGGTGCCTTGTTGGCGAGCGCGGCTTCCTTGTCTTGAGGCGCGGCCAGGAACACCAGCGTAAACCGTCCGCCTTCGCTGTCGCGGCGGCGAATTTCTTCCATCCCTAGAAGGTTGCAATAGAAGTGCAAACTTGCGTCGAGATCTTCGACGCGCACCATCGTGTGCAGATAACGCATGAAAGGCTCTTTCCTTTGGGTCAGTCTGTGCCGACATAGAGTAATCCTGCGACCTGACCAAGGCCTCCCGATGCCCATTACGACACATGAGCCCCGTAACTCGCAGCCCAAAAACGAGTTGGAGCGCGCAGCCTATCCTCCTTTCACCGATGCCCATATCGCCATCCTGGACAGCTTCGGTGAGCGCCGGACCTATAGCCCGGGCGACGTGGTGTTCGAGGTTGGGCAGGACAGCTACGATCTCTGCTACATCGCCTCAGGTGGGATCAGCATCATCGACCGCACCGACGGCCACACCGTCGTGACCCTGTCGGCAGGCAATTCGGTTGGCGAGCTTGGCATGCTGATGGGCCAGCGCACCTTCTTTGCCGGCGTTGCCGCCGAAGAGAGCGAACTGATCGTGGTGCCCAGCTCAGCACTTCAGGAGCTCATCTCAACCCAGCCGGAACTGGGCGACCTGATCGTCAGCGCCTTTGCCGCCCGTCGACGCCTCATCATGGAGTGGGGTGAAGGCCGCCTGACGATTATCGGCGATCCGACCAATCGAAAAACGTTGCAACTGCTGGAGTTCGCGACCCGCTCGCACGTGCCGCATCGTTTTGTCGATCGCACGCAAGATGGCTGGGAAGCGGCCCTAGGCCACCATTGCGGCATCCCCGAAGGTCAGTGCATTGCCTTGATCGGTCGCGACGACATGCTTGTCGACCCTTCGACCCGTGACGTTGCCTCTGCCCTCGGCCTTGATCTGGACGCTAAAGCAGACGCGCTGTTCGATGTGCTGGTGGTGGGCGCTGGCCCGGCGGGTCTTGCGGCCTCCGTCTACTCCGCATCTGAAGGGCTGAAAGTGCTGACCGTTGAGGACACCGCTATCGGCGGCCAGGCCGGCACGTCTTCACGCATTGAGAACTATCTGGGCTTCCCGCGTGGCATCTCTGGCGCCGACCTTGCCT
This sequence comes from Pseudomonadota bacterium, assembly GCA_038749715.1. Taxonomy (GTDB): domain Bacteria; phylum Pseudomonadota; class Alphaproteobacteria; order Rhizobiales; family MH13; genus MH13. The sequence goes on from JBCDHR010000007.1 coordinate 85,415, forward strand.
ATCTCGGTGAAGTGCAGGCGGTGAAGTTCGGCGCGCGCTTCACGGTACCGCGCCGGGCAACCAAGCTTTACTGCAAGGAGACGCATTACGAGGTCGAGCTGGATGATCAGCGCTGCGTGCGCACGCGCGCGATCATTCTTGCAAATGGTGTCCAATATCGCCGCCTGCCGCTCGACAATCTTGAGAAGCTGGAAGGCCACGGCGTCTACTACGCCGCAACGGAACTAGAAGCGCGGTTCTGCAAGAACACCGAGGTCGTGATCATCGGCGGCGGCAATTCTGCCGGCCAGGCGGCCATGTTCCTCTCTCGCCATGCCAAGCATGTGCATCTCCTGATCCGCCGCGACAGCCTGTCGGAGACCATGTCGTCTTACCTCGCGACCCGCATTCTGAATGATCCTTCGATCACCCTGTGGACCCAAAGCGAGGTCTGCCATCTGGACGGCGAGAACCGGCTGGAGGGCGTGCACATTAAGAACCGCCAGACCGGCGAAGTGAAGACTGTCGATAGCCGCGCCATGTTCATCATGATCGGCGCAGCGCCCAACACCAGCTGGCTCGACGAACAGATCGCCCTCGATGAAAAAGGTTTCGTCAAAACGGGTGCCGATGTCGGGCTGGAAACACGCGGCTATGCGACCTCAGTGCCCGGCATCTATGCGGTGGGGGACATCCGCTCAGGTTCGGTCAAGCGTGTGGCATCCGCGGTCGGCGAAGGGTCTGTGGTGGTGTCAGCCGTGCATGGCTACTTGAATGGCGGGTAAAACCGCCTCGCCCCCAACGGCCAGCGCCGCAGGTGCTGCCGAGCAGGCGAAGGTCTCAATCTACCAGATCACGCAAGCGACCACGGCGACCTTCACAGAACTCTATTTCCGGCTGACCTTCCTGTTCTTCATCCAGCGTGGGAGCAAATATGTCCTGAGCCCGACGCAAGGCGAAATGGAGGGTCATGAGGGCGATCTGATGATCTTCCCGCCGGGGTCCATCGTCACCATGGAAAACCGCCCGGTCATGAACGCTGACTACCGTGCCCTGGGCGTCTGTTTCACCCACGACCTGGTGGATTCCGTGTTTGCTGACGTGCCAAAGTCAGACGTTGCATCAGGCGTTCAAATCGTTCGGGCCAAGGAGCACAATCCATCCGACATTTTGAGCCTGATCCAGGAAACGCTGGACAATGACAGTCTGCCGGAAACCATCAAACAGCACCGACTGATCGAGCCGCTGCTATGGCTGCGCGGCAAAGAGTTCTATCTGCCGACAAAGGTCCAGGACGACCCGATCAGCCAAATCCGAAGCCTCATCGAAACCGACCTCAGCCACTCATGGATGGCTGGCGAGGTAGCCCAGCACTTTGCCATGAGCGAAGCCACCATGCGCCGTTGGCTGTCCAAAACGGGTCAGGGCTTTGCCAAGATCCTGCTCAACACGCGGTTGGAGTACGGCCTCACCTTGCTCCAGACAACGGACGCGCAAGTGTCGCAAATCGCGCTGGAATGCGGCTTCAAAACGCCGTCTCACTTCTCCGACGCCTTCCGCAAAAGGTTCGGTATTAAGCCAAAAGACATCCGATCAGCAGCAGATTGATCGTAATTCGATAATTCTTGACTGGGAACGGGAAGCGGCAGGGCAGAGCAGTCACTAGCTTGGCCTCATCGCAAACCAACATCCTTCGAAAGGATAGATCGATGAGCCGACACCTAATCGCCTCCGCCCTCATGGCCGCAACGCTCGCCACCCCTGCCCTGGCAGACGGGTTCACTCTCACCAGTCCCGACATTGCCGAAGGGCAACAGCTCAGCAGCGAGTTTGTTTTCCAGGGCTTTGGCTGCGAAGGGGGAAACACCGCCCCGACACTCGCCTGGTCGGGCGCTCCTGACGGGACTGAGAGCTTTGCCGTCACCGTCTATGACCCGGACGCTCCAACCGGTTCTGGCTGGTGGCACTGGTTCGCCTATAATATCCCCGCCGATGTCACCGAGCTTCCAGGCGGCGATGGCCTCCCTTCGGGTGTGGTCCAGCTTACCAACGACTATGGCGCAACGGGCTTTGGTGGCGCTTGCCCTCCTCCTGGAGAAGTGCACCGTTACCACTTCACCGTTCACGCGCTGGGCACGGTGCTTGAGCTGGACAATTCCGTCAGCAACGCGCTGGCGGGTTTCATGGTCAACGCAAACAGCCTGGCGTCATCGACCATCACGGCGGTTTACACCCGCTGAACGTTAAGCGTCCCGGCCCAGGTCGGGACGCCGCCTCTTTGGCACTAGGGAGAAACGCAACGAAAATCACGATCAACGACTGGGCCGACGGCGCCCCCATTCCTTCGCGCTTTGCCTTCGGGAAGATACCCGCCGAGGGACGGTTTGAGCTCTCCGACAACATCAACCCGGCGGTTGGCTGGAGTGACGCACCGGCGGGCACAAAGTCCTTCGCCTTGATCTGACATGACCCGGACGTTCCTTCGAGCGGTGAGGATGTGAATCAGGAAGGCAAGACCGTTCCCGCCGCGCTGCCACGGGTCGACTTCTTCCATTGGGTGCTGGTGAACATTCCCGCCTCGGTTACCCAGATCGACGAAGGCGCAGCTTCATCTGGCGTCACGCCCAAGGGCAAGCCGGTGGGCGCCAAGCCGTATGGCCTGGCCGGCAAGAACAACTACACAGACTGGTTTGCCGGTGATGCCGATATGGGCGGAACCTATGGCGACTATGACGGACCATGCCCACCATGGAACGACGCCATCATCCACCACTACCACTTCACGGTGTATGCGCTTGATGTTGAGTCTATCGACGTGCCGGGCGACTTTGGTGGCCCGGACGCGCTGGCCGCCATCGAAGGTCATATTCTCAACCGCGCGTCCCACGTGGGCACCTACACCATGAGCCGCGATCTTGATTAGAACTGGGGACTGAGCGCCCCCTGCGGCGCAGTGCCCGCGCCGTCCCGGCGCCGGCATATGGTTGACTTTATCCACTAACTGACGTCCTCTGATCGCTCAAATCCAGCGACTGCCCCCAATGATTGGCAACGAAAAGGACATCATCATGCGATCATCGCTTGGCCTTGCACTCTTAGCCACCACCGGCGCACTTTTTGCTTCAAACGCAGCGTTGGCGGACGCACCCATGTCTGCCACCGTTTTGGAATTTGCCGACCCGCAGACGCTCTTTGTGGCGGACTCCCTAGGCGGCGTCATCCATGCCTACCAATTGCCTGATGCAGGCGAGGCACCGGAAGCCTCGCTTCCCTACAACTTGCTTGATTTCGATTTGGCACTTGCCAATGCGGTTGGCGGCGACGCACGCGGCATCCGCTACCATGATGTCGAGGTGCACCCGGTCACCCAGGATGCCTATGTGGCCGCCACGGTGATGGTTGACGGCACCGCCCAGCCAGCCGTTGTTGCGGTAACCAGAGACGGAACGGTCATGCCGATCGATCTCGCAACGCTTCCATCGACAACCTTCTCCATCGACGACCAGCCAGATGACGGCGTCACGTTCTGGCGCGACATTCCAGCCGCCACATTCACCGTAACGGACCTTGATTTTGCTAACGGTGAGCTCTTCATATCTGGCCTGTCCACCGGCGAGTTTGCATCCACGCTGCGGCGCGTCCCCTTCCCATTCGATGAGACGTCCTCGTCCACCGGTGTGGAAATCTATCATGCGGCCCACGGACAGACCGAAACCCGCGCCCCGATCCGGGCGATGAGCGTTCTGGACATTGCCGGCGAACCGACCGTCATCGCCGCCTACACCTGCACGCCGCTCGTCACCATTCCGGTTTCCGACCTGGCAGACGGCGCCAACATCAGCGGCAAGACGATTGCTGAGCTCGGCTATGGCAGCACGCCTTTGGAAGTGCTGAGCTTCACGGTGTTTGACCGGCAGGGCACGGCCCAACCCATGGTTCTGGTGATAAACCGGGAAATGGACGCCGACCTGATCACGCTGCCGGCTCTGGAGGAAGCAGCCGCAGGGCCGGCCATTGTCGAACCGGTTGCCTATCTCGGTGATACCGCTGGGGTCCAAACCACGCCCATCCCGCTCTCAGGCGTGGTCCAGGCCGCCGAACAGGACGCCCAGTTCCTTCTGACGCTGCGGCGCAATCTGGACACCGGCACGATGGACCTCGTCTCGTTCCGGAAGGGTGCTTATCTGCGCCTCAGCGAGTTTGTCAGCGAGTACAATTTTCCCGACTATCAGTACGCCGACAATCAGTTCTCTGACCAAACGCGCATGTTCCAAAACATGCTGAAAGCTGACGAAGGTTTCCCTGACCTGGCAAGGTGATCAGCGGTGATGCGACCGTTCGGACTGGCTGTTGTTGCCTCGGTCTCACTGTTGACCGCACAGGCTCATGCTTGCAGCGGCTCCGCACAGACCCAAGTTGACGCGATATTCCCCTCCGGCGCTCAGGTGCCGGAGAACCTTCTGCGCTTCTACCTCTATTTCACCGCGCCTATGTCGACCGACGACGTTCTTTCGAGTGTCAGCCTGATCACCTCAGATGGCGTGCTCGTCGAAGGCGCGTTTCTCTCCAACAGGTTCGACCTGTGGTCGCCTGACCGAGCACGACTGACAGTGCTGTTTGATCCTGGCCGCGTGAAAACGGGTCTTGATGCGCATGATGCATTGGGCCGCGCGCTGGAAGCCGGCGAGCGGTATGAACTGCGTATCGACAGTGGCCTGCGCGATGCCCAGGGCTGCTCGCTGGCTGCATCGTTTACTCATCAGTTCACGGCCACCTCAGGCGACATTGAACCTCCTGATCCAAGCCTCTGGACAGTCGATGCGCCACAGTCAGGCAGCCGCGCACCCGTTCGCGTTCGCCTGGGCAATGCCCACGATCACCTTTCCATGGCTTATAGAATCCGGGTCAGGGACGAGGACGGCGAAACTGTTCCAGGGCGAGTAGAACTTGCCAACGCAGAAACCGATTGGCTCTTTCATCCGCGCCAAGCATGGTCCGACCAGACTTACACGGTGACAGTCGGCGAAGAGTTAGAAGACTTGGCTGGCAACCGTCCCGGCCAACTGTTTGATCAACCCATCGCGATGGACATGCCCGAGCCAGTGCTTCGGCTGTCATTCCAGCCGGTGAGCACCGGTCAATGATCGCCATTGTCAAAGGCGCGCGCGATCGGATCGCGCGCGCCTCTGGTCTGATTATCCTGGGTAGACAGCGGCCACAGAGCTATCGAGAACCCAGGCAAGCGCCTTTTCTTCGTTCCCATCCATCATGGCGGCACGCAAGTCCTCCGCTGTTGAGGTGTTGGAAAGCGCTGTTTCCCATTGGTCGATGTAGGCGCGGGTCGTGCCAAAGATCGACGGGTCGCGCACCGCGCCTGGGCCTTCATGGCCGGGCACAACCGTGCCAGCGCCGATGGCTTCAAGTTGGCTCAAGCTATCACGCCACCGCTGAAGTCGCTCAGGCGTTGTGTTTTCTGCCATCCATTGGTGGGTGCCTGAGTAAAGGAAATCGGTCGCAATAAGCGTGTCCAGGACCGGGATGTGAACCGCCGACAACAGATCGGTGTCGCCATGCAATGGCTCAAGCACGTCGATCCGCTCGCCTTCGAGCATGATGGCATCCCCTTCAAGCGGCTCGGGAATGACAACCCGGTCAGGAAAGGTGCCAGGCTCCGCGCCCGCACTCATGGTGCTCAGCATCCATCGCGCCGCAGCCGATAGCTGGGACTGCACAAGCGGATGCGCCACGGGTCGAGCATCGGGAAAGCGCTCCATGATCGTCGCAAGTCCCAGATGGTGGTCGGGATGCACGTGTGTGATGCAGATCGTCTCAAGCGTGCGACCGGTCGCAGCGATGACATCTGCCAAGCGCGATGCGTTCGCAACGTTCAACTGTGCGTCGATCAGCACCGCCCGTTCTTCGCCAATGATGATGGCGCTGTCGACGGCAGCACCGAACAGGTCTGCGGTGAAGATGTTGGCCTGCTGAGGGGCTGCGCGCGCAGGTCCGGCAAAGCTTGCTGCGGTCGCTGCCGCGGTCATGGCCATAAAGGTACGTCTATCAAGCAACTGCATTTGAGGTCTCCAGAATGGGTGTCTTGATGATGTCGGCGCATCTCCGGCACGAGATTGCCGTGCCGGATCCAGCCGCTGCCGTTTCCTATTCCCAGGCTGAATGAAATGGTATTTAATTCGCTTTATGGCTGACTTAAGCAATTCTGAACTCAGGCGTTTAGACGTGACGCTCCTTCTGGTCTTTCTGGGCCTCGTCCATCACCGAAAGGCCGCAACGGTCGCGGCCGAGCTAGGCCTAACCCAGTCAGCCGTCAGCCAGGCATTGAGGCGATTGCGCGACGTGTTTGGCGACGAGCTCTTTCTGCGCCGGCCGCACGGCATGGAGCCCACGGCAACCGCGATCGCGCTTGAGGCTCCTGTTGCCGGCGCTGTTGAGGCCCTGCGCGGTGCTTTGGGCGCCGTCCGGGCCTTCGATCCCGCCGCCGCAACAGGAATGGTGCGCATAGCCGCCCTTCATGCCGAACAGGCTGTGCTGGTGCCGGATCTGTTTGCGCGACTTCAACGCAACGCGCCGGGTTTAACGCTGTCGATCGTGCACAGCAGGCGCGGGGAAGCCGTCGAGGCTCTGACCGAAGGCAAGGTTGATCTTGCTTTGGGCTATTTCCGAGAGATGCCCGAGACCTGCTCTGGTGAAATGCTCTACATGGAGGACTATCTGGTCGTGGGAACAAAGGAGGCGCTGCCCAAGGCTCCGAATCTAGACCTCGACAGCTTCTGCGCGGCAGATCACGCGCTCACCGCGCCGGAAGGTGGCGATCGCGGGATCGTCGATACCCAGTTGGAAACAATTGGCCGAAGCCGCCGGGTCGTTCTCAGCCTTCCGGCCTTTCTTCCAGCGCTTGCTTCGGTCGCCGCATCAGGAGCGCTGTTGACCCTTCCATCCCGGGTCGCGTCACGGTTTGTCGATGGGTTCGGTTTGGTAACTGCGCCGCCGCCCCTGGAGTTGCCGCAATTCCCGGTTTCTGTCTTTTGGCATCGCAGAAATGAGACCGATCCACGCACGCAATGGCTAAGAGCACAGATGCGCAAGCATTGAAGGCATTGAGGTGGAGCAACCAGAGAATCCGACACCGATGATCGGTCCGGCACCCAGAGTTCTGGGTACAAAATCAGAGTCGCCCGCCGCCCCCTACACAACCGACCCCACAGCGGTCACTTCGATTTCCACCAGGAACTCCGGTCGGGTGAAGCCTGACACGATCAGAAGGGTTGAGGCCGGCAAGCGCGGCACGTTGGCGAGCCAGACATCGCGGGCAGCCATATAGCCGGCCATATGCTCGCGCGCCGTCACATAGGCGCCAAGATGGCAGACATCATCGCGCGACAGTCCTCCTTCGGCCAGGATGGCATCCAGGCTTTCGAAAACCAGCGCCGCTTGCGCTTCAGCCCCTTCCGGAATGCTCCCATCCTTCGCCATCGGCAACTGTCCGGAGGTGCGCACCAGCCGGTGACCTGCTTCAATGGCCACGCCATGCGCATAACGCGCAAAAGGTGGCGCCAAGGCATCGGGAACCAAAGAGCGAAACGCCATCACATGATCCTTTCAAAGCAGCGAGCAGCCTGGACCCGTCATTGGAACCCGCCACACGCCCGCCATGCTTGCCTGTAATTGAGGCAATTGGACCTCATCACGCTGCCCAGTATGAAGGCAATCCCAATAATTAGGCATTTCACCGTTGACAGCGCCCGTGTCCCCATCGCTAAATCTCACATGAGCGTGTCGGGGCCGGCAACCTCCCACCCGACCATGCCAAACCGGCTTCTGTTGGCACCAACCCTTTTGACGGTGAAGACAGCCGGATGGCTCGCCCGACGAAACAGGAGTGTTCCATGATCAATCGTCTCCCCGCCCTTGCGATTTCCACTGCCCTTTGCGCTGCCGTTGCCGCGCCCGCCATGGCGCAAGACCTGACCCCGGTCGTGTTCGGCACCAACTGGCTGGCCCAGGCCGAACATGGCGGCTTCTACCAGTCCGTCGCCGACGGCACGTACGCCGAATGCGGCCTGGACGTGAGCATTGTTCCGGGCGGCCCGCAGGTGAACAACCGCGCGCTGATGCTTGCCGGTCGTATGGACTTCCACATGGGCGGCGACGTGCTTTCGGCTTTCCTTGCTGCTGAACAGGACATTCCCGTGGTGGCCGTGGCGGCCATGTTCCAAAAGCACCCACAAGTCATCATCGCCCACCCGGGCGAGGCCGACAGCTGGGATGAGCTCAAAGACCTAACGCTGCTCATCGGCGACAACGGCTTTCAAGGTTACTATCGCTGGATGATCGCCGAACACGGCTTCACCGTGGAACAGCGCGTTCCCTACACCTTTAACCCTGCGCCGTTCCTGGCTGACACGAGCATGGGCATGCAGGGTTATCTTTCCTCCGAGCCCTATGTGATCGAGACCGAAGGCGGCTTCACCCCCAACGTCTTCCTGATCGCTGACGCAGGTTTTGCGACCTACGCCACGACCATCGAAACCATGGCCGGGACGATTGCCGAAAGCCCAGAGGTCGTGGAATGTTTCGTCGAGGGCTCAATCCTTGGCTGGTACAACTATCTTTATGGCGACAACGCCGCCGCCAACGAGATGATCCTCGCCGACAATCCTGAAATGAGCCAGGACAAGATCGACTTCGCCATTGAGAAGATGATGGAGTTTGGGATCGTCGATTCGGGCGACACGCTTGAGCTTGGCATCGGTGCCCTCACCGATGAGAAGATCGATGCTTTCTACGCCCAGATGGTGGATGCCGGCGTGATCGGCGATGGTCTGGACTATTCGGCCACTTACACCACCCAGTTCGTCAATCAGGGCCTCGGGCTCGATTTGCGACCCTGATCTTTTGCCGTCAAACTCCCCCCGCTAGAGCTGCGTCGGCGCGCCCCTTGGGCGCGCCGTTCGCCTGACAAGAAGACAAAAACCCGGAGCCCCGAACCTTGCCTGACCCGGCTTCCTCCGAGACGCTCCCACCCGCCGGTCCATCAAACCAGAACACGTCGCCCATTCTTTCCTTGCGGCATGTGGGCAAGGTCTTTGGCGGCACCGTTACCGCACTCGATGACATGTCGCTCGACATCTACAATGGTGACTTCGTCAGCCTTTTAGGGCCATCTGGCTGCGGCAAATCCACCGCTTTGCGGCTCATTGCCGGCCTTATGCGCCCAACCCAGGGCCGCATTGTCTGGCCCGATGACGCGGCACCTGTGCAGACCAACGGAGAAGCGGTCGACGACGAGCATCATGATCTAGGTATCGTGTTTCAGGAACCGACCCTGATGCCCTGGGCCACAGTTGAAGATAATGTCTGGCTGCCCTTGCGACTTGCCGGCAAGCGCAAGTCGGAGGTGCGTGACGCCATTGATGAGATTCTTTCCGTCGTCGGCCTTTCCGGCTTTGAAAAGTCCTATCCGCGCGAGCTTTCCGGCGGCATGAAGATGCGCGTTTCCATTGCCCGCGCCATGGTGACCCGACCCAAGCTGATCCTCATGGACGAACCGTTCGCAGCACTCGACGAGATCACGCGTTTCAAGCTCAACAACGACCTGCTGGACATGAAAGCGCGCATCGGCTGCACGGTCGTGTTCGTCACGCACTCCGTGTTTGAGAGTGTGTTCTTGTCCAACCGTGTGGTCGTGATGGCCGCGCGTCCCGGTCGGGTCGTGGAAGAGCTGCAAGTGGATGAAGCCTATCCGCGCAAGGAAGAATTCCGCACGTCCGCTGAGTACGCTGCCTATTGCCGGGCGGCATCTGATGCCCTGCATGGCGCCATCATGGACACCAATTCGGAGGCTGCATGATGGCCGTTATCGAAGATCAAAGCATGGCCCCGCGCGCCCAACCGTCCGACGATGAAACGGTGATGGACCTTGAAGAGCGTGCCATTGCCCGCCGACGTCGGATGGACATTATCGGCACCTGGACAATGCCGGTCATCATGATCGCGCTCGGCCTGTTCTTGTGGGACCGTATTGTCGTCCTCAACGACATTCCGCACTTCATCCTGCCCAGTCCTGGCCGCGTGTGGAGCACGCTGGTGGCCGACCTGCCGCTGCTCTTGAATGCCCTTTGGGTCACACTGTCCATCACTGGCATGGCGCTCATCGTCGCCGTCATTGGCGGAGCAGGCCTTGCGATCCTCTTCAAGCAATCGCGCCTGATGGAGATGTCGCTCTACCCCTATGCGGTGATCCTGCAGGTCACGCCCATTGTCGCTATCGCACCACTGATTTTCATCTATGTGGAATCGCGCCTTGCCGGCCTTCTCATTTGCGCCTGGCTGGTCGCCTTCTTCCCAGTGCTCTCCAACACCACGCTGGGGCTGAACTCCACCGATCACAATCTGCGCGACCTGTTCAAGATCTATGGCGCCTCGCGCTGGCAGCGCTTGCGCTTCTTGGAATTGCCTTCTGCCCTGCCCTATTTCCTAGGCGGGCTGCGCATTGCAGGCGGCCTGGCACTCATCGGCGCCGTCGTCGCTGAATATGTCGCCGGCACCGGCGGCATCGGCTCAGGGCTTGCCTTCACCATTCTGGAAGCAGGCTACCGGCTCAACATCCCACGAATGTTCGCGGCCCTTCTCCTGATCGCTGCGACGGGCATTCTGATCTATGCGATCCTCAGCTTCCTAAGCTGGCTTCTCCTGCACAAATGGCACGAGAGCGCGCTGAAGCGGGAGCGATGATGCCGGCCAATTCCCGACCAACAGTTTCCATACCCGACGGGCCGGTCACGCTCGACAATGTCACCCTTCCCGGCCCGCTGATTGGCCAAGATCAGGCGCTAGTTCAAACCTCTCTGTCGTTCGAGAACGGTGTTTTCAACGGCAATGGTCCGGGTTCCAATCGGATCGATATGGGTGGGCGCATGGTGCTGCCGGCCTTCACCGATATGCACACCCATCTCGACAAGGGGCATATCTGGCCGCGCAAGCCCAACCCCGATGGCACGTTTGCTGGCGCCTTGGCGTCGGTTGGCGAAGACCGCGAGGCAAACTGGTCCGCTGAAGATGTGCGCGCGCGCATGAATTTTGCGCTCGAATGCGCCTACGCCTACGGCACCCGCGCCATCCGCACCCATCTGGATTCCATCCCGCCGCAAGACGATATCAGCTGGGGTGTCTTCAAGGAGGTCCGCTCCGACTGGAAGGACCGAATTGACCTTCAGGCTGTATCGCTCGTTGGCGCCGAGGGGATTGAGGCCGATGGCTCAGGCCATCACCCTCACACCGTTGACCTGGTCGTTGAGGCCGGCGGCGTGCTTGGCTTTGTACCCTACCCGCTGCCAGACATTGCCGAGCGGATCGAAACCTATTTCCGCACCGCCGCCGAGCGCGGGCTGGAAGCTGATTTGCATGTCGACGAAACCGGCGACCCCTCGGTCAACACACTGGAAATCATCGCCGACACGGTCCTGCGCCTGGGCTTCGACGCACCGGTTGTCTGCGGGCATTGCTGCTCGCTCGCCGTCATGACGGATGATGATGCCGACCGCACCATGGACAAGGTCGCCAAGGCAGGGATCAACATCGTCTCCCTGCCCATGTGCAACCTGTACCTTCAAGATCGCTCCACGGGCGGACGGACACCGCGCTGGCGTGGCATCACGCTGGTGCATGAGCTGAAAAGCCGCGGCGTCAATGTCTCTTTTGCGTCGGACAACACGCGCGATCCATTCTACGCTTATGGCGACCTTGATATGGTCGAAGTCATGCGGGAAGCGACGCGCATAGGTCATCTTGACCACGGCGCGGACGATTGGGTGAAGGCTTTCACCACGATCCCTGCCAGCGTTTGCCGTTTTGCGGAAGGCCAACCCTTCAAGGCAGGTGCTCCCGCCGACCTGATTGTTCTTGGGGCGCGCAACTGGAACGAATTCTTCAGCCGCCCACAAACCGACCGCACCGTCATCCGCAAGGGCCAGGTGCTGGACACCACACCGCCCGACTACGCGGTGCTCGATAGCCTGATGGAGTAGCTTATGACCGCCAATCTTTCTGCCAATGTCGCCGCCGTGCGGGAAGCGCTCAATCACCTGGACATCGACGACAATCCGGCAACGCTCAAACAAAAAAGCCGCGACTTCTTCTGGTACTCGCCGGTGCTCAAGGCCCGTATGGACCATCTGGTCGGCGATTTCGTCGTGTCACCACGCTCCGAGGAAGAGGTGATCGAGGTCCTGAAGACCTGCTATGCCCATGATGTGTCCGTCACGACACGCGGCGCAGGCACCGGCAATTACGGTCAGGCGATGCCTCTGGCTGGCGGCGTCGTGATGCACATGAAAAACATGACCAAGGTGAAGGAAGTTCACCCTGGCCGCGTGATCGTGGAGCCCGGCTGTGTGGTCAAAGATCTGGACCGCCAGACGCGCGAGCATTCCGGCCAGGAACAGCGCATGATGCCGTCCACCTATGGCACCGCAACGATTGGCGGCTTCATAGCTGGCGGCTCGGGCGGCATCGGCTCGGTGCGTTGGGGTGCGCTACGCGACCTTGGCAACATTTTGCGCCTGCGCGTCGTCACCATGGAGGAAGAACCGCGCATTCTGGAGTTCACCGGCGAAGACCTTGCCCGTGTTTCCCATGCTTACGGCACCAACGGCATCATCACCGAAATCGAAATGCCGCTTGCGCCGGCCTATGACTGGGTGGAGTTCGCGCTGGGCTTTGACGACTTCATGGCGAACGCCAACTTCGCCCATGATCTGGCGTGCCAGGACGGCATTCTGGTCAAGCTGGTTACGCCCATTGAAGCACCCATCCCCTTCAAGTTCTTCAAACGGTTCAAAAACCATGTGCGCGAAAACCAGTCACTGCTGATCGTGCTCGTCGCGCCGCAATCGCTGGACGGTTTTGCAGCCTTCATGGGACGCAACGGATCACCGGACATCGTCTACCGCTCCGACGCCTCAACCTTTGAGCGCACGCCCGGCCATCTGGCCGAATACACCTGGAACCACACCACGCTTCGAGCACTGCAGGTCGATCCCAACATCACCTATCTGCAAGTGCGCTACGGTGGATCGGACCCGGTCGCTCAGGTTGCCAAAATCCGCGAAACCTTCGGCGCAGAGGTGTTGCAGCATCTGGAGGTCATGCGCGAGGGCGGCAGGGTCATCTTCGCCGGCTTACCGATCGTCGACTTTACCACTGAAGAGCGGCTCGATGAGATCATTCGCATCCACGAGGGCCACGACTGCCTGATCTTCAATCCGCACCGCTACACGCTCGAAGAAGGCGGCCGCCAGAAGACCGATGATCGTCAGCTTTTGTTCAAAAAAGAAGCAGACCCCAAGGGTCTTCTCAATCCTGGCAAGATGATCGCCTGGGATGATCCCAATTGGAGCTACGAGGCGATGTACTCTTACCCACACATTAAAAAGCCGAGCGAGATCGCAGCCTAAGGAACGGTCAGGGCATCAGAGGCATAGGGCATGGAAGCCAACGGAAACCGAGTGATGGTCATCTTCGCCCATCCGGTGCCCGAGAGCTTTTCGTCAGCCCTCCATGAAGGCGTCGTCTCCACGCTTATTGGCCAAGGCTGGCATGTCGATGATTGCGATCTCTATGCGGAGAACTTCCAGCCGATCCTAACAACAGAAGAGCGCCGTGGTTATCACGACCAAGACACCAATCAGTCGCCGGTGCAAACCTACGTGGACCGGCTGCATGCGGCGAACGCGCTGGTGTTCGTTTTCCCGGTTTGGAACTTCGGCTACCCGGCGATCCTGAAGGGATTTTTCGACCGGGTTTTCTTGCCGGGCGTGTCGTTCAAACTGGTCGATGGCCATGTTCGGCCGGCGCTCACCCACATCCAAAAAGTGTCCGTCGTCACCACGTATGGCGGCACCCGCCTGCGGGCTATTATGTGTGCCGACCCGCCAAGACGGCTCATGACACGGCCCGTGCGCTACGTTCTTGGCGGGGCACGTATGAAATACCTCGCACTTTACGACATGAACCGCGCCACGCATGAGAAACGGGCATCCTTCTTGCAAAGGGTGACTCGTGAAATGGAGAGGTTCTGACCCCGCATGAAGGCTCTGATTGTTTTTTGCCACCCAAAACCAGGCAGCTTCAACCACGCGGTCCTGAAAACGGTGTCCAGTGAACTGCAGGAAGCTGGTGCAGAGTACCGGGTCGCCGATCTTTATGCCGACGGATTCACGCCCATCCTGACGCGCCAGGAATGGGAGTGTTACGAGGACACCAAGGAAAACACCTGCGCAATCGGCGAACAGGTCGACAATGTGCTGTGGTGCGACACGCTGATCTTCGTCTACCCCACCTGGTGGTTTGGCCCGCCGGCCATGCTGAAAGGATGGCTCGACCGGGTCCTAGTGCCAGGTGTCGCCTTCTCCATGCCGACCGAAGATAAACCGACCTTCGCCAAGGGCCTGACGCACATTAAGAGGATCGGCCTCTTCACCACTTGCGGCGCAAGCTGGCTACTGACCCGCTATATCGGGGCACCTGGAAAGCGCACGATTTTGCGCGGCGTGCGTGCTCTGTGTCACCCACACGTCAAGACGGCCTTTGCCGCCCACTACAAGATGGACTTCTCAACACCGCAAAGCCGCGCCCGCCATCTCGCCCGCGTGCAGGCCAAGATGCGCCGGCTCATCGGCAAGCCAGCTCGGGAGCGCCAGTCCATCACCCAGGAGCAGACTGCATGACCACGATCCCCGTTCTTGATTACGCAACGTTTGATGGCGCGACCAAACAGGACTTTGTCACCGCCTGGGGCGAGGCGGCGCGCGGCCCGGGTTTCATGGTGGTCAAGAACCATGGCGTCGACCCGAGCCTGGTCAATGCAATCTTTGAAAAGGCCGATAGTTTCTTTGCTCTGCCGCTCGACGAAAAGCGGAAAGTGTCTATCGACAAATCCCCGCACAATCGCGGTTATGCCGGCACCGGTTCGGAAAGCTTGGATGAAAAGTCCGGCGTGATGGACCAAAAGGAAGCCTACAACATGGCGATGGATTTCGCCGAGGACGATCCACGGGTTCTGCGCGGCGATCCCTATCGCGGGCCAAACATGTGGCCTGAAAATGTTCCGGGCTTTGAGGAGGCATTCTCCAACTACTTCAACGCCGTGCTTGATCTGGGCGTCAATCTTCACCGCGCCATTGCGCTCGACCTCGGCCTTGAGGAAGGGTTCTTCGCCCAGCATTTCGATGAGTCCATGTCCACGCTCCGAGTTCTGCGCTATCCGCCGGCCATCAACCCCCAGCCCGGTGAAATTGGCGCTGGCGCGCACACCGATTACGGCTCCATCACTTTGCTGATGACGGACGGCACAGCCGGGCTGCAAGTCAAACCGCGCGATCAGGATGACTGGATCGATGTGCCCCATGTTGATGGGGCTTATGTGGTCAATATCGGCGATCTTCTGATGCGCTGGACCAACGATACCTATGTGTCGAACCCGCACCGGGTTCAAAGGCCGGTCAAAGAGCGCCGATCCATCGCCTTCTTCATGGACCCCAATCCCAACAGCCTGGTAGAAAAACTGCCGACCGTTGCGGGCGACGCTCACTATCCACCAATCCTGGCGCATGAATATCTCACCTACCGGCTGACAGCTACGTACAGCCAGAAACAGCCCGGAAACGCCGCCTGATGCCTGTCAACCGCCGCTACCGCTGGGCTGAGTACAAGACCACTGAGTTTGAAGATCTGGACCCGCAAAAGGTAATCGCGGTCTTGCCGACCGCCGCCATTGAGCAGCATGGCCCGCATCTGCCAGTCGGTGTCGACACCTATTTGAACGAAGGCATGCTGCAGACGGTCGAAGCAATGCTTCCCGACGAAGCACCCGATCTGGATGTCCGCATCCTGCCCGTGCAGGCCATCGGCAAATCCAATGAACATCTGCATGCACCAGGCACGCTGACCTTTCCGGCGGAGCTGGCGCTGGCCATCTGGACTGAGATCGGACTGTCGGTCGCTCGCGCCGGCGTGCGCAAGCTGGTGATCGTCAATTCCCATGGCGGAAATGTCGATATCAATTCCATTCTCGCACGCGAACTGCGCGTACGCGCCAAGATGCTCACGGTGAAAAGCCAATGGGGCAATTGGGGCGTGCCCGAAGGGCTCTACACCGAGGACGAAATGCGCTTCGGCATCCATGGCGGGGACGTTGAAACGTCCATGATGCTGCATTTCCACCCTGATCTGGTGGACATGAGCAAGGCGCAGCACTTCCGCTCAACGGCCGAGGACCTGCAGGGCGGCCTCAAAATCCCGCCCACGGGTATGCCATCCTATGGATGGATCGCGTCGGACCTTAACGCCGATGGCACGGTGGGCGATGCGTCCATAGCCACCGCCGACAAAGGTAAGGCCACCGCGACCCATTACGCCCACGGCTTCATCGGACTGTTGAAACAGGTGGCGGAAACCGACATCACGCGCTTCGACTGAAGTGCGAAGGACGGCTGCTACCCTCTAGCTCGCCTTGGCGACGGGCGCTTCGGCATTCGGGGAGAGCTGCGACCGCAACAATGCGCGCAAATCTTCGATTGGCTGGGGTTTGCCGAAGTAGAAGCCCTGCATCGCCGTCATACCCAGCAATTCTGCCATCATCGCATCCTCACGAGCCTCAACGCCTTCAGCAATGGTTCCAAGGTTGAGAGAACGCGCCATGGCGGTGATGGCCGATAGCAGCGCCTGAGCATCAGGGCGCCGGCCGACATTGGTCACAAAACTGCGGTCGATTTTCAGCGTGTCGAAGGGCAGGCTGGAAAGTGCGCTAAGGCTCGAATAGCCAACCCCGAAATCATCAATGGCAAACCGGATGCCAAGCCCTTTCAGGCAGGTGATCGGATCGCTCAGGAGATCAGGGGAACGGATGGCCGTCGATTCGGTAATCTCCAACTCCAGGAAGTTCGGATCGAACCCGGTGGACGAGAGCAAGTCCGACAGATCGCCCGCGAACGTATCAGCAAACAGCTCAAGCGCGGAGATATTGACCGCAACGCCAATATGATACCCCTGAGCGTGAAGCGCACCGACGTCACGCAAAGCTTGCTTGCGGACAAACCGGCCAAGCTCACCGACAAGCCCCATATCCTCCACCAGCGGTATAAACTCGGTAGGGGGAACATGCTCGCCACTGCGGCGCTGCCAGCGGGCAAGTGCCTCAACGGCGAAGATGTCACGCCCGCCCGACTTTACCTGCGGCTGATAGACGACTTGCAACCGCTCCGCCTGGATAGCTTCGGCCAGCTCTGTCTGAAGGTTGACGCGGCGCTCAACAGCGTCAGCAAGGCCCCGATGGTAGCGCACTGTACGGCCACGGCCCGATTGCTTGGCCTCATACATGGCAAGATCGGCCTTGCGGATGATGCTGTCTCCATTGCGACCTTCTTGGGGAAACGGGCATAGCCCAATGCTGCAACCGATGCTGAAGGCTTGGGCGTCGACCTCAAACGGCGCATCAAAGGAAGCGATAATGGCCTGCGCAACCCGGTCGGCAACATCGTTGTCGCTTCCTGAGAGAAGCACGGTGAACTCGTCTCCGCCGAGGCGTGCCAGTTTGGCGACCGGTGCTTCGCAATCCTCCACAACGCGCTGAAGGCGATCGGCAACATCTTTCAACACTCTGTCGCCGGCCGAATGGCCCATTACGTCGTTGACCGCCTTGAAGCGATCAAGGTCGATGAACAGCACATGGCCTTTGATGTTGCCCTGCCCATAGGCTAGCGCCGTCCTTAGACTTCGGCGGAAACAAGCACGGTTCGGCAGGCCTGTGACCACGTCTCGGTAGGCCAGAACCTCGATCTCGTTCATTGTCGACGACACCGTCGCCAACATCGTCTGGAAGCCCTGCTCAAGGTTGCCGATCTCATCATAGCCGCTGGGCGCCACACGCACGTTCCAGTCGCCCTCTTTGACGGCATGAACGACCTCTGTCAGCCGGTTCAGCCGGCGCGTGCTGCTTTTCACAATGAAGAGACAGATGGCAATAAGGACACTGGCAACGAAGAACATCATCGCCAGATTTTGAGCTTTGACCGCCCTGGCATTGGCCAACACATCATCAAGGGAGCGCTCAACACGCACTGCGCCTATTGTTCCGCCGTGGAAAGGGATCGGCCAATAAGCAACGACGCCAGCATCAGAACATCGCTTCACCGTTACCCGGCGCAGCATGCTTTCATCAAACATCTGCTGCTCAAGTTCAGGAATGCCAAATTCACCAACGGTTTGGCCGCCGACGAGCACCAGACCGTGCGGGTCCAGAACCGCGATGGATTGCACAACATCATCATGGCGCATGCTTCTGAAGACAGTGTCCAGCTGAGCTGTTTCGCCACGAACGATCTTTTCCTTCGCCAGCCGACCAATGCTTTCGGCCAAGCGAACTGTTTCGCGCTCGGCAGCTTCAGTCGCTTCACCAACCGTAATGCGTTGTGCCCAAACACCAATGAGCATCGCGGCCAGAATAAGCACGACGGATATTGGGAGAACGATCTGCGCCCACAGATGACCGAGTGCTCCCCTGCGCATGGCAGGAATGGGATTGGACACACGGTTCAACGCGCCACTCCCACTTCGGGGTTGGCACGCACAAACGCCCGCATTGCCAAAACCGCAACGCTGCCTTGCCCAACCGCTGACGTGCCAAGGCAATCAGCAGTTGATTGTGCGAAGGCTCCCCTCATCACACACCCTTACGTCGTCTGATCGTAGGGTCAGGAGTGTGATCAGCAGCGGCTTAAAACTTTCCTAGCGGCAGGCCGCCAAGCGACGGCAAAGAGCTGAAATGACAGTCCATGCCGCCGCCAACCTGACCTATGGTTAAGCAGGCGTTTTTTGAAGGAGTAAAGATTCGCTAACCGGCCACCTCGGCGGTCGCGTCCACGATTGCCGGCTCAAAGCGCAAAAGGTCGCCAGGCTGGCACTCCAAAAAGACGCAGATCTTTTCCAGCGTTTCGAACCGAACACCCTTCACCTTGCCCGATTTGAGCAAGGAGACCTGTTGCTCGGTGATCCCGATGGCAGCCGCAAGCTCCTTTGAGCGGACCTTGCGACGGGCCAGCATCACGTCGAGGTCGACAACAATGGGCATCAAACAATGCTCGCATTGTCATCGGCAACACGGGCCGCCTCGCCCAACACGGAGCCAAGCCCGAAAAGAGCAAATCCAGCAGCAAATGCTCCTATGTCGGACGTGGTAAATCCAATTGAGAGAATTCGCTCGCCCGGTGGATTGTGGAGCGATAACAAAAGGGTTGTCAGCGTGTTACTTAAAACAGCCGTGCCGGCAAAAATGACGAACCCAATTCCCGCACGAGAGACAAGCTTGGCATTCATCTGATCCAGCACAAAGCCGACGGACAAGCGCCGAAACAAACGGAACAGCAGATACATCGTTCCGCCAAATACGAAGATCGGGACGCTGCGGATGATGGTCGGCCAGAGCGCTGCAGGAAATGCGACAGCGTCTCTTACCAGGTCATTGCCGCGCATTCCGAGTGACGATGCGAAAGCCGCAGCACGCAAATCCTCCGAAACCCATTGAGCAACCAGCCCCACGCCAAGCAGAAGAGCTGCAATCAACGGCACAACGGCCAGCCACCGCGCGCGGCGCGCCAGACGCATCGATACACTGGTGGGGTGAGAAATACCGGATGATAGGCCCCGGTCGGGTTCTGGTCCGCGCCCAGAGTGGGGGGAATGCGGTTCGATACTGGACATAAAAAACTCCAAGGGAACGAGATGCAGATACGCAAGGAATGGGATTGCGCATCTAAAAATTAATATCTAAGATTAATTTATTCATGTCAATTATGAGAGATGCGTAACCGTGTATTTCAACGTTCCCCCCGGCTCTTGGCGAGCCAAAGCTGGCAGATCGCGCCGTTCAGTCGCCTTCAGCATCCTAGCCTTGATCACCGGCGCCACCCTCGCGGCCTGCACGCATGTGCCAATCACCGCTTATCCGGCTTTGGCCGCCATAAACTTCGCAACCACCGATCTGTCCTCGCTGCGTGCCGCCGTCGAAATGCCGGACACAATCCAACCAACCGACGAGGGTGTACGCCTTAACCTTAGCCTTTCGGTCGAAGGAGACTTGGTCGAGGAGCGGTCCTACGTTCTGCAAAGAGAGCAAGCGTCCGAAGCCACAGTCCCGCACCCGATGCCTGTCGCCGGACGCCAGATTTATGTCTATCGCTTGTCGCAGACAGACCAACGAGGGCTGGAGGCTGTCCGTGCCGACGTCCTGGATCGCAGGGAAGATGGCCAGCGCGGATCACTGTCGATTGGTGTCGCCGTTGAAGAGATGTGTGAGGTCGAAAGACGAGATGGCGAAACCGCAGCAAACAACCTGCCGGTGGATGTGTTTCTACGCACATCTGAGACGGATCGCTTTGTTCGGACACTCGACGGTTTCGATCTGAACGAGCTGCGGGCAGGCGACGATCCTATCATCCCAAGTCTGCCCACCTGTTCGGTCTCCATGGACACGTAGCATCCAGCCTGCGGCGTTCGGCCCGTTGCCTTTCGACCGGTCCTGCACCACCTGTTCACCAACAACGGTGGTTAGGATCAAACGCCACAATGACAGAACCGACCGATACCCGCAGCCGTGAAACGCGACCGGACAAACCCGGCCCCGGACCATCACCGGTCCGCATGCCGACCCTTGCCGGACCGAACAGCGTGCCGCCTATGGTCCGGTTTCTTATCAGCCATGCCCTGGTCGGGTTCGGTCTGGCGGCCGCGTTCGTTGCCGCCCTCATCGGGTTCGATGTCGGCAACGTCGGCACGGTCTTGCGCCAATCAGGCATCGCCGTACCGGCCACTTTGCTCCTGACGTTTGTCCTCGGCCTCACCTTTGCCAGCGTTCAGATGGGTATTGCCATCATGACGGGCAACACGCCGGAAGGCCCCGACGACAAACAGCGCTGAGGCCAACAAAAAAACCGCGCTGACCGAAAGGCCAGCGCGGCTTGAAGATCGACGGTTCAACGTCGGGGAGACTTAGGCGTCGGTCTCCGCAGCGTCCGGATCAACCGCCTTGCGGTAAAGATGCCAGGTCGAATGGCCGATGATCGGCAGCATGAAAATCAGCGGGAAGAACAGGAGCGCCGCCGACAGGCCAACCAACACAGCGATCAAAAGGCCCCACACCATCATCGGCCATGGGCTTTTGGCAACCGCGTGAACGCTGGTCATGATCGCCGTCATGAAGTCGACCGGGCGGTCATGCAGGTAAGGCACGCCAACCACTGAGATGGAGAACACGGTGCCGGCCAAAACGGCGCCAAAGGCGTTGCCGACAAAAAGGAACACCAAACCGCGCGCGGTGAACAGCTCTTCCATCAGGGAGGACAGGTCCATCTGGGCGAAGAACGCCGGGCTGTAGCCGAAATTCAGCGCGTAGATCACGCGTGCCACGACCACCCAGACAATCAGCATAAAGGCGAGCGTGAAACCATACAGGAACACATGCGTGACCCCATTGCGCTTGAAAGCGCCCAACACATCCCACTCGACGCGTTCGCCCGTCTCAATCCGACGTGAAATCTCATAAAGGCCGATAGCCGCAATCGGGCCGATCAAAAGAAAGCCGGCAGCCAGCGGGAAGATCAATACATAGACTTCCAGCACCATCGCCAGCACGATCAGGAACAGCCCAGCAGCGAAATAGACAAAACCAAAAAAGGTTGAAAAGAGCGCCGCCTTCTTGAAGTCGGCGGTACCGGCATTCACCGAGGCGAACACATCATCCACGGTGATCTTGTTCACCTTGGTCGGTGGTACATAGTCGGCGGGAACCAAACCGGCGCCGGCCCGTGTTTCCACTGGCTCGCCGATGATCTCATCCAGCTCGTTCAAGGTTTGACTGTTTTCGGTCGTCATCGACATGATTCCCCTTTGAGACGCATTGCTAGGCCAGCCGCTCCCGATCGAACCGACTAACCAAAACCGGATAAGCGTCACCGGCCTGCCCGATACCTGCCGCGCGACCCCGGGGCGAAACGCCCGCAAAGCTGATGC
Source organism: Pseudomonadota bacterium (assembly GCA_038749715.1). Lineage (GTDB taxonomy): Bacteria > Pseudomonadota > Alphaproteobacteria > Rhizobiales > MH13 > MH13. Next base: position 107,474 of record JBCDHR010000007.1, read on the forward strand.
GACAGTTTGTCCAACGACACCGCGTGAGACAAGACCGGCTGACATTTCAGCTGGCCCACACACACCGTGTCAGTCTGTTCGCTACACGGAATCGGCGCTCCGCGGATCGACTTAGATCAAATGTGCACCCTCCATTTGACGTTTTGCAGGCGAGCGATTGAGGAACCGCATCCGTCCGTTTGACTAGCTTTGACTTAGCGCAACGCCATCGAGGCCCGGCGGGGGTTTGTGGACAGCGGGGTCATGCGTTTTTGCCACCCATGCTGATCGGCTGCCCGCTCGCTGCGCAGTCAACCAACATCCGGCAACACCCGACGACCCCGCGTAACGACACACCGTTACAGCTCCTGATCGGGATTTGGAGCCATGAAAACTGCAGCGCGAGGACACTGAACTCATGTCAGCACAAGCCGCCACTTCCACGGCTGGTAGCACGCAGACCCAGGCACAGCCGCTAACTTACGCGGATGACGCCATTCGACTGTTCACCATTGCGACCGTCCTTTGGGCGTTTATCGGGATGGCGGCGGGGGTCTTCATTGCCGCCCAGCTCGCCTTCCCGTGGTTGAACTTCCACGAGTGGGTCAATTTCGGGCGTTTCCGTCCGGTCCACACTTCCGGCGTGATTCTCGGCTTCGGTGGCAACGCGCTGCTGGCGACCTCCTTCTACGTCGTCCAGCGCACCTGTCAGACACGACTGTTCGGTCCTCAATGGCTGCACATCACCATGTTCTGGCTGTTCCAGGTGGTTCTGCTCTCGGCGGCTGGCTCTTACGTGTTGGGCTACACCCAATCGAAGGAATATGCCGAGCCTGAGTGGATCTTCGACATTCTCATTACCGTGTGGTGGGTAGCCTATCTGGTTGTCTATGTCGGCACGCTGGTGAAGCGCAAAGAGCCGCATATCTACGTCGCGAACTGGTTCTTCCTCGCCTACATCGTTGCCGTGGCCATGCTGCACACGGTCAACAACATCTCCATCCCGATCTCGCTTTTCTCGCTGCACTCCTACTCGGTCTATTCAGGCGTGCAGAGCGCCATGATCCAGTGGTGGTACGGCCACAACATGGTCGGCTTCTTCCTCACCGCCGGCTTCATCGGGATCATGTACTATTTCGTGCCCAAACAGGCCGAACGCCCAATCTACTCCTACCGTCTGTCGATCGTGCACTTCTGGGCGCTGATCTTCCTCTACATCTGGGCCGGTCCGCACCATCTGCACTACACCGCGTTGCCTGACTGGGCGCAGACGCTGGGCGTGGTGTTCTCCGTCATGCTGTGGATGCCCTCCTGGGGCGGCATGGTGAACGGCATCATGACCCTGTCAGGCGCCTGGCATAAGCTGCGCACCGACCCGATCATGCGCTTCCTGGTGGTGGCCGTTGCCTTCTACGGCATGTCGACCTTCGAAGGTCCGCTCATGTCGATCAAAGAGGTCAACGCCCTGTCGCACTACACCGACTGGACGGTGGGCCACGTGCACTCCGGTGCCCTTGGCTGGGTGGCCTTCGTTGCCTTCGGTGCGATTTACTACCTCGTCCCGCGGCTATGGCGGCGCACGCTGCACTCCATTGCCCTGATCGAGGTCCACTTCTGGCTCGCTTCTATCGGTATCCTTCTCTACATCACCGCGATGTGGGTGTCCGGGATTACCCAGGGCCTGATGTGGCGCACCTACGATGAGAACGGCTTCTTGCTCTACACGTTCTCCGACACGGTCGCGATGCTGCACCCCTACTATGTGACCCGCTTCCTGGGCGGTGTGCTCTACCTCGCTGGGGTCGTGGTGATGATGTACAACCTCTTCCGTACCGTCACCGGTCCGATCATCGCCCGCACGTCTTCAACTCCTGTGTCAGCGCCTCAAGCTGGCCTCACACCGGCGGAGTAATCGGTCATGCTCAACCACGGTATCATCGAGAAAAGCACACCCTTGATGCTCTTGCTGATCCTGCTGTCGCTGATTGTTGGCGGCATGGTTCAGATCATCCCACTGTTCAAAGTGGAATCGACCATCGAGCCAGTGTCCGGTGTGCGCCCGTTCACCCCGCTGGAACAGATCGGACGTAACATCTACATGCGTGAAGGGTGCTACAACTGCCACTCACAGCAGGTTCGCCCCTTCCGCGATGAGGTCGATCGCTACGGTCACTACTCGCTGGCTGCCGAAGGGGTTTATGAATACCCCTTCCTGTGGGGCTCCAAGCGTACAGGCCCGGACCTTGCGCGTGTTGGCGGCAAATACTCCAACGAGTGGCACGCTGCCCACCTGCGCAACCCGCAGTCGGTTCTGCCCGAATCCATTATGCCGGCGTACGGCTTCCTGGATCGTCCGCTCAACTATGACGATGTGGAGCTTCACATGCGCACGCTGCGCTTTGTCGGCGTGCCCTACACCGATGAAGGCATTGAAGCTGCGCGCGACGATATCGTTGCACAGGCCTTCCCCGATGTCGGCGATTCGGTTGCCTTGCGCGAGCGTTACGACGGCGCGCCGCTGGGTCCATTCTCAGGCAATGTCGACGGCGATGTGACCGAGATGGATGCGCTGATCTCCTACCTTCAGGTGCTCGGCACGATGGTGGACTTCACCTCCTTCGATCCAGAAACGATGGTCCAAGGCCAGGAGGTGGGACGATGACCCCCGAAGCCCTGATCGGCTACTCCGAAGCCGCCTTCGTCGCCATTGCGCTGGTCGCCATCGTGTTCCTGGTGCTGCGCGTCTACCACCCGGGAAACCGGGACGCGATGGAAGATCACGCCAACATCCCTTTCAGGGGCGAGGACGCCCCTGAACCGCCCACCAATGAAACCCCGACTGCAAGGCAGAAGACCCATGGGTAAGATCGAACGCGACCCGATTACAGGTCAGTACACGACCGGGCACCAATGGGACGGGATCCGCGAGCTGCGCACCCCAGTCCCCATGTGGTGGATGCTGGTGTGGATCGCCTCCATCGCCTTTTCACTCGTGTATGTCGTCCTCCTGCCTTCCGTGCCGCTTGGAGACCGCACAACCTCCGGCACCACCGGTTACACCGCTCGCTTGGCGCTGGAAGGTCAGCTGGCTGAAGTGCGCGCGGAACGCGAGGCCGAAGGGGCGCAGCTGGCAGAGCTGGAACTGACAGAAATCGCCGCTGATCCCGAGCTTTCAGTCCTCGCCTTCAATGGCGGGCGCTCGGCCTTCGGCGTGAACTGCATTCAGTGCCACGGCGCCGGCGGTGGCGGCCAGATCGGACAGTTCCCATCCCTCATCGATGATGACTGGCTTTGGGGCGGCACGCTGGACGACATCTGGTTCTCCATCACCCATGGCATCCGCAACGAAACACTGGACGCTCGGTTCTCGCTAATGCCAGCCTATGGCGAGTTCTATGAAGAAGCTGAAATCGCCGACGTCGCCGACTATGTGCTGGCACTCAACCCGGCCTCAGCCAACCATGGCACTCTTGAGGAGCTGCCCGGTGCTGAGATGTTCGCGCTGGAATGCTCCGCCTGCCACGGCGTTGATGGTGGCGGCGATGCTATCTTCGGTGCGCCCAACTTGTCGGATGCCGTCTGGCTTTATGGCGGCGAACGCGAGCAGCTGATCGCGCAGATATCCAACCCGCAAATGGGTGTCATGCCGGCCTTCGGTGAGCGCCTGGATGAGGCCACCATCAAGATGTTGACGATCTATGTGCACGCGCTTGGCGGCGGTCAGAGCCCGGTCAATGAAACCTCCGCGCTGGCCACGCCGGCATCGGTAGAATCTGCGACCGAATAACACGTAAGCGTTCGCGCGCATGACAAGCCACCAGGCGCTATGAGACATTAGTGCCTGGTGATGTTGACAGGGGCAACAGGCCCTCGAACCTCCTCCCCTGCCGCACCATACGCATTGCAATTCTGGCCCCATAAAGGATCGTTCTATGGCGGTAGTCGGATACGAGGCAGACGAGTTTCCCGGCATTAAGAAGGTTCACCAGAAATCGGTCACAGGCCGGTTTCGGACCATCAAATCGGCTGTCCTCATCGCCATGATGATTGGCTTTTATGGCCTGGCCTGGCTGCCCTGGGATCGCCCTGGCGCGGCCGCCAACCAAGCGTTCCTGATGTCCTTCACCGAGGGCAAATTTTACGCCATGTGGTTCACCTTCTGGCCGCAGGATTTGTACCTGCTGACGCTGGTGCTCCTTTTCTCCGCCTTTGGCCTGTTTTTCACCAACACCATTGTCGGTCGCGTCTGGTGCGGCTTCTCCTGCCCCCAGACCCTGTGGACCGATGGCTTCCAGTTCGTTGAACGGTTCTTCGAAGGCGATCGCAACGAACAGCTGCGGCGCGAAAAAGAAGGCCTGACGCCGGCCAATCTTGCCCGCAAAGTTGGCAAGCATGGCACCTGGCTCCTGATCGGGGTCGTCACTGGTGCAACACTGATCGGCTACTTCATCGGCACCTGGAACACCTTTGCAGGTGTGGCCACGCTTTCAGCCAGCACACCCGCCCTTGTGATGGTCGGCGTCTTCGCCGCCCTTACCTATCTTCTGGCCGGCTTTGCCCGCGAGAAGGTGTGCCTCTACATGTGCCCTTGGCCGCGTTTTCAGTCGGCCATGCTGGACCCCAACACCAAGATTGTGACCTACCATGCCTGGCGTGGTGAGCCGCGCGGCAAGGCCAAGAGGAAAGCCGGCGCCGACGCGCCCGCCATGGGCGACTGCGTGGACTGCAATCTATGCGTTAATGTCTGTCCGACCGGCGTTGATATCCGCAACGGCCTGCAACTGGGCTGCATTGGTTGCGGCCTATGTGCCGATGCCTGCGACGGCATTATGAGCAAACTGAAACGGCCGACTGGCCTCATCAATTTTGCCAGCCTTGCACAGACCCATGATGAGGCGCATCTGGCAGCCCCGGTCGCAGAAGCAGGTGGCCGCAAAGCACCGCTGCCAAGGGTACGCATGTATGGCTACGGCGCACTGCTCGTGCTCGTCGCTGCTGCCATGGTGTTTACGGTCCTCAACCGCACTGGTTTTGATGTCGCCATCACACCAGAGCGCCAGCCGGCCTTCGTCATGCTGTCGGACGGCTCGATCCGCAACATCTACAATGTCCGCCTGTCGGATCGCGGTGCTGAAGCCAGTGCTGTTCGCTTTGAGATCGAAGGCCTCGACAGCCGGACGATCACTATCAGCCATGCCGGCAGCGAGTTGGCGTCCGGACCGACCCCAACCTTCGCGTTCGATAACACCGCGGCCGCAGCCCTGCGGGTGCTGGTGACCGTGCCGCCGACCCATCGCCCACAAGGTCGCACACCGATCACCTTCTCGATCGTCAACGCAGATGACGGACGGGTGATGACGACCTCCTCGACCTACTTCTGGGGCCCAGAGAACAACTAGAAGCTGGAAGCAAGCCGATGCCGACCAACGCCGTGCCAACAAACAGCCTGACCGACCAACCCAGCGAAGGCCGCCGAACAGTGTTCGGCGTGCTGTTCGGAAACCATCGCTGGATCCCCTGGCTTTTCGTTCTGGGCTTCTTGGTTTTGTTCGCTGTGACAGGCAACTTCGTGCGGCTGGCGCTTGGCACCTTTCCGGGTCTGGTGACGACCAATGCCTATGAGCGCGGCCTTGCCTATGACGACATTCTGGCAGCTGAGCGCGCCCAAGAAGAGCGTGGCTGGCAACTTGATGTCGCGATGCCCGTTTACGCGGAGCCAGATGCCATCGCGGGCCTAACCCTGACCGACAAGAACGGCGAAGCCCTATCGGGCGGCACCGTGATCCTGATGGCCGAGCGCATGACGCGCTATGCCCAGCAGGTGCGCGTGACCCTCGCAGATGTCGGCGAAGGGCGTTACGAGGCACCGATCACCTTCCCGATTTCCGGCCGCTGGCTTGTCAGCGTCCTTGCCGAAGTCAACGGTGAACGTCATTTCGAAACGCAGGAGATTTACCTGCGGGCTCCGGGCGTAAATTGACGGTGCCAAGGACGTTGTAATGGCAGCACTCGATGCGTCTCTGTCCGGATCGCCGCCATCGGTAGGCAAGACCGGCCCAAAACTCGATCTGGCAACCGCCGTTGAGACCGATGCCGATGGCCTCCACACGCTGAACCTTCTTATTGGCAACGTCCATTGCGGCGGCTGCGTGCGCAAGATTGAAGACAGGCTGGCCGCTGATCCAACGGTTGAAAATGCGCGGTTGAACCTCTCAACGCGGCGCTTGAAGCTGCAATGGAAAGGCAGTGCGGACGCCGCCAACCGTCTTGCCGGAACAATTGAAGATCTCGGCTACCCGGTGGCGCTCTACCGTATGGAAGCGGTTCTGGAGCGCGACAAGAAAACCGACCGCGACCTCATTATGGCGCTGGCGGTCTCCTTCTTCGGTGCCGCCAACGTGATGATGCTCGCATGGGCCGTTTGGGCCGGCCATTTTGCAACCATGGGTCAGGGCACGCGCGACTTCTTCCATTGGATCGCGGCGCTGATTGCCGTGCCATGCGTCTACTATTCCGGCCAGCCTTTCTTTCGCTCGGCGATTACTGCCTTGCGCAAAGGCCAGACGAACATGGATGTGCCCATCTCCGTCGGCGTTACGCTGACAACGCTGATGAGCCTCTATGAGACCTGGACCGGCGGCCCGCACGTCTATTTCGACGGCGCGCTTACACTCCTCTTCATTCTGCTGATCGGTCGCTATCTTGACCACAAGGTGCGTGGTACGGCCCGCTCTGCCGTTCATGACCTTGCCATGCTGGCAGGGCAGCCGGTGCAGAAGCTGCTTGACGACGGCACTTTGCAATCGGTGCCGCCGGACAGTCTCGCAAGCGGCGACCGCATTCATGTTGCGGCCGGCGAACGTATCGGCGTTGATGGCATTATCCGAGACGGCACGTCGAGCATCGACACGGCGTTGATCGACGGCGAAACCACCCCAAAGGACGTGGCGGCCGGTTCCTCCGTCCTGGCCGGCACCATGAACCTCACCGGTCCGGTGGTCGTGGAAGCCAAGAGCGTTGGCGAAGCCACGGTGCTGGCAGAAATCGTGCGCCTTCTGGAAGCTGCCGAGCAGAAAAAGGGCCGCTACATGGCCTTCGCCGACAAAGTCGTGCACTGGTACACCCCAACGGTCCACGCCTTATCACTGGGCGCATTCCTGGGCTGGTGGCTGTTCGGCGGACTGACCGTGCCCGAAGCACTGATGATCGGCGTTTGTGTCCTCATCATCACCTGCCCATGCGCGCTGGGGCTGGCCGTGCCGATCACCCAAGTGGTCGCAGCGGGTAAGCTTTCCCGCCACAGCGTGCTCGTGAAGTCCGAGACCGCTCTGGAACGCTTTGCCGCCATCGACACCATAGTGTTCGACAAGACAGGCACGTTGACCACGTTGGAGCCGGAGCTCGTCTCGGTGCCAGACGATCCCGATGCCCTATCTCTCGCTTCGTCCATCGCTGCCTCCAGCAAGCATCCACTAGCCCAGGCGATTCGCGCCGCGGCATCCGATGTGCCACGCGCCAAAGACGTGGAAGACACACCCGGCATGGGCCTGACCTGGACTGACGAGGATGGCGGTGAAGTCCGGCTTGGATCGGCGCGCTGGTGCGGCATCGACGAAACCGCCAACGATCAGTCCAACACCACGCAGAACGCGCTGGAAACCGAAGTTTGGCTCACCCGGCCCGGGCGGGCTCCAGCCCGCTTCGCCTTTGCTCCGCAGTTGCGCCCACGAACCGCCCAGGTGATCGACAAGTTGCGCGAAAAAGGTTTCGACATCGCCATCATGTCGGGCGATCGGGCGCGCTTCGTGGAACCCTTGGCCAAAACGCTCGGCATCACCGATTGGCAGGGCGACATGACGCCTGCCGACAAGATCGCCGCCATAGAAAGCCTGAAAGAGGCCGGCAAACATGTGCTGATGGTCGGCGACGGGCTGAACGACACCCCTGCCCTGGCCGCTGCACACGCATCGCTTGCGCCCACAAGCGCCGTCGACATTTCTCGTCGCGCCGCCGACGCCGTCTTCCAAGGCTCAACGCTGGAAAGCCTGCCGCACTTGCTGACAACGGCGCGCGACGCTCGCAGCATCGCCATCCAGAACATTGTCTTTTCAGTTGGCTACAATTTTGTCTGGGTGCCTGTGGCCGTGCTGGGTCTGGTTACGCCCTGGATCGCCGCCATCGCCATGGCGTCCAGTTCCCTGATTGTCACGTTCAATGCCCTTCGCCTGGACGGCACGCGAACCTTCGCGCGCATCGCAACACGCCGAAAAACACCCGATCCTCTCCAAAAAGCAGAGGCAACGGCATGAACGTTTTGCTTTTTCTCATACCGATGGCGCTCTTTTTGTCGCTAATGGGCCTGATTGCGTTTTTCTGGGCCCTAAAATCCGGCCAGTTTGATGATCTTCAAGGCGCGGCTGAACGGATCCTCTACACAGACGACCATCCTGAGCATTCAGACCCTGTCAACAACACGGACGACAAGCCATGAGCACTTCCAAACCGGCCCGTTCCACCGCCGGCTCAACCCTCGGCGGTATCATCGTTCTTCTCATCAACATTGTCGGTTTTGGCGGCATAGGCTACGCCGTTGGCGGCGTCGCCGGCGCGATCTGGGTAACGCTTGTTGGCGTGGTCCTGTTTGGCTTGCTTTACGCCTGGCCGGCCCTCACCTCCGGCGCTGAGCAAACCGGATTCGGCAAGGTCGTCGCAGCGCCCTTTGCGCTGATCGCCAGCATCTTGCTGTTCATTCCAGCACTGATCGTGGGTCTGTTCAGACGCTTGAAGGCGCAACGCGATGCCAAGTACGGCATTGATCCCACCTCCGCTGATACGGACGAAAAAGGCCAGAAGCGCAGCTTCTTCTATGGCCGCTGGACCGATGCGACCACGCTTTCCCTGTTCCTGGTCAATGCTGTTGTGGCGCTCATCATCGCGTTCATTTTGTTCGGGCCGATGGCGCTCATTGTGTTCGCCCTTATCGCAACGCCAGTGTTCCTGGTCGGGCTGTTCCTCATCGGCCTTGATGGATCCAACCCCAACTCGGCGCTGCCGCAACCTGGCGAAGAAGTCGAAGAACTATCGATGTAACGCCACCAACCCTTGGCTGGGGGCAACGAGGGGCGGTGCCGAAAGGCACCGCCCTTTTTGTTTTTTTGGGGGCTGGTGCCGCTGGCCTAGAACTGGGCCTGCATGCGCCGCAAACCAATCTGACGGTCAGAAGCGGCCTGGGCTTCACCAAGGGTGCGCACCCCTTGCGCTTCCAAGATCGGCAAAAGCCGCAAGAACACTTCTGCAGTGGCGACTGCATCCCCAAGCGCTGTATGGCGATCCTCTGCGGCAAGCTCGATGCCGAACCGCTCCGACAAACCATCCAGCGAAAGCGTCTCATCACGGCCAAGCGCATGGGCAGCAAGCAGCAGCGTGTCGAGCACCGGCTGGTTGAAGCGGACGCCGGCCACCTTTTCCTTCAAAGACAGAAACTTCATGTCGAAGGCTGCATTGTGGGCGATGAGCGCCCCTGGGCCGACAAAGCCATGGAAGCGCGGCAGCGTCTCTGTCGCGGTCGGCGCGTCAGCGACCATGGAATCGGTGATGCCGTGAATTTTGGTCGATGCCGCCGGAATGGCGCGACCAGGATTGATGAACTCATTGAAGATTTCACCGCGCAGAAGCCGACCATTGACGATCCGCACCGCGCCAATCGAGATCATTTCATCGCCTTTGGACGGTTCAAGCCCGGTCGTCTCAGTGTCGAAAACAACCGATGTCAGCGCCTTCAACGGCCGCTCATCGAGCAGGTGCGAATGCGGCCGATGCAGGAGATCAAAATCGTAGAATTCCCGCCGCGCTTGAGCTGGCGCCAGTGACCGTTCGGTGCGCGCATAGCGTTCCGCAGCCGTTTTGAGCGGCAGCCGAAGGCGCGACGTCGTTTCATCCAGCGCATCGACAAGAAGCCTGGTGCGATGGCGATGGAGCACGTCACCCCCGGTAAGGGCACCAAGGTCCGGCTCCAACTGCTCATTAAGCCATGCCGTCAGCGTTTCCTCATCAATAGCCTCGCCGTCATAAAGAACGTCGACATAGGCTTCTTCCTCCGATGCCAATGTCGCGATCACCCGGAAAGCCTTGATGCCCTGATCGACGGCAATCCGATTGGCAATCCGGTCTAGAAGGTCGGTGATGGTCGCGCTGTCGCAGTGCAGCCAGACCGGGTCGCCCTCAATGGAGAAATCGAGACTGCGTTCCTCCGAATTCCTTTCCACGATGCAGTCGAAAAGCGTGGTCGAAAAAACCGCGCTCATCGGCCAGGCACCGGCCAGGACATCGAGCGCTAGGGTTTCATAGCGATCAATCTCGGCCGTCACCGCCTCAATATCGGCATCAAGACCATGCGGAGCAGCCCTCTTCGTCAGACGTTCCAGGCGACCTTTGAGGTCGGACCGGATATCAAACATGGCGCGCTCGCGCCAAAGCGAGGCGGAAAGATCGTTGGTGACGTCCTCGAACGTCATGACGTAGCCAACTGGCGTCTTGCCGGCATCATCGAGCATCAACGACATCCGGCCCTTAATCATATGGCGACCATCCACCGTGCCACCAATCACCATGACGCTCAGCCCATCGGCATGGTCAATGTGTCGACCGGCTTGGTGGCGCGCGATAACCCGCGTCAGCGCGTGTCGGAAAGGACGTGCGGCCAGCGTCTCGAACAGTGGCCGGTCGAGACCAACGGTCCCCGTGACATGCAGGATATCGAGAGCACGCTTGTTGTAGAGAAGCACCTGGTGATCGAGCGTACAAATCATCACGCCGTCATGGAGATCGCGGAGCACGGTTTCCAGCCGCGTGCGTACAATGGCCTCACGCGCGCCCGGATCCTCGTCGCTGTCGTGCACATAGCGCTCCAAAAGAGCGCTGGCTTCCCGTACGACGCCGGATAAAACCCCTGGGTCGCGCAGACCAGTGACGGCGGCCAACCCCTCATCGGGTACCCTTGTCAGCGCCGATTGCAGGCGCTGCGCGGGTTGGACAACCATCGTCTCTGCCCGCCGCATTTGGAAAAACAAAAAGCCCAGGAGACCGGCTGCGGCCAAGGCAATAAGGGGCAAGAGCGTGGGCGCCAAACCGCTTTGCCCGCCGGCGAAAGCCAGCCCAAGGACCAATACCACGAGCAGGCCAGCAAGTGCGACCAGTGGAATGAAAAGCCCGCGCACCACACGGCGCGGTTCTTGTGTCGAACGGACCTTCGTCATCGTTCGGCTCCTCCCGAATGCATGCCGCCGGCGCGCCCGTTTGTTGTTGTGGGTCGGCCGGGAGAACGCACCTTAGACGGGCTGTTCAGCCTCGCCTTGATCCTCGCCAAACCAAGATCTTAAGCGCTCGGCGAATTGTGGCGCTCACACACCGCCTTGATCAAGGGATCATCAAGTCCGACTGCAGACCAATCGCTGCTGAGCGGCATACCCGTTTCATCCATCTCAATGTCATCACCAACAAGCAGGCGTTCACCGGCGTCGCAATTGACGAAATTGGTTGCCTTGAAGGTGGGCGAAAACCGCTCCATCAAAATCACATCAATCAGCACCAAATCCTCAACGCCGTCATTGGTGCGAGCGGATGTGTGATCAATGGCAACGAAGCGGTTCACGCGCGGTATGAGGTAGGTCCACGGCTGATAGGGAACCGAATAGTCAAAGGTTTCGACGATTTCGATCTCTTCAGGCAGCGTGGAGCGCACCTGACTGAACCAGCTGTACTCAATGTGGATTGTGAGCAAGAGCATGCCCAGGCCCGCCGTTGCAGGGTACAGCCACCGCGGCAGGTTCAACCGCAGTGTCTTGGAAATCACCAGCAAGATCGCGGCAAGACCAATGCCGCCGGCGATAGCGCCTACATAGCCTAGAAACATGAAAGCCCGTGCTTGGAACAAAGGGTCACTGGCGGCGGGTTTACCCCGGCCCGAACCGGAGCGCTAGCCCGCCACAAGGCCTAGCTATCCGACAGTGCGCCCGTGCCCGAGGGACGATTGCAAGCCCTTGATGACGCCGAACGCGTCCTTCAGATGGTTGCGCTCAAAGGCAGACAGGCGCGACGGCGCCAAAAAGTTGTCTGGCTTCTCGCCATCACGGATCTGTCGCGCTTGATGGCGAAGGCGAACCGTCGAGATGAGATCGAAAGCGTCCAGAAGGTCGCGGCCGCCTTGCTTTGACACAGTCCCGGCCTCTTGCGCGGCCTCAATCCGCTCGCGCGTGTTGACCGCTTCAAGCGCACCTTCCAGCGCGTAGAGCCGCGCCAGATCGACAATGGGCACCACGCCATTGTGTTTCAGATCGACCGTGTTCTTGTGCTCGCCGGAGCGGATGAGGGCGAAGCCACGAAACAGGCTCAGCGGTGGTGTGTGCTTCAGCGAGTTGGCCGTCATATGGGCTCGGAAAATCGAATTGGCCTTGGCCAGGTCGAGCGTACGGCGCTGCAAACCGTCAAATAGGGAGAAATCCCCTGAGATAGGGCTCAGATCGAACATCACCGAGGCCAGCATCTGCGCCATCGGGTCGGGCTTGTGGACCCAACCCTCAAAATAGCCACGCCAGACCGAAACTGGCTGCCGCCAACGCTCATTCGTCGCCATCATATCGCCAGGACAGTAGAAGTAGCCGGCCTCATCGAGCCCGTCAGAGACAAAGGCCGCAAGATCACGAAAGTAGCTGCCATGCGCATCAGCGTCGTAGGCATCATGGAGGATAAGACAGTTGTCTTGGTCGGACACGCCCGTCTGCTCCCTCCGCCCCTGACTGCCGCACGCAAGCCAAAGATAGGAAACGGGTGGGGGACCGAACTTCTCTTCGGCAAGCTCAAGCAAGCGCACCGTCAAAGCGTCAGCGATAGACGTGATGACACGGCCGATCTTATGCGGCGCGACGCCGGAGCCGACGAGCTGAACCAGAAGGCCAGGGATCTGATCGACAACCTTTGAAAGCTCCACTGTATCGGACAGACGGCGCATATCGCCGATCATGTAAACGGCAGAGACCTGCTGACGGCGAACCAGATTGGTCCGCGTGATGATGCCAACCGGGCGTCCATCCTCAACGATTGGCAGATGACCAATGCCTTTGCTGCTCATGGCCAGCATGGCGTCAAATCCGCTGTCGTCTGGGCTGAAGGCCATCGGGTCACGCGTCATAACCTTTTGAACCGGCGCATTAGGATCGGACTGCGCGGCCACAACGCGGTTGGTGATGTCGCCGGTTGTCAAAAGCCCGACCAAGCGCTCGCCTTCAACAACCAAAACACAGGAGATATGCCGCTCCGCCATGATAGAAGCGGCTTCCCGGACGGGCATCGTTCCAGGCACAGTCACCGGATTGGGTGTCATAAGGCTCTCCAGCGAGACGCCCATGAGGCTGGCGTCTTCACCGGAGGCAGCATCATCGCCATCGGTTGGCACAAAGCGCTGAAAAAAGGCGCGGAAGGCCATGTCGCCGTCTACCAGCTTGGCGAACGTTTCCGCCGGCAGCCGATAGACCACGACGTCGCTTTCGCCATCTGCCGCCTTGGCGCGCGCGGCCTGATCGGCGATGCCGTCGTTGAACAGCGCCCTTGATCCAACACTGTCGCCTGCATGGGCCTCGGCGATCAGATCGCCATTGGCGGAGAGCAGCTCAACCTCGCCCCGCGCCACGATCCGCAGGCCGTCAACGGTCTGGCCATAGCCAAAGACCATCGCCCCATCGGCATGGGCCTCTGGTTTCAGAACCTTCAGCACTTCTTGCGCGGCGTCCTCCGACAGGCTGTCGAAGGGGTGGTGGCGGCGAACAAAGGCCTCCATGTCGGCGCGGGCTGCATCCATGGTCGGCTCCATACCTGTCATTGGAATTCGCTGGGTGGCATTCGTTAGGTGGCACACCTTGCATGCAGACCGTTGGCACGCCAGTCCGGTTTTCCACGGTTTCTGCGTGTTTCAGCGACCAGACGGCCCAATGAAAAAGGGGCCCACAAAGGGCCCCTTCTTGTCACTCTTAGAACTCTCAAAGCCTGTTGGCTTAGTGAGCCTGGGCAGCACCCGCACCGCGAGGAACGCGCACTGACTCCACCAGGTCTTGGATTTCCTGCGGCGGAGCAGCCGTCGCACGAGAAACAAGGAACGCAGCGATGAAGTTGAACAGCGCACCGATCGGCCCGAAATGGGTCGGCGGAATGCCGAACAGATACTGCGAGCTGTCGAACACAGCCGTACCCGGAATGAACAAGAAACCTAGGTACAGGAACAGGTAAAGACAGGTCGAAATCAGACCAGCCAGCATACCTGCGATCGCGCCCGCAGAGTTCATCCGCTTGGAGAAGATGCCCATCATCAGGGTCGGGAACAGCGTTGCCGCCGCCAGACCGAAGGCCAGCGCCACCACCTGGGCAGCAAAGCCCGGAGGGTTGAGGCCCAGATAGACGGCCACACAGATCGATACCACCATAGAGATACGCGCTGCTAACAGCTCGCCACTCTCAGATATATCTGGCCTGAACACCGACTTGATAAGGTCGTGACTGATTGCCGAGGAGATGGCCAGCAACAAGCCAGCCGCCGTCGACAACGCAGCCGCAATACCGCCAGCGGCAATCAGGGCGATGACCCATCCTGGCAGCTGCGCGATTTCCGGGTTGGCAAGCACAAGGATGTCACGGTTGAAGGTGACAAGCTCATTGCCGGCCCAGCCGCGCTCTTCAGCGATAGCGGCCATGTCCGGATTGGCATCATTGTAGTACTGGATGAGGCCGTCGCCATTCTTGTCTTCCACGCCAAGAAGGCCGGTGACCTTCCAGGTTTCAAACCAGTCTGGCAGTTCAGCTTCAGAAACGGCTTCCCCTTCAATGCCAGCCGGCCACATGGTGGTCGTGATGTTCAGGCGCGCCATTGCACCAACAGCCGGAGCCGTCAGGTACAGAAGGGCGATGAACACCAGGGCCCAACCAGCAGACCAACGAGCATCGGACACTTTGGGCACCGTGAAGAAGCGGATGATCACGTGCGGCAGACCAGCCGTACCGATCATCAGCGACAGGGTGTAAAGCGCCATCAGCCATGGATTGGTTGTTGCCGTGTACTCTCGGAACCCGAGATCCGTCAGCAAGCCATCCAGCGTTACCAGGAGGTGCTGGCCAGCACCAGCGGTACCTTCCGACATCGTCGAGAACAGACCCAGACCCGGAATCGGGTTGCCGGTGAGCTGCAGCGAGATGAAGATCGCCGGAATGGTGTAAGCCACGATGAGCACGCAGTACTGCGCCACCTGGGTGTAGGTGATGCCCTTCATACCGCCCAACACAGCGTAGACCAGAACGACGAAGCCCGCGATGTACAGACCAATGTCGATCGGCACTTCCAGGAAGCGCGAGAAGGCAATGCCCGCACCGCGCATCTGGCCGATAACGTAGGTCACCGAGATCACGATGAGACAGATAACCGCCACAACGCGCGCGGCGTTGGAGTAGTAACGGTCGCCGACGAACTCCGGCACGGTGAACTTGCCGAACTTGCGCAGGTAAGGCGCAAGCAGCATGGCCATAAGCACATAGCCACCGGTCCAACCCATCAGGAAGAGTGAGTTGTTGTAACCAACGAAGGCGATGAGACCCGCCATCGAAATAAACGACGCCGCGGACATCCAGTCCGCCGCGGTGGCCATCCCGTTGACGATCGGGTTCACACCGCGGCCAGCGGCGTAGAACTCACTCGTCGAGGCGGCGCGCGCCCAGATGGCGATACCGAAGTAGAGCGCGAACGACGCGCCCACAACGATGAAGTTAAGTGTTGTTTGATCCATTGATCACGGCTCCCAGATTATTCTTCGTCCACGCCGTGCTCTCGGTCCAACGCATTCATACGCCAAGCGTAGAAGAAGATGAGGACC
Organism: Pseudomonadota bacterium; assembly: GCA_038749715.1. Classification (GTDB taxonomy): domain Bacteria; phylum Pseudomonadota; class Alphaproteobacteria; order Rhizobiales; family MH13; genus MH13. The sequence continues at coordinate 123,361 of JBCDHR010000007.1, forward strand.
AGAAACACGAGGATGGAGCCCTGTTGAGCAAACCAGAACCCTAGGTCGGTACCACCAACCGAAATTCCGGCGACCAACGGCCGAAGCAAAATGGCAAATCCGAAGGACGCGATGGCCCAGATCACCAAGCAAATGCCTACAAGGCGAAGGTTCGCCGACCAGTAGGCCTTATTGTCAGAATCGTCAGACAAAACGTGTCCTCCCAAAAAGACGTTTCCTGCCAAGGGGCACCGCCAGATTGTTGCGGATGTCACAGACGGTTGGCGCGAAGACTTTCTGCCTCCACAAGCCGCCGGTACCGGAATTTGGCACCCCAGCGCATCGGCGAAACTATCGGAAGCGTTGAGATTCTTGAACCACTACGTACGGATTACCCCATATACTTCCTGGTAATAAACGAAGGGCGTGGTCCCTATGGCCAAGGTGGAAAATACGTAGATAAATCAGTTGGTTAAAATAGAAAAATTCTAAAGTATTTCCGCGTGCAGCGCACAATATTCGCTGCGCAGCAGCATTCTGGCGGTGTCATGGGTCGCCTCTTACGAGGCGACCCAAAAAGGCCTGCAAACAGCCAGATTGAAGGGGCTCAATCAGCCCTTCATCGCCGGGATGACCTTGTCGCCATAAGTCTCGATAATTTCCGCTTCACGGCCATTGTCGAGATAGATGTTGAACTGGGTCACGCCCACCGCCTCAAGCTCTTTGAGCTTGGCAATGTGGTCGTCCGGCGTGCCAAGAACAGCGAAACCATCGACAATGTCATCGGTGATGAAGTCGAGATAGGGGTTATCGCTCTGGCCGTGCTTGGAATAGTCGTAGCCACGGCGCTTTTCGATGTAAGCGGTAAGGCTCTGCGGCACCAGATCGGTGTCCGAGCCATACTTCTCGACAATATCGGCAACGTGATTTCCGACCATGGCCGGGAACCACTTGGTGGCCTCGCGGCATTCATCCATCGAGCCGAAATAGGCCGGCGCCGCAGACATGACCTTGTAGTCCGACATATCGCGCCCGGCTTCCTTGCCCGCAGCGACTGCCTGATCGGTGAGCCATTTGCAGATTCCAGGCTCGGCGATCTGAAGGATCAACCCTTGGCCGACCTTACCGGCCGACGCCAAAGCCATCGGTCCATAGGCGGCAATCCAAGCCGGTAGCTCGTACCCCGTTGCCCAAGGGAACTGGATCGGCGCAGGCACGTCGCCATAGGTGACCTCCTCGCCGCGGATCATGGCTTGGACCTTAAGAACGAACTCCTCAAGGGTCGCCAGCTTGGCGGGCTTCTTGCCCATCACGCGAACGGCGCTGTCACCGCGTCCAACGCCGATATCAAACCGGCCACCAGACTGCTTGGCGAGCGAGCCGAACATGGACGCCGCCAGCGACCAGTCGCGCGTGTTCGGGTTGGTCACGCATGGCCCGAACCGCATGGTCTCGGTGTGCTCCATAAGCATGGCCATCGCCATGTAGCTTTCGCGCCAAAGAATGTGGCTGTCATAGAACCAGCAATAGCTGAAGCCCGAATATTCAGCGAGCCGAACCAGTGCCTTCGCCCGATCAGGGTCGACGACCCCCTTAAACGTAATTCCGAATTCCATAGCTATTCCCCTTCAGATTGTTTCGGTTCCGGTCGTCAAAGCGAGGTCAGGAAAAGTGGATCCCGGTTTTCCGCCCGGACCTCGCGCGAAAAAGGACCGGCGCTAATGCGCCGGCGGCCAGATTTTGATGCCGGCATGGGTGAACGGCACCTGCTTGGAAATGTTGATACGAATGAGAATGGGCGTGATGGCCTCAACGCAGCGGGCCGAATTGGCCGCCCCGGCATTGAAACAGGTGACGCCGAGCTTGCCGATCAGCGCCATCACCTCTTTGCGGGCATCCAGCGAATTGCCGCACACCAGCACATCGCAATTGATATCCCATTCAAGTTTGTTGAGCGTCGCCGCAGAAACGTTGTGAAGCGCGCCGATGACCGGAATGTCCGGGCCAAGGATCGCCTGCGCTGCTTCGGTCGCCGACCCTTCCGGCGGCATGTCCACCACCTTCGGATCGTTGGCCGACAGCGGCACAACGATGTCGATCAGGATCTTGCCCGCCAGATCAGACGTCAGCGCTTCCAGCGTGGCGTTGTGCCCGGAATAGGGAACGGAGAGGATGACAAAGCGTTCTGCGGCCGCGACCGCATCTTCATTGTTCGCGCCCGTGATCGCCGCGGATCCGTCGGGCAACTGGCCAGCCAATTCGGCCGCCGCTTCGGCTGCCCGGGCGGCGTCACGCGAACCGATCACCACCGGCACGCCCGCGCGGGCAAAGCGCAAAGCCAGCCCCCGACCCTGCGGTCCTGTTCCACCCAAAATGGCAAGCGTCATCGAAACATATCCTCTGTTCGGGCGCGCAGGAGTTGCCTGGCGCGCACATGATTGTTTGGCACCCAGTTGAGCCCTTTGAACAGGGCAACGGGTGTACCGGCAGCCTTGCCGACCACGAGGCCGCTGGCTGCAGCGATTTCATCAGCGATGGCCGGCTGCGTTACCTTGAGCAAACGGCCACGAGCATCCACATCACCGGTCTCATCAATGGTGGCCGGAACGCCTGCCAGTCCAATGGCAACATTCACTTGGCCAACCCGCCAAGGGCGGCCAAACGTGTCGGTAATGATGACGCCCGGCGCCACGCCGAAATGCGTCGCAAGCCCAAGACGAATGGCTTGCGCGCTGGCATCGGGGTCCTCGGGCAGAAGGATCGCCTCGCCGTCTTCGGCGGTGTTGGACTCATCAACGCCAGCATTGGCAGAGATCAGCCCAAGCCTGTGCTCGCAGATCATCGTGCCTTCATTGGCATGCGGATGTTTGAACGATCGAATGACCTGAACGCTTTCATCGAGCACGATCTGAATCTTGCGCGGGTCTTTTGACAGCTGCTCAGCGTAACGCTCAGCTTCCTCGCTCGGCTCAACATCAACAAAACGGCGCACCCGCCCTTCGGCTTTGGAGACGATCTTATGGGCGATTGTCAGCACGTCACCAGCTTCGAGAGTGAGACCGTCTGCCTCCAGCGCATTGCCAATGAGGGCAGCAACATCGTCGCCGGCCTTCACCTCCGGAATACCTTCCAGTGCTGTGACGGTCACCGAGCTCATGCGCCGAACGCTCCCAACGACCGATCAAGGCCACGCACCAGCCGCGACCCAAGATCGCTCGACCTGTCTACATCATAAAGCAGGCTGGGAAGCGGCATAACCAGACATGAAAGGCCCTCGGCCTCTGCAGACGCCTGATGCTTCGCGCAAGAACCCTGCCCATAGGAGAACGGCAGCGCATCCGGTGGCGAGGCAATCAGAGCATTCGTGCCGCCATCATGCGCCGGCGCGATGATGACCGACCTATCGGGCCGGGGCGCCGAGAAGAGCGTTTCAAAGTCTTTAGCAAGTGGGTCAGCAAGATCGCCGGGCAGAATGCAAACCGAACGAAAACGATGGTGGACCGCATAACGCGCACCAGCTTCAGCTGCTGCCGAAAGGCCCTCGCCGGGATCATCAAGAACCTGCGCGCGAAACGGGTGTGCGATGAGGGCAATGGACGGCGAGGCCGTGACGACCACGATGTGGAGTCCGCTATTGACCGTGCGCAGAACCCGCAAGGTGTTGCGAAACAGCGTCCGCGTCAGCGCCGCCCGCGTTTCAGCTGGCAAGACCTCTCCCAGACGGGTTTTCGCCTGCCCAGGGTCCTTCATCGGGATCACGACGCAAAGATCAGCATTGCTGGTGCTCATGCAGCAGTCTCCATGATTTCACGCGCAACGCGCTCTTTGTCGCCCAGATCCTTCATCAGCGTGTTCGTCACCGTCGTGTGCATGCCCAGATGATGGATGTCGTCCACCAGAACAGCATCCTTGTTGTCGATCATCATGTGATCCACCAAGCCGAGATAATGCCGCGCGACGCCAAGCGCGGAAACCTCAAGACCCAGCGCTTCCATCATAGCAGCTGCAGGCCCCTTCACCGCCTTGCCTCCGATGAGGGGGCTCACGGCGATAACGGGCACACCCGATTCCACGATGTGATCATGGATGCCCGGCACCGAAAGAATGGGGTCGATGCTCACCAACGGATTAGAAGGCGCGATGACGACCAAATCGGTCGCGTCGATGGCTTCGAGCGCCTCTGGCGTCGGCCGCGCCCGTTCAATCCATTCAAACCAGACTGCCGAGACGGTCGGCTCGCACTTCTCGCGGACAAAGTACTCCTGAAAGCTCAATCCACCCCTATCCGTCTCAAGGCGCGTTTGCACCGGGTCATCGGTCGGCAGGAGAATGCGCGCTTTGACGCCAAAAGCGCGGGCAGCGTCAGCCGCAATCTGGGTCGGACGATCCCCGCGTGCACGGCGCATGGTGCGGTAGATATGCAAGCCAAAGTCTTTGTCCCCCAGCGTCATCCACACTGGCTCGCCAAGCGTTTCCAGAACGTCCATCGCACGATGGCTTTCATCGGCGACGCCCCAGCCTTGGGAACGGTCGATCATGCCCGCCAGGGTGTAGGTCACCGTGTCGATGTCCGGCGACACCCAAAGCCCATGGAACTGCTCATCATCGGCCACATTACCGATGACAGTGAGGTCAACATCGTCGAGCGCGGCGAGGCCTTCGGCCATCTTCGCGCCGCCAACACCGCCGGCAAGGAGGGTCACCTGCTTCACGATGCGCGCCGCGCCGGTTCAGGCTGAAGGAAACCGAGCGGATCGCGGCCCTTGCGATCGACCAAGGGAGCCTGGGCTTCCGGCTCGAAATCTTCAAAGGTCCGAAGCGTTCCGTATAGCGTGTTCCGTTGAACAGGAACCTTGCCTGCGGAACGGATGATCTGAACCATCTCATGGGCCGTTACTTCCTGCCCATGCTTGGCCCCGGCGGCGCGCGAAATGCTTTCGTTCATCAACGTGCCGCCAAGATCATTGACACCACAATCGAGCATCGCCTGGGCCATCTCCGGCCCAAGCTTGGTCCACGACACCTGGATGTTGTCGATCTGGCCAGCCAGCATGATGCGCGAGACAGCGTGCATCAGCGTCACCTCGGCCTGGTCAGGCCCGGCACGCACCGCAGAGGGATCCTTGCGATAAAGCGGCGCGTCTTCATGGACGAAGGAAAGCGGCACGAACTCGGTGAAGCCGCCGGTCTCTTTCTGAATGTCGCGGATCAGCCCGATATGGGCTGCCCAATGTTGCGGCCCATCGACATGGCCATACATGATCGTTGCTGTCGTCGGCACACCGACCTTGTGAGCTGTCGAGATGATCTCCACCCACTCATGCGCCTTCAGCTTGTCGCGGGTCAGCACCTTGCGGATTTCGGTATCCAGAATTTCTGCCGCAGTCCCTGGCATGGAGCCAAGACCACAGTCTTTCAGGTCTTCCAAAAACGCCCGCGCACTCACGCCCAGCTTCTTGGTGCCGTACCAAACCTCAAACGGTGAGAAGGCATGGATGTGCATGTCCGGCAGAGCTTGTTTGATGGCAAGCACGATGTCCCTGTAGTGGGTCCCGTCCATCTTCGGGTGGAGTCCACCCTGAATGCACACCTCCGTGCCACCGCGGTTCCAGGCTTCTTGCGCCCGGCCAACGATCGCATCAAGGCTCAGCCACTGCGCGCCAGCATCTTCCATCCGCTTGGCAAAACCGCAGAACTGGCAACCCATGTAGCAGACATTGGTGAAGTTGATGTTCCGGTTGACCGCAAAGGTGACCGTGTCACCCACCCGCTGGTGACGGATATGGTCGGCCACCGCAACGACGGCATCAAGATCGGCACCCCGGGCCCGAAACAGCGCCTCACCCTCGGCGACAGAAACCTCCCGGCCTTCAAGCGCCCGGTCGAGAATGGCCCGAATGGAGGCCGAGGCCGGCTTAGGCAGCAGCATGATGGGCCTCCAGAGCCTGAGAACGAGCGAGCCCATCGGCACGCGCCATCGACTTCGCACGGTGACGCACCGGCGTTTCCATGTATCCCCGTTCGGACAGATAGGTGGGGTACACGGTCAGCCGCTCCTGCAAGGTCAGCCCCTTGGCGGCGCAGGCATCGGACAGATCATCAAGCTGCGGCCAGCGCCGTTCAGGGTTGATGAAGTCTATGGTCACCGGCGAGATGCCGCCCCAATCATTGATGCCTGCGTCGAGATAGGCCGCATGACGTTCGGAAAGGTTCGGCGGCGCCTGAAGGCTGATGGACGGATCGAGCATCAGCCGTGCGGTGGCGAGCGTTAGAAGCATGTCGTCCAGCGTCGGCTCGGGATGATCGGCCATCGCGATGCCTGGCTTCGCCCGGAAATTCTGGATGATCACTTCCTGAATATGGCCATGGCGCTGATGCACTGCGTTGATTGCCGTCAGCGCCTCAACACGCTCCGCCCATGTCTCGCCCAAACCTATGAGCAACCCTGTTGTAAACGGCACCTTGTTGCGGCCGGCGACCTCCAGCGTGCGCAGCCGCGCCTTGGGCGTTTTGTCGGGGCATTGATGGTGCGGCATGCCCGGCTGCATCAGCCGGTTGGAAACGGTTTCCAGCATCATGCCCATACTGGCTGACACTGGCTTCAGCCTGTCGATCTCATCGTCCGTCAGCGTGCCGGCATTCACATGCGGCAGAAGGCCGGTTTCTTCCAGCACAAGCCGGCACATGGCGGCCAGATAGTCAATCATGGAGGTGTATCCGAGGGCGGCGAGCGCCTCGACCGCTTCGGGGTAGCGCCTCTCCGGCTTCTCGCCGAGCGAAAACAACAGCTCCTTGCAGCCAGTTGCCTCGCCCTTGCGTGCCGTCGCCAGAACCTGCTCCGGCGTCATAACATAGGCGCCTGGCTGACCAGGCTTCTTCACGAAGGTACAATAGCCGCATGTGTCGCGGCACATGGTGGTGAGCGGCGCAAAAACCTTGCGGGAATAGGTGACGGTCTCGCGCCAATGCGCAGCACGCAGGCGGGTGGCCTGGGACATAAGCTGGGCGAGATCATCGCCTGAAAAATCGCCCCATGACCGGGCTTCTTCAACGCTGACCATACGGCGCGTTCCCCTCGTGCAAGCGTACGCTTTCTGGCGAGCGCAACCGCTTTCAGAAGAAACTAGACCATTTGGTCAAATTTTGGTCAAGGGGCGATCGAATCGGACGCGGATGGGCTCAGGTGCGGCCTGCGATCAATGGGTCTATCAGCCTTGGTGTGGCGAGCCCTTTCCGGTGTCGAGGTACTGCTTCAGACTTTCCAGAAAGAAGAAGTCCCAGCCTGCTTCGCAGATATCGTAGCACAAGAGCTGTGGGGTGAGCCCGACATGCTCAATGGCGATGGTCGTGCCCTGCGATGTCTCGGAGATTTCCCAAACCACCGAGGTACCCAACCATTCGGTCCGGATTTCATCCGGCTGACCCTCGTGAAGATGCAAGGCATCAACACAGCGCCATTCCACGCGAGTTGGCTTGTCCGTCTTGGTCAGCTCAAAGGTCCAGTAGGACTTTCCAGGAGGGAAGGTGAACTTGGCGCGGCCACCGATCTCGCGCAGCGGTTTATCGGGGCGGGTCCACCACTGTTCAACGCCATGGGTGACTGCATCAAAGGCCGTCTCCCTATCTGACGCGACCGTGATGTTTTTCCTGTAGTTTGCGTTGGTCATGATCCCGGCCCCTCAGGCAGCTTCGGCCCAGTGGGGCGGAAAGGTATTTGAGACATTGGGCAGCGCTTCCACGCGCGCGACCCATGCGGCAATCTCAGGTGAAAGCGCCGCCAAACTGGGCAAGCCCAAATCGGTCATGATCTGCGGCTTGGTCTCCATCGCCCGCTGGATCAGTCGGATGTGCGGAAAGGCGACGGCATCGGCCGCCCCGGGGCGCGATCCGGACAGCCAAGCCTGGCCAGCCAGCATGAGCGCCAATCGATCGGTCTCGGAGCGTAGCCGCTCTGCCGCCTCCCGCAGCGCATCCGTCGCCTCAGCGGCATTATCGAAGAAGATGGGGGACAACACCGCGCTGGTCGCGTCTGGCAAGTGGTCAAAGATGTCCATGGTGGACTGCCAGATATTGCCTGCCTCCTCAGGCGTCTCACCGAACAAAGGCTTGCCGGGGAAGGTCCGATCCAACCAGGCAAGGATCGCAATGGAATGCCGCAGTGTGAGGTCGTCCGCCTGAAGCGTTGGAACGGTTCCTCGGGGGTTAAGGGAGAGATAGGGCTCCGATTTATGCTCCCTCTCGGAGGCGGAGAGCATTTGGACTTCATAATCAAGGCCCTTGAAAGCCATCGCGAGCGCCACTCGCCATGGGCTAGGCGCGCCGCTAACGGTCCATAAGTGTGGGGTCATACGTCCTGTCCTGTGCAGAGATGTGTTTACACAGGCGTAGCCGCATCGGTATCTTCAGAAAAGTAGGCAGATTTTTTTACTATACTATCAAAAACCATACTAATGGAGAAAACATGACGTCTGAGGCCGTACTGTCGATGGAAAAGGCTCCATTGCCCGACCAAAAAACCTGCCCAGCACCGACGGTGATCGGCATGATTGGCGGAAAATGGAAATTGCTCATTCTCCAGATTCTGATCTTTCAAGGCACCAAACGGTTCGGCGAGTTGCGCAGGTCGATCGATGGCATCACGCAGACGATGCTCACCAATCAGCTGCGCGCGCTCGAAGCTGACGGGCTGGTGGTCCGCAAGGTGTATGCGGAGGTTCCCCCCCGAGTCGAATATTCAGCCAGCGCAGACGGGAAGGCGTTAGAACCGGTCTTCACCGCCATGCACGACTGGTGGACCCATCGCTCGCACCTGTCTTAGACGACTGGCCCCGCCGAACTTGGCCTCGTGAACATTGGTGCCTGCATGGACCCTACAATCCAATTCCAACTGGTCACCGACACCGTCATGGGTGGGCGGTCATCCGGCACGCTCACCCGCGAGACTGTCCAAGGCCGCGAGGCGTGGCGAATGCGTGGTACTGTGAGCCTGGAAAACAACGGCGGCTTCATCCAGATGGCTGCCGATGTGCCTGAAGCGAGCGGGTTCACCGGAGTAGAGTTTTCCGCGATTGACTCAGGTGTTGCTCTGGGCGTGCGGCCTGGCCACGAGAGCGAAACCTACAACATCCACCTGCGCACCAGCGATCTCACGCGCCCCTGGCAGAGCTACCGCCAGAGCTTCATCGCCGGACCGGAATGGGAAACGCACCGGATCCAGTTTGCCGATTTCGCGCCCCATCGCACCGATGCACCGCTTGATCTTTCCAAGCTCCGCCGCATCGGCATCATCGCGATTGGCCGTGAGATGGAGGCCGACGTCAGCGTGGCGCACGTGCACTTCTACTGAGAAAGGCCGCTCGTCTCATCCTCTTCGAGCAGATGCTCATAGCGTGCGTCGGTCAGCGTCTTCATGAAGGCGACCAAAGCATCGACGCGCCGGTCATCCAGGGCCGGACCGTGCTCCAACTCTTCCAATGACAGCGTGTCGGGGATCGGCGGCGGATCAAACGCTTCGCCCGTTTCGGGGTTGATCAGGCGCTCATCAGACTGCGTGTTGTAGGTGTTGTAGAAGAGGACGACCGTGCGCAGATCGGCGAACACGCCATTGTGCATGTAGGGCCCGGTGACGGCGACATTGCGCAGCGTCGGTGTACGGAACCGGCCCATCGCCTCCGGCGCGCCATCGACAGTCGGGTTGTTGGCAAGGCCAGCATCAATCGTTCCCTGCGGCACACCATTCAGCTCACGAAGTGCTGTGTTCTGAGGCGTTCCGATGTTGTGGTAGAGATAGTCGCTGAACGTCTCGCGCTGGTCGAGCGCGCTGAGCGCCACCTGATGGCACTGGTTGCAGTTGGTGAACTGCTGGGAAAAGAACAGAAGCCGGCCCAACTCTTCTTGATTAGTCAGCTCCGCCTCACCGCGCAGGAAGCGATCATATTTGGAATCAAACGGCGAGAAGAAGTCTGTGCGCTCAAAGGCGGCAATCGCCTGTGTCATCGCCTCGTAAGCCGCATTCGCATTGTCAAAAATCTGCTCGCCAAAGAGTGCGGGAAACGCCTCCTGATAGACCTCGTTTTCCAAAAGCCGTGCCATAACGGCCGCCTCGTCCGGCATACCCATCTCAACGGGATTGAGCGGCGGCCCGCCTGCCTGATCCTCAAGGGTGGAAGCACGGCCATCCAGAAACTGACCGCCCATCCACTCGCCATCCTGGTTCCTATGGAACGGGGGTGTCAGCGCCGCATAGGCTGCCGTCGGGGCGTTGCGGTCGCCCAGCGACACGCCATCATCGCCCGGCGAGGCCATGCCGCGCGGATCGGCAAAGCCAAACGCGGGATCGTGGCAGCTTGAGCAAGACTGGGTGCGATTGGCCGAAAGGTTGACGTCGAAAAACAGCATCTCGCCCAGATCTTCCAGCCCGATATCGGAGCTGTCCACGCTGGCTTCGGCTTTATCAACCGCGTTGCGGTTGGAGAGGCCGACAAAGGCGGCGCAGGCGAGGATTACGGCGAGAGGGAAAACAAAAAAGCGCATCGGGGGGTCTCCTAATAGATGTAAACCACGACACCTGTGAGGTTTCCTATCTGCGCAAACGCTTATGCGTGGCAAACCCTACACGCACCTGAGAAAAAAGGGCCGGTTCCCCGGCCCTTCCTGTTTGCTCATCCGCTTCGCTCTGTGCCTCCGGCACAACCGCTTGGCGGAGCTATCGAACACCCAGTCGTCTGGCGAGCGGTCGTTCCGAAGGAACGGAGCGACCCAGACCAAACAACGGACGGCTTACAAGCCGTCCGTAACCACAGATGTCCAAGCACCTTCCGGCGCAGACGTAATGACCGGATCGTCACCGCCCAGAAGCAGCGATTCCACCGTCGTTTCATAGGCGGCAACATCCAGCACACCAGTCGAACCGGCGGTGAGGTTGTTGATCTCACCCATCATGCGGGTCTGGTGGGCTTCGGTCTGCGCGCCGGTTTCATCATACTCCAGCACGATCATCGCGGCTTCTTCCGGGTTCTCCTGCGCCCAAGCCCAACCAGCCATGGATGCGCGGACGAAGCGGGTCAGCTTGTCGACCATCGCCGGGTCTTCCAGCGCTTCATCAAGCACATAGAGGCCATCTTCCAGCGTCGCCACGCCCTGGTCGGTGTAGTTGAAAACCGTGAGGTCATCGGGCGAGAAGCCAGCATCGATCACCTGCCAGTACTCATTGTAGTTCATGGTCGACACGCAATCGGCCTGGCCCTGAATGATCGGGTCAACGTTGAAGCCCTGACGCACAACGGTGACGCCCTCATCGCCACCGTCGGTCGGGATGCCCAGCTGGCTCATCCAGGACAGGAACGGATACTCGTTGCCGAAGAACCAGACGCCCAGCGTCTTGCCTGGGAAGTCTTCCGGTGAAGAGATGCCGGAATCATTGCGGCAGGTCAGCATCATGCCTGAGCGCACGAAGGGCTGAGCGATGTTCACCAGCGGCACACCGCGCTCGCGCGCAGCCAGAGCAGCCGGCATCCACTCGATGATGACGTCAGCACCACCACCAGCAATCACCTGCGGTGGAGCGATGTCTGGCCCACCGGGATTGATGGTTACATCTAGGTCTTCAGCTTCGTAAAGACCCTCGTGCAGCGCCACATAGTAACCGGCGAACTGAGCCTGCGTGACCCACTTGAGCTGCAGCGTCAGCTCGTCGGCCGACAAAGCCGGTGCGGTTGCCCCGAACGAGGCCGCCAGCACCGCAGCGCCTGCCAATAGCTTGGTTGTCGTTTTCATGGAGAAACTCCTTCCTGTGTCAAACGCCGGCTTTGCCGGTCGCCATTCCCCTTATTGTTCTTGTTGGTCCGTCACCGAACCCGCCGCACCGACGGGTGCCAGAAGGTCACCTGCCGTTCCACCAGCGCTATCGCACCATAGGTGAGCGATCCTGCCAAGGCGGCGACGAAAATTTCAGCCCACACCAGATCGATGTTGAGGCTGCCAACGGCGGTGGAAATGCGAAAGCCCATTCCGACAATCGGAGTGCCGAAAAATTCCGCAACGATTGCCCCAATGAGCGCCAATGTCGAGTTGATCTTCAGCGCGTTGAAGATGAACGGCATCGCCGCCGGAAGACGCAGCTTGAAGAGCGTCTGCCAATAGGACGAGGCATAGGTGTGCATCAGATCACGTTCCATCTGCCCCGCGGCATTGAGCCCGGCAATGGTGTTCACCAGCATGGGGAAGAACGTCATCACGACCACGACGGCTGCCTTGGACGGCCAGTCGAAACCGAACCACATCACCATGATCGGCGCGATACCGATGATCGGCAGCGCGGACATAAGATTGCCGACCGGCATCACGCCCGCTTTCCAGAACGGCGAACGATCAACAAGCACGGCAACGGCAAAACCGATGGAACAACCCATCAGGTAGCCAACGATCACAGCGCGAAGGAACGTCTGCTGGAAGTCTGCCCAGAGGATGTCGGTCGATTCTGTAATCCGGTCCCACACCATGGAGGGCGGCGGCATCACCACCTGCGGCACGTCGAGGCCAACAACGATGCCTTCCCACAGAACAAGCAGAGTAACGCCAAAGATGACGGGCACCAAAAGGTTCACGCCTGCACGCACCGCACCGTTCTCGATGGTGAGTTTCGCAAGACGCTGGTTCGCCGCCCAGGCAACGAGCCAGAAGACAAACGCCGCAACAAGCAGGCCGATTCCCGAGAGACCAAACATCAGGCATCCATCTCCCGCGGATCTTTGAAACGCTCGTGAGGGATGACCGCGATGGGCACCAACTCAACCAGCAAGTCGGGAACCACCAGACCAGGTACTTGAACGAGGATGCTGGCCGGCGCTGTCTCCGACGACAGTTTTTCCGCGCGTACGCGCTGGATAACTGGCAAATCCTCGCGGTTCAGAAAGTAGATCGTCATGGAGACGATATCCTCCAGCCGGCCGCCGGCAGTAGCAAGAATCGCTTCCACATTGGCGAAGGCTTGGCGCATCTGCGCTTCGCAGTCACCCGGCCCAACGATTTTGCCATCGGCATCCCAGCCAACTTCTCCCGTGATGTGAAGCCGCCGTCCCTCTGGTTCGACCACCCCGTGGTTGAAAGCGCGGCCAAGCTGAGGCCACGCGCCTGGCGGATTGTAGCGAATGGTCATGGGTTCGCCTCGCGCATGCCCATGCGCCGGTTCACCCAAGCGCCGATCCAGCCGATGGAATAGACGAGGAGCGCCGAAAGGAAGGCGGCCATAAAGAGCGCCGACCAGATTTGGATGGTCTGTCCGTAGTAAGAGCCAGAGAGCAGCCGCGCCCCAAGCCCTGCGACCGCGCCCGTTGGCAGTTCACCCACAATCGCGCCGACAAGCGCAATCGCCACAGCGATCTTCATGGAGGCGAAGAGGTAGGACATGGAGGCTGGCAGCCTAAGCTTCCAGAACGCTTGGGATTGCGAAGCAGAGTAGGTGTGTAGGAGGTCAAGATGCATCGCTTCGGGCGAGCGCAACCCCTTGGTCATCCCGATGGCGACGGGGAAGAAGGCAAGATAGGTCGATATGAAGGCTTTGGGGATCAGACCTGTCACCCCTACGGTATTGAACACGATGATGATCATCGGCGCGATGGCCAGGATTGGAATTGTCTGTGATGCGATGATCCAGGGCAGCAGTGACTTATCAAGCACCTTGGAATGGACGATGCCAACAGCCAAAACAATGCCCAAAAGCGTGCCCATGCCAAAGCCGACGAGCGTGGAGGACAGCGTGATCCAGGCATGGAACAGAAGCGACCGCCGCGATGTCGGCGAGCGTTCAAACACCGTATCCTGGATTTCGGCCCAAAGCTGATGCGGCGCCGGCAGGATCGGCCGGTCCATGGACATAGTCAGCTCGACCATTTCCATGGTCGTTGCCTCGAGGCCCATGCGCTCCAGCCGTTCGGTCTCCACGCGCCAGTTCATGCCAATGGCACCAGCGTACCAGGCGGCCAGGATGATGCCGAGCACGGTTAGAATCGGAAGGATGGAGCGGGTGATCATAATTGTTTATCGATCGATTTTGGAATTTCCAGATCGACAACTTGCTCAATCGTGTCCGCACACTCTTCGACGAGCTCGTGGGTAACATCTACCAACAGATTATCGATATCGACATATTCATCTGGGTCCGCGTCACCTAAACCGCTTCTAACGGCGAAGTTTCTGGCGGTGTCGTTTTTCAGGTCGGCATGGCTTCGGCCAAAACCATGTTTGAGGGTATTCGCAACCCTTTCAAAACGAGTGACTGCAAGCTCAAGTTCGTCAAAGCCGTTTTCCCGAAGCCAATTTTTGAGCTTCTTCATTGGCTCTTTGGCCCACCCTGTCTCTGCCTGGATCGCAGATTCCAAGATGGAAAACATACCGACGAGGAGGATTGCTCTTTGAAGCTTAACGGATTTCAGGGCGCGCAAACCAACCGTGGAAAACCCTTTGTCTAGGAACTGTTCACTCGCCCGTTCAGCATCTTGCAAAACAGGTAGCAAAGTCCGGCGACAATCGGTCAACTGCTGTAGGTCGCTGAGGAACACTACACCGCCTCCTCATAGGCGTGGCCGGCGCGCAGACCTTCACGGACCCGGTGCGCAGTTTCCAGGAACTCCGGGCTCTCGCGAATATCGAGCGGCCGCTCTTTAGGCAGCGTTGACTCGATAACATCCGTCACACGACCCGGACGCGGGCTCATCACGACGATCTTGGTCGAGAGATAGACCGCCTCAGGGATCGAGTGGGTGACGAAACAAATTGTCTTGTTGGTCCGCGCCCACAATTGGAGAAGCTGCTCGTTCAAGTGGTCGCGCACAATCTCATCCAACGCGCCAAACGGCTCATCCATGAGCAAGATATCAGCATCGAAGGCCAATGCGCGAGCAATCGAGGCGCGCTGCTGCATGCCGCCCGATAGCTGCCAGGGGAACTTCTTGCCAAAGCCAGCAAGATCGACCAGCTCCAGCGCTTTGTCCGCCCGCTCCCTCTGCTCAGCCTTTGCAAAGCCCATAATCTCAAGCGGCAGCGTGATATTCGCTTCAATCGTCCGCCAAGGGTAAAGCGCAGCCTGCTGGAACACATAGCCATAGGCACGATTGAGCCGCGCATTGTGCGGGCTCGTGCCCTGCACGGTGATGACGCCAGAGGTTGGCTCCTCCAGATCGGCGATCACGCGCAGAAAGGTCGTCTTGCCGCAGCCCGATGGGCCAATGAAGGACACGAACTCGCCCTTCTGGATATCGAGCGACACATTCGACAGTGCATGCACCGGACCATCATTGGTCTGGAAGATGAGGTTGAGATCAGCGGCGGAAATAACAGGCGGTGATGTCACGCGGGCACTCTCAGGAAGGTCAGATCGTGTTGCAACCATGCAAGATGGTTGCCAGCCGCTATGCAGGATTGCACCGATCCGCATCGCTGAAAACCCTTTTTGACCATTTGGTCAATCTGCCGGCTTACAAAGTAATGCCGCAAGCAAAGAGCGCTGACAAAAAGTGCTGACCACAGCAGTTCATTCCACGCTCACAAGAGCAGCAGTTAAGTCCCTGTTAAGCCTCTTTCTTAATAGTTTCGCCCAAGTTTGATTCCTGTTTGTTCTCCGCTTTTTTGGCGCGTTTTCAGCCCTTGCAACCTTTGATCATGGTGATCAAGGCAGGGACAAGAACCGCAAAGAGTGTGTCCAGGCAGGCCCAATGCAACCCGTCCCGCATCCGCTGCCTAACCCCCAAGGACACGCCTCATGGTTCATCGGCCTCTTTCCCCCACCCCGTCGCCCATCAAGCAACGGCTGCTCACAGGCGCATCCATCGCCGTGATTACCCTCGCTTCGGCTGCCATCGTTGCGCCGAGCGGGGCCTGGGCGCAGGACACAGAGCTTGTGACCGGCATCACCGGCACTCCCGCCTTCACTGGCGGGACAGGTGACGGCACATTGGCAGCTGGTGAAGCGATCGTCAGTGATGACGACAGCAACGACCAGGATTTTGGTGTCATCAACACTGATACAACAGCCGGTGTCGCCACGCTTGACTCGATCACGCTGACTGACCCTGACGTCCTGTTCGTCTTCGATAATGACGGCGACACCAACACAGATGCGGATACCGTCACCGTAAGCAACAATTTCGTTGTCGACGGCAGCATCAACAGTGGTGGAACTGACGACGCAGCAGATATCACTGCACAGGTCACACTTGGCGCAAGCAACGGATCGACGCCTGCTGAAGGGGCGACTTTACTTGTTCAGGGCAACCTTGCCGGCAGCGGCGGAAACACCCAAGGCGACAGCCTAACAGTCGACATCCTCGCCGGCGGAGGAGCTTCTAGTAACAGCGGCTTCACAGTCGAAGGCAACACCAACATGACCGCCATAACAACCACGGCTGGCGCCGCCGCTGGTGGCGCTGTTGGCGGCAACATTGCCTCCAGATTTGGTGATGCTCAAACAGACACTGTTGTCGTTGGGACGTTTGGCGCCACTGGCGGAGCAGGTGAGACGGACGCAGCGAACGCTGGCGGCGCTACCACATCGGTGATCGAAGCGGACACCACCATCACCACTCTCAACGTCACCGGCGGAGTAGGCGGCGCATCGGGTGGCACCGCAAACGGCGGTGCAGGTGGCGCCTCACAACTCACAGTGACAGACACCGACGGGGCGAGCCTAGGAGCCATTGCTGTGACTGGTGGCGCTGGTGGCGAAGATGTTGTTGGCGACGGCAACGACGGCGGCGCTGGCGGAACCGCAACGCTCATCATCGACACCGATTCTGTTGCCAACACGGCAACATCCATCGCCATCGCCGGCGGTGAAGCCGGTGCCGACAATGGTACAGGCACCCCCGGTGCAGGCGGCGCGGCTGATTTGCAACTGGCCGGTGATATCACGGCTGCCGGCGGAATATCACTCACTGACCATGGCGGAAGTGCCACCTTTACGCTGAATGGCACGTCAGATCAGACGGTAACCGGCGCAATCACGGCGGGCGCAGACGGCGATGGCGAGATTCTCGTCAACAACACCGGCGGAGGTGGTACGACCGTTAACTTCGCCAGCACGGTCGGCACTTCGGATGCGCGTATTGGCACCATCACACTAACGAACGCCGACGTGGTCGAGTTTGATGCAACGGTTTTCGCTGGGACGATCACCACCGCTGCAACAACCGCCGAAGTCCAGTTCGATGCCGATGTTGATGCAACAGGCATTGATGGAACGGCAGGCGACACGATCCTCGATTTCAATGCCAACCTGACGATCGGAGCGGGTGATTTGCGCCTTGGCACTGGCGGCGGTTTCTTCGCCGGCGACCTCTCAGGCACAGGCACCTTGCAGGTCGACACCGGCGACAATGCCGAATTTGACGGAACAGCCGGTCAGACCATTTCAAACGCGATTGTTAGTGCAGGGACGGGAACAGGTAACATCACCGTTTCCAACACAGCTGACAGCGGCGTTACCTTCAACAGCACAATCGGTACCGCAGCCAACCGCGTCGGCGTTGTCGAGCTGGAGGCCAACGCAAACGCCACATTTGTTGGCGAGGTACAGGCTACCGAAATCAGGATGACAGACGGTTCTCACATTACCATCAACAACAGCGCTGCGGCCGGAACACCAATGGTGGTGGCAACGGGTGGCTTAGGCTTTTTGGTCACCGAAGGTACCATCACTTTAGGCAGTGAGGTCGGTAATGGGGACATCGTCTTTCAACTGGCTACGGATGCCGGGGTCAATATCGCTAGCTTCAGTGGTCCCACGGTCGTCAATCTGGCTGCCAATTTCACCTCTGGAGCGATTACCCTGGTTGACGACGACGACGATCTCACAGGCCTAGGGACACAGTTCGCGGTCACCGATCATGCGTTGGCGACGTTCACGATCGACGATACGGCCAACGACATTGTCATCACAGCCCAAGCGCGCACCACAGCCGAAACAGCCACGCAACTTGGCGTGTCGCAGGAAGCGGCGAATACGCTGGTCTCCGCCGTCAACGCTGCCGACGCGGGCGGCGATGACGAAGCGCTAACGGCCTTCTCCACGGCGCTCAACGCCGGCGGAACCACGGCCACCAACGCCGCCGAACAGGCCGGCGTTCAGGGCGACACGCAAGGCGGCGCATCCAACACCGCCTTCAACGCGGTCGGTCAGCAGCAGACCATCACCGGCAACCGTCTGGCATCGAGCCGCAGTGGATCGCAATATGGCACCAGCGGCTTCTCCAGCGGCGACTACTATGCTGGCCCGCAGGGCGGCTCCTACTGGATCCAGGGCTTCGGCGGGATCGCCATGGCAGACGGCGACAGCAACGCCGCTGGCTACGATGCTGGCTTTGGCGGCTTCGCCGTGGGTGCCGACGGCCAATTCTCCGAAGATGTCACGGTCGGTGTCTTCGGCTCCTACACTCACTCCTATGTTGAGGGCGAAGGCGCCGGCCAATCAGAGGTGTCGTCGAACACCTACCTCATCGGTGCCTATGGCGGCTTCGCAACGCAAAACTTCTATCTCGATGCCTTCGCAGCCTATGCCTATGCCGACAATGAATCGAGCCGCATTGTCAATGTCGGCGGTCTGGATCGCACTTATGTCGGCGACTACGGCTCCAGCCAGGTCACGCTGGCAGCAACGGCGGGCACGCCATTTGAAGTCGGTCACAGCGTCTTCATCACGCCCAACGCCGGCCTAACCTGGAACCACTACGACGCCGAAGACTACACCGAGACGGGGACTGGCGCGCTGACGGCCAGCGTCGATTCCGAAACGGTGAACCAGCTCACCGGTACCGTGGGCGCGCGCATCCATGCTGTCTTCGATGGTGTTGACCGCTCCGGCACCGTCTTCATCCCGGAACTGCGGCTGGGCGTTGCGTTCGATCTCATCGACGATGATGCCGTCAGCACCGCGACCTTCACCGGCGGCGGCGCGGCCTACCAGACAACCGGGACCGACACCGACGATATCGGTGCGCTGCTCGGCCTTGGTCTCGGCTTCGACAATCCGGACTGGTCCGCCAACCTCACCTACGATGCCGATCTGCGCAGCGACTTCCACAGCCACACGGCCCGCGCCGAGGTTCGGGTGAAGTTCTAGAGACTGTCGCAGCGTTCAAAAACAAAACCCCGGCGACCCAGGTCGCCGGGGTTTTTCTTTGTCCGGGTGGATGGCACGGCGACTAGCCCTTGCCGCCCCCTTCTGGTGCCGCTTCACACAAGTTCAGCTCCCAACGCGGATCGCCATTGGCGGCAAACACCGTCATCTCGGTCGGGTCGTCCTGCCCGATCTCGACAATGTACTGCTCCAGGAACGGAATGCCTTCCCCGCCGCAAAGGCCCTGCAAGCCAAACGCGCTGCCATCGCTTTGCGGGTACTCCCAAATCTCGGCCCAGGTGCAGCCCCACTCATAGCCCTGAATCCGGTCGGCATAGACATTGATGCCGCCTGGCTCATCGATAACGGCCCCAGTTGTTATCCGCGCACAGCCACCTTCATCACCGTACACGCTGTCGATCGGCAGGTCTGCGGCAAAAACAGATGTCGAGCAGAGAGCGGAAACGACCACCGCTTTCACCAGGCCGAAGCCACTAAACAAAGAGGGGAAACAGCGGTTCTCGACAATCTCCAAAACTAGTCAGGCAAAAACCGATCGACCGCCAGATAGAAGACGCCAAATGCCAGACCGGCAAGCGCTCCAACACCCACAAAGTGAACCCAAAGTTCGACCATTGGCACGGGCGAGATGAGTGCTGGAAGGAATACCAAGCTCATGGCAAATCCGCCAACAAGCGCGCAGGTCAGCACAAAAAGCCCACGCCCATTGAGGCCAGAACGGTCGAACAAGAACAGAATTAGTAGCGCGATTGGCAGTACGAAAAGGTAGCTTGCCATTGGCAGCACAAAAGCCAGGAGACCCAACGATTGAACGGCATTATCGATCGCCAGAAGACCTGGATCAGATAAGTCAAAGAAGGCAACAATGATTGCGGCTGAAATTGCTCCCAAAGCTACCGGTGAGGCAATGAGACAGCCAATCAATGACGGTGGCCAAGAAGAAAACTCCGCCATTCCGCCGCAATCACACCCCGCTCGCCGGAATCCCCGTCCGCTCCACCTTGCGAGGTGCGGTGACCTCTTTCCACGTCGAGTAAGCCGTATTGACCGCCTGGAACGGCTCGCGAGCGACGAACTTGCCGTGGCCTTCCTGCGTCTTCACAGCGCCATCGTCGATGGCGACCTGACCGCGGGTCAGCGTGAAGCGCGGCAGGCCCTTCACATGCTTGCCTTCGAACACATTGTAATCGATGGCTGACTGCTGCGTGCCGGCGGTGATCGTCTTCTCTTTCGTCGGGTCCCAAACCACGATGTCAGCATCCGCGCCCTCAAGGATCGCACCCTTTTTCGGGTACATGTTCAGGATCTTGGCGATGTTGGTGGAGGTGACGGCGACGAACTCATTCATCGTCAACCGGCCGGTTTCAACACCATAGGTCCACAGCATTGGCATGCGATCTTCCAAACCGCCGGTCCCATTCGGGATCAGCGTAAAGTTGCCGACGCCATTGCGCTTCTGCTCGGTGGTGAAGGCGCAATGGTCGGTCGCCACCACTTGCAGCGAGCCCGCAGCCAGCCCGGCCCACAAGGAGTCCTGATGCTTCTTATCGCGGAATGGTGGCGACATCACACGCCGAGCCGCGTGATCCCAATCAGGGTGCTTGTACTCGGAATCGTCAAGCGTGAGGTGCTGGATCAGCGGCTCGCCATAGGCACGAATACCATTCTGGCGCGCCCGGCGGATTGCCTCATGCGCCTGCTCCGACGATGTGTGCACGATGTAGACCGGTACGCCGGCCATATCCGCAATCATAATGGCGCGGTTGGTCGCCTCGCCTTCCACCTCGGCCGGACGGGAGTAAGCGTGCGCCTCCGGCCCATTGTTGCCCTCGGCCAGAAGCTTGGCCTGAAGCTGCGCGACCACATCGCCATTTTCGGCGTGCACCAGCGGCAGGGCGCCGAGAGCAGCGCAGCGCTGGAAGGATGAGAACATCTCATCATCATCCACCATCAGCGCGCCCTTGTAGGCCATGAAGTGCTTGAAGGTGTTGATGCCGCGCTCTTTGACGACCGTCTCCATCTCGTTCCACACCTGCTCACCCCACCAGGTGATCGCCATATGGAAGGAATAGTCACAGTTGGCGCGGGTCGACTTGTTGTCCCAGCGGTCGAGCGCCTCCATCAGACTCTGGTCCGGATTGGGCAGGCAGAAATCCACAACCATCGTCGTGCCGCCGGAAAGGCCAGCGCGCGTCCCAGACTCGAAATCGTCAGACGAGTAGGTGCCCATAAACGGCATTTCCAGATGCACATGCGGGTCGATCCCGCCGGGCATCACATAGCAGCCGGTGGCATCGAGCTCCGTGCCGCCGGAGAGGTTCTCACCGATTTCAGCAATCTTCCCGTCTTCGATCTTGATATCGGCCTTGTAGGTGAGGTCGGCAGTGACGATCGTGCCGTTCTTGATGATGGTGGTCATGATGGGTGCCTCGTGCTGGTCGAGGCGCCGCGTGAAATTCCGGGGGGAGGTTTTGGTTTTCCCCACCCCC
>JBCDHR010000008.1:0-138498 GCA_038749715.1 Pseudomonadota bacterium
GCTTCGTCCAGCAGGCGCAAAACTCGGGCGCGTCGGGGGCGTTCAGCGTGGCGATCGACCTCGCCAACATGCCCTCGCCACTGAGCGCTGTGATGGCGGGAGAGACCTGGAACTTCCAGGCGTGGTTCCGCGATTTCCAGCTGTTCGTGACGTCGAACTTCACCGACGGCGTCTCGGTGACGTTCCGCTGATAGAAAAAGATGGGAGCCAGGCAAGCGCGCTTGCCTGGCTCCGTCGAATCTCCAGGTCGAATGACCTGAGCGGTTCTTGTTCAGGCCGTCAGTTCACGAACGTGATCGAGAGTCCGTCGGTGAAGTTGGACGTCGGCATGCCGCCCATGGTGCTGTCGCGGTACCAGCACTGGAAGTTCCAGGTCTCACCCGCGAGGACCGAGACGAAGCCGTTCGGCTGCGGGATCTGAGTCAGGTCCGCGGGCAGGCTGATCATGCCTGCGCTGCCAGAGTTTTGGATCTGGCCGGCGCCGACGTAGCGCCCCACGGCGCCGCCCAGCACCATTTCTTCAAGCGCAGCGGGCTGCGACGCGTTGCCCTTGCCGGCCAGGCCAATGTTCATCGGGAAGGCATCGAAGCTCTGGATCATCCGGCCAATGTGCCAAGGCCCCGGCGTGCAGGTGGTCGCCAGCGTACCGTGCGCCGGGCCGGTGCCGCCGCCAAGCATGGTGGTGAGGCCGCTCATCAGCGCCTCATCGATCTGCTGCGGGCAGATGAAGTGGATGTGGGCGTCGAACCCGCCGGCGGTGAGGATTTTGCCCTCTCCTGCTATTGCTTCGGTGCCCGGGCCGATGATGATATCGACATTGGGCTGCGTGTCCGGGTTGCCGGCCTTGCCTATGGCGGCGATGCGGCCGTCCTTCAGCCCGACATCGGCCTTGTAGATGCCCGTGTGATCGACGATCAACGCGTTGGTGATGACGGTATCGACCGCGCCATCGGCGCGTGTAACCTGGCTTTGGCCCATGCCATCGCGGATGACCTTGCCGCCACCGAACTTCACCTCTTCCCCGTAGGTAGTGAGGTCCTTTTCGACTTCGATGAAGAGTTCAGTGTCCGCCAAGCGCACCTTGTCGCCAGTGGTCGGGCCATACATGCCGGCATAGGCGGCGCGGGAGAGACTGGCTGGCATCGGGGGCTCCTTCGGGCGGACGGGCGGATTAGGGCTGCAAGATCAGGTCACGCAACTGGGCGGTGCGCTGTTCGGTAACGACGGCGAGACAGGACAAGCGGATGAGCGGCTGGATCGAGCCGCCTTCGTAGAACGCGGCTTCGGCGTCGCAATGTGCATCGCGGAACGGAATCCAGAGGCGTTGCGCATCGAGGATGGGTTGCCAGGAGGGCTGACCTTGCCGCATCTCGCGAAGCTCGCCCCAAGCGGCATTCAGTTCCTCGTCGGCGGCCTGATAGTCTCGGTCGGCGCAGAGGTTCATGGCCATCTGAGTCTGCGGGTCTTTGCAGTCCACGTCCTGCTGCGCCTGCGCCGGCACAGGGAGAACGGCAAGGCCGGCCAAGAGAAGAAGAGTGCGGATCATGTCGCTCTCTTTGGTCCCGGAAGCCGCGGGCCTTTTTTTGTCAAGCGCCGGGCATTGGAGCCCGTCTTGGCCTGCATCGGCTTCACCGCTTCCAGCATGATCGCCGCTGGGCTTTCGCCGCGCAGCAGAGCACGGGTGGCGTTAGCGGCGCTCTTTGCGAAGGCGACTTGCTTTTCGCGGACCATCAATTGCGCTTCGCTGGACGATTGGTTCCAGAAGCCGGCTGCACCCATGGTGCGCATAGCGATGACAGATGGCGCGTCGAGCCCGATGCGCCACAGCGCCAGATGAAGATCGATGAGCGAGCCGGTGCCGGCCGGACCTGCTGATGCTTCAACTGACGACTGGTTGGCTGTCGGCAAGGGCAGTGGGTTAACGGCGCGTCTGGCCGCCGTCATCCATCGCCAGGGGGGGAACTTACCAATCAAAGCGCGCCCATAACCTCCTTGCGGAAGCCGTAGACTTCACGCTTGCCCGCCAGCGGGACCAGCGTCACGTCGCGCTCCTGTCCGGGCTCAAAGCGTACGGCCGTGCCAGCGGCAATATCGAGCCGCATGCCCCTGGCCGCATCGCGGTCGAAGGCGAGTGCCGGGTTGGTCTCAAAGAAATGGTAGTGCGAGCCGACCTGCACTGGGCGGTCGCCGGTGTTGGCGACCTTCAACGTGATGGTCGCAGCGCCTTCGTTGAGGGTGATGTCGCCTGCCTGGGTGATCACTTCGCCAGGGATCATGTCAGTCATCCTCTTTTGTGTCGGAGCCTGAACGGCGCAGCACCACAATGGCTGCCAGAGCCACCACCGCGCCTAAGATCAGCATCACCGTCCAGTCACTGTGGGGATGCGCATGGGCGGGTCCGCTGCCATGGGCCAGGGCCACGCTTGGCAAAAGCAGGAGGGGTGTAAGGGCCGTGAGGCGCTTCATGGCTGTTGATCCTTGCTCAGTTGAGGGGGCGCTGCGCGGGGGCGTTCGGTGCTGGTTGTTGGGAAGGATTCCGCGTCGATTTCGTCAGGCGGCAAGGTACGCCGCCAAGGCCGTCCAGTCAGAACCTTGAAGCCAATGATGGACATCACCACCACCAGCGCGATGCCGATGGCCAGAAGGTCGAAGCTTTGTAGCGGGTGGTAATTGGTGAGGTTCATGGGCTGCGTCTGTCGGCCGGATTAGCGGATTGGCGCATGGACGGTCACTAACTTCGTGCCATCTGGGAAGGTGGCTTCCACTTGGACATCGTGGATCATCTCTGGAATGCCCTCCATCACTTGGTCACGGGTGATGACATGGGCGCCAGCTTCCATCAGATCGGCGACAGCGCGTCCGTCACGGGCGCCCTCGACCACGAAGTCGGTTATGAGGGCGATGGCTTCGGGATGATTGAGCTTCACGCCGCGCTCCAGCCGGCGGCGCGCCACGTTGGCAGCCATGGCAATGAGAAGCTTGTCTTTTTCGCGCGGGGTAAGCTGCATGGGGGATGTCCTTAAGGCGGGCTATTCTCGGTGGTCAAAGCGACCAGATCTTCGGCACATGGGTCTCCCGGTCAGGCGAGCTCGCAAGTTGATTGATCAATGGTACCAAAGCTGCACGCAGAGCATAGCCATCGGGGGCAAGCATGCGGATGACGAGCTTTTCGGCCGCCCCAACTTGCCAGTGGGAGGCTCCAGCGACCACTTGGTCTTGGGCATCAATCATAGCGCGCGCGGTTTCCAGTTTCGCTTCGGCATGGTCGCCCACCAGCAACAGTGTGGCAAGCGCCGTGTGACCGTCCAAACCGGCCGGATCGACTAAATGATCGGCAAATGGGGCATGAAGATGCACATTCTCAGCGTGTATTAGCTGGCCGTTATGGCGGATGCGCCAGCGGTCTCGCCAGCGGCCTTGGGTGAAGGTTTCGCCCATCGCGCGGCGACCGAGGATGACCGGCTCTACAAGCAGAAGAGATGCGTCTTTCTCGATCTCAGCGTGGATGGTGCGAGAGAGATCGGCCTGATTGAAAAGAATGGTCTCCTGCGGAAGCCAGTTGAGCGTTGCGCCTGCTGCCACGGACATGTGGACGTCGACTTGAGCCGTTCCAGAATCTGCTTTGTAGACCTTTTCGCAGGCCTGAGTGGTGACCGTGAGATCCGTCCCAGCGCCGGCCTCCGCCCGCCAGGCAAGATCATCGCCGCCTGTCACTCCACCGGCCGTGTTGATGATGATCGCCTCTATCCCCGGGTCCCAGGGTGCATCGGGGATGCGGATTTTGGCGGCGCCCTGTTGGTAGAGCCTATCGATGCGTGAGCGGTCGTCCATTTGCTTGGTGGTTATGCGTCCACTGCCTTGCGTGCGCTGAAACTTGGGAAGCACTGCCGTCACTGGCTGGCGACCTCATCGGCGCGAATGCCGGCGCGCCCGGCGCGGTACCAGGCAACAATCGCCGCGCGTTCTTCCTCCGTGATACCGGACACGTTGGCTGGGGGCATGGCGTGTGAGTAACCCGCCTGAAGCGCGATATCATGGGCTTGCTGGGCGATTTGCCACTCGGTTTCCAGCCTTACGCCGATGGGTGCCCAATAGGTGTCGAACCATGTCGGCTCTTGCGCATGGCACATGGAGCAGCGCCCCATCACGATGGTGGACACATCTTCAAAGCCCGGCGCAGCGGCAAAGCGTTCTTGCGCCCGGCTCATGGCGGTTTCGTCCTCCCAAGGGTCGTGCCCGTTCCACATGGGCGCCATGGACAAAACGGCAATCACGATCATGGTGCCGGCAGCGGCGAACCAGGGCCAGATCAGCTTCTGCTTGGTGGCGTGCATGGTGTTGAAGAAGTGCCGAACAAACACGCCGACCAAAAACACCAAGGCTGCGATGAGCCAGTTGAACTCGCTGGCAAACGCCAAAGGGTAATGGATCGATAGCATCAGGAACAGAACCGGCAGCGTCAGGTAGTTGTTATGCGTCGAGCGCAGCTTGGCAATCTTGCCGTACTTGGCGTCCGGCACGCGGCCGGCTTTCATGTCGGCGACGACGATCTTCTGGTTGGGGATGATCACCATCGCCACGTTGGCCGCCATGATGGTCGCGGTAAACGCCCCTAGATGCAGCAGTGCCGCTCGGCCAGAGAACACCTGCGCATAGAAGTAGCTCATGCCCAAAATGATGAGGAACAGGACCCCCATCATCACCGGTGGGTAATCACCGAGCTTGGAATTGCAAAGGCGTGAGTAGAGCACCCAGCCTAGGACCAGCGAGGCTACCGAAATGCCGATGCCCTGCCAGGTGGAGAGGTCCATCACGTGCGGGTCGATGAGATAAAGATCGGCGCCGAAATAGTAGACCAGAACCAAGAGGGCAAAGCCTGATATCCAGGTCCAGTAGGCTTCCCACTTGAACCAGACCAAATGCTCTGGAAGGTTATCCGGTGCCACCATGTATTTGTTGATGTGGTAGAAACCTCCGCCATGCACCTGCCACTCCTCGCCGCCGACCCCATGGGGCAAATGTGGACCTTTGCGCAGGCCAAGGTCGAGCGCGATGAAGTAAAAGCTTGAGCCGATCCAGGCGATGGCGGTGATGACGTGCAGCCAGCGGACAACAAATTCCAGCCAGTCGGCGAGCACAAACAGATCGAACATGAAGGACCTTTACGCGAAACCCGATGCTGCAACCTTTGCAAGGAACGCGCCATGGGGGAAGTGGCCGTTAGCTGCCCCGGTACGTTGAAAAGCCATAAGGCGAGAGAAGCAGCGGCACGTGGTAATGATCCTCTTCGCTCATGCCGAAACGGATCGGCACTTCATCCAGAAACAGCGGCTCCTCGCCAGCTAGGCCCTTGGCCCGCAAATAGTTGCCGGCGAAGAAGACTAATTCATACTGCCCGGTCTGGAAGCTTTCCTTGGGCAGGATCGGGGTATCGGTGCGGCCATCATCGTTGGTGACGGTTTCGGCGATCTTGGTGCGTGTGTCGCCATCCAAGCGGAAAAGCCAGATGACCAGCCCATCCGCCGGCTTGCCACGGGCGGTATCGAGAACATGCGTTGTTAGAAACCCTGTTTCACTGCTCTGGCTTGCCATAAAGGCCCGTCTCCTGCTTCTTGTTTGCTGACATGCAGTACCACACCGGTTGGCCGCGTTTGGCAAATCCCTCCGCGCGGCAAATTGCCTAAGAGTTGGGCAATGGGTGTGGAAAGGAGTTCCGCCCTATGACGCCACCTCGCTATCCCCGTGACATGATCGGCTATGGCGCCAACCCGCCGGACCCAAAATGGCCAGGCGGCGCCAAGATCGCTGTGCAAATCGTGCTCAACTATGAGGAGGGCGGTGAGAACGCCACAATCCATGGCGATGCTGGGTCGGAGGCCTTCCTCTCGGAGATTGTGGGCGCAGATTCCTGGGAGGGCCAGCGCCACTGGAACATGGAATCCATCTATGAGTATGGCGCGCGTGCCGGCTTCTGGCGGCTGCATCGCCTGTTCACCGAGATGAACATTCCGCTGACGGTTTATGGCGTCGCGACGGCGCTGGCGCGTTCGCCGGAGCAGGTGGAGGCGATGAAAGCCGCCGACTGGGAGATCGCCACCCACGGCCTGAAATGGATCGAGTACAAGGATTTTTCTCGCAAGGACGAGCGCAAGCATATGGAGGAGGCGATTGCCCTCCATACCGAGGTTGTCGGTGAGCGCCCGCACGGTTGGTACACAGGCCGCACCTCCATGCAGACGGTGGAATTGGCCGCTGAAGAGGGCGGTTTCGCTTATGTCGCCGACAGCTATGCCGACGATCTGCCCTACTGGCTGGGTGTCGATGGCAAGGATCAACTTGTCGTGCCCTACACGCTGGACGCCAACGATATGCGGTTTGCAACGCCGCAGGGCTTCAACAGTGGCGACCAGTTCTTTGCTTATCTGACCGATAGTTTTGATGCGCTCTATGCGGAGGGCGAGGCCGGTAGCCCCAAGATGATGTCGGTCGGGCTGCATTGCCGACTGGCCGGGCGACCGGGCCGGATCATGGCGCTGAAGCGGTTCCTGCAACATGCCGCCGACCATGAGGGTGTTTGGTTTGCCCGACGGATTGACGTGGCTCGGCACTGGGCTTCTCTTTTCCCGCCGTCGCTCCGTTCCGCCGCTAACGCGGGTGGAACGACCGCTCGGGCGGGGAGACCCTCGACCATGGACAAGTCTACTTTCATCGAGACCTTTGGGGGCGTGTTCGAGCATTCGCCATGGATCGCCAAGCGAGCCTACAAGCTGGAGCTTGGGCCGGCGCACGACACGGCAGCCGGCATCCACAATGCGCTATGCCGCGTGTTCCGATCGGCCAGCGAGGAAGAGCGTTTGGGTGTTCTCACCGCGCACCCGGATTTAGCAGGCAAACTGGCGCAGGCGGAGCGGCTGACGGAAGCCTCGACCGAAGAGCAGGCGTCGGCTGGACTGGACGCCCTGACGGACGACGAGCGTCGTACCTTTGAGCGGCTCAATGAAAGCTACACCGGGCGCTTTGGCTTCCCCTTCATTATTGCGGTGAAAGACCACACCAAGGCGAGCATTCTTTCGGCCTTTGAAAGGCGGTTGGAGCATGACCGCGAAACAGAGTTCGCCGAGGCCTGCCGGCAGGTGGAACGCATCGCCCGCATCCGGCTCGATGCCATGTTTGAGGGCTCCTGATGCCGGGCTATTTCAACGATCTGGGTGGCCTGCCGCCGCAATCGGCGCTGATGACCCAACGGGCCGTCTTTACCGAGGCCTATGCAGTCATCCCCAAGGGCGTTCAGCGGGATATCGTGACGACGCGGCTACCCGGCTGGGACAAGACGCGCGCCTGGGTGCTGGCCCGCCCGCTTTCGGGTTTTGCAGAAACCTTAGCCCATCTCATCTTGGAGGTTGAGGCTGGCGGTGGGTCAGCGAAACCAGAATCCGATCCGATGGCCGAAGGCGTGCTGTTCGTTACCGGCGGCTCGGCGCGGCTCAAGGTCGATGGGGTGGCCAGCAAAGCCTCGCCGGGCTTCACATCCAGCCAAGGCACTGACTTTCAGTCCATCGATGCCAGTCTGGAGGCTGGGGGCTATGCCTATCTTCCGGCCGGCAGCGACTGGTCGCTGACGAACGAAGGCGGCGAGCCGGCGACCTTCCACTGGATTCGCAAGGCCTATGAGACGGCTGAAGGGATCGATCCGCCTCTCCCCTTTGTGACATCAGATCAGGAGCGGTCGATCACTTGGATGCCCGACACCGACGAGCGTTGGGGCACGACACGTTTCGTTGATCCAGACGATGTCGCCCACGACATGCACGTCAACATCGTAACCTTTGAGCCGGGCGGCACGATCCCGTTCGAGGAAACCCATGTGATGGAGCACGGGCTCTATGTGCTGGAGGGCAAGGCGGTCTACAAGCTCAATCAGGATTGGGTTGAGGTGGAAGCCGGCGACTTCATGTGGCTGCGCGCCTTCTGCCCACAAGCTTGTTATGCCGGTGGGCCGGATCGGTTCCGTTATCTTCTCTACAAAGACATGCACCGATTGCCGCGTCTCGGGCGACCGGGGAGCTTCTTGCGGTGAGCCGTTCGAAGGCACGGATCATCGCACGCCAACTCACGCCTGAAACCTTTGCGCCGTATGGCGATGTGCTGTCGGTCGCTGGCGAGCCCGACAAGCTGATCAACCAAGATTTATGCGGGCGCTATCACGATCGCGCCCAGCTTGACTTCGGGCCGGGTGGTCGGGCCGGCATTAGCCTCTTCAAGGCCGCGCTTCGCACGCTGCCCTACACGCTGGAGATGGTTGAGCGGCACCCGGAGGGTAGTCAGGCATTCTTGCCCATGGATGCGCACGGTTTCCTTGTCATTGTCGCGCCCGATGAGGACGGCAAGCCTGGAAAGCCTGTCGCCTTTCTGTCTCGCCCAGGAGAAGGCGTGAACTATCATCGTGGGACGTGGCACGGCGTTCTCACCCCACTCGCTGGCAATGGCCTGTTCGCGGTGGTGGACTGGATCGGTGACACGCCGAACCTCGAAGAGCACTGGTTCGAAACGCCTTACCAGGTGGTTGGGCAGAGTTTTTGAGGCTTCTATTGCCCGGCTTATGTCTCTTTGGCCTTGGCAAAGACGGCATCGATCATCGCCTGCGTTCCGCGCGCATCTTCCAGCGACCAGGCATAGTCGGCGCCTTCGCGAATGGTGCGGCCAAAGGCTTCCACCTGGTTCACATACTGGTTTTCGGCGGCAAAGCGCTCGGTGGTGACGGTTTCGCCACGGCCCTTGCCGCCGACATTGCGATGCAGTTCCACGACTGCGGGCCCATAAAGGTTGGCGTTGAAGGGGGCGGTGAGCCGGATCACGCCCTGCTCGCCCATAAAGGTCATTTCCTGAAACGGGTGCATGCGCATGGAATTCACCCAATGGGCGGTGAATCCGTCAAAACGAGCTGAGACGCGCGCCAACACATCGACGCCATTCTCAAAGTCCACATCCGCATGGGTGATGGCGACTGGCTCTTGGCCGGTCATCCAACGCGTTGCGCCGTAGGTGTAGACGCCAATGTCGGGGATGCCGCCGCCGCCGGTTTCCGACCGATTGCGGATGTTGCCGGTGTCTGACGCGTTGTCATAGCTGAAGAGGCCATCGACATGGACGAGCTTGCCGATGGTGCCGTCGCGCAAAAGCTGGCGCGCCCGTTGCCACTGGGCGCTGTGCACGATCATGTAAGCTTCGGCTGCAAGCAGGCCCGAGGCATCTCGCGCCGCGATCAAATCGTCGATCTCAGACGCGGTCATAGCGATAGGTTTTTCAGTCAGGACGTGCTTGCCAGCCGCCAGTGCTTTCTTCGTCCATTCCACATGCAGATGGTTGGGCAGGGGGATGTAGACGGCGTCGATCTGCGGGTCCGCCAGAAGGGCGTCGTAGCTATCGTGGATGCGCAGCCCGGGATTGAAAGCGGTGAATCCAGCAGCCTTATCGGCGCTTGAGGTGGCCAGGGCCGCGAACTCAGCGCCTTCGGCCGCGTGGATTGCACGTGCCATTTGCCGACGCGCAAAATCGGCTGCGCCTAGCACGCCCCACCGAACTGGATTGGTCATTTGATTGCCCCCTAAATATCCACGTTTGCTTCCCGATCTACCGCAAGGTGTGGCCGTTGCGCCAGCCGGCTTAGGCCGTCGGTTGGTGAAGCGGCCGAGAAATCAGGGATGTCCGTCGGCGACTCTTTGGTCGAAGACAGCTCGCGACTTGGCGATATCGGTCAGGTTGGTCAGGGCCCATCCCGCCAGTGGTTCCAGCATCTCAACCAGTGACTGGCCGAGCGGCGTCAGATTGTAATCGACGCGCGGAGGGGTCGTCGGCGTGACATGTCGTTCGATCAAGCCATCGCGCTCCAAGCTCCGCAGCGTCTTGGTCAGCATGCGCTGCGAGACGTCCGGAATGGCCCGTTTTAGTTCCGAAAACCGGTGGCTTTTCAGCTTCAGGGCCGTGAGGACAAGGATCGACCACTTGTCACCGATCTGGTCCAGCACATGTCGCACCGGACAGATGTTGGGATCATAAAAGAGGTTGGCTTCATCAATGACGATGGGCATGAGCGCGTTTTTTTGGCGGTTACAAAAAAGTGCCTCCTTCTCAAACAGAGGAGGTTACTACTAATAACTAGGTGCCTTTGAAAAACCAAGTCTCATTTTGAGCCAATTTGGAGATGTCACCCATGTTCCTACTCAACCGTCGAAACTTTCTCGAACTTGCCGCCGGTACGGTCGCAGCAACCGCCTTTGCCGGATCATCAGCTGCCTTGGCCGATGGCCACACGTCAGCTGATGTGTTCACCGCCGATCCCTTTGGTGGGTTGGTCGACTCCGTTGTCGTGGCCGGTGAGGACAAGATGCTGCTGATCGATGCGCAGTTCACCGTCCCCAACGCCGAGCGGCTGGCTGATGTGTTGGCGGCCACTGGCAAAGAGTTGGAGACGATTTTCGTCACGCACTACCATCCGGACCATCACTTTGGCCTCTCGGTGCTGATGGATCGGTTTCCTAACGCAAAGCCAGTGGCCCATGCCTCCGTCGTCCCGCTTATTGAGTCGACGGGGGAGGCTATTCGCGCGGCGCGGGCCGAAGCTTTTCCGGCCGGCACCATGCCCGATCGCGTTGTGATCCCTGAAGCGCTGGCTGGCGATCACCTCACGCTGGAAGGCGAGCGCTTTGATGTTCTTGCCCCCATGCATGGCGACACCGACATCATCACACCGGTGCACATGCCGCAGCTCGACACCTTGGTCGCCACCGACATGGTGTACACCGACACCCATGTCTGGGTGACAGAAAACCTGACGCCTGAGCGGATAGAACTGTGGCGGGACAATCTGACGGCGCTGGAAAACATGGGCGTGGGGACGTTGGTGCCGGGTCACCGCACCGAGACCTCGATGAACGATGCTTCGGGCATTGCCCACACCCGCCGCTATCTGGACGCCTGGGAAGCCGCTTTGGCCGACACCAGCACTGCCGATGACCTCAAAGCCAGCATGTTTGAGCGGGTCGGTGAGTTGCCAGGCGCCTTTTTCCTTGATTTCGGTGTGGCCGCCGCACGCGGCTAAACCTCACCGCAAGAGCTGGTTGGCGCGGGTGTTGTCCTGCGCCAAACTAGCAGTCTCTTCGATCCGCTTGGCGCGGGTTTCCGGTTTCTTGGCCTGCTTGATCCATTCCAGGATGCCGCGCTTCGGAGACCGTGGAAAGGCATCGAAGTGGGCCTTGGCGTCAGGATAGCGCTCCAGCGCTTCGACGAGATCGGGCGGTGAGATCACGGCTTCGACATCGTCCAGAAACGTCCACATGCCATTGGCCTTGGCGGCCTCAATCTTGGCAAGGCCGGGCGATTCCATCAGACCGGCGGCAAGGAGCTTTTCAACGCGGCGTTTGTTGCTCCCCGACCAGGCACTGCTCGTCTTTCGTGGCGCCAGCAGGAGCATGGAACGTTGGTCATCTTTTGCCCGGGTGAGCGAATCCACCCACCCAAAACACAGACATTCTTCCACGATGGTGTCGTAATCGACATACCAGTCGGGCACCGCTTTTTTGTAGGTGATCAGCCAGATACTCTCGGTTTGGTGATGGTTGGCGGTGAGCCGAGCTCTCAACCCGGCTCGGCTTTTGACCTCGACCTGTTCAAGGTCTTCGGCCGGCCGCTTCTTGCTCATAGTGCCGATTTAAGCGGAACGCCTGCCACATAGGTTTCAATGACCGCTTTGTTGTCGGCGAGCGTTTGCAGGAGGAAGAGCTCCTCGGCCAGCGTTTCCACCCGCTCCATCTTCAGCGCGGCGGCCTCGGTCGCCGCGGCGTTCAGGACGACGAGATCGGCATCGGTGCCCGTATCAAGTGTTCCGATACGGTTGGCCATGCCTAGCGTTTCAGCATTGCCCAGTGTGATCGCGTGGTAGCTTTGGAGCGGATGGACACGGTCGCTCTGGAGTTGGGCGACTTTGTAGGCTTCATCCATGGTGCGCAGCATGTTGTAGCTGGTGCCACCACCGACATCAGTGGCGTAGGCGATACGCACGCCTTTTTCAGCCAGCTCGCGGCGCGGGAAAAGACCGGAGCCCAGAAACAGGTTGGACGTTGGGCAGGACACGGCCACTGAGCCGGTTTCTGCCATGGCGGCCATCTCGCGCTCTTTGAGATGGATGCAATGGCCGTAAAGCGCGCGGTCATTCAGAAGGCCGAACCGTTCATAGACGGCGGTGTAGTCCTGCTCTTCGGGGTAGAGCTGGCGAACCCGTTCGATCTCGCCATAGTTTTCCGAAAGGTGTGACTGGATGAGGCAGGTCGGGTGCTCGCGGGCAAGCGTTCCTGCCGCTTCCAACTGTTCGGGTGTCGACGTGATTGCAAAGCGAGGCGTGATTGCGTAGGTCGCTCGGCCCTTTCCGTGCCAACGCTCAATGAGAGCCTTGGTGTCGTCATAGGAGCCTTGAGCGGTGTCGGTCAGCGCATCTGGCGCTTCGCGATCCATCATCACCTTGCCGCCGGCCATCGCCATGTTACGTTTGGCTGCCGCTTGAAAGAAGGCGTCTGCGCTTTGCGGGTGGACCGAGCAATAGGCGACAGCTGTTGTCGTGCCGTGGCGGACCATCTCGTTCATGAAGAGATCGGCGATACGCGCGGCATGGGCCGGGTCGGCGAAGCGTTGCTCTTCCAGGAATGTGTAATTGTGCAGCCACTCCAACAGGCTGCCGGCATAGGAGCCAACAACCTGCATCTGCGTGTAGTGGATATGCGGATCGATGAAGCCGGGCAGAATGAGATGTGGGCGGTGATCGACGACATCGACGTCAGCATGCTTGGACTTCAGTGCGTCAAACGCGCCTGTCTCAACGATAAGGCCCTGGTCAACGAGTAAGGCGCCGTCCGTCTGGTAGGTATAGGCGTCACCATCGTCGCCATTTTCCGGGCGTCGACGGAAAGTCAGCGTGCGCCCGCGCAGAAGAGTGGCGGTCATGCTGGAACCTGCACATCCTGCCAAAGGCTCACAGCCTCCATCACTTCGGCGGCCACAAAGGCGGCGATGACGGTTGGGCGTTTGTCGCGCGAACGGTTGCCGCCAATCGGCATGGTCAAACGGTCAATGCTGCCGTCGGTGCCAATCTCTTTGGCATGCCAGGAGGCGAAGGTGGCGCGTTTCGTCTTGGAGCCGATCATACCGATATAGGCCGCGTCGGTGCGTTCCAACGCTTCGCGAGCGAGGAGGAAATCAAGGGCGTGGTCATGGGTGAGGATAATGTAAGCGCTGCCGGGAGGTGCCTGACGAATCAACGATTCCGGCAAAATGGAAGCCGTCAAACTAACGGTCGGGTCGGCCAGTTCAAGCTCCTCCTGGCGGTTGTCGATAAGGCTAGCGTTCACAGGTAGCGGTGACATCGCGCTTGCCAGTGCGCGTCCGACATGGCCGGCGCCGAAAATGAGGACGTGGGGCCCACTGGCCAAAAGCTCTTTGGTCTGTTCCTTCAATTCAGACGCATAAGCGTCCGTCAGGGCGCGGAGGCTCAGGACTACTCGCCCCCCGCAGCATTGGCCAATCTCCGGACCCAAGGGAACACTGAGGCTTTCGGCGGGGCTTCCCGACACAAGCATAGCGCGGGCGGCGTCAATGGCCATGAACTCCAGCTGACCACCGCCAATGGTGCCCAGGGTTTTGTTGGCAGACACAAGCATTACTGTGCCGGCAATGCGCGGTGTTGAGCCTTTGGTGTCACTCACCGTTACGCAAACGC
Source organism: Pseudomonadota bacterium (assembly GCA_038749715.1). Lineage (GTDB taxonomy): Bacteria > Pseudomonadota > Alphaproteobacteria > Rhizobiales > MH13 > MH13. Next base: position 13,766 of record JBCDHR010000008.1, read on the forward strand.
TTGGGGCCGAGCGCGTGAAACGCTCCAGTTCCTCAAGATTGGCGACGTCCAGCATTTTGGGTCCGATCCAGCGCTAGGCCAGAGCTTTCATCCGCCCCACGGCCATCAGAATACGTTCTGGTGTGCACGGCGTGTCAAGGCGAGGGGGTTCGGCATAGTCGGCGACGCTTGCTACGGCCATCGACAAGGCCTCCACCACGCTGGCTGCCAGCATGAAAGGCGGTTCGCCGACTGCCTTGGATCGCCGGATGGTCCGTTCTTTGTTGGTCGACCACTGCACCAGTTCGGTGTTGAAGATGGCCGGCCGGTCTGAGGCCAGCGGGATCTTGTAGGTGGACGGGGCATGGGTGCGCAGGCGGCCCTTGTCGTCCCACCACAGTTCTTCGGTGGTCAGCCAACCAAGGCCTTGGATAAAGCCGCCCTCAACCTGGCCGATATCAATCGCCGGGTTCAGCGACTTGCCAACATCGTGAAGAATGTCGGTTCGATCGACATGATACTCGCCGGTCAGCGTGTCGATGGAGACCTCCGAGACCGCTGCTCCATAGGCAAAGTAGTAAAAGGGTCGGCCGGTCCCGTTCTCCCGGTCCCAGTGAATGTCCGGTGTTTTGTAGAAGCCCGCTGCCGAGAGGTGGATGCGCTTCATATAGGCCTTGTCGACAAAGTCCGGGAAGGGAATGCGCTGGTTGCCGACACGAACGATGTTGGGCTCAAACACCACCTGCTCACGGGCTACCTGATACTCTTCCATTGCGAAGTCGATGAGGCGATCCTTGATCTGGTTGGCGGCATTGTCAGCCGCCATGCCGTTGAGATCGGACCCCGATGAGGCGGCCGTCGCCGAGGTGTTTGGAACCTTCTCTGTCGTGGTTGCGGTGATCTTCACCTTGTCGATGTCGATCTGAAAGACATCCGCGACGACCTGGGCGACTTTGACGTTGAGGCCTTGCCCCATCTCCGTGCCGCCATGGTTCAGATGAACAGAGCCGTCCCGATAGACATGCACCAAAGCGCCGGCCTGGTTGTACCAGGTGGCGGTGAAGGAGATGCCGAACTTCACCGGCGTGAGCGCGATCCCCTTCTTGATGATTGGGCTCGTCATGTTGAAATCGATGATGGCTTTGCGGCGCGCCTGATAGTCGGCCTTCTCCTCCAACTCATCGACCACTTGGGTGATGATGTTGTCGGTCACGGTCTGGTGGTAAGGCGTGATGTCCCGGCCTTCATGCTCGCTGTAGAAGTTGATGCGCCGAACCTCCAGCGGGTCCTTGCCCAGCTTGTAGGCGATGTCTTCAACAATCCGCTCGGCAACGATCAAACCTTGCGGCCCGCCAAAGCCGCGGAAGGCAGTGTTCGACACCGTATTGGTCTTCAATGGTTCTGACCGCAGGCGCACGTGCGGATAGAAGTAGGTGTTGTCGGCATGGAACAGCGCCCGGTCGGTCACCGGGCCGGACAGATCGGCAGAAAAACCGCAGCGTGCGGCGAAGGTGGCGTCCACCGCTTCAATCTGGCCCTTATCATCGTAGCCCACGGTGTAGTCGACAACGAAATCATGCCGTTTGCCGGTGGTGATCATGTCGTCGTCGCGGTCGGGGCGAATTTTGACGGCCCTGCCCAGTTTGCGTGCTGCGACGGCGGCGATGGCGGCGAACTGGTTGGATTGGGTTTCCTTGCCGCCGAAGCCTCCGCCCATACGGCGCACTTGCACGGTGACGGCGGCTGACGGAACACCAAGAACGTGTGCCACCATATGCTGCACTTCGGAGGGGTGCTGGGTAGAGGACCAGACGGTCATGTCGTCGTCCTCGCCGGGTAGGGCGATGGCGATATGACCTTCCAGATACATATGGTCTTGGCCGCCGATCTCATAGCGGCCTGATAAGGTGTTGGTTGCGTTCGCCAGCGCCCCTTTGGCATCGCCGCGCTTCAAGGTCAGCGGTTTGGTGACGAGCGGATAGTTGGCGTCGCGCGCTTCATCCACCGAACGTGCAAAGTCTGTCTCATCATAGGTGATGCGAGCTTTTTGGGCAGCGAGCCTGGCGCACTCTCGATCTTCAGCGATAACCGCGAAGATCGGTTGGCCGTGGAACTCCACCTTGCCGTCGGCAAGCACCGGTTCGTCATGCAGATGCGTCGGTGAAATGTCGTTGGAAGCTGGCATATCGCGCGCGGTCAAGACAGCGACCACGCCGGGATGCGCACGCACGGCGGAAAGATCCATCTGAGTGATCGAGCCGTTGGCACAGTCCGCAAGGCCGAGGTAGGCGTGCAACGCGCCAGCGGGCAGTGGCACGTCATCAGCATAGAGCGCTGATCCTGTTACATGTTTATGGGCAGAGTCATGCCGTGTCGCGGTATGGACTCCGCCCTTGATGACGACCGGTGGATCGACGTGCTCGTTCACGCTGCCGCCTCGGCATCAGCCAAAGGGCGCTCAAGCCGAACGGCATGCGGCGTGTTTTGACTTTCCAGATAGAAGCGTTCCAGCAGGTTTTGCGCTGTCAGGATGCGATAATCGGCTGTTCCGCGCCAATCTGTAAGCGGTTGATAATCTGACGGAAATTGAGTTTTGGCCGACGTTACGGTCTCCGCGGACCAAGGCTGGCCAGTGAGGGCCTCCTCGACTGAGGTCGCACGTTTGGGCGTTCCGGCCATTCCGCCAAAGGCGATGCGGGCGGATGTAACCGTTCCCTGACTCACCGTGAGCGAGAATGCGCCACAGAGGGCTGAGATGTCTTCATCCCGGCGCTTGGAAATCTTGTAGACGGCGTTGAGTGAATCGGGGGCTGGCTTGGGAATGGTGATTGCTTCCACAAACTCTTCCGGCCGCCGGTCTTGCTTGCCGTAAGTCAGGAAGAAATCCTCCAGCGGCAGCGTGCGGCTGCCCGATTTGGCGCGCAGTTTCACCGTTGCGCCAAGAGCGATGAGGGCAGGGGGCGTGTCACCGATTGGGGAGCCGTTGGCGATGTTGCCACCGATCGTTCCCATGTTGCGCACCTGCTCGCCGCCAATGCGCCACCAGAGCTCTTCCATGTGCGGGAAGTGCTCCTGCAGGATAGGAACGAAGTCGGAATAGCTCACGCCAGCGCCGACTGTGACCTCGCTATCCGTCGTGCTGATGGATTGGAGCGCGTTCAGATTGCCCAGGAAGATTGCCGGCGATATCGAGCGGTGATCCTTGTTGACCCAGAGGCCAACATCGGTTGCGCCCGCAACCATCGTGGCACCACTCTGTTCGGCCAGGGTGACGGCAAGTTGCTCGGCAGTCGATGGAACAAAGAAGCGCTCAGGGCCAAATGGTCCGTCAGCCTTCATGTCCACCATAAGATCGTCCTGCCAGGCGCGCAGTTGCCCGGCAATGCGCTCGTGTTCGGCGACCAGCACGTCGTTGCCCGGCTGTCCGTAGGTGCTGATTGCTTTGGCGGCTTTGATGATTGGCTCATAGCCTGTGCAGCGGCACAGATTGCCTTGCAGGGCTGTTTCTACGTCGCTTTCGCTCGGCGAGGGGTTTTCCATCCACAGCGCATAAAGGCTCATCACGATGCCTGGTGTGCAAAACCCGCATTGTGAGCCATGATGATCCACCATCGCTTGTTGCACCGGGTGGAGCTTGCCGTCTTTGCCGGCCAGATGCTCGATTGTCACAACGTGGCAGCCATCAAGCGATCCTAAAAAGCGGATGCAGGCATTGAGGCTTTGGTAGCGCAGGCCCGTTGATGTCATCCGCCCGACGATCACGGTGCAAGCCCCACAATCGCCTTCGTTGCACCCTTCCTTGGTGCCGGTCAGTCCACGCTCCAGCCGAAGAAAGTCGAGCAGGGTTGTCGTGGCGCGAACATCGCCGCGTTCGATCACCTGATCGTTGAGCATCAGCCTGATGGTGGACCGGGTCGTCATGGCGCCTCGTTTATTTGCCTAAGGTGTAGGCATATAAGGGGATAACAAGGTGACCGCGCAATCCTTGGGCATGGCGAAAGTTTGGGCGAGCCGTGCCTGTTACGTGCAATGTCTGGAAGTGTGGTGACCCCGGCTGGATTCGAACCAGCGGCCCTCAGATTAGGAATCTGATGCTCTATCCTGCTGAGCTACGGGGCCAGCATCGCCTTCTTCGCACGACGGTATGACCAATCTTTCAAGAGGTTCAAGTCTTCAAGCGGTACCCGGTGCGGAAGATCCACCAAACTAGCGCCAGACACAGAGCGGTGAAAAGGCCGATCGCAGTCAGCGAAACGCCAATCGAAACATCCGCCGTGCCGAAGAAACTCCAGCGGAACGCGGAGATAAGATAGACGACCGGATTGAACAGCGAGACGGTCTGCCAAAGGGGAGGCAACATGGTGATCGAGTAGAAGCTGCCGCCCAAAAACACCATCGGTGTGATGATGAGGAGCGGAACCATGTTCAACTGCTCAAAGTTTTCCGCCCAGATGCCGACGATGAAGCCGAAGAGCGAGAAAGCAAAACAAATCGCGATCAGAAGTACGAACATGGAGATCGGGTGCGCAATCTCCATCGGCACGAACAGATAAGACGTTGCCAGGATCACCAGTCCGATGACGAGCGATTTCACCGCAGCGGCGCCGACATAGCCGGCGACAATTTCAATCACCCCGACAGGCGCTGAAAGCACCTCGTAGATCGAGCCGATGAACTTGGGGAAATGAATGCCAAAGGCCGCGTTTGTGATGCCCTGGGTCATAACGGTGAGCATGATGAGACCGGGCACAATGAAGGCGCCGTAGCTGACCCCTTCTACTTCTTGGATGCGGCTGCCGATGGCAGCGCCGAAAACGACGAAGTACAGCGATGTCGAAAGGACAGGCGAGACGAGCGACTGAAGAAGGGTTCGGCTGGCGCGCGCCATCTCGAACCGGAAGATCGCCATGATGGCTGGAAAGTTGATCATTGCGCGACCTCCTGTTGCGGTGCGCTTGCCGTGCCGTCTTTCTCCACCAGGCTGACGAAAATGTCCTCCAGCGAGCTCTGGGAGGTATCGACGTCCCGTACAGTCAGTCCTGCTTCGTTGATATCGCGCAGTAGGCTCGCGATGCCGGTGCGTTCGGCGTTTGCGTCATAGGCGTAGATGAGGCTTTTGCCGTGGTCTCCCAGTGTGATGGCATCGGCGGCAAGCGAATCTGGAAGCGCGGTCAGCGTCTGGTCGAGTTCCACGCGCAAGCTGCGCTGACCCATCCGCTCGATCAGCTTTGCTTTGTCCTCGACCAGAAGGATGCGTCCCGACGAGATAATGGCGACCCTGTCGGCGATGCCTTCTGCTTCTTCAATGTAGTGGGTGGTCAGGATGATCGTGACGCCTGACTCGCGCAGATCGCGGATGATCGCCCACATGTCCTTGCGCAGTTCCACATCAACGCCCGCGGTCGGCTCATCAAGGAACAAAATGGTCGGCTCATGAGAAAGCGCTTTAGCGATCAACACCCGGCGTTTCATGCCGCCGGACAGTTCTTTGATACGGCTGTCGCGTTTGTCCCAAAGGCTGAGTTTTTCCAGGAGCGACTGGAGGTAGGCATCGTTGGGGGGCAGTCCGAACAGCCCGCGGGAAAAGCGGACGGCATTCCACACAGGCTCAAATGGCTCGATGGTGATCTCCTGCGGCACCAGGCCGATCATGCGTCGGGTCTTGCCGGACTGCGTCAGGATATCGTGGCCGCCGACGGAAACCTGTCCGCCGGTAGGCGTGGTCAGACCGCAAATGGAGGAAATGAGCGTGGTTTTGCCGGCGCCGTTTGGGCCAAGCAAGGCCAGAATCTCACCACGCTTGATGGTCAGATCGACGCCCTTAAGGGCCTGGAAGCCGCTATCGTAGGTTTTTTCCAGCCCTTGGACGGTAATGATGGGCTCGTTATGTGGCATGGGAACGTCCAGAATTGCGTGAAGCTGGTTGGAAAGGCCAATAGAGGGCGCGTGGTTGCGCGCGTCAGCCGCTTCACGATGGAAGTGTTGGTTGACGCGATGTAGGTGAGCCCAGGGCGAATGAAAATAGGTCGACCTCAAAAACCTGCGCTTACCCGCCGTCGGCTCCTGACAGGTGCCGCCACCGCTCTTGCTGGTAGCGCCATGCCGGCGCTTGCGCTTGGGGGCGAAACGCTGTCTGTTGCGCAGGCTCAATCGCCTGCCAATGGACTGTCTTTGGTGTCCGCTATTCCCCTTTCTGATCGATTGCCTGCTCCTGACTGGTCACGCCTTGAAGCTGGGCCGGATGTCGTCATCGACGCCGTCGTGGATGGCGATACGGTTGAATTGGAGCGTGGCCCGGATGTGCGCCTTGTGGGCATTCAGGCGCCCAAGTTGCCTCTCGGCCGTGACCATGTGGACGAGTGGCCCTTGGCCCGGCTGGCCAAACGGACCCTTGAATCCATCATTGAGGACAGTGGGAAACGGGCGCGGCTCTACTTCGGAGGGCGGCGCGGCGACCGGCATGATCGGCATTTGGCACATGTCGTCCTTGAGGACGGCACCTGGCTGCAAGGTGCTATGGTTTTGGCCGGTCTGGCCAGGGTCTACACCTTCGCTGATAACCGCTCACTCATCACTGATCTCTTGCTGCGTGAGGACGTTGCGCGCAGCACCGAGCAAAACATCTGGTCGCATCCTTTTTACGCGGTGCGCACGGCGAGCGATACGCGCCAGCTGCTTGATCGCCTCAATCACTTTGATTTGATCGAAGGGCTCGTGCTCGACGCACAGGCAAGACGCGAGCGCTGGTACCTTAATTTTGGCGAAACATGGCGCGAAGACTTCACCGTTACCATTGATCGGGAGCATGATCCGGTGTTTGACGACATCGGTTTTGATCTGTCGGCCTTGCGCGGCGCGCATGTGCGGGTGCGCGGCTGGCTGATGGAAGATGGTGGTCCGATGATCCGGGTCGATCATCCCGAAGCGATAGAAGTGCTGCGCGCAAGCGTGCGCTAAAACTCGGACACACGCGTGAAACGCCAAGAAGCATCCTACCGTCAGACAGCTCTACGCCGCCTGCGTCTGGTCTTGGCAACTGCTGGGCTGGCCATCCTTGGTGGGTGCCTTTCCTTCAATGGCGAAGGGCCGTTGGTGCCACTTTCGATCGAGGGCACCGAACCCGGCCCAACGGCGACGCTCGCAGCCGAGGAGGCCATCGGCGCGCGCGAGCACCCGCGCATTATCCAGGCCTTTGGCGGGGTCTATGAAGATCCGGAGCTTGAGACACGGCTCGTCGCTATGCTGCGGCAGGTCATCGCGTCGTCTGACGAGCCGGGGCGGGTCTACCGCTTGACGTTGCTCGATTCGCCCACCGTCAACGCCTTTGCTCTGCCCGGCGGCTACCTTTATGTCACGCGCGGTCTTTTGGCGCTTGCCAATGATGAGGCCGAGGTCGCCGCTGTCGTTGCCCATGAGATTGCGCATGTGACGATGCGGCATGCCATTGCCCGTGAGCAAGAAGTCCGGACGGCGGCTTTGATCGACCGGGTTTTGACCGATGTGCTGTCGGACCCTTCGGCCGCCCAAATGGCGGTGCTTGCCAACGGTGTTTCTCTGGCACAGTTTTCGCAGAATCAGGAGTTGGAAGCTGACGAGCTTGGCGTGCGCACCATCGGCCGGGCTGGCTATGATCCTTTTGCGGCGGCGCGTTTCCTGGAGACGATGTCCCGCTTCAACGCCCTTGATTCCCTGCCACTTGATGATGATGTGCCCAGCTTTTTGTCCAGCCATCCCTCAACACCCTCTCGCATCGAAGTGGCGACACGGCTGGCGCGCCAGTTCGGCGCGCCGGGTATCGGGACCCGCGAGCGCGAGCGCTACCTCTCAGCGATCGACGGCATGGTGTTTGGTCATCCGGCCGACGAAGGTGTGGTGCGTGGACAGAGTTTCCTGCACCCCGGACTTGGGATTTCGTTTGAAGCGCCCGAAGGCTTCCGGCTCGACAACACCGAGCAGGCCGTTTTGGGTGCCCATCGCGATGGACGCGCGCTGCGGTTTGATGGGGTACAATTGCGCAGCGGTCAGAGCCTTGAGGCTTATCTACAGTCGGGCTGGATTGAAGGGCTTGATCGCAACAGCATTGAAGGCCGACTGACCAATGGCTTGCCGGTGGTGACCGCCAATGCGGCCGCCGGGCAGTGGACTTTCCGAGTTGCGGTTATCGAAGTTGATAACCGGGTCTATCGGTTCATCTTTGCAAGCAACGATGACACGCCTGCTTTCGCCGAGGCGGCAGAAACGGTGATCAGCAGCTTCCGTCGTATGAGTGCTGCCGAGCGCGAAGGCATCGAACCCTTGCGGGTACGTGTGGTTACAGCCCGTTCGGGGGATAGCGTCGCATCACTGGCCCGACGCATGGAGGCGGGGGGAGACCAAGAAGCGTTGCTGCGCATCATCAACGCTTTGGGGCCGAATGACCGGATTCGGGCCGGTGACCAGATCAAGCTGATCACCGAGTAGTGGACCGTTGTTCAGGTGTAGGACGAGGCTGATTGCTGGTCGAGCAATGCAGTTTTCAGTTTTTGCAATGCCCGGCTTTCCAGCTGGCGAACGCGCTCCTTGGAAATTCCGAGCTTTGCGCCCAGCGCTTCTAGTGTCGCACCGTCGTCCGACAGCCGTCGTTCGCGCACGATTTTAAGCTCGCGCTCGTTGAGCACAGTTAGCGCGTGGTTCAACCAGTTCTTGCGGCGCTCGGTGTCGATCGACTGGCCCACCAGTTCATCTTGAAGTGGAGCTGTGTCCGGCAGAAGATCTTGACGATCTGCGCTTCCACCGTCTTCGCCGTCTGACAAGGGCGCATTCAGCGATGCATCAGCACCTGAAAGCCGGGCGTCCATCGTGGCGACATCGTTGACCGAGACGCCGATAGCCTCGGCAATCTGACGATGCATATCCGAGGTTGAAACCTGATGGGTGTTCTGTGTGATGCGCGCCCGCAACCGGCGCAAATTGAAGAACAGCGCCTTTTGGGCAGAGGATGTGCCGCCGCGGACAATCGACCAGTTGCGAAGAATGAAATCCTGGATGGATGCTCTGATCCACCAGGTGGCATAGGTTGAAAAGCGCACCTCGCGGGCGGGTTCAAAACGGGCTGCTGCTTCCAGAAGGCCCACGTGGCCCTCCTGAATGAGGTCGCTCATCGGAAGTCCGAAATGGCGGAAGCGGGCAGCAATCGCAATAACCAGGCGCATATGCGCCTGAGTCAGCCGATGCAGCGCATCCTGGTCTTCACACTCCTTCCACCGCACGGCGAGTGCCTGTTCTTCTTCACGCTCAAGGTAAGGGGCCTGCATAGCCCTCTTTACGAAATCACGGGGTCCTGACGCATCATGCATAGCTGTCCCTCCATCGAGCAGGTTTGCTCCGATCAACTATATCAGGAAGTTTACGGTTCGTAGAAGATATTAGATCACTTGCGCCGCGTTGGATGGTTCGTCAGCCGGCTCAATCAGAGGGCCGTAGCGTAAAAATGGCTGAGGCAAATAAAAAACCCGGCTCAATGAGCCGGGTTTTGCTGTTCTATCTAAAGTTGAAACTAAGAAATTCTACCGTTTCTACTGTGGTGATTCGCCAGACGTTCAGGCTGCCGCGCTTTGGTCGGAGTCGGCGTTATCGGCTTCTTCAATAGCCTTGGCACGGCTCGGGCTTTTGACCAGTGTCTGTTCGATAAGGCGAACGGCTTCGGTTTCCGTCATGCTGTTCACGGCGGCAATCTCCCGTGCCATCCGGTCCAGCGCAGCTTCATAGAGCTGGCGTTCGGAATAGGACTGTTCGGGCTGGCTTTCCGCACGGAACAGGTCGCGCACAACTTCCGCAATCTGGATGAGGTCGCCGGAATTGATCTTGGCTTCATATTCCTGCGCGCGGCGTGACCACATGGCACGCTTTACACGAGCGCGGCCCTTGATCGTCTTCAGGGACTTGGCGACCAAGTCATCTTCGGCCAGCTTGCGCATACCAACGCTTTCAACCTTAGACACTGGCACCCGCAGGGTCATCTTGTCCTTGTCGAAGGTGATCACGAACAGTTCCAGCGTTAGGCCGGCAATTTCCTGCTTTTCGATGGACACGATGCGGCCAACGCCATGAGCGGGATACACCACCTGCTCATTGACTTTGAAACCCTGTTTCTGCGTTGTCTTTTTTGCGGTCGCCATACGCTGCCATACTCCTGTTAAGCCGATTTGTGCTCGCCGGCAGTGCGGAGCTGCCAGTTTGCAAGCATGCGAACCGGCACTCCGGTTCTTTATCTGGCGTTTTGAAAACAACCGGCCACATCACCCACCGCGAGATGTTCTGTCACGTGCAAACGGCACGAAACCACCCTTGCCGGCCCACCGTTGGTTTTGGCAGGTCAGGAAGCGTGCGTGTCAAATGACTTAGCGAGGAAGAGGCGGCAAACGAGTCCGGCCCGGTCGGTTATCTTCGAAACGAAGCGCTAATATAGGTTAAAAAGCGGCAAAAATCAAACTTTTGCCACACCAGCGTTAACGCGGCAACCGAAGAACAGTTTGTTATTGCCCACTTTCTTATGTCTGCGAGCGTGTGTTTTTTTGCACCGCCAAAGCGGAAATTCAGACGGACCGGGGCTTCTAATCTCCTTCGCCGGGATCGGCGGAAAACAGTTCAAGCTTGCCAGGCTTACCGTCAAAGTCCGACGCTTCGGGCAGTTCGTCTTTTTTTATAGTGATGTTGGGCCATTCTGAGGCGTACTTGGTGTTTAATGTCAGCCATTGCTCCAGGCCGGGCTCGGTGTCCGGCTTGATTGCATCGGCTGGACATTCTGGCTCGCACACGCCGCAATCGATGCACTCATCAGGATGAATGACGAGCATGTTCTCGCCCTCATAAAAACAGTCGACAGGGCAAACCTCGACGCAATCGGTGTACTTACATTTGATGCAGTTTTCCGTCACGATGTAGGTCATTCGGGGGGCTCCAAATTTAGGTCAATCGCGCTTTGAGCGCGCGCCGTCTTGACGACCTTCCAACGGGATGGACGGCATGGTTGTCAAGGCGGTTAGATGTCCATTGGGAGAGTCGCCAATGGTCAAACAACCGGGGTTTGTTACTCCAAAGGCCGCTTCAGTCGCTGCAGTTTTTCGCGCTCATGTTTGGTCGGACGCCGGCCTGGGCTGGGTGCTAGACGAGGTGATAGCGGCCGTTCCTCTTTAGGCGGAGGAGGAGGTGTGAGGTCGTCATAAAGGGTACGAGCCTCCGGCGCTGGACCGCGGCGGGTTCCGCAGGCATTCAGCCGGACGATCTTGACACCAGCCGGCAACGCGAGCGTTAGCGTGTCGCCTGGCCCCACGGCGCGTTTGGCTTGGTGCACCTTGTCCCCGTTTACACGAACATGGCCGCTTTCGACGAGCTTGGCGGCCAGAGAGCGGCTCTTCACCAGCCGTGAAAAAAAGAGCCAACGATCAAGGCGCAGCGTTTGACCGCTCTGATCGTCAGTGTCGGGCGGCCTTTCAGTTTTTCCCATCCGGTCCGTCAAACATGCCTGCCAGTGCCGCAAAGGGCGAATCTGGATCCGCTTTGCGGTCCTTTTTGGGAGGGCCGGAACTGAAGGAACGCGGTGCCGGCGGCTTGCCGCCCTTCTTGCCCTTGCCGCGTTGATCGCCACGCCTGTTTGGTCCACGCGACTTTCGATCGTCCCCATCGGCGCGGCGGGCCTCACCGTTCTGCTGCTGACCTTGCCGACGAGTTGGGCGATTGCTTTGTTGCCTCGGCCGGTTTTGGCCGGGGCGCCAGATCTCTATCACCTGCTCGGTCGGTTCTTCAGCGGTCTCTTCCTTTTTTGAGGCGTCTGGGCTCATCTCGTCGTTTTCGGTTGCAGCTTTCGTGCTCAACGCGTCGGCGGCGTGCGCGCCGGCTTCCTCGCTGGATTCAGCGGCCTCAATGACGGGTTCAGTGTTTGGCCCGGTCGGCGTCTTTCCGTCCGTGTCCGCATCCATGGCGTTTTGTGTATCGGTTTCAGCAGCGGGCGTTTCCATCTGCCCTGACGCGTCGGCATCAACGCCCGAACTTTCGGCTGGCTTGGGTTCGGCTTCGACGCTTTGGGTGCCGGCCTCGTCTGGTTTCCCTTCGATCGGTACGGTTTTGCGCTCGACCCGATAACCCAACGATTTCAAGACTTCGGAAAAGTCCTCGCCTGCACAGCCGAGCAGCGAGGTCATTTCCACGGTCACCATGAAGCCGTTGCCCTGGGCGGCTCCTTCAGGCGCATCGCCCTCAGATTCCCCGGCACGGAAGGCGATGAGCGGCCGGATGAGGTCGGCGAGCCTTTCCAGGATATCGAAGCGCACGGCCCGGCGGCCACACACCCGGAACCCGGCAATTGGGTAGAGTTGTGCATTGACCTCTGGATCGACCGGGATGGATGTGCGCCCGGATGCGTTCATCTGCGGCACATGCTGAAGGCCTGGCTGGTCGGTGCCACCATTGCGCAGCGCCCAGAGAAGAGACAAGAGGCTTGCCGGTGCTGGCTTGAGGAGTTGCGGCACGAACAGGGCATAGGCGCCAAAACGCACTCCATGTTTGCGCAAGGTCGCACGAGCGTCCTGATCGAGCCCCTTTACCTCACCGGCGACCTGTCGCCGATCAAGGTGGCCAAGCTCTTCGGCCAATTGGAAGCCGATCCCGCGGGCCGTACCTTCAAGACCATCGCCTGCACGCAGGGCGATCAGGCTGCCCAAATGCTTTTCGATCTGATCGTTCAGCCACTTGGCGAGGCGACCATCGACGGTTTCTCGCGCGCCGCCGGTCAGATGTTCGTCGGCAAGAAGAAGGACTTTAGGCTTCAGGATGTCGTCGCCCGAGGCCAGTTTAGCAACCACTTCGCCGGTCCAGCGGATTGCCCCCTCGCTGTCAAGCACGAAGGCCGTATCGTCGGCCAAAGAGAGCTTTTCGGCGCGGCGCTGTATCTCCGCTGCCAGCGCTTTTTGCGCAGCCGCCCTAACAGCTTTGCCATCCAGCTCCTCGGTGGTGGTGTCCGGCGTAAACCGGAACCCAGCCAACCATCCAACATGCTGGCCTTCGACCTGAACATCGCCGTCGCTCGCGATTACAGCGTCAAGCATCACTTTCTCCCTCAGGCGCCGCATCAAGACGCTTGTTCGTCTATCAACAAACCTTTGTGTCAGCTTTTCATGAAGCGCATCAGACAGCCGGTCCTCTAACGCGCGTGTGCGCTCCTGCCAATGCAGCGGATCGTCGAGCCAAGCATTTCTGTTGGCAACGAACGTCCAAGTGCGCACCTGGGCGATACGGGCTGACAGCGTATCAATGTCACCTTCTGCCCGATCGCAACTCTTCAGGTTCTCGGCCATCCAGTCGTCTGGAACCGTGCCGCGATCTACCAAATGGCCGAAAAGCTGGCCTACGATCTCCGTGTGCTGGGCCGGCGCGATCTTGCGGTAATCAGGAAGCTGGCAGGCATCCCAGAGCAGGGCAACGCGGTCGACTGAGTTGGCGCGCGAGCGATGATCCTTGTCGCGCAGAACGGCGTCCAGCGTATCGGCGTCTTCCTGCGGCAGGGCGCGCGTGAGCAGTTCGTGTCCTGGGACGTCGTCCAGGGAGTCGCGTAAGGTGTCGACGGACGAGAAATTGAGGTTGGCATTGCGCCATTGCAGGCGGCGAACCGGCTCGAACGCATGGGTTTCCAGCTTTTCGACCAGGAAGTCGTCCAAAGGTTCCGTCCGGCCTGTGACACCAAAGGTGCCGTCGCGGGTGTGGCGCCCGGCGCGACCGGAGATCTGGCCCATCTCGGCGGCGGTCAGTTCGCGATAGTCGAATCCGTCGAATTTGTGCCGACCGGCAAAGGCAACATGGTCAACGTCCAGGTTGAGCCCCATGCCGATGGCGTCGGTGGCAACCAGAAAATCAACATCACCATTTTGGTAGAGGTCGACCTGGGCGTTGCGCGTTCGTGGGCTGAGTGCGCCGAGCACCACAGCGGCCCCGCCGCGCTGGCGACGGATCAGTTCGGCGATGGAGTAAACGTCATTGGCGGAGAAACAAACGACAGCCGTCCGACGGGGTTGCCGGGTGATCTTCTTGGAGCCTGAATAGGTAATCAGCGACATGCGCGGGCGCTGGATGATGGTGATCCCGGGCAAAAGCTGGGTGAGCAGACCGCGCATCGTGCCGGCACCCAGCAGCATTGTTTCCAGCTTTCCCCGCACATTGAGGATGCGATCGGTGAAAACGTGACCGCGCTCTAAATTGGCGGCCAACTGCACCTCATCGACGCAGACGAAATCCACGTCCAGATCACGCGGCATCGCTTCAACGGTCGACACCCAGTAGCGCGGGCTGAGCGGAATGATCTTTTCCTCGCCCGTCACAAGCGCAACGCTGTCCTCGCCGGCGCGGTCGCGCAGCTTCATGAAGACTTCCCGCGCAAGCAGGCGCAGCGGCAAACCGATGAGACCCGTTTCATGGGTCATCATCCGTTCAATCGCCATATAGGTCTTGCCGGTGTTGGTAGGGCCAAGGATGGCCGTCACACCGGCTCCAGGTGCTTGGGATCGTGCGCGATAAGGCATGAGACGGAAGAGTGTCGGCAGGCACAGGATAGCGCCGCTCGAGTTCCTTCTAGCGGATTGCGGGCTTCAGAAAAAGATCATGATTGGTTGGCGCGACGAAGGTCAAACGGGTTCGCTCTCCGGCCTAGCTCCAAAGCCTGGCCGCGAATGCAGTCAGCCGTTGGCGGTCCTCATCCGAAAGTGTGAAGGGCTCAGCTGTCTGAAGGTAGAGGCCTGGTTCGTAGCGCATTTTGAAATAGTCGCAGGTTTGCCAGAATGGATCCTCGAAACCTTGCGCTAGTGTTGGTTGTGTACCCACTGCGAGAAAGCTCGCACGTTTGCCTGCCAATGCCCGACCCATGGGTTTGGCGATTGTCAGAAGGTCAGAGAGGCGATCGAACACCATCTTCAACTGGGTGCTCATCGTGTACCAGTAAACCGGTGTTGCAAACAGCAAGGTTTCCGCCGCCACCATGCGTTGGCACAACGCCGGAAAATCGTCCTCGTCGCTGTAGCGATGGTCATAGTCGTAGGGCGTCAGCGTGAGGTCATTGACGTCGACGATGTCGACATCGCCGCCGCGCGCCAGAAATCTCAAGGCCTGATTGGTATCGCCGGCAGAACGCGAGGACCCAAGAATAGCCAAGTGACGATGAGCAACTGTTGGAGATGGATCCACTGGTTAAGCGTCCTGCCAGAACTGTTCGTCATGATCGTCTGTTGTCGTTAACCACTTGAACGTCCCCGGAACACACCGTGTCCGAATCAGCAGTTTGGGAGATTTTCAGGGTCTGTTCACGCGATATGTGGGGTGTGGCGAGAGAAGGCGCCACCAGATGCTCGGCTGGTCTTTGGAGCATCGTGCGATGGCGTTAAGATTTCTGCCCCAAAGTGGGACATGTCGCTGATCACATTCCATCGCACTTTGTGTCTATTCTGGCAAAGCTTCGTAGATGGACACATCGATCAGGCCGCCGTCTTCTAGCTCGGCCGTCACGACAATGCGGCGGTAGGCGTCGCCTTCAAACGCGTCGAGGCGTTCCCAGTGGTCGGGTAGCAAGTCGGTTTCGAGGATGTGAACCTCAATCCGGTCACCGGCTGGGTCTGGCACAAACCCGGGATAGCCGATCCACGTGCCCCAGCCGGATTGCACGTGCCGACCCATCACATGACCGACACGCCATGTGCCGCCTAGGTCAGCAACCTGCGCATAGTTGGATCGTCCGGGAGCCAGCGTTCCGTAGCTCGCGAGACGATGGATGGCAGAGAGTGGCGACAAAGGGCGCGTTTCCTTTGGTGTTATCGGCTCAACGCCAACCGAAGCCCGGCGGCGACAAACAGCGTTCCCAAGGCGCCTTCGATCCAGCGGCGGAAGCGCACATAGAGCTTTCGGATCGGCGGAGAGGACAGCACCAGTGCGTAGGCACCGTGACCAAGGAAAGAATTTACGAATGCGCCCGCAACGAATAAGGCAATGATCGGCATCGGAGCATCGCCGGCACCACCCAGGCTGGCAATCGCCAGCCAGAAGCCGACGGCCTTGGGGTTGGTCACCTGTAGGGCAAATCCGCTCAAAGCTGTCTTGATCGGTCTTGCCGCCGTCGGTTTGGACGTCGGAAGCGGAGGGTTTCTCCACGCTGTTTTGAGTGCCTTGTAGCCGAGCCAAAGCAGATAGGCGGCCCCGATCCATCGCAGGACCGTCATCGCGCCGGCCATCTGAGCGACCAGAGCGCTGATGCCAAGTACCGTTGTGACGGCCAAAACAATCGAGCCGCAGGCAATACCGAAAGCGGTCACAAGCGACGCAGAGCGGCCCTTGGCACTGGCAACGCCCAGGATCAGCATGACGCTCGGTCCGGGTGCCACAACGCCCATCCATTGGATGGACCAGGCCAGAATGAGTTGTGGGAGATAGTCGGCGAGCATTGAATTGTTCTACTTATGTTCTAGCGTAGAACGCCATGCCGACGTCGATCTGTCAACTGGATTTCGTGGTGGCGCGTTGGGTCTTTGGTCGCTTATTGCGCGGCGAAATCGAGCGCTTGAATGGAAAGTGTGCCGAAGTTGAGGCCAACTTCCATCCGCACTGGCGCAACCAGCGCAGCATCGCCGATCTGGGACAGCCAAACATAGATGTTCGGATTGGCCGCCAGTTCCTGGTTGACCCGGCGGTTGGTGCGGTGGCCGGCGATTGGCTGGTAGCGCAGGCGGCAGACTGCTGCCTGGCCGTTGCCAAATT
The DNA here is from genome assembly GCA_038749715.1 of Pseudomonadota bacterium. Lineage (GTDB taxonomy): Bacteria > Pseudomonadota > Alphaproteobacteria > Rhizobiales > MH13 > MH13. The sequence continues at coordinate 30,512 of JBCDHR010000008.1, forward strand.
GAACGTCTTCCATGCGTACGAAGCTGAGCGCCAGGTCATAGCGCTGGCGGCCATCGAACATCGGGATCGTGCGGTCGCACGCGGCCGGTCCGGCGGCGCTCTCGATGTTGGGAACCGGCATTAGAAGCGCTGAAACAGGGTCGACAACATCGCGAATGTGCTGGCGGGTGACCGCCACGCGATTGGGATGCTCGGAAAGTGGCGGCTCGGCAGAGAGTTCCCGGATATCGCCGCGCGAAAGGCGCATGCGCACGACGTTGGTGAGATCCTCTTCGGACGCCGACAAATCGTAGCTCACCGGCACAGCTGACCGGCGGCTGAAGACACCGCGCGCGACAGCCTCGCCTTGGCCTTGGCTGACCAGGCGCCCGACCGAGCTTGTGCGGGCCGAAATGCTGGCCGTGTAGCGATCGCCGTTCATGTTGACCGAGAAGACGCCGGTGCCAATTCGAACGCCGGCGAGCCGCGCTGCGTAGGTGACGCGAAGCTGCGAAATGGCAGCTTGAGCGGGCAAGGGTCCGGAAATCAGGCTGAGGCTATCCTGCGTCGGGCGGGCAGACCCCATCCAGGTTACCAGGCCCACGGTTAGCGCCAGAGCACCGGTGGCCAGGCCCCTGGTCAATCGCTTGGCGGGTAAGGAAGGCACTTTCGTCACGATCTTGGTCCTTGCGGGCGGCCCTTATGGCCGTTTGCGGGGAACGCTAGGCGATAGCCATTGACGATGCGTTAACCCTAATGATTGCGATCAATCCCGTTATGCCTGCAAGGTTGGCGGTGTTGGGGCAGGAATGTGGCGCTTCATTCTTGGGCTTTTGCGGACAAGCAGCGCCTTGACGATTGCCGGCAGGAATGCCTATAGACACACCTCTTTCCAACAGCGGCAGATGCTCCGCTCGGAGGAGGCGCGTAAGCGACCCGTCCGACAGGCCAATCTGCATGGAACCAGGCCGGGGCGATAATCGCCTCACCAATAAGGATGACCGATCATGGCCCGTCGTTGTGAATTGACCGGCAAAGGCGTGCAGACTGGCAACAATGTCAGCCATGCCAATAACAAGACCCGTCGGCGTTTTCTGCCGAACCTGAACACCGTATCGCTGGTGTCCGATGCGCTTGGCCGCACGGTGCGCCTGCGTATCACCGCAAGCGCTCTGCGCTCGGTGGAACATCGCGGTGGTTTGGATGCGTTCCTGTTGAAGGCGCGGGACACCGAGCTTTCGGCTAATGCGCTGAAGGTGAAGAAAGAAGTTCTGAAAGCGCAGAGCGCTTAAGGCTTATCCGATGACGCGTCCGGTTTTCTTTGTCGCCGCCATGGCCGCCATGGCGGCTGTTGTCGTTCTATCCAACGTCCTGGTTCAGTATCCGCTTGGCGGATCACTGGGGCCCTTGGTGCTGGGTGATCTTCTCACCTGGGGGGCATTCACCTTCCCGCTCGCCTTTCTGGTAACCGATTTTGCCAACCGGGCGCTCGGCGCAGCGCGGGCACGGCAGGTGGTGCTGGTCGGATTTGCCATTGCCGTTGTTTTGTCGATGGTGTTCGCAACGCCGCGTATCGCGATTGCGTCTGGAGCAGCGTTTCTGATTGCCCAGATGCTTGACGTTCAGCTGTTTGCGCGCATGAACCGGAATCCCGCCAAGATTGCCTGGTGGCAGCCGCCTGCCGTTTCTTCTTTTGCAGGTTCGATGGTTGACACAGCGCTCTTCTTCACCATCGCTTTTGCGGCCTTTGCAACGCCGATGCTTGGTTATGGCGATGGGTTCGCGACCGAAGCCTCGCCACTGTTTGGCGTGCTCGCCGTCGAAGCGCCGCGCTGGGTGAGCTGGGCATTGGGCGATCTTGCCATCAAGCTGATGGCGATCCCTGTTTTGCTGTTTCCCTATCGATTGCTTCTGACCGCTACAGGTCTGGACGCGCGACCGGGCTTGGCTGCGTAGGAACCGGCAGCTCGTTTAGATCGCCGGTGATTTGAAAACGCAGCAGGATCGTGCGCTGGAAGAAGTTGCCATTGTCATCGGAAATGATGGTCAGGATCGACCCGTTGGGGTGATCGCTGACCGCGACCCCTTCCATATTGTCGATGATCGTACCGCCATCGGCATGAAGCATGAGGCGACCCTGCACGGCGCCCGCCGCGATCTCGGCGGCTGGCAGGTAACGCAGGCGCATGTAGAGACCGTCGTCCCAGGAAAAGCGCCGTTCGACCAGCACAACATCGCCGCCAGGCAGTTCAGCCGCACCTGTGACGGCGAAACCATCCATGCGGCGGAAAGCGAAGGGCGTATGGCTGCCGTCTGATCGTAGTCGGAGCGCCGTCGGATCTGATGCGCGGTGCGGGGGTTCTTCCAGAAAGATCAGTGTCTCGCCGGTCAGTGGTCCCTCTGTCATATGCACCATGGCCTCAAGGCCCTGATTGCGGTTGCCGGACAAGGGCTCGGTTTCGCCGAACGGCAACCGAGCGCTGCCGGAAAAAACGCCATCCTCTAGCTGGTAGCTGCGGATCGGTTGGTTGCGCTCGGAGGTCACCCAAACATCGTTGCCGACCTGCGTAACGGCTTCAGCATCGGCCAAGCGCTTGCTTAGCATCGGGCTCCCGTCCGTGTTGAGCAGCGGGCCGATAAGGGCATCCGCGATGTCTGCAGGTGCGCCATTGGGCGTGCTCAAAAGCCTGGCCGTGACCCAATGACCTTCATCGGTCACCATGATCAGGCGGTTGCCTGTCATGGTGAGGCCGGAGAGAGCCTCGAAGCGTCCATCCCGGCTGCTCAGCACCAAGCCGCCGAGATAGGCCAGTGCTCCAAACTGGTTGTCTGAGTTGGAGCGGTCAAGGACTGGAAGCGCCGAGGCTGAGATGCTCAGCGGTTCATTAGCAGTGGCCGCGTTTGGCAAGCACGCGAAAGCTGCCATGGCCCACGCGACAAGATGTTTAGGCAACCTTGCGCCCCGGACCGCGGGGCCGGGCCATGCGCTGTACGCCGGCTGGCTCATCGTCGAACAGAGCAGCCAGTTGATCGGTCATGGCACCCGCCAGTTCTTCGGCATCCACGATTGTCACGGCCCGGCGGTAATAGCGGGTGACGTCGTGCCCGATACCGATGGCGATGAGGTCGATGGGCGAGCGCGTTTCGATCTGGTCGATCACATGGCGCAGATGGCGTTCCAGATAGTTGCCCGTGTTCACCGACAGCGTGGAATCATCCACTGGTGCGCCATCGGAGATGACCATCAGGATACGACGCTGCTCTGGTCTTCCAAGCAAGCGGTTGTGGGCCCATTCGAGCGCTTCGCCGTCGATGTTTTCCTTCAGCAACCCTTCGCGCATCATCAGGCCGAGATTGCGCTTGGCCCGCCGCCAGGGTTCATCGGCAGCCTTGTAGATGATGTGGCGCAGATCGTTGAGACGACCTGGCTGGGGTGGCTTGCCGGCGTTCAGCCAGGCTTCGCGGGATTGGCCGCCCTTCCAGGCACGGGTGGTGAAGCCAAGAATCTCCACCTTCACGCCACAGCGTTCCAGCGTGCGTGCAAGAATGTCGGCACAGGTTGCGGCGACCGTGATTGGACGCCCGCGCATGGAGCCGGAGTTGTCGATAAGGAGCGTCACCACGGTGTCTCGGAATTCGGTGTCCTGCTCCATCTTAAAGGCGAGCGGCTGCATGGGGTCGGTCACAACACGCGTCAGGCGCGCGGTGTCGAGCAGGCCCTCTTCCAAATCGAAGTCCCAGCCACGGTTCTGCTGCGCCATCAATCGGCGTTGCAGGCGGTTGGCCAGACGAGCGACGGCACCGGCAAGGTTCTGCAACTGTTTGTCGAGGAAGGCGCGCAAACGGTCCAGTTCGGCGGCATCGCAGAGCTCTTCGACCGCGATCACCTCGTCGAACTTGTCGGTGTAAGCCTTGTAGTCGGTGAGCGGCTCCAAGAAGCCTTCATTCTGTCGTTGGTTTTGGGGTGGTCCGGACTCTTCGGCATCGTCGGGCGCATCACCTTCGGACATTTCGGCGACTGTTTCCTCAGACGCTTCGCTTTCACCCGCTTCGTCGTCCTCACCAGACTCGGCGGCCTCGGCCTCCATGGAGCCGGTCATCTCATCGCCGGAGGTCTCGTCGTCATTGTGCTCGTCGGTTTCCCCGTCATCATTGACGTCGGAATCTTCATCCTCATCGTCAAAGTCGGTTGGATCGGGCGCGAGCTCATCGGCCATGTCGAGCGAAACCAGCAGGTTGCGCATGGCGCGGGCAAAACCCTCCTGATCGTCCACAACATCGGCAAGGTTTTTCAGGTCCTTGCCGGCCTTGGCTTCGACATCGTTGCGCCAGATATCCACGATCTTCTGCGCGCTCTTCGGCACGGGTAGGCCGGCCAGGCGCTCGCGCACCATAAGTGAGACGGCGTCTTCCAACGGGGCGTCGGCCTTGTCGGTGATCTCTTCGAAATTGCCGCGGTGGTACTTGTCTTCCAGCATGGCCGCGAGGTTGCCGCGAACCCCTTGCATGCGGCCAGCGCCGATGGCTTCCACCCGCGCTTGCTCAACCGCATCGTAGAGCGCGCGCGCAGCTTGCCCATCGGGCGCAAACTGTTTGTGCAGCTTGGTGTCGTGGCAAGCGAGACGCAGCGCCATAGCATCGGAAAGGCCACGCAGGATTGCGCCGTCTTCGGCGGTCATGCGGCGAGGAGGCTCGGGAAGACGAGCTGACGTGCCGGCCAGCACCGGCCGGTCTGCCGCGAAGGTGATTTCCACATCCTCGCGGCCGGCAATGGCTTTCAGGCAGCCGGAAACAGCTTTTTTCAGCGGCTCGTTATGCGCGGCGGAGCGTGATCCACCACGCTGGTTGGAGCCGGGTCGATGGCGCGCGTCGGCCATGCTTGCTCCTGATCTCGATCTAGCTCAGCGCAACGTTGAGCGCGGAGTCGGGAATGTCTTCACCAAAACAGCGCTGGTAGAACTCGGCGACCAGCGGACGCTCGGTTTCATCGCATTTGTTGAGGAAGGTGACCCGGAAGGCAAAGCCTATGCCGCCGAAGATTTCAGCGTTCTGCGCCCAGGTGATCACTGTGCGCGGACTCATCACGGTTGACAGGTCGCCATTGATGAACGCGTTGCGGGTAAGATCTGCCAGCCGCACCATGTTGGAGACAGCCTCACGACCTTCCGTCGTCTTGTAACTGGGCGCCTTGGCGAGCACGATGCCAACTTCCTGATCGTGCGGCAGATAGTTGAGCGTGGTGACGACCGACCAACGGTCCATCTGACCTTGGTTGATCTGCTGGGTGCCGTGATAGAGGCCCGATGTATCGCCGAGACCAATCGTATTGGCGGTAGAAAACAGACGGAAGGATGGGTGCGGACGGATGACCCGGTTCTGATCAAGCAGGGTCAGGCGGCCGGAAACCTCTAGAACGCGCTGGATCACGAACATCACATCCGGGCGGCCGGCATCATACTCGTCGAATACGAGCGCGGTATTGGTTTGCAGTGCCCAGGGTAGAATGCCGTCGCGAAACTCGGTGATCTGAAGCCCGTCACGGATGACAATGGCATCCTTGCCGACAAGGTCGATACGCGAAATGTGGCTGTCGAGATTCACCCGGACCAGTGGCCAGTTGAGCCGTGCTGCAACCTGTTCGATATGCGTGGACTTGCCCGTGCCGTGGTAGCCCTGCACCATCACGCGTCGATTGTGCATAAAGCCGGCAAGGATGGCCAGCGTGGTGTCGCGGTCGAAAAGATAGTCTGGGTCGAAGTCCGGCACATGCTCGTCGGGTTCGGCAAAGCCCAGGACCTTCATATCCGTATCAATGCCAAACACTTTGCGGGCATCAATCGTCATGGTTGGTATGGCGGCATCGTTGGCCGAGTTGACAGGGGCAGCAAGCGTCATGCGGTGGCAATCCTTGCAAACAAATGGGAGACGGGTGCGCCAAGCGCGGCCCAGAGGGCGTTGTCTAGCAGAAGCCGGACGCTTTCAAGGTGTTGTAAGCCTGAATCACGTCTCGAAGGCGATCTTCTGATGCGCGATCGCCCTTGTTGAGGTCAGGGTGCAGGCGTTTGGCCAGATCCTTGAAGCGAGCCTTAATTGTGTTGGCATCGGCATCGACGTCGAGGCCCAACGTCGAAAAGCTCTTGCGAGCAGCGTTGCCAACCGAGCGTTTGGGCGCCTGACGTTTCGTTTCTCCAGCTTCGCCGAATAGGCCAAATGGATCAGCTCCGTCATCAGCCCATGGACGTCTTGGTTTGCCTGATGCGGTTGGCCGTGGGCCCGTCCTCTTGCGCACCTTTTCGGCCTTGCCGTTATGGCCCCACTGCCATGTCGGGCGGTGGCCGGTCATGGACGCCTTTTGATAGGATGACAGGTCGTCATCGTTCATGCCGGAGAAGTAGTTGTATTCCTTGTTGTAGGCCTGCACGTGCTCCAGACAGAACCAGTGGAATTCGCCTTCCTGGTTGCGGCCTTTGGGAGCGCGGTGTTCGGCCTTTTTTTCGCATCCTTCCCATTCGCACACACGGGTGGCTGGCTTTTTGGGCTCTGCACGCCGGCCGGAGCCCTTTTTGCCGCCACGCGGTTTGATGCGAATGGAATCGAAGAGGGGAGAGTCAGATGTCATGGAGCGCATTATGGGGGTCGGCGATCAGCGTACAAGGGGCTGATCTGTCAAAGCTGTCGCTTCATAGCAGGTCGATCGTGCCGTGTCGCCCGCTGGCTTGGCGGCAAGCCGTCTTGGTGATCGTCACGAGGAAAGTCAATACCGGAGGCGCAACTTTTAATTGTATTGTTGCGCCAGGCAACAGTTTTTCAGTGCGTCGAACCTAACGTCATTTGCGCTATGACGGAGTTTTCATGTTCTCGATAATACAATTATTAGTTGTGTTATCTGTTCTATTTGATTTGATCTATGATTTCGCTGTTTGCGCATAAATCTAATCACTTATTCCAAATATAACAGGTCATCCTCACACACTATTAACTACGCCTTGCCATCTCTAGTCGTTGACGGTCGGCGCAGTTTGCGCCGCGCCAAGCAAAGACTGGAGGCATGACGCAATGATGTCGTTATCGCTTAGGAACAAGCTCTACTTCGGGTTCGGTGTGTGCGTCATCATTGCCGGTCTTCTGGCCGGCTATGCGATTTGGGCCGGGTTCAGCAATTCTGCGGCCTTTATGTCCTACCGCTCCGCGGCTCTTGCCTCTGCATCGAGCACCGATGCGACGACCGCCGTGCTACGCATGCGCCTGGAGGTGAAGCAGTTCCGGGGCGGCTTGGTCGATAGTGCAGTCCCGATGATGGACGACCAATTGGTTGTTCTTGAAGAGATCGTTGATGAGGTTGCTGAGCGTGCGCCGGAGCTTGCCGATGAGTTTCGCAGCAAGCTGGAGCAAGCCTATATCTACCGTGACGCTGCGATGCGCGCCAAGGCGATCCAGCAAGAGCTCGACACCGCCGTCGTTGAGGATCTCTTTCCGAGCGCTACAGCAGCCCGCGTTGCCCTTACCGAGATCAATGAACGTATCCTTTCCGGTCAAAACCCGGAGGCGAGTTCTCTGGTAACCGATGCCATACAGCATCTCTTGTTGGCGCGGGTTTACAGCAACCGCTACCTCAATGCTGGTGATGATTCCCAGATGGTTCGCTTCCGCAATGAGCTGGCGGTCATGCAGGAAACGGTCGCCCAACTGGGCGCGAGCCTGACGACGTTGGCGCAGCGGACGCTCATTGAAGAGGTCGAAACCCAGGTTGCTGCCTACGGTGCGGCATTGGAGCATGTCAGCACACTCGTTGTTGACCGCGATCGCATCTATGCCGAGGATTTGCAGGACATTGGCGACAGCGCGCTCGCTGCGGCACTTGAACTTGCTCAGGCACAACGTGCTTACCAGGACACGATCGGTCCGGCACTGAGCGAGAGTTTCGTCAACCAGAAGATGACGGCCGTTGCCGTTGGATTGGCCGGCGTTGTTCTGGCCGCCAGTTTTGGTCTGGTGCTCGCCACATCGATTTCCCGACCTATTCTCGGCCTTACCGGCGTCATGGATCGGTTGCGGGAGCGCGATTACTCGGTTCAAGTTCCGGCGCTCGCGCGCAAGGATGAACTGGGCTCAATGGCGCGCGCTGTCGATGTCTTCAAGCAGGGCATGGAAGAGGGCGACCGTCTGCGCGCTGAGCGTGAGGCTGAGCAGGCCAAGCGTCTGGAACGCCAAGAACGGGTGGAAGCTGCCATCGCGACCTTCGATACCGATAGCCGTGACCTGATTGAAACAGTGACCAAGGCTGCCAGCGAGATGCAGCAGTCGGCGGAGACTTTGTCGGCGGCGGCTGAAGAATCCAAGGTGCAGGCGCAAACAGTAGCAGCTGCCTCGCAGGAGACATCGCAAAGCGTCCAAACCGTTGCCGGAGCGGCTGAAGAGCTGACGGCCTCAATTGCCGAAATTGGACAGCAGGTTGGGCAGTCGACAAGTATGTCGCAAACGGCGGTGACCGATGCCCAGGGCGCGCAGGATAAGGTCAATCAGCTGAATACCTCGGCCGAAGGCATTGGCGAGGTCATCAAGCTGATCTCTGAGATTGCCGAGCAGACGAACCTGTTGGCGCTCAACGCAACGATTGAGGCGGCACGTGCCGGTGATGCCGGCAAGGGCTTTGCTGTCGTCGCTTCGGAGGTGAAGAGCCTTGCCTCACAGACGGCCCGTGCGACCGATGAAATTGGCTCGCAGGTCGAGGCCATTCAGGTGGCCACAGCGACATCGGTCGACTCGATCCGGTCCATTACCGAGCGTATCTCGGAAATGGACGAGGTGTCGTCGGCTATCGCAGCGGCCGTCGAGGAACAAAGTGCAGCCACGCAAGATATTGCGCGCTCGGTTCAAGATGTTGCTGACGGCAGTGAGGAAGTCTCACGGACCATAAGCGGTGTGAGTGACGCTGCCTCTGACACCGGTGCTGCTTCGGTTCAGGTGCTTCAGGCATCGAACGTGCTCAATGAAAAGGCCGATGCCATGCGGACCAGCATTCGCACCTTCCTTGATGTGATCCGTGCGGCCTAACGGGCGGCATCACGTTGCCTTTTGTTCAGGCTGGCGGCGCCCCTTCTGGGATCCCGAGGCAGAGAACATAGCCATTGGGGTCCTTCAGGTAGAGCTCTTTCATGCCGTACCATTGAAGGAACGGCGCTTTGAGAACGGCGTCTCCAAGTGCGTCGCGGTCGATCGTGTCTGGATCGAAGCCGCGCAGGTAGATTGTTCCACTTGCCGCCGGCTGTGAGGCCGGCGTGAATAGGTCCAGATCATCGGCAAGGCTCGCTGCCGTCTGAAGCATGAGTTGGGCTTCCTTCCACGCAAGGGTGGCAAAAACGATCGCCTTGCCTTCGGGATCGGTGTGCATCGCACGGTCTGTATCTAGGGCCATCGTCAGCTCGAAACCTAAGGTGTCGCGGTAAAAGGCAATCGAGGCCCCCATGTCGGTGACGAGCAGATTGGGTATGATCATGGCGACGGCCTTTCGCGCTGGACTTACGGGACTTCCCTAAGGCGAAATTCGCCCGAAAAGGCATCCGATTTATACCCTTGCGACTGTTGTTCCTGACAGAACCTGTCCGTAGTCATGGTCCCTGCAGTCAATGGCGGTGGCACCCTGCGTGCCTTGCGGCCAGCAAGGTAAAGGCAATGTCAGTTCAATCGGTCATCGAAGCGAAGTTAAAGCTGGCCTTTCGGCCGGAGGCACTCGAAGTGCGTGATGAGTCCAGCCAGCATGAAGGCCATTCGGGTTGGCGCCCGGGCGGGGAGACCCATTTTCGGGTTTACATCGTCGCGACCGCCTTTGCCGGAAAAAGCCGGTTGGATGTGCACCGCATGATCAATGAGGTGCTGTCGGACGAGCTAGTGACCTCTGTCCACGCCCTTGCCATCCACGCGTCGGCGACCGAAGCGGCCTAACCGTCACCTTTGCCTGTCTGCTGGGATAGGCGTTCCTTTTCGCTGTAATGGCCATCCTGCACTTTGATGACCCCTTGGGCGCAGATTGTTTTGCCTGTGGTTGGGTCCACGCTGATTGCGGGGCTGCCATAGAGCGTCCAACCATCGTTGAGGGCGCGGGTCACTTTGCGGCAGAAGGCATCGCCTTCGTCGACGGCCGTTAGAAGGCGATAGAGCTGCATCGTCGTTATCCCTCTTCCTGCGCTGCGATGGCCTCTGCCATGGCGACGGTGCGTTCCGCCATCTGCGCGTGCAAGCGTTCCACCATTTTGCCTTCCAGGCGCAAGGCACCCTTCTCGGCATTCTCAGGCAGCGCAAAGGCCGCCATAACGGCCCGGGCAAAGGTAACCTCGTCCTCAGATGGGGCAAAAACGGTGTTGCACGGTTCAAGCTGTTTGGGATGGATGACCGTTTTGCCGTCCATGCCAAGGTCGCGGCCCTGTTCGCATTCAGCGAGGAAGCCATCGGCGTTGGCGATGTCGTTGAAGACACCGTCGAGGATGGTGAGCCCATGTGCGCGAGCGGCGGCGACACAGGTCGATAGCCAAGCGAGCATCGACGTGCGACCCGGGATCAGTCTGGCGCCGGTGTCCTTGGCAAGGTCATTTGTTCCCATCACGAATGCTGAGAGACCCTTGCCGTCGCTCTGACCTTCAGCGGCAATGGCGCCAGCGTTCAGCATCGCCAATGGCGTTTCCATCATCGCCCAGAGTGTTGCATCGGGCAGCTTGGTGCGGGCAGCTGCGACGTCGTCAGCGCTGTTGATCTTGGGCAGAAGGACGGCGTGGGCGCCAACACCTGCCGCCAGTGCCATGTCGTCTTCATGCCATTCTGTGCCCGCTGCATTCACCCGCAGGATCATCGTGCGATGGCCGTAGCCGCCGGCCTTTAGTGCGTCAGCAATGAGAGTCCTTGCGTCGGATTTGACCTCGGGTGCCACGGCATCCTCAAGATCAAGGATCACGCCGTCACACGGCAGGGATCGTGCCTTTTCAAGCGCACGAGCGTTGGACCCGGGCATGTAAAGAACGGTTCTTAATGGGCGGGGATCGGCAAGGGTCATGGAATTGCGCCTTCTGATGCTTGCTGCACCGCAATACACTTGGTCTGGTTAGCTGCCGAGGTGGTCATTCGTCGTGCCCTATGGCAAGAGCCGGCCATGACTGACAATCCTCCCTTCCAGACTACCCCAAAAGCCGTTCTTGCCCTGTCATCTCAAGTTGCCCGTGGGTCGGTCGGCCTGCGTGCTGTGGGGTTTTCCATCGAGCGGCTGGGTGTGCCGGTTTGGAAAGTGCCAACCATCTGGATGCCCTGGCATCCCGGCCATGCCAAAACGCTGGGATTACCGCCGCGTGCGCCCACCGATGAGAAGGTCTTTGCCGACAGTCTTGATTCGCTGGTGAACTCACCGGTGATCGGCGAAGTTGGCACCGTGCTTACCGGGTACTTCGCTAGTTCGGCGCAGGTGGAAGCTGCTTGCAATGCCATTGACCGTATGCGCGAGGGCAACCCCGACCTCCGCGTGGTCGTCGACCCGGTTAGCGCTGACAGCCATGGGAGCTATGTGCCCAGCGATGTGATTGCGGCCCTGCAGGAGAAGCTTTTGCCCCGGGCTGACCTTGCCACGCCCAATCGTTTTGAGGCGGCGATGTTCGCTGGCGCTGATCCCGCGGAGAACAATACGGCGCTGCTTGAGATTGCGCGGTCTTTGCCAGTCAAGACATGCATCATTACGTCTGCTTTTGGCTTGATGCGCGACTCAACCGGTGTGTTGCTGGCCGACGAAACCTCCGCACTGTTGGTCGAGCATGGTCTGGTACCCGGTGCGCCGCATGGGACGGGCGATCTCTTTGCTGCCCTTATCGTTGCCAGGCAGGCGCTGGGCATGTCGCTTGAAACGGCGATGCAAAAGGCAGCGTCCTCTGTCCTGGAGATTGTCGCCCGTTCGGTGAAAGCTGGCAGCAGCGAACTTCTTTTGGCGCACGAGCAGGCAAGTCTCGTGTCGCCCATGGCCATGGTCCAGGCGCGCCACATGGGCGCACTTCGACGCCGTGCCTGACAGGAAGGACTGTGTCGGCGTTGATGGTTGCCGCGCCGGCTGGGTGGCGGTTTCAGGGTTTCGGCCCGATGATTTGTCCTTGTCTGTGTTTCCAAGTTTCTGTGATCTGATCGCCGGCCTGCCAGCAGCTGCGATTGCTGTCGATATGCCGATCGGCCTGCCGGATCGTATCGTCGGCGGCGGTAGAGCGCCGGAAAAAGCAGTCCGGCCCATGCTTGGGCAGCGCCAGTCCAGCGTGTTTGCCATTCCTGGCCGCGCTGCCGTTGAGATGGGGAGCCTGATCACGGGGAAGGCGGAAACGGATCGCGCCTTACACGCGAAGGTCAGCTCCTTGGCCCAAACGCTGTCCGTTCCGCCCAAAGGCGTGTCGATCCAGGCTTTCTATCTGTTCCCTAAGATTCTGGAAATCGATGACCTTCTGCGCGAGGACATTGCCTTGCGCACCATCGTTAGGGAGAGCCATCCAGAGGTTGCCTTCACTGTGCTCAATGGCGGTTCAGCCATGACGCTGCCCAAGAAAATCAAAGGCCGGGTCAACCCTGCCGGCATGGAGGAGCGTCGGGCGCTTCTCGCACGGTACGGCGTGTCGGCATCTTTTCTCACCGCCAAGCCGCCGAGCGGTGTCGGCGAAGATGATGTACTCGACGCCTCCGTCTGTTGGCTTGTGGCGGAGCGGTTGACGCGCGGCGCGGCGGTGTGCCACCCCGACACCCCCGAACACGACCGCCATGGGCTGGAGGTCGCGATCTGGGCCTGACGCCGCCTGTCTTGCCTGCTGGTGATCAACCGGTGGAGCCTCCCGCATAGAAAGGCCTGCTCTTGGACGGAACGCTCTCTCTCGCGCTCGACAACATTCTGTCGCCGCCGGTGCTTTTCTTCGCGCTCGGTCTGGCAGCCTCGCTCGCGCGATCTGATCTCGCTATTCCCGAAGCCGTCGCGAAGACGCTGGCGATCTATCTGATGATTGCTATCGGCTTCAAAGGCGGCGTTGAGGTTGCCAAGTTCGGTTTCGACACCGGGCTCATCATGGCGCTGATCGGTGGCGCTGTGCTTTCGGCGCTCATTCCACTGACAGCCTTTTTCTATCTGCGCAGCTTATCGCGGCTGGGAACAACCGATGCGGCCGCGGTCGCTGCCCACTATGGCTCGATATCCATCGTTACGCTGGTCGCCGCGACCCAAGCCGTGCGGTCGCTGGGCCTTCAGGCGGAAGGCTACATTGTGGCAGTTGCCGCCGTGATGGAAACGCCAGCTATCCTGACAGCCCTTTGGATGGCGGTTCGGTTCGGCGGCAAGGAGCGGCAAGAAAACGGCGGCCCAGTTGAGCGAGATGACGGCACGCGCAAAGCGTTGATGCGCGAGATCATGCTCAACGGATCGGTTGTGGTTTTGGTCGGCGCGTTCGTTATCGGCTGGATCACTGGTGAAGAGGGTTTGGAACGCATTGCGCCCTTCATTGTCGATCCGTTCCAAGGCGTGTTGTGCCTGTTCCTGCTCGACATGGGTGTCGTGGCTGGTCGTGGCCTCAGGCAGGGCGCCAAGCTTTTGGATTGGCGGCTGGTCGTCTTCGGCCTCACCATGCCGTTGATCGGCGCCGTCATGGCGATGCCGGTGGCCTGGATCATCGGGTTGCAAGCTGGCGGTGCTGCGCTGCTGATTACGCTCGCGGCTTCTGCCTCCTACATCGCGGTTCCGGCGGCGATGCGTGTCGCCCTGCCAGACGCCAAGCCTGCCATCTATCTCACGCTGTCGCTTGGGATTACCTTTCCCTTCAATCTCACGCTCGGCATTCCGCTTTACGCGGCGCTGGGCACGTTCCTTGCCGGTTGAGGACAGCCATGAAAACGCACAAGAAAAAGCGTATTGAGATCATCGTTGAGCTGCCTGTTCTGCGGCGTGTGGTCGAGATCATCGATGAAACCGGGTCGTCTGGCTATTCGGTCATGCCCATGATGGCCGGCCGCGGCATGGAGGGGGAATGGAGCCGTGATGCGATGATCGGCGATACCGGTCACATGGCCATGGTGATCGTCGTAACCAGCGAGCACCGCGTGGAAACACTGTTGGAGCGCATCTATGCTCTGGTGAAACGCCAGGTCGGCATCATCACCGTGTCGGACGTTGAGGTTATCCGCGCGGAGCATTTTTCGTGAGCCTTGTCGCGCCAGCGCAAAGGATTGGACCGACCTTCTGAAGATCGCGCTGTTGATCCTGCTTGGTTTTCTGTGGAGCGGTCGGCTTGCTGCGATCAAAGCTGCTGGCTTGTCGGGCGTGCCAGTGCATGTGGTTGTTCCTGTCTCCGTTTTGGGCATTGCGACGGTGTTTGGTGCGCTGTCAGCTTTCCGTGGCTCGTGGCCGCCTCTGCAGCGGGAAACGGTCACCTTTTATGGCCTGACCGGACTGTTTGGGTTTCTCCTCCCCTTTATCCTGGAGAGCCTGGCGGCGCCTCATCTGGCGCTATTCGTGTTGCTGGTGATCATCTCCACCATGCCGATCATGACCGTTCTGGCTGCGGCAGTACTCAGGATCGAACGGCCGCAGCCTCGGCAGTATGCCGCCATCGTCTTGGGCTTCTGCGTCGCCCTGCTCATCGCATGGGATACGACCCGGTCGGTGGCTCTATCTGGAACATCCTGGCCGTGGGTCGTGATCGCCTTGTGCATTCCGGTGTTTTACGCAGGCAACAGCCTTTTCGTGGCCTCGCGTTGGCCAAAGGGCGTCGACGCGCTTCAAGTGGCCTGCGCCCAGGGGCTCCTTCTTTCTGCCGCGGTGCTTGCGGGCAGTCTGGTTACCGGGGCGGTGGGCGACTGGCCTTTGGCGACGCGCAACATGCCGGCCATGTTTGGCATTGTACTCTTCGAGGTCGGTGCGGTTCTGGTTTACCTGAAGGTCACCCGCGATTATGGCGCGACCTTCATGTCGATCGGCAACTACATCGCCATGGTCTTCGCGGCGCTGATCGGCCATGTGCTGTTTGATGATCGGCTGACCTGGTTGTCGATGGCGGCTGCCGGTCTGTTAGTTGTCTCGCTTTCTCTGAACCGTGGCGGTCGTCGCGCCTGATGGTCCTGCATGCCTCGCACAGTGAGGCTTATGGGATTTCCTGCACACTCCTGACAGAAGGCTGTCAGGAGGGGTGTGCAATGGTCCGCTCATCGCAACTGACATTGATGAGGATCACGCCATGGTAGCCCCTGCCCACCAGCTCGTTTGGGCCGAAATTCCGGTCTCCGATCTTGAGGCCGCGCGCATCTTCTATGGTGCCGTGCTGAAGACGGAGCTGACCATCCAAGATGGCGAGCCCAACCCGATGATTATGCTGCCGACGGCCGACCCAAACAGCGGTATCTCGGCCCACATCTATCCGGGCAAACCGTCGACCGGCAATATTGGCCCGACCGTCCATCTTCTTGCACCCGACAGCTTGGAGGCAACGGCCGACCGGATTGTCGAAGCTGGTGGTAAGGTATTGTCTCCCGCGATCGACATACCAAGTGGTTCTTTCATCTACTCCACCGATCCAGATGGCAATTCTATCGGTTGGTTCGTTTTTAAGAGCTAGTTCGCATGCGACGCGCCGACAGGCTGTTTCAAATCGTCCAGCTTCTGCGCGGTGGCCGATTGGTCACCGCGCGGTTGCTTGCCGACAAGCTGGAAGTATCTGAGCGCACGATCTACCGCGATATCGCCGATCTTCAGGGGTCGGGTGTCCCGGTGGAGGGGGAGGCCGGCGTCGGCTATCTCATGCGTGACGGCTACGATCTTCCGCCGCTCATGTTTACCCGTGATGAGATTGCCTCTCTGGTCGCAGGGGCTCGCATGGTGCGTGCTTGGGGCGGTCTTTCCATGGCACGGGCAGCAGAGGAAGCGCTGGTCAAGATCGGCGCCGTTTTACCTGATGCCAAACGCACCACGGTGGAAGCGACGGCCATCTTCGCGCCGAGCTTTGAGTTTGCCGAGGCGCAGCGCGAAACGTTGGATCTCCTTGACCGGTCCATTGACCGATCTGAGAAGCTGACGATGGATTATCGGGATGCCAAGGGTGACGCCTCTCAGCGCACGATCCGACCCTTGGGTCTCTATTTTTGGGGCAAGGTGTGGACGCTGCTCGCCTGGTGTGAACTGCGCGATGATTTTCGTGGTTTCCGTGTCGACCGGATTATCAATCCCCTCGTCGATGGCACACGCTTTAAGCCTGAGCGCGGTAAGCAGCTGGTCGATTTCTACCGCAAGATGGAGGTCGAAGGCTGGTCTCGGCAGGACAGTTGATCCACCAACTTTTGCCGTGTTGACCGATCGCAACACATCCATGGTGTCATTGGTGGCATGGAACCTTCGCAAAGGGTTGTTTCGTGCCGCACGCCGTTATCACAGTTGGGATCGTTCTGCTCGTCGCCATCGGGCTAGTGGCTGCGGGGCTGGCCGTCTGGCGATGGTCAGACAAAAGGGCTGAAAATGTCATTATGGATGCGCTGATCGCGTCCGCGTTGACAAACCTGCCCTTGTTCGATCACGCGATGATTGCTGATCTGCCAGAGCCCGCACGTCGCTTCCTCACCTTTGCCATCGCTCCCGGCACCCCGCTCTATTGTGTCGTCGATCTTCAAATGGAAGGGCGCCTTAGCAACGGCACTGCTCACCAACCCAACTGGATGGCCATGCAGGCGCGCCAGGTGCTGGCGCTGCCCGAGGGGTTTGTCTGGCAGGTTGCCGCGCGCCGCGGTCCTGTGCGGCTTGTTGGGTCCGATGCAGCCCACAGTGATGGGAGCTGGACACGGTTTTGGTTGGCAGGGCTGGCGCCCGTGGTGCGTGCCGGCCTCAACGACGATCACGCCCGGTCGTCCTTCGGGCGTTATGGCTCGGAGGCGATCTTTTGGTTGCCGACGACTCTAATGCCTGGTCCCGGCGTGCACTGGGAGGAGCTCGGTCCCGATAGCGCGCGTGTGACGCTGGAGGCCCATGGTTTCGAGCAGGCCTTCGACATCCATTTAAATGAAGAGGGCGCGCCGGCCCATGTGGTGTTTCAGCGTTGGAGCGACGCCAACCCGGACAAGCGCTTCCAGCTTCAGCCCTTTGGCGGCGAACCGTCGATGTTTCAAACCTTTGATGGCGTCACCATCCCAACGCGTGTTGACGGTGGAAACTTCTTCGGAACGCCCGACTATTTCCCGTTCTATCAGGTACGGATCACAGCGGTGCGGTTTCACTGAAACGGCCGTTTGGTCCGCTCAGCGCAGTTCGTAGCGAATGTCGGGTAGCTTCTCGTCATTGTTGCTGCCATCCGTCCGCTCGGCAGCGATGAAGCCCTCAGCCTCATAGAGCGCGCGGGCGCGGGTGTTGGCTTCAAAGCACCAAAGTTCCAAGGGTCGCGGGAAACGTTTAAGCGCATCGCGCAGAAGCAGGCGACCAATACCCTGGTGTTGGTGCTTGGGATCGACAAAGATGTGGCTAATCAGGCCAACCTTGTCGTCGGGCTTCTTCGCATAGCTCAAGAAGCCAACAGGCATGCCGTCCTTTTCCGCTACCGTGATGACGCAGCCGACCGACAAGCCGGCGATGTAACCGATATGTTCGCCGGTCGTGTACGGTTCTTCAAAGAGCTCCATGGATGCCCGGCCTGCACCGAAAAGGACCCCGAGCAATCCGACATCGTCGTCATGGAAGGGGCGCAGCGTCACGTCCGCGCCCCTATCCTGATCTGTCATCACGCAGCCTGCTGCTTTGGCGTGATCAGCCCACGATTCACCAGCACTTCGGCGATCTGCACCGTGTTGAGAGCCGCGCCCTTGCGCAGATTGTCCGACACGCACCAGAAGGAGAGGCCGTTTTCCACCGTGATGTCCTCGCGCACGCGGGAAACATAGGTGGCATCTTCGCCGGCCGCTTCATGCGGGGTGATGTAGCCGCCATCTTCGTGCTTATCGATCAGCAGGACGCCGGGTGCATTGCGCAGAATGCTCCGCGCTTCTTCGGCTGTGATGGAGTTTTCAAACTCCACATTCACTGCTTCGGAATGCGAGACGAACACCGGGATGCGCACGCATGTCGAGGTCAGCTTGATGGCTGGGTCCAAGATCTTCTTGGTCTCCGCCATCATCTTCCACTCTTCCTTCGTGTAGCCGTCTTCCATGAACACGTCGATGTGCGGAATGGCGTTGAAGGCGATGCGCTTGGTGAACTTCTCTGGCGCGATCTCTCCGGCCTGATAGACAGCCTTCGTCTGGTTGAAGAGCTCGTCCATTGCGTCTTTGCCGGCGCCGGAGGTCGATTGGTAGGTCGCCACCACGACGCGCTTGATCGTCGCTGCGTCATGCAACGGCTTCAGCGCCACGACCAACTGGATGGTCGAGCAGTTGGGGTTGGCGATGATGTTTTTGTTGCGGAACCCGTCGATGGCGTCGGCGTTCACTTCCGGCACGATGAGCGGCACCTGGCTGTCCATGCGCCAGGCGGACGAGTTGTCGATGACAACACAGCCAGCAGCGCCGATCTTCGGCGCCCATTCCTTCGAAATCGAACCGCCGGCGGACATGATGGCAATGTCGATATTGGAGAAATCGGTATTCTCCAGCGCCTGCACTTTCAGCTTCTTATCGCCGAAATAGGCATCCTGGCCGGCACTACGGCGGGAGGCTACGGGGATGACGGTGTCGGCGGGAAAGCCGCGTTCAGCAAGTATCTCTAGAGCCTCGCGGCCCACATTGCCGGTCGCGCCGACGACTGCAACGGTAAACCCCATGGGGAAGTTCCTTCTTTAGCTGCCCGTGTGTGTCTCAACTGCGCAATGAGCGCAAGTCAGCCGTTTTTTCTCTACTCTGTGCCTAAAGGCACAACCGCAGGTCGCCCCTCCCAAGTCCGGGTCGGGCGGTTTGGCCGAACGCGCGGAAGGGACGGGCTGGTTAAAGCTCGGTCGTCTTTGTGGTTGTGGTGGTCTTGGTTGCGCCAAAAACCTTTGATGCAGGCAGCATCAACGCCGTTGTGAGCGACGTCACAGCGAGATCATAGGCTTTGCTCAAGATGCTTTCCTGGCGCATGGTGCGCTTTACCGCCACAAGGAGGTCCCGATGTCAATTGGAGATTGCGTTCGTACCGCTGGCTTGACGGCCAGTGTTGCCTTTGTGTCAGCCGGATTTCTTAGCCATCCGGTCGCAGACGTGCAGGCCTCCGACGGGGCGATCTCGATGCTGGAGCGCGGGATTCAGCTGGAGGTCTTCATAAACGAGAGCGCGTATCTTTCCTTTGAACATCCGTCGGGCCAAGGCGCTCGGGCTCACCTCCGTGTCGATGAGGGGCAGGTGCGTGTTGGTCTCGAATCCAACGCCGTGACCTTGCAGAGCCTCGCGGAGTGGGAGGACCTCGGGGTCGACGTGGTGTCGGTGCTTTTGATGGATATCGACTTTGACGGCTATCTCGATGTCGGCGTTCTGGACGGCGTCGGCTATGGCGGGGTCAATCTGTTCTGGCGGTTCCACCGCGCGGACCCCGAATGGGCGTTTGTTCCTATCAGCGGCTCGGTGTCCAATCCCGAGCGCGATGACATTATGGGCACGATCATATCCAGTTCACGGTCTGGGCCGTTCTGGAGCCGTGATGTGCACCGGGTAGACAATGACCGTTTCCGGCTTGTGCTCTCGCGAGAGGGCCGCGGGGAGTATGACGTGGTGAGCTTTCCTCAACCCGGCAAAGGGAGCGAGCCGGCCCGCGGCATTATCCCGACCATTGCTCCTGACCCATGGGACGCCGAAGCGCTGGAAGACCCGGCCTTCCACCAAATCGCGATTTCAACGAACCCAGGTCGCGCCTATTTCTACGACGAGCCTAATGAGGACACCCGTCGTGGCGCTTATCTGGTTGAAGGCGATGTCGGCCGTGTGACCGATGTGGATGCTTGGGGCGAGTGGTTCCACGTGGTGTTCACCCACCCGCAAACGCAGATCACCACCACCGGATGGATGCGCGGCGAGGATTTGGTGTTGCCGCAGGGCTGACGCTTAAGCGGCAACCACCTTCTGCAGCTCAGCGAGCAGCGCGTCACCCATCTCGGAGGTCGAGACCGGATTGGTGCCGGAAGCGGCTATGTCGCCGGTGCGGGTGCCCTGATCAAGCACACTGGCAATGGCGGTTTCGACCTGGGTCGCAAGATCGCCCATGCCGAGCGAGTAGCGTAGCATCATCGCGAAGCTCGCCACCATGGCGATGGGGTTGGCCTTGCCTTGCCCGGCGATGTCTGGCGCGGAACCGTGCACTGGCTCATACATCGCTTTGCGCTTGCCGGAGGCTTCATCTTCCGCGCCGAGAGACGCCGATGGCAGCATGCCGAGTGAGCCTGTGAGCATGGCAGCGACGTCCGACAGCATGTCGCCAAAGAGGTTGTCGGTGACGATGACATCGAACTGCTTCGGCGCGCGTACCAGCTGCATGCCGCCGGCATCGGCCAGCATGTGGGAGAGTTCGACATCGCCGAAACCATCGGCATGGGTGGCCGTGACGACTTTGTTCCACAACACGCCTGAACGCATGACGTTGCGCTTTTCCATGGAGCAGACTTTTCCCTGGCGGGTGCGGGCTAATTCAAAGGCGACGCGGGCGATGCGGTCAATTTCGTGGGTGGTGTAAACTTGCGTATCGACGCCGCGCTCTTCGCCGTTTTCCAACGTCACGACCTCTTTGGGCTCGCCGAAATAGACACCGCCGGTCAGCTCGCGCACGATCAAAATATCCAGCCCTTCAACCAGCTCCGGCTTCAGAGACGAGGCAGACGCGAGCGCCGGGTAGCAGATGGCAGGGCGAAGGTTGGCGAAGAGCGACAGGTCCTTGCGTAGGCGCAACAGTCCTGCTTCCGGGCGGGCCGCATACGGGACGTCGTCCCACTTCGGACCGCCCACGGCCCCAAACAGGACCGCGTCGGCCTGCATGGCTGTGTCCATCGCCGCGTCGGTGATGGCGACCTTGTGCGCATCATAGGCAGCGCCGCCAACAAGGTCGGTTTCGGTCTCAATGGCGGTCAGGCCCTGCCCGTTCGTCCAGGCGATGATCTTGTCGACTTCGGCCATGGCCTCTGGGCCGATACCATCGCCGGGAAGAACAAGGACATTGGAATGAGCGGGAGCCATGGGACGGGCCTCTTTCAGCTGTCTGGAAAGTCTGGCCCGTCCCTAGCGGTACGGTTCGGCGGGCGCAAGGGCGCGTCCGCTGGTCGCGGTACCCTACTCAAAACGCAGGCTGGTGATGCGCGCTTCCCAGAAGGGCAAGATCTCGCCACCCGCCGCCCGCGCGATGGTGAAGGAATGCGGCAACTGCATTCCTTGCACCATCCGATAATCGCCGCGCGCCACATGCTCGCCTGAGCCATGATAGGGCGTGGTGAGATCGCCATCTTGTTCCGCATCGAAGCGGGTCAGCGCACCGCGCTCATCAAAGGTTGCGACCAGCGACGCCTGTTCCCCGAAGGCGGAGACGATGGCGCGGGCTCGGTTGTCATCGACCGGTTCCCAGCGGACCGGCCCGCCAGGCAAAAGCGCCATCGGGTAGACCGGGCTTTCAAGAAGCCAGCGTCGCAGCGAGGTACGGTTGAGCGAAGGCGTTGACACTTCATCGACCACGGTCAGCGTCGAGAGGACGCGCGCCTTCATCTCCATCTCGCCATCGGTGTAGCTGTCATACGCGATGGCCCAGAGCGGCCAGACGATGGTTGTGTCGGCCGAGAAGACGAGATTTGGCTCAGCCAGATCGATGACCTGACGCCCGGTCGTCGGGGCAAAGCCCTCTGTCAGTGGGCGGCGAAACATGCCTTCCATTTCCATCTCCACGTAGGACAAGCCGTCCGGCATGCCTTGGGGAAAGACAAAGCGGAAATAGCGCTGAACGGGTACTGGGAGGCCGGCAATGCGGACGGTCAGCTCAGCCGGAGACAGGCCAGGTGTAGCTGCTGTGCCCTCGATCATCGCATTTTCCAAGCTGGTGATATGGGCCCGCGTCGAGACCGCATTGAACGTCAGCGTTCCGGCGATCCCGGCAATGAAAAGGCTTGTCAGGGCCATCGCTATGCGCGGGCCGCGGCGTTGGAACCAACGCTTCCTCGTGGTGCTGGTGGCCCCAGAAATCCCATTCTGATCTTGGTTCTGGGCGAACATCGCCAAGGTGTTGGCGGCTAGGATGGTCATGAACGGTCTCCTTTGTTGAGAGGCGTAAAGAGTTTTACGCTTTGACATCGACGTAAACATCTTTACGGTCAATTTCAAGAGAGCTGCGGCTCCGGATCAATGCGGATGGGAACGGCCATGGGCGAAACGGTACCAACCAGTCGAAAGGATGCGCGGCGGGAGGCGATTGAAGAGGTGGCCTATCGCGTGCTGATGCGTGATGGCTACAAGGCGGCGTCGATCCTCGCCATTGCCAAGGAAGCCAAGGCCTCCAACGAGACGCTCTATCGCTGGTACGGCAACAAGCAGGGCCTCTTCAAAGCGCTGGTGGAAGGCAATGCGTCCAAGGCGAGGGTGTTGCTGCAAGAGGCGCTTCAATCTCACAGCGATCCGCTTCAGGCACTGGAAAAACTGGGTCCGGTTCTGCTTGCCCTGGTGACCAGCGAGCGTGCCGTTGCGATCAATCGCGCGGCCGCAGGCGATTTCTATGATACCAAGATGCTGGGGGAAGCACTCTCCCAAGGTGGTCGCGGGGCCGTGGTGCCGCTGATTGTCAAACTGTTGGAAGAGGCTTCCAAAGGCGATCAGCTGGCCGTCAGTGATCCGGCCGAGGCGGCCGATATCTATGTCGATCTGCTGATTGGCGACTGGCAGATACGCCGTGTCACAGGCGCTATGGAGGTGCCGAGCGAAGCGGAGATTGAATACAGGGCCTTGCAGGCACTGCGGCGTTTCCTGGCCCTGTGTGGCGCTAGCGCCACTTGATCTCCTGCCAATGCAAGATTAGCTGATCGGTGCGCCAGATCCTCTGGCCGTCCTTCGGAGTTTTTATGTCAGAGCTTGTGCTCAACCGCTGAGTTCCCGGCTTTTCCAGGGAACGTGAGACAACAGACCCGCCCGGTGCTGTGAGGCACCGTTGGCGCACGCTGTTGTGTGACCAGCGTTCAAGCTCCGATATCTTCCATGAACATCTCAAAATACGAACAGCGCGTGTTGCACGTGCTGGCGCAAGGCGGCGCGATTCATTTCAAGCGCGCGCCGGGCGGCAAAGTCCATGACGTCACATGCTTCACCCGTGATGGCCATGTGCTTTCCGATTGCACACTTCACGTCTTTGAACGGCTGAAGAAGCGCAAGCTCATCCGCTCACAAGGCGGCAGGCCCTACCGCATCACGCATCTGGGCCGCGTTTCCGTTCGGCCTCAACTCGACAATCGCTAGCAAAGAAAGGTGCCCCATGGCACATCCCTACACCGTGCGCGTCATCACGCGCGCCGACCTGCCGGCGCTCCGAAAGGTCGTCGCTTCAACCGATCTGTTTCCCGCTCATTTGCTCGATGGCATGGCCGTCGATCATCTGGAGGGTTCGAACACCGACAGTCTTTGGCTGACGGTCGATGGTCCTGAGCCAATTGCTGTGGCCTATGCCGCGCCTGAGCCCATGACGGAGGGGACGTGGAACCTCTATCTCATTGCCGTTCATGCCGATTGGCATGGGCGCGGTGTTGGCCAGGAATTGCTGCGCTTCGTGGAGCAAAGCCTGGCCGATCAGGGCCAGCGTCTGCTTCTGATTGAGACGTCTGGTGTGCCAGAGTTCACGCGGACCCGAGAGATCTACCGCAGGGCTGGCTACCAAGAGGAAGCCCGGTTGCGGGATTTCTACCAGGCTGGCGAGGATAAGATCGTCTTCACCAAGCGGTTGAACTGACCATGTCGGGGCCGATGTGAACGAACCCCAAGGCGCGAAAGTGCCTTGGGGCTAGGCAGCCTCGGCTTCTTCGTCACTCTCGGCGTACTTCGTCATCACACCGATCTGGGCCATGGCAAAAACGAAGGTGATGGGCATGACGCCCCAGACCTTGAAGGCGACCCAGAAGTCGGTCGTCTGTGTGCGCCAGACCACCTCGTTGAGGATGGCGAGGAACACGAAGAACAGGCCCCAACGCTGGGTAAGGATGCGCCAGCCTTCCTCCGTCAGGTTGAAGGCGTCATCGAAAACGTAGGAAAGCAGCGAGGTCTTGAAGCCCCACAGGCCGACCAGAAGCACGGTGGCGAACATCATGTTCACGATGGTCGGCTTGAGTTTGATGAAGAGATCATCGTGCAGCCAGAGCGTCAGCGCGCCAAAGACGAGCACAACCACGCCCGACACCACCGGCATGATGGGCAGCTTGCCGAGAATGATGCGCGATAGGATGAGCGAGATGCTGATCGCGACCATGAAGACAGCCGTCGCTAGGAAGATCGGCTCATTGAACCATTGCAGCGCCTCATAGCGCTCAATCAGGCTTTCGCCGCGCGCATTGACGAAGAAGAAGATCACCAGAGGGCCGAGTTCGAGCGCCAGCTTCACGAATGGGTTGGTTTGGCTTTTGGCCTCAGCTTTTGGCGTTGGCGCGCTGTCAGCTTGGGTGGTGTCGTCCGTCATACGGGTTCCGTTTGTTGCGTGTCGTCGAGCCCGGCGATGGCGCGAGCAAAGTTCTTTGGGTCGAAGGCTTCCAGATCGTCGACAGCCTCGCCGACACCGATCAAGTGAACCGGTATCTGGTGCTTCTTGGCGATCGCGACAAGAATGCCGCCCTTCGCCGTGCCGTCGAGCTTAGTCATGACAAGTCCTGTGACGCCGGCTGTTTTGCCGAAGACTTCGACCTGTTGGAGGGCGTTCTGACCGGTGGTCGCGTCCAGCGTCAACAGCACGTCGTGTGGCGCTTCGGGGTCGATCTTCTTGATCACGCGAACGATTTTTTCCAGTTCGGCCATCAGTTCGTTTTTGTTTTGCAGGCGGCCTGCGGTGTCGATGAGGAGGACGTCCGTGCCATCGGCTTTGGCTTGGGTCAGCGCATCAAAAGCGAGGCCTGCCGCATCTGATCCTTGCGGGCGGGTGATCACTGGCGCGCCTGTGCGCTCACCCCAGACTTTGAGCTGCTCAATCGCAGCGGCCCGGAAGGTGTCGCCGGCGGCGAGCATGGGCTTCAGGCCAAGAGCGGCGATTTTCGAGGCGAGCTTGCCAATGGTGGTGGTTTTTCCGGCACCATTCACCCCGACCATCAGGATCACGTGCGGTCTACGTGCCGGGGCCACCTTGAGTGGTTCGGCGACCGGCTCCAGCACCTTGGCGACTTCCTCAGCGAGTACGGTTTTGATCTCGTCTTCGGAGACCTCCTTGCCGAAGCGCTCATCCTCCAGCCGTGTGGTGATCGCCATGGCGGTGTCCACACCAAGGTCTGCCTGGATGAGGATGTCTTCCAGATCTTCCAGCGCTTCGCCATCGAGTTTGCGCTTGGTGACAAGATCAACAACCCCTTGGGTGAGCGAGGTAGACGACCGTTTCAGCCCGTCGCGCAGGCGGCTGAACCAGCCCTTTCTCTCAGGCTCCGATGAAGGCGTTTCTGCGCGCTTTTCTGGCGTGATGGGGATGAAGGATAGGTCGCTCATGCTGCGTTCCGCGCTTCTTCAGCGAAAACGCCGGTAAGGCGTTGCCCTTCATGGCCTGTAATCGTGACAGGTATGATGCTGCCCACCTCCGGCCCATTGCCTGACGCCGGGATCGCCACCTCCGTGTAGGCGGGGATGCGGCCACGTGCGAGGCCATCGGCGACCCGTTCGATGAGGACAGGCTGGGTAGTACCGGCTTGGCTTGCCAGATGGCCGGCTAGGGCGTCGCGGCCCTTATCCCGCAAGCGGTCCGCGCGCGCTTTAATGGTCGGGCGATCGAGCTGGGGCATCCGCGCCGCCGGGGTTCCCTGGCGGGGAGAGAACGGGAAGACATGCAGGAAGGTGAGGCCGCATTCGTTGACCAGCTTCAGCGAGTTTTCGAACATCGCTTCGGTTTCGGTGGGGAAGCCTGCAATGATGTCGGCGCCATAGACGAGATCGGGCCGAGCGCTGCGCATATCTTGGCAAAAACGGATGGCATCATCGCGCAGGTGGCGACGTTTCATGCGCTTCAAGATCATGTCGTCGCCGGCCTGCAGCGACAGGTGCAGGTGCGGCATGAGCCGTCGTTCCGAAGAGATGGCCTCCACAAGCGCCGGGTCGGCTTCAATGCTATCGATGGAGGATAGCCGCAGCCGGTCGAGCGTCGAGACGTGCTTCAGGATTTGCTGCACAAGATCGCCGAGCTTAGGCGAGCCTGGAAGATCCGGCCCATAGCTGGTGAGATCGACGCCGGTCAGGACGACTTCCCTGTACCCCTGATCTGCTAGCTGCTTGATCTGATCGACGGCAACGCCCATTGGCACCGACCGTGCGTTTCCACGGCCATAGGGGATGATGCAGAAGGTGCAGCGATGGTCGCAGCCGTTCTGGACCTCCACGAAGGCGCGGGTCCGGTCACCGAAACCCTCGGTGAAGGCCGGCGCTGTTTCCTTCACCCGCATGATGTCGGTGACATGCAGCTT
This sequence comes from Pseudomonadota bacterium, assembly GCA_038749715.1. Taxonomy (GTDB): domain Bacteria; phylum Pseudomonadota; class Alphaproteobacteria; order Rhizobiales; family MH13; genus MH13. The sequence continues at coordinate 57,073 of JBCDHR010000008.1, forward strand.
GTCGGGTGCTGTGAACGACAAGTCAGCCCAGGTTGCCGGTGCCGTCTTGGCCTCGTTGCCAAGCACCAGATCGACCTCGTCCATAGCCGCGAAGGTGTCTGGCTCTATCTGAGCCGCGCAGCCGGTGACGACAACGCGGGCGGTAGGGTTGTTGCGCTTTGCCTTACGGATGGTCTGCCGTGCCTGGCGTACGGCTTCGCCGGTCACGGCGCATGTGTTGACGATGATAGTGTTGCGATGGCCCGCCTTTTCAGCTGACTGGCGCATGGCTTCGGATTCGACCGTGTTGAGCCGGCAGCCAAGGGTTAGAACGTCAACGCTCACGCAGCCAGACTCGCAAAAAGATCTTCGGTCAGCGCGACGTCCCGTTCATGCTCGACCGGGCCCGTCATAAGGACGTGATCATTCTCAGTCCATTTGATCTGCAGTGTTCCGCCCGGTTGGTGAACGTCGACCTTGCGTCCGGTGCGTCGGAGGCGGGCGGCTGATACGGCGGCTGCGCAGGCGGCTGAGCCACAGGCAAGCGTCAGCCCAGCGCCCCGTTCCCAGGTGCGCATGACGACCGTCTCCTCGTCGACCACCTGCACAACGGAGATATTGGCGCGCTCGGGAAACAGCGGATGGTTTTCAAGCATGGGCCCGAGCTTATCGAGAGCAATCGTGGCCACATCGTCAACCCAGAAGACGGCGTGAGGATTGCCCATCGACATGACGGCAGGCGACGACAGAATTGGGTTGCCCGCTGGGCCCACATGCAGCTCGATGAAGCGCGTGTCCTGAAAAGGTTCTGAAAGCGGCACGTCCTGCCAGCCGAACTTCGGCACGCCCATGTCGACTGTGTAGGTAAGCGGTTCGCCCGGTTTGGTAATCGACAAAAGGCCGGCGGCTGTCTGCACGAGGCGGTTTGCCTGTTCGCCGGTTGTTTCATCAAGATGCCAGGCCACGCAGCGCGTGCCGTTGCCGCAGGCCTCGGCCAGCGAGCCATCGGTGTTGTAGATGCGGATGAGCGCCGACGTTCCAGGCGTGATCGGCGCATGTAACACCATCAGCTGATCGAACGTCGTTGCCGGCTGGCTGGCGATTGCGCGTGCCTCATCGCCCGAAACAACGTGCTCGCTGTCGGTCAGGTCCAGGACCGTGATCTTGTTCCCGGCGCCGTTCATTACGCGTGCCGTGCGGCCGATCAAAGTGTTCGCATGGTGGTCGATGGCGCTGTCGCTCCTTACGGTTATCTCAAGACAGATACATTGTTTTCAGTGCGATTGTGCCAGCAATTACCGGGTTTGTTGCCGATTTTGGTCAGTCATTGTGCAGTGCATATCTTGCCATTTTGGCACATTCGTTTAACTTTACAGGGCGTGCGGCGGCATTTTTTTTGAAGACCCAGACCTGCCCAAGGCAGTTGGAACGCAAAAGATCGCCGGTTTCTGACATACGGCCTCTCGCACGCGAGGCTGTTGAATTATGCCACGGCAGGAGACGTTTCATGGCAACAGGTACGGTCAAGTGGTTTGATGCCACGAAAGGCTTCGGTTTTATCGTTCCGGACGAAGGCGGCAAGGACGTTTTTGTTCACATTTCAGCGGTTGAGCGCGCTGGCCTGCAGACACTCAAGGATAATCAGAAGATTTCCTATGAGTTGGAAGAAGGTCGCAATGGTCGCATGGCGGCCGCCCAACTGCAGGTTCTCGAAGATTAACCTTCTGCCGCAGTTTCTTGGGTTTAAACCCCTTGAGGCTGCGGCGCTCTTTCTAATTTCCAAGCGCTGCTGGAGGCCAACGGCCTAGAAGCAGGCGAATCGGTTAGTGTGCGTTCTCCGCTTTACGGATAGGCGTCACAATGCCGGAAAATCATCTCAACGCGCTGATTACCTTGTCCGACAAGATCGATGTGCCGATCTTTGTCGTCTCTGTTTCGGCCGATGAGGAACTACGCTTCCGCAAGCTTAATCACTATCATGAACGTGTCACGGGCATGTCGAGCGCAGCCATCGCGGGCAAGCGTCCCGACGAGTGCCTGCCGCCGCGCTTGGCAGCCAATCTCTCGGCGAAGTTTCTAAGATGCGTGCGCTCACAAGAGCGCCTGACTTATGAAGAGGTTCTTCATCTGCCGAAGGGAGAGATTTGGTGGCAGACAACGCTGACACCGGTTTTTCTCGACGGCCATGGCGTTATCGGCCTCTTGGGCACCGCCATCGATATCAGCGATCGCAAACTGCGCGACATCAAGCTCGCACGAGAGATGGCCGATCTGCGGGCGGAAAATGAGGAACTCAACACCTATACGTCGATGGTGGCGCATGATGTGCGCGGGCCTTTGCGCAAGATGAAGATGATTGCCGACCTTGTGTCCAACGAGGCGGAGCTCAACAGCGCAGGCGAACAGGTGCTTACCGATCTGCACCAGGAACTGCTGGGGACCATCACCGATATCGCCGACAAAGCGCTTGGGCATGTTGACAGCATATTGAGCTATTCGCGTGCCATTGCCCTGAAGGAGACGTCGGCGCTTGAAGCGGTCGATCTAGAGCTACTGTTTGGCGATATTGCGAGCCTTGTTGACCAGCAGCGTGCCTTCCAGCTCGATTACCCGCATGAGGTGGTGATGGCGGAACGTGTCGTTCTCCAGATCGTGGTGCGCAATCTGGTGGAGAATGCCGTCAAGCACGGCAAGTCACGATGTCTTGTCAGCGTGGATAGTGATGCAGGGTCCGGCGATGGAGCGGCGAACCAGCTCGTGTTTCGCATCAGCGATGACGGGCCTGGCTTTGAAGACAGTGCGGAAGTTTTCGATGCTGAACGTGCTCGTTTTCGGGCGCGACCCACGTCAGGTTTTGGCCTGGCGGCAGCACAGCGCATTGTCGAGGCACGTGGCGGTGCGATCTGGATGGAACCTGGCGTGCTGGGTGGTGCGACCGTCGCTTTTGCCATTTCCGGCCAGTTTGCGCCCGCTGTGGTGGAGCCGGTTTAAGCGACCTGTTCGCGCTGGTGCCGTTCCCTTAGGTCAGTGCGGCCGGCAGATAGCCGTTTCGTTGCCCAATGTTGCCAGCATCCCGGCGCGGATGGCGGAGAGAAGGTTGGCCTTGTCCAACACGATTTCATGGTCCTGTCGGAAATCCTGATCGAGCTCGCGCGCTGTTACATCCGCTGTGACAACCAGGGTGGGGCCATGGTAGCCGGTTGAACTCTTCAGCTTGCGGTAGGGCTCGTGGTAGCTGGTGTAGGGTGGCATGCGATTGTCGATAATCAGCGCGTCATAGCCTCCGCACTGCATGGCGCCCAGGGCCTCCTCCAAGGTTCGGCAGGGCGTGACATCGTAGGATCGTCGCGGGTCGGATTCCAGATAGGCGGCCATCAGGCGATGGTCGATGTCAGAATCATCCAGATACAAAATACGTATTGGCGAGGCCATGCGTCACCTGTTGGCGTTGGCGTGCATGGCAGCAATCATCTGCAATGAGGGGGAAAACGCGCAGACAACAGATGGCATGACGCAGTAGGCACGGTTTTGGGTCTACGCACTTGGCCAAAACCGTCGAGATATCAGCATTCACTACATTAGGTAGGTCGACCGTATGTGTTCGGCAAGTTCCTTAAATCCGTCCAATGTGGCCGGTTTGACATGGTAGGCCACCGCACCCTTCTCAAGGGCTGTTTGGCGATCAACATCCCGGGTGGAGCTTGAGAGCATGAGAACGGGTGGCCGCGGATCTGCGGTCGCGCCCCCAACGGCCAAGGCGTCCAGAACATCAAAGCCAGTGGCACCTGGCATCTGCATATCAAGGAGTGTGATGTCTGGCCGATTGACGCGAATGGCGTCCGCGGCCGTTGTCGCGTCGGCAACCTCTATCAGTTCGACCGGGTCAGCCAGAGACAGGAAGCTGCGTGCGATGATGTAGCGGTCAAGATCATCATCATCGACGATGATGACGCGAAAGCCTTTGCGTTCCTGTGCAGGTGTCATGCGACCGCCTCGCGGGATTCATTACCGAATCATGATGGATTAACCATACTCCACATTCGTAGAATTACGAATTTGGCTTTAGGGAAGGCCATTCACGTGGATTTGGCGGACAAGGCAAGCTGTTCGTGCAACCGCCTTTCCAAGAACCGCCTTTGTGCCAGATGGGTCGTCAGGTCCAGGGCTCTGCGGTAGGCGACACAGGCACTCTGGGTCTCCCCAGACTGCGCCAAAAGATGAGCCCGGACGGCCCAGGCGGGCTGAAAGGCCTTGAGGTCGCGTTCATCCACTTGCGCCAGGGCGTTGAGACCAGCCGTGGCGCCATAGGCGTGACCGACCGCCGCCGCACGAGCAACGGCCGCACCCAAGGTCGGGGCGATATGCAGCAGGCCTTCGTAGAGCTGAACGATGGCGGTCCAGTTGATGTCGCCGGACTCCGCCCGTTCGGCATGAACGGATTGAATGGCGGCCTCCAACTGGTAGCGACCGAGCTTGCCGAGCGTGCTCGCCTTTTGCAGGTGCGCCCGTGCGCGCTCGACTGCGAGCCGATCCCACGCGCTTGCCGGCTGGTCCTCCAGCGGCACCAGGCAGCCGTGGGCATCAGTTCGGGCATGCGCGCGGCTGTGGCTGAACCACAAAAGAGCTGCCAGCCCGCGTGTTTCGGCGTGGTCAGGCACCAGGCTCACCAGCAAGTCGATGAGAAACAGAGCCTCCTCAGCCAAGTCCGAAGGGCCTTGTTCTGGGGCTTGATCTGGCCCCTGCCCCTCTCCCTGCCAGTCAGCGGCAAAGGCGCCGTAGATCGCTTCAAGAACGCCATCGATCCGATCCTCGAAGATGTTGCCATCGGGCAATGCGAATGGGATGCCGGCCTGCTTGATCTTGGCTTTGGTCCGAACCAGGCGCTGCGCCATGGTGGCAGAGGGAACGGCAAACGCAGTGGCAATGGTTTTGGCGTCAAGGCCAAGGACCGTTTGCAGCATTAAGGGCGTATGCATGCGCTCATCAATGGCCGGATGGGCGCACACAAACATCAGGCGGAGGCGTTCATCGGGAAAATCGTGTGTATCGAGCAGGGCCATGGTTGTTGCAATGGCCGCGTCTGCGCGGCGCTCCATCTCATCTAACGTGTCGCCGGCCACCGCTGTTCGATGGTGGCTGGATCGCAAACGATCGCGGTTGCGGTTGCGGGCAACGGTAAGAAGCCAGCCTTCCGGGTTTTTGGGTGGGCCTTGTTCGGCCCAACTTGTCATCGCTTTAGAAAAGGCATCGGCCAGCACGTCCTCGGCGGTGGCAATGTCGCCGGTTTCGCGCGCCAGGATGGCAACAAGCCGGCCATAGGCTGTGCGGGCGACCCTCTCGATGTGCGATGCCGTTTGTGGCTTACCTGCCATGCGAAGGAGCCTGTTGGCGTCGGGCCGCCAGGCGGGATCCGGTCGGTGCCGGACCCTTCCCTGGCTTGAACGATGCTATCAAGCGCCGTTGCGGTCGTCAGGCATGGCGCTTGGTCTGACTTCAATCAGGCCGTAATGGACCGAAGGGCACTTCTCCGCCCAGGCCAGGGCGACATCAAGGTCCGGCACATCAATCACAAAATACCCCCCCAACTGCTCCTTGGTATCGGCATAGGGTCCGTCCTGAACGCGCTTGCTGCCGTCTTTCAGGGTCAGGACCGTTGCGCTGGGCGATGGTTGTAGCCAGTCGGTATCGACAAAAATGCCAGCCTCTTTGAGCGCTGCAATGTATTGGCCGAACAGCTGATATTGCTGCTGCATGTCCTCTTGGGAGACGTGCTGGAACGCGGACTCGTCGTTGTAGAGAAAAAGTGTGTAACGCATGGGGTTGTCTTTCAGTTGGATCAGAACGTCAGGCGTTGTCGGCGGCGACATTGGCCAGGTTGTCGAGGCCGCGCTCGTAAACCGGGCCCAGCATACCGTCGAGAAACAGGCCGAAAACCCGGCCAATGGGATTCATGCCGAACTGACTTTCAACCGACCACACAATGCGGGTGCCGTCGGCCTGCGGCTCCAGGGTAAACGTCTGCAAGGGCTGGCCCATCGCGCCAAGATCGATCTGCATGGTAACCGAGCGATTTTCCTCCAGCGCGGTGATCGTCTGGGTGCCGCGGCCTTCTTTGCCTTCAAAAGCGAAGGCGGCGCCCACGCCGGTCCGCGGACCGGAGAAGGTGATGGAAAGGTCCGGGTCTGTGTCTTTGTAAGGATTGAAGGTCTGGAACCCTTCGCTCGACGCCAGGAGCGGGAACAGGGTTTCGGGCGCGGCCTCGATAATCGCGCTGCGCTCAACGGTCCTGCTGTCGGGCAAGGCGAAGGGAGTGGCGGCGAGGGCAAGGACGGCTAGGCCGCCAAGGGCTGCGATGGTGGTCAACGTCATGGGACTTCCTCAGGTTCAAGGTGGCCATGTGGCCATTTCGTCGATGAAAGCCGGGCGCGCCCAAACGGCGGATGTCCCGTGCTTTCACTCCCATGACGAATGAGCGTGCCGCCAATCGACACGCCCATGAACTTTATTTCAACGACCCTCCCGCGCGGAAGGTCATGCCGACGGCGATGGCCTCCATCTCATGAGAGGCTTCGGCTGCCTTTCGGCCGGCCTCCAGGCCTTGGTCGGCCTCGTTGCGCAAGTCCTCGGCGGCCTTTTGCGAGGCTTGGGCGTGGGCAGCTGCGTGGTTGATTGTCTGTTCGACCGTTTTGGTTTGGCCTTCCATCGACATCACCCCTTCTGACAGATCAGAGACCTGAACGGCAGCATCCTCCACGCCGCGAACAATCGTGCTCACATTGCCATGTTCCTCTTCAGCGGTGGACTGGATCGTGGCCACTGCATCGGCCACTGACTGCAGGATGGAACCGACCTCGGTGATCATGTCCCGCGATCCGATGGAGGTGTCGCGGACCTTCAAAATTGCGTTGCGAATATCCTCAGTTGCACCCGCGGTGCGATCGGACAGTGCCTTGATCTCGTGGGCGACGACCGAGAAGCCTTTGCCATGTTCGCCGGCCCGTGCCGCCTCGATGGTGGCGTTGAGCGCGAGCAGATTGGTTTGGCTCTGAATGCCGATAATAAGGTCAACGACCTCCTCGATTTCGTCGGCGGCGGCTGACAGCTGAGAGACGGTGTCGCTTGCGGTTTGTGAGAGGTTAACTGCCTGATCGGAGATGCCGCGTGCGCTGCCGGCGTTCTGGGCAACCGCCGACACGGCTTTGTCGAGATTCTCAACGAACGCCGCAATCTGCCGGATGTCGCTGGATACCGCGCCGGCTGAGCTTGCCAGCTCGGTGCTTTTTTGGCGCAGGTCTCGGATATCGGTCGACGCGGTTTGCGTGCTTGAGGCAACCGTTTGCGCGGCGGTCTCCACGTCTGCGGTGCGCGCATCAATGGTCACAGCTGAGGCGCTAACCGACCCGGCAACGCTGGAGAGTTCTGCTGCCAGATGGCCCGATGTTCCTGAGACTTCGCCCATCAACCCCTGAACCTTGGCGAGGAACGGGTTGAGGACCATGGCAAGGTCTGCCGCATCGTCACCGGTCGTCTCGTCCAGACGTGTAGCCAGATCGGCGCGGCCCTCGGCAATGGCTTTCAGCTTCTCTTGAAGCGCATGCGTGCCAAGCGATGCGCCATGCTCGGCAACGTTGAGGCCTGCTTCTTCTTCTGCATCCGTGACACGGAGCCCGATGAAACGATCAATCAACCAAAGGCATGGAACGGCGATGGAAATAACCCACACAAAGTGGACGCCAACACCAATAGCCTGAACGCCAAGTTGCTCAAGGCGGGTATCGGCCATGAGCTTGTTGTCGAGCGCAAGGAGCGCAACCGCCAAAGTGCCATAGACGCCAGCCACACCGTGTACGGCTATGGCACCCACAACGTCGTCCAGCTTGAGCCGGTGTTCGATGAAATCAAGGGCAAACACGACCATGATACCGGCGGTTACGCCGACTAGGCTTGCGCCAAGAGGTGCCATGGCGTCTGCTCCGGCTGTTGCAGCCACCAGGCCGGCCAAGAGGCCGTTCATCGATCGATGTGGCTGGAAATTCCCATCGCGCATCTTGCCGATAAGCATCGCGCCAGCGCCACCGAAGGTGCCGGCAAGGATGGTGTTGATGATGACATGGCCGAGCGCTTCGCTGGCGGCTGGTGTCGAGCCACCATTGAAGCCGATCCAGCCCACAAACAGGATGATGGCGCCGGAGGTTGCCAGCACCATGGAATGTCCATGGATCGTGCGTGGATTGCCATCAGCGTCGTACTTGTCCCGCCGTGGGCCGATCATCCAGACGGCAACCAATGCCACCCAGGCGCCGGTGGCGTGCACGACCATGGAGCCGGCAAAATCGATAAAGCCCAAATCGGCGAGCCAAGCGGTGTTGGTTGGGACCAAAAGATTACCCCAGGCCCAGTGGCCGTAGACCGGATAGATGATCACGCCGATCATCAGCGCGATGAAAGCGTAGGCCTTCATTTTCATGCGTTCGGAAATGGCACCGGAAACGATGGTTGTGGCCGTGCCCACGAACATCGCCTGGAAGGTGAAGAAGGCGTAGGTCCACTCATCCTGGAAGCCAGAGATGAGATGCTGCTTGTCCCAGCCAATTATGCCGAGCTGGCTTGCGCCGAACATGAACGAGAAACCGAAGACAGCGAAGGCGGATACCGAAATCAGAAAGTCGCACAGGTTCTTTTGAGCAACGTTGATGGAGTTTTTGGCCCGCGAAGACCCCGCTTCAAGCATCAGGAAGCCGATCTGCATCATCAAAACGAGACCGGCACAGGTAAGGAGCCAGGTGAACTCCGCCTGGGAGTGTTGCGCTTGCCGCATGGAGTCCATGGCGGCTTCAAGAATGTTGGTTGTCACCGTTTCGGCAGCCACGGCTGCTTCTGGAAAAATGATTGCGGTTCCTGCACCGAACGCGACCCAAAGCTTCTGGCCAATGCGCATGCGAGGCTCCTGTCCTGCAAATTCTGTTGAACGATCACTGGAATTGCTGCATGGGCAGGTAGGTATAATTTCCCATAAGTTGTGATGATGTTAATTTCCCGCGAAAGTTGTTGTTAAGCCTGCTTGGTGGCGGCTTTGCTTGACTTCGCGGCGTCGAGGCCTTAGCGAACGCCATCTTTGCTGATGCAGTTGTTTTGCATGAGCCGACCGGGACACTTATCTCTCAAGTGATCCCGGAGGTGACCACCCGCCGGCGCGTTGCGCCCGCGGGTGCGTTTTCCGTTGGGCCATGAGCATTCCGCGCGCACCAGCAAGACTGATTGGAACCTGACTGATGTTCGACACACTTTCTGACCGCCTTTCCGGCATTTTCGACGGGCTCACCAAACGCGGTGCGCTCAGCGAGAAAGATGTGTCCGATGCGCTGCGCGAAGTGCGCAGGGCGCTTCTGGAAGCCGACGTGGCGCTGGAGGTTGTTCGGGCGTTTGTCGAACAGGTCCGCGAGCGCGCTATCGGGTCGGAAGTTCTCAAAAGCGTTTCGCCTGGTCAGCAGGTCATCAAGATCGTCCATGATGAGCTGGTCGCGGTTCTAGGCTCGGATGCGCAGACCATCGATCTGGCGGCCGTTCCGCCGGTCCCGATCCTGATGGTGGGCCTGCAAGGCTCCGGTAAGACGACGACCACCGCCAAGATCGCCAAGCGGCTTGTCGAGCGCGAGAAGAAAAAGGTCCTGATGGCTTCGCTCGACACCCGCCGCCCGGCTGCCATGGAGCAGCTGCGCGTGCTGGGCGAGCAACTTGAGGTGCCGACGCTTCCCATCGTTGAAGGCCAAAGCGCCGTCCAGATCGCCAAACGCGCGATGGAAGCCGCGCGCCTTGGTGGTCATGATGTGGTGCTTCTGGACACTGCGGGTCGGACGACTGTCGATGAAGCTTTGATGGCCGAAACGGCTGAGATCGAGCAGGTCGCGGGACCGCATGAGGTACTGCTGGTTGTCGATGCGTTGACCGGTCAGGACGCTGTGAACACGGCCCGGGCCTTCGATCAACGCCTTGGCGTGACCGGCATTGTTCTTACCCGTGTGGATGGCGACGGGCGCGGTGGTGCGGCGCTTGCTATGCGCGCTGTCACCGGCAAGCCGATCAAGCTTATCGGTACTGGCGAGAAAATCGACGCGCTGGAAGAATTCCATCCGCAGCGTATCGCCGGCCGCATTCTGGGTCAGGGCGATATCGTCTCGCTGGTTGAGAAGGCCGCTGCCGATATTGACGCCGACAAGGCGGCCAAGATGGCCAAGCGCCTGCAAAAGGGCGCTTTCGATCTCAACGACCTCAAAGAGCAAATGCAGCAGATGCAAAAGCTCGGCGGTATGGGCGGGCTGATGGGCATGATGCCCGGCATCGGCAAGATGAAGAAGCAGATCGACCAGGCCGGCATCGATGACAAAGCGATCACCCGTCAGATCGCGATCATTCAGTCCATGACGCCTAAGGAGCGCTCCAAGCCGGACCTTTTGAAGGCGAGCCGCAAGAAGCGTATCGCGGCCGGATCGGGCATGCAGGTGGCGGACGTCAACAAGCTTTTGAAGATGCATCGCCAGATGGCCGACATGATGAAGGCCATGGGCAAGAAAAAAGGCGGCATGCTGGGTGGCCTCTTTGGCGGTGGCATGCCCTCGCCGGAAGAAATCGCTGCGGCGCAGGCTGCTGAAGGCGGCGGCGCGCCCAATCTCGATGCTGACGCTCTAGCGAAGATGGCGCAGCAGGGCGGAGCCGGTCTTCCCGGCGGCTTGCCTGGTGGATTGCCTGGCCTGGGTGCTGCTGGCGGATTGCCGGGTCTTGGCGGTCCGGGCGCTCTTCCGGGGATGCCGGGTCTTCCTGGTTTGGGCGGTCAGGTGCGCGGCGGCAAAAAGAAAAAACGCAAATGAACGACGCCTTCCCCAGTCTGGAGACCGACCGGCTTTTGCTGCGCACATGGATGCTCGATGATTTCGAGCCCTACGCAGCCTTTGTGGCCGATGATGAAGCGAACAAGTTTCGTGGCGGCGCGGTCTCACGCGATGTCGCCTGGACGAACTTTGAAGCGCTTGCCGGGCAATGGATGCTGCGCGGCTATGGCACCTTTGCCGTTGAAGAACTGGAGACCGGCCTGCTCGCCGGTTGGGCTGGGCTTTGGCATCCGGCTCGTTTGGAAGAGCCGGAGCTGTGCTGGAGCATCTTTCCTGCTTTTGCCGGGCAGGGCTATGCCGCTGAGGCGGCTGGCGCGGCACTTGTCTGGTGGACACAGATCGAAGATCAGCCTGCACCCTTCTCCATGACGCATCCCGACAACAAGGCTTCCCAGCGGGTGGCTGAGAAACTCGGTGCGTTGCGCGGCGAAGACTTTGTGTTCGATGGTCGGCCCTCTTTCTTCTATCGCCACCAGATCGCCGGGCGCGAGGAGATGGTTCATTGAGCACCGTCTACAGCTTCACCATTCCAACGCTTGAGACGGAGCGGCTCGCTCTGCGCGGCTGGCATGATGATGACCATATCTGGCTGGGTGAGATCTTTAGCGACGAGGAAACCACGCGTTTCATTGGCGGCGTTCAGCCACCCCATGAAGCCTGGCGACGCCTATCGCGCTCCATCGGTCACTGGCACTTGCGTGGGTTTGGCCTGTTTGTCGTCACGCTGCGCGCGAGCGGCGAACCGGTTGGCTATTGCGGCCCGATGTATCCTGACGGATGGCCCGAGCCAGAGATCGGCTGGACGTTCATCAAGCGTCATCACGGCCAAGGCTACGCGACCGAAGCGGCGCGGCGCGCCCTGCGCTTTGCTTATGAGGAGCTTGGCTGGGAAACAGCCATCAGCCTCATCGATGATGACAACATCGCGTCTGAACGTGTCGCCGGAAAGCTTGGCGCTTCCTATGAAAGCACCGCCGACGTGACCGATTTCACGGCCCGGATTTTCCGGCACCTTCCTCCTTCTCAATTTTTGAATAGCTGAACGAAAAGGACTTCACCCATGGCTATTAAACTGCGTCTCGCCCGTGGCGGGTCGAAAAAGCGCCCTTACTACTCCATCGTTGCTGCCGATGCGCGCGCTCCGCGTGACGGCCGCTACATCGAAAAGCTTGGCAGCTACAATCCTCTGCTGCCGAAGGACAATGACAACCGCGTGCAGCTGAAGACCGAGCGCATCGAGCATTGGCTCTCTGTTGGCGCCCAGCCGACCGACCGTGTTCTGCGTTTCCTGGACGAAGCTGGTCTTGCCAAGCGTCCGGCACGCAACAATCCCAACAAGGCTGAGCCTGGCGAGAAAGCCAAAGAGCGCGCCCAGGAAAAGGCCGACAAAGCCACAGCTCTCGCCGAGGCTGAAGCCGAAGCAGCGGCCGCACCAGCCGAAGAAGCACCGGCTGAAGAAGCTCCAGCAGAAGAAGCTCCTGCCGAGGAGGCCCCGGCTGAAGAGGCTGCCGAGGAAGAGAAGGCCGAATAGGCTTTCGTTCCGCCATGGCCGGTGGACCATCTGACCCTTTCGTGACGCTTGCCCGCATCGGCGCGCCAAATGGCGTGCGCGGTGCGGTGCGGCTGAAACTGTTCGGCGACGATCCGGCCAGCCTGACGGCCCACGGGCCGCTTGAACGGGTTGATGGCAAGGGCGCGATGATACTGGCGACCCTTCGGCCCGGCAAAACACCCGATATGGTGATCGCGACTTTTGAGGGCGTCACCGACCGGGATCGGGCAGCAGAACTCAATGGTGTGGAGCTTGGTTTGCCCCGCTCTGTTCTGCCTCCGCCTGATGATGAGGATGATTTCTACCACGCCGACCTCATCGGCTTGGAAGTGCGTTTGATGGGCGGCGACCGTTTTGGTGCCATTCTTCAGGTCGCCAATTACGGCGCTGATGATCTGCTGGACGTTAAGCCTGATCGCGGCGGACCATCGGTGCTCATTCCCTTCACCAGGGCCATCGTGCCGGAGGTAAAGGTGCAAGATGGGTATCTGATTGTCGACGCACCTGAGGGGTTGCTCGATCCGCCCGGGCAGAAGCCGGACGAGGCCGATGGCGTTTAAGGCTGACATCTTCACGCTGTACCCGGACATGTTTCCCGGAACGATTGGGATGGCGCTGGCCGGCAAAGCACTTGCCGACGGTGTGTGGTCGCTTGATGTCCACAACATCCGCGATGCGGCGACCGATAAGCATCGGTCCGTCGATGACACGCCGGCCGGTGGTGGCGCTGGCATGGTGCTGCGGGCCGACGTTCTGGCCCGCGCACTCGACGCGCATATGCCCGACAGTGACGGCCGCCCCAAGCTTTTGATGTCTCCCCGTGGGGTGCCGCTGACCCAGGCGAGGGTGCGCGATTTAGCTGGCGGCCCGGGCGCGGTGATTGTCTGTGGCCGCTTCGAAGGCGTAGACGAGCGGGTGATCGAGGCGCGGGGTCTGCAGGAAGTCTCGATAGGAGACTATGTGCTCTCCGGCGGTGAAGTTGCCGCGCAGGTGTTGCTGGATGCCGTCATCCGCCTGTTGCCAGGTGTCATGGGCAATGACACCTCAGGAACGCACGAGAGCTTTGAGACGGGTCTCCTGGAACATCCGCATTATACGCGTCCTGTCGAATGGGAAGGACGAGCAATCCCCGATATTCTGAGGTCCGGTGATCATAAAAAGATCGAGGCCTGGCGGCGCGAACAGGCCGAGGCTCTCACCCGGGAACGACGCCCGGACCTTTTGGGAGACTGATGCGTGGCTTACCCCAAGCCCAACAAAGGCCAATGGTCTGGCGGCTGTTTGTGCGGCAGTGTCCGCTTCCATATCGATGGTGCGATGAGCGATCTTTCGGCGTGCCATTGCGGTCAGTGCCGTCGGCAAAGTGGGCATTATCCGGTCGCCGCGCTGGTCGCCAAGACCGATCTTACCTTCGAGAGGCAAGAAACGCTGCGCTGGTACCGGTCATCGGAGTTTGCCAAACGCGGGTTTTGCGGGGCCTGTGGGTCGTTTCTTTTCTGGGACGATGGCAGCGAGGATATGAGCCTTAATATCGGCAGTTTGGACCAGCCGACGGGGTTGTCTTTGGCGAGCCACATCTTTGTTGCCGACAAGGGTGATTATTACAGGATTACCGATGGTTTGCCTCAGGCTGATGCCTATGAGTGAGCCTCTCGACAAGGCATGCAGCCTCGTGTATGCGAACCGCTCACCTGGCGGACAACTGCTGGGCTTTTGGATTTAGCGACAGCCTGTGCACCCGCCAGTCTTTGACGGGTAGGCCAATCTGGGAAACCAGGCCGGGAAACTGGGGCCATCACCGACGGGCTTGACCGACAACACGCATGCATCCCGTGGCCTTTTCTGGCGCTCTTGCGCACGGCCCTTGCGATGCCTCTGGATGATGAACGGAGTGCAGTCGATGAACCTCATCGCTGAACTGGAAAAAGAACATGCTGCCGAGTTGGAAGCCAAGCGCGCCATCCCGGCATTCTCACCTGGTGATACGGTCCGCGTGAATGTGCGCGTGACTGAAGGAACCCGGACCCGCGTGCAGGCTTATGAAGGCGTTTGCATCGCGCGTTCAGGCGGTGGGTTGAACGAGAGCTTCACGGTGCGCAAAATCTCCTACGGTGAAGGCGTGGAACGCGTGTTCCCGCTCTACTCGCCGCTGGTGGAGAGCATCGAAGTGGTGCGTCGCGGTAAGGTGCGCCGGGCCAAGCTCTACTATTTGCGTGACCGTCGCGGTAAGTCGGCGCGTATCGCTGAGGCAACCAACGTTCGCGCGCGCGCGCTCAACGAAGAGGTTCGCGCTGAGATTGCTGCTGAAAAAGCCAGTGCTCAAGCTGCTAAGGATGCCGCCAAGGCAGCTGCTGCAGCAGAAGCTGAGGCCGCTGCTGCCGCTGAGGCTGCTGCTGCTGAAACGGCAGACGAGGCAGCTGACGAGAGCAAGCAAGACTGAACATAAAGGGTGCGAGCAGGGACTCTGCTTGACGCCTAGAAAAAGAAAAGGCGGCTCAAATGAGCCGCCTTTTTTGTTGTTCTATCGGTCGGCCGTTACGGGCAGGGCGCCACATAATAGGTGCCATCGCCATTGGAGTAGGCACACTGATTGGATGTAGCGTTGCGCGCATAGAGCGAGCCAACGGCGGCGCCCGCAGCGCCTGCAACAACCACCCAGCCGGCGCTCGCGCCAAAGGCTGCTGCGGTCAGGGCGCCAAGGCCGCCGCCAACAACGCCGCCAGCCAGCGTGTTTTGATCCAGCCGGCTCATGGACTGGCAGCCAGCCATCGCGATGGCTGCTGAGACGGCGAGTGTCGCCGCTAGTTTTTTGGAATGGCGCAGAGTCAATTGCGTCATGACGTGTCTCCTTCGGACGATGGGTACGCAGTCACTTCTTGGTGGCGCAGATAGCGCCTGTTGCTCGGCATCAACAGTTCATCAGCATTCACTGTTTCATGCCAGCTAGGGTTTTGCCCTAGAGGTCTGATGCATTTGTTAAACGCAGCGTCATTGGCCGCGTTTGACGATTTCTTGCTCCCGCTGATTGCTCATCTCAATACGTTCAGCACCCGCGAGGAAGCGGCCCTTGGGCCGCTGCTGCCCCACCTTTTTGTTGGCGACCTTACTTCTTGCCGCCGCCAGGAACGTTCGGTGCCGTTCCAGAACCTGCATTAACGTCACGCACCGAGAACGTCGCCGGGGCCATCCCGGCAGCGCTGAACGTGCCCAGCCAAACCTCGTAGGGCCCTTGCTCGGCATCGGCCAACAGAACCATCGGGTTCAGGTCTCCACCGGAATCATCGTCGCAGATGAACGAGCCGGACGGGGTGCGGATGGCAAGTGTTGTGTCCTCGGCGGAGCGGACGGTCATCTCAACGTCGACGCCGGCATCGTCCACGAAAGCCAGGAAGTCGGGCGCGTTGGCAACCCAGCCACCGCAGGCAGGATCGAGAAGCGAGTAGGCCTCAAAGCTGCCGCCTGCCAGAAGCTCAAAGTCCTGCCGCTGAAGACCTGCAACCACGCTGGCGTCGGTCACTGCACCCGGTGGCAAGTCCTTTTGATCCAGGAGTTCAGTGACCGCCAGCGTCACCTCGGGATTGCCGGCAGTGGGATCATAGGTGCCGATGAACACCTCGTACTGACCCGAGGCGGGGGTGGGTAGCGCAATCGACGGGTTGAGCCCATCAAAGTCATCGTTGCACATCACCTCGCCGGACGGCATGCGCACAAGCAGCGTGGTGTCGGCGTCCGACGTCACAAACACGCGCAGCGGCCAGTCGCCTGATGTATAGGAGAGCACGAAGTCGGGATTGGCCGCGATGTTGCCATAACAGGTCGGGTCGACCGAGGATGCATCGATATGGCCGCCGGCTGCCAGAACCGTGGTGAACGGGTCGGGCGTGAAGCCGGCGGTCAACGATGTTGAGGTAATCGCGCCGGAGGGTTGGGTCTTGCTGGTCGAAATCTCGGCAACATCCAACAGGGTGGCCGGATAGACGTCATTCTCGATCGTCAGGAAGGTGCCAACCCAAACCGCATAATCGCCAGCGACCGCATTCTCGACGACAAGTCCGGGATTGAGGCCATTGAAATCGTCGTTGCACAGCACTTGGCCGGTCGGCGTCATGACTGCAAGCGTTGTGTCCTCGTCGGACGTGGCTGCAATGCGAAGAGCATCGCCGCCGGCGTAGCCGACAACGTAATCTGGTGCTTCAGCGATGAAGCCGGCACAATTGGCACCCAAGTCAAACGCCTCAAGGTTGCCGCCTGCTTGAAGCTCGATCTGATGACCGCCAAAGCCGGCGGCAAGGTCTGCGCGTCCGAAGGTTGGCGCCATGCGTGCTCGGTCGCTCTGATTGCCACCGCCCGCCTGACTGGACGAGACGGTCAGCGTCGCATCCGGGTAGAAGTCGTTTCCAATGGGCGCATAGGTGCCAACAAAGATGGCGTAGGCGCCTGCCGGGGTTTGGTTGATGGTCACCGCCGGATTAAGGTCGGTTGCATCGTCGTTGCAGTAGACCGCGCCATCTGGTGCGACCACGACGAGCGTCGTGTCGGCTTCGGAGGTGGCCGCAATGGTCATCGGTGTGCGACCGCCTGCATAATTGACCACAAAATCTGGCACTTCGGCGACAAAACCGTTGCAGTCATTGTTGACAGTGAAAGCGTCAATCGATCCGCCGGCCTGGAGGGTCATGGTGTGACCGGCCGCTAGATCGCTGAGCGACACCTGGCCAAATGTGGGGGCGCTGGTTGTGTCAAATCCGCTGTCGACTGGTACGGCAGGCCGACTTTGGCCTGCGATCGAGACAGAAAGTGTGGCATCGGGATAAAAATCGTCTTGGATCGGCGCAAAAGTCCCTACCCAGACCGCGTAAGTGCCGGCGACGGGATTGAAGACGCTGAGCCCTGGGTTCAAGTCGACATCATCGTCGTTGCAATGAACGGTTCCATCGGGGCCGACGACCACAAGCGTGGTGTCGACATCTGAACGCACTGAGAGATCAAGCGGTGCGCCGCTTTGGTCTGTCAGCGTGACCTGATAGTCGGGCGCTTCGGCAATGAAGCCTGCGCACATGTCGTTCACGGCGAAGGCGTCAATTTCCCCGCCAGCTTGCAGCGTGAAGTCCTGGGCACCGAACCCGCTTTCAACCTCGATTTCACCAAATGTGGGTGCCGTGTTGGCCATGAAGTCCTGCGACGGCATGACTGGAGGCGCAATGTCGGTTGCCTCGGTCAGAATGATGTCGGCGTCAGGATACGTGTTGTTTTGTATCGGTTCATATGTGCCGATCCAGATCGCATAGCGGCCTGGTTCATCGAACGGCGTTTCCATGCCTGGGTTGAGGCCGTTGAAATCATCGTTGCAGGCGATAAGGCCATCGGGATGTTCGACCACCATGGTGGTGTCGGCGTCCGAAACAGCTTCAATGAAGACCGATGCATTGCCGCTATAATCAAGGACCAGGTCCGGGGCATCCGCGATGAAGCCGGAGCACTCGGCTGCCAGCGTGTTGGCATCGATATCGCCGCCGGCTTGAATGGTCTGCGACACCGAACCGAAGCCCTGTCCCTCCGTAATCACGCCGAAGGTTGGATCAAGCAGTGAGTTTTGAGCGTGTGCTGTGCTTGCCAGTGCCAGCATAAGCACCGTTGTGGCAGAACTAGCGAGAAACTGATGCGTGCGGCGCGCGGCGAGTTTGCTGGATGCGGATGGACGAGCCATGGAACGGAATTCCCCCTGTTTTGGGCAGCACCGGCATCTGGGAGGTGATGCAAGAACGGCGCGGCCGATGGAATGCTACGCCCAGCCCAAAGCGCTTGTCCACCAAAGGCGGCAAAAGCGACCAAGCTGTGACGCGTGGTTGGAAGCGGTATCAGCGTCTTGTGTGGGCACAGTGACGCTGATCACAAGGTGACCGATTGGTCATGACTGATCGGGTCTGAACGGTATGTGAACATGCAGTTCATCTTGACCCGGCACTGGATTTTGCGGCAAATCGCTGGTTCTTTCTCCAAGCGCTGATCAAGGAACGCATGATGGCCGCCACGCCGCGCACAATGTATGACAAAATCTGGGATGATCACCTCGTCCACACCCAGGATGATGGCACCTCACTTTTGTACATTGATCGTCATCTTGTGCACGAGGTGACAAGCCCTCAGGCGTTTGAAGGGCTGCGGATGGCTGGCCGCAAGGTGCGCGCGCCTGAGCGGACCTTGGCGGTTGTTGACCACAATGTGCCGACCACTGATCGCTCCAAAGGCATCGACGATCCCGAGAGCGCTCTTCAGGTCGATACCTTGGCCAAGAACGCCAAAGAGTTCGGTATCGACTATTACAATGAAGTCGATATCCGGCAGGGCATTGTCCACATTGTCGGCCCCGAACAGGGCTTCACGCTACCGGGTATGACGATTGTCTGTGGCGACAGCCATACCTCGACGCACGGCGCCTTTGGTGCCTTGGCCCATGGCATCGGCACCAGCGAGGTTGAGCATGTGCTGGCCACGCAGACCCTGATCCAGAAGAAGGCCAAGAACATGCGGGTCACCGTCAATGGCGAGCTGCCACATGGCGTGACGGCCAAGGACATTGTTCTGGCGATCATTGGAGAGATCGGGACCGCTGGCGGAACCGGCTCGGTGATCGAGTATGCTGGTGAGGCGATTCAAGCGCTTTCGATGGAAGGCCGGATGACGATCTGCAACATGTCGATCGAAGGCGGTGCTCGTGCAGGTTTGATCGCACCAGATGAGCGCACGTTTGACTATATTGAAGGCCGGCCTCGGGCACCCAAAGGCACCGCCTGGGAAATGGCAAAGGCCTATTGGCGCACCATGCCATCGGACGAGGGCGCCTATTTCGACCGTGAAGTCGTTCTCAACGCTGCCGATCTGCCCCCCATCGTCACCTGGGGCACAAGCCCTGAAGACGTAATTTCGGTGACCGGTGCGGTGCCCGATCCTGCCGAGATCGAGGATCCCACAAAGCGTGCCTCCAAGGAGCGGGCACTGGCCTATATGGGCCTGGAGGCCGGCACCAAGATGACCGACATCAAGCTGGACCGGGTGTTTATTGGCTCATGTACCAACGGTCGGATCGAGGATCTGCGCGAAGTGGCCAAGGTGGTGAAGGACAAAAAGGTCTCCAACACCCTTTCGGCGATGATCGTGCCCGGGTCGGGCCTGGTGAAGCAACAGGCTGAGGAAGAGGGTCTGGACAAGATCTTCATCAAAGCGGGTTTTGATTGGCGCGAGCCGGGCTGCTCCATGTGCCTGGCCATGAACGCCGACAAGCTTTCACCTGAAGAGCGTTGTGCTTCCACGTCGAACCGCAACTTTGAAGGTCGTCAAGGCTTCAAAGGACGCACGCATCTGGTGTCGCCGGCCATGGCAGCTGCCGCAGCCATCGCCGGCCATTTTGTCGATGTTCGCGAGAAATAATGCATGAGCTTCACCTTCTTCTCATCGAAGGTGGAGAAGCGGAAAAGTGATATTGAGGGCACCGGGCTCTATGCCCGGGAGCCAATAGCTGCCGGTGAGCTGATCGTTGTGAAGGGCGGTCATGTTTTTGACCGGGCAATGCGCGACAGGCTCTCTGAAACGCTGGGGCCGGCTGAAATCCAGATTGAAGATGATGTTTTCATGGGCCCCGCAACCGCAGACGAGCGGTTTGATGCCATGATGCATTTGAACCATTCCTGTGACCCCAATGTCGGCATTCAAGGCCAGGTGTCCTTCTTCGCCATGCGTGACATCGCTGTGGGTGAAGAACTGAGCTTCGATTATGCGACCGGCGATGATGATGAATGGACGATGGACTGTGCCTGCGGTTCGTCTCAGTGTCGTGGCAAGGTCACGGGCAAGGACTGGCAGCGACCAGACCTCCAGGACCGGTATCGTGGGTGGTTCTCGGCCTACCTAACCCGCAGGATTGGTGGCTGAGCACGAGACCGACGATTGTCCGGCCGGCCTTGTGATTTCATGAAACGATCGCAGCTGGTGACGACTGTGTAACCGGTTGGTGGTAAGGTTGGGGTATGAGCAATCGCTTGCCCGATGAGATGCCGTCAGCGACCGAAAGCCCTCTGATTGTGGCCGACCCGGTACTGCGTTTTGCCGACTGGCAAAGGCACTTGCGGTCTGAACGGCGCTTGGCCGATGCGACGCTTTCTGCTTACGGCACGGACGTTACGAGCTTTCTGATCTTTCTGTCGGAGAGTGGAGATGTGTTGGTGGCGCTCAAGAGCTTAAAACCAGCGGTCATTCGACGGTTCCTCGCCGAGCGAGTTGCCGAAGGGGCCAGTGCACGAACCCGTGCCCGCAATCTTGCGTCCATCCGTTCCTATCTCTCCCATCTGGAGAGCGAGGGCATCGCGCAGGCGGCTCCCGCGCGCGCGGTGAAGACGCCCAAGCTTCCCGATCGCTTGCCGCGTCCTATCGATGCTGATGCGGCCCTAAAAATGGCGCGCGGCGAAGCTGACGATTTGGACGCGGAACCTTGGGTGGTGGCCCGAAACGCTGCTGTCTTTGCGCTGATGTACGGTGCCGGGTTGCGTGTCTCTGAGGCTCTGGGGATTACCGCTTCGGATGCGCCGCGTGATGGCGCCAAATCGACCGCGCTGCGCATCACCGGTAAAGGCGGCAAGACGCGTATCGTGCCTATTTTGCCCGCCATCGCCGCCGCATGTGATGCCTATGCCAATCTGGTGCCGTTTCGGTTGAAGCCCGGCGAGCCCTTTTTCCGAGGCGTTCGAGGCGGAGCGCTTGATCAGCGCATCGTACGGCGGGTCACCGAGGCTGCACGCGGACGACTGGGATTGCCGTCCAGCGCAACGCCGCATGCATTACGCCATGCCTTTGCCACGCATTTGTTGGCCAATGGCGGTGATCTGCGCACGATCCAGGACCTTCTTGGGCATGCCAGCCTATCCACCACACAGGTCTACACGCGCGTGGATAGCACGGCCCTGATGGCGAGCTATCGCGCGGCCCACCCCCGCGCCAGGATGGAGGAATGAGGATGACGTGGCGGTTGACCATCCTCCTGGCCTTTGCACTCCTCGCGGTGCCTTCTCAGGGTTCTTTTGTCGGGGGTTCGCAAGCCTTGGCGCAAAGTCCGGCGACGCCATCGGCTTGGTGCACATTTGACGGCGAAAGCGTGTGGCGCGATCGTGGGGCCGATCAGAATGAACTTGGTCGGATCACCATTGAACTGCGTTGTTTGGACGGTGTCGTGACGGGTGTTCGGGTTCTGGCAGAAACGCGATGCGGTCGCACCCTTTGTACCTGGAACTGGTCCGAGGAAGCCCGTGCTGAAGAGAGCGCCATCGCCGCGATCTTTGCGACTTTTTCCGCCACGCGCCTTATGCGCATTCAGCTTGCCGGCGACCGGATCAATGTTGAGGTCGAGAACGACTACAATCAGGCCGGTCGCGCCAGTGACCAGATGCGGGCCTCGCTCGTGCTCGACAACTAGAATGCTGGCCTTAGAGCCCGGGTCTTGGTTTGATTGTCAGGGGCGCTATTTTCAGACTGGTCAATCGGTTGCCCTGACGGCGCAGCACGTTGAACCGGAAGCCGTGGAAGGTGAAGGCCTGACCGCGCTCGGGTATAAGCCGTGCCTCGTGGATGACGAGACCCGCTATTGTGGTGGCATCTTCGTCTGGTAGGTTCCAATCCATCACGCGATTAAGGTCACGGATTGGCACGCCGCCCTCGACGACGACCGAGCCATCGGCTTGAGGGCGCACGCCTTCGGCCGACACGTCATGCTCGTCGGTGATATCGCCGACGATCTCTTCCAGAATGTCTTCCAGCGTGATGAGGCCCTGCACCTCGCCATACTCATCGACAACGAGGGCGATGTGCGCCTTGCGCTTCAAGAACGCATTGAGCTGCGCCTGAAGCGTGTTCGTGTCCGGCACAAACCAAGGGGTCTGGGCAATCTCGGTGACATCCACCTGGGCTGGGTCACCCTTTGCGCGTAGCGCACGCAGGACATCCTTGGCGTGGATCACGCCGACAATGTTGTCGGAGCGATCCTTCCAAAGCGGAATACGCGTGTAGGGGCTGGCCAATATTTCATCGACGATTGCCTCGTTCGACCTGTCGATGTCGATTGCCTGCATCTTGGTGCGGTGGATCATCACGTCGGAGACTTCCAGATCATGCAGATCAAGCACGCCGCCAAGCCGATAGCGGTCATCCTTCACCACCGCGCCTTCCTGGTGGAGGAAGTCGAGTTGGCCACGGATTTCCTCGTGCGCCGACAGGACGTCGATGTTTTCCACATCGATGCCGAAGATCCGCAGCAATCCGCGAATGAACCACTGCACCGCGGCTGTGATGGGTGCGAACACGGCAACGACAACGCGGACCACCGGCGCAACGATGGTGGCGAACCGATCGGTGTTGGAGATGGCGAGCGTTTTGGGCAGAACCTCGGCGAAGATCAGCACCAAGGCGGTCATGACAAGCGTTGCGTAGGCCACGCCGCTCTCGCCGAAAAGGCCGGTGAACAGAGCCGTCGTCAGCGCTGACGCCAGGATGTTGACGAGGTTGTTGCCAAGCAGCAGCGCGCCGATCAGGCGTTCGCGCGCTTCGGTGAGCTTGCCGACAAGGCCCGCACGGCGGTCACCTGCTTTTTCGCGCTGGAGCATCCGCGCGCGCGAAACGGCAGTTAGGGCCGTCTCAGAACCGGAAAAGAAAGCGGACAGGACCAGAAGGCCGAGAACCGCAAGGCCGGTGAGCCAGATATCGGTGGTGATCATCTTTTAAAGAGCCGTTTGGCGCTCGTTGGGGTCAACGATGGTGTTGAGGAAGGCGCGAACCTGATCTTCGGGCACGTCTTTGGCAACGAAGCTCTGTCCGATGCCGCGTGTGAGAATAAAGGTGAGCGCTCCGCGTGAAACTTTCTTGTCCTGTTTCATGGCCGCCACCAGATCATCCGGTGTCGGCTCAAAACTTGGGATGGCGGCGATATCGGTAGGTAGACCCACCGCGTCAAGGTGACGGATAACGCGCTCCACGTCTTGTCCGGAGCAGTGTCCCAGGAATTGCGAGAAGTGGTGCGCCAGAACCATGCCGATGGCCACGCCCTCGCCGTGAACAAGTTTGGCAGGATCATAGCCGTTGAGCACTTCCAGCGCGTGGCCAAAGGTGTGCCCAAGGTTGAGAAGGGCGCGACGTCCGCCTTCCAACTCATCGGCGGCAACGACGCGCGCTTTGGCTTCACATGAGCGGGCGATGGCATCCTGACGCAGAGCTTCGTCGCCGGCCAGCAAAGACGTGCCATTCACCTCAAGCCATTCGAAGAAGGCGAGATCATCGATGAGGCCGTATTTGACGACCTCCGCATAGCCTGCCCGCAGCTCTCGGTCGGGCAGCGTGGTGAGTGTTTGGGTGTCGGCAAGAACGAGAGCCGGCTGATGGAAGGCGCCAATAAGGTTCTTACCGTGCCTGGTGTTGATGCCCGTCTTGCCGCCAACGGAGGAATCGACCTGCGCCAGCAGCGAGGTCGGCGCCTGGATGAAGCGCATGCCGCGGCGTGTGATCGCGGCCGCGAAACCGGCAAGATCACCGATCACGCCTCCACCCAGCGCTATGATGAGATCACCGCGTTCAAGCCTTGCATCAAGGATCGCGCTGGTCGCAACTTCGATGCCCTGCCAGCTTTTGGTGCCTTCACCAGGCGCTAAGACGCAGGCTTTGCTATCGATTCCGGAGGCTTTCAGACTTTCCTGGGCCGTTGCCAGATGCTGAACGGCGACATTCTCGTCCGTTATGATGAGCGCGCGGCTACCAGGCGCCGCGGCTGCCATGTGAGGCCCAATTTCCCCCAACAGGTTCGCACCGATAACAATGTCATAAGAGCGGTCGCCAAGGGCAACGGAAACGGTCTTTGTGTCCATGGTGTTGGCTGTCACGATTGGGGGGCGCCGGAAAGAAGGTGCTCTTCCAGAGCCACCAAGCAGGACTGCACGACATTGCCATGGGCCCCATCGCGGGACGGAACCGTCAGGTCCGCAAGGGCGTAGTTGCCTTCTCGCTCGGCCATCAGGCGGCGCATTGTGCCTTCTGGGTCCGGCGTTTGCAGCAGTGGCCGATGTGATCGACGGCGCACACGCGTCATAAGCGTGTCGAAGTCGGCCTTCAGCCAGATCGACAGGCCATGCTCGGACACTTCCTGCCGCGTCTGTGGGCTCTCAAAGGCCCCGCCGCCGAGAGCGATGACCCTGTTTCCTTCCGACAGGAGCCGCGCAATGACCTTGCGCTCGCCATCGCGAAAATGCGCTTCGCCGTGTCGCTCGAAAATCTCGGGAATGGTCAGATTGGCTGCTTTTTCGATTTCGTCGTCGGAATCGACGAAGTCGACATCAAGCGCTTGGGCAAGCCGTTTGCCAATGGACGATTTGCCAGCACCCATCATGCCAACGATCACGATGGCCCGGCCCGCCAAGGCGTCACGAAGCTGTCTGCCATCGACAGGTCTTGCCGGTCGATTGCCCGTTTCGTCGCGAACCGAAGTGTTTGAAGGGATTGGCGCGGTCATGATAGATTTGCTTAAGCGTTTTCCGACACAGTGAAAAGATGATTGCGCCGACAAGGTAAGCGGTTCCACCCGAACCTCCGCCTTGGATAGGCTTCAGGATCGTTCATGCCGACAACCATCCGTTTGCTCACCCGGCTTGCCATTCTCGCCGCGCTGATCGGTGGGATCATCTATGCGCTCGCGACCTATGTGGAGCCAACACCCGAACCGGTGTCGATCCGTATCCCAACAGAACGGTTTGAGTAGGACATCGCGATGGCACAGCCCGATGTGGCCCTTTTTCTCGATATGATGGCGGTGGAGCGCGGCGCTTCAGCCAACACACTTGCTGCCTATCGACGTGATCTGGGTGACTTTGCCGACGACTTTGGCGGATCCATCAGCGGAGCGAGCACCGAAGATGTCCGTGCGTATCTGGCTCGGCTGGAAGCGTCAGGGGCGAAATCGTCGACGGCTGCACGCCGTTTGTCGGCTTTGAAGCAGTTTTTTCAGTTCCTTTATGCCGAAGGGCTGCGCGAGGACGACCCTTGCGAGCCTTTGCGTGGGCCAAAGAAGCCAAAGCCATTGCCCAAGGTCATGGATGAAACGACGGTGGATCACTTGCTGGAAACTGCCAAGCAGGCTGCGCAGGCGGAAAACATGACGCCCTCAAAACGACAGCGGGCGCTGCGGATGCGGGCGCTGTTGGAGCTGTTGTACGCAACGGGTCTGCGGGTGTCGGAACTGGTCGGGCTGCCGCGGTCGGTTGTGAACAGTCAAAGCGAGGCCTTCGTTGTGCGCGGCAAAGGTGGGCGCGAGCGGCTTGTTCCGCTGACGCCTATCGCCAAATCTGCGCTAGCTGCTTACTTGGAGGCGCTTGATGACGATGAGCGCCGTGGGCGATCGCCGTTTCTGTTCCCTGCTGGTAGCGCGGAGGGTCATCTTACCCGGCAGGCGTTTGCTCGTGATTTGAAGGCTCTTGCAGCCAGCGCTGGGCTCGATGCGAAGGCGGTCTCCCCGCATGTGCTTCGTCATGCCTTTGCCAGCCATCTGCTTGCGCATGGCGCGGATTTGCGGACGGTTCAATCGCTGCTTGGCCACAAGGACATTGCGACCACGCAGATCTATACCCATGTCCTCGACGAACGATTGCATGGGCTTGTCTCGTCCTGTCATCCACTCAGCGATGCGTCGTAACCACCATTGGTAAGGCTGTTGGGGTGTTGTGCTTGACTCTTTTGGGGTGAAAAGCCATGCCTCCCGGCACGCCCGCCCCCTCGTGATCGAACGAGTTGGCGCTCTCAGACTTTGAGGCGGAATGCACACTTACCTAGATTTTGAAAAGCCGGTTGCCGACCTTGAAGGCAAGGTTGCTGAGCTAAAGGCCATGCAAGACGGCGACACCGCCGTGGATGTTGCCGATGAGATCGCAAGGCTTGAGGCCAAAGCGCAGCGCGCGCTGACTGATCTCTACGCTAAGCTGACGCCATGGCAGAAAACACAGATTGCCCGACACCCTGATCGGCCGCATTTCCGGGCCTATGCGACGGCGCTGTTTACCGATTTCACGCCGCTCGCCGGTGATCGCGGTTTTGGCGATGATCATGCCATTCAGGTCGGCATGGCGCGCTTTGACGGCCGTGCCGTGATGGTGATCGGCCATGAAAAGGGCGACGACACATCCTCTCGCCTGAAGCACAATTTTGGGATGGCGCGGCCTGAAGGCTATCGCAAGGCAGTGCGTGCTATGGAGATGGCCGACCGCTTTGGCCTTCCCATTATCAGCTTCGTCGATACCGCCGGTGCCTATCCGGGCATTGGTGCCGAGGAGCGCGGTCAGGCTGAGGCCATCGCCCGGTCCACCGAGCAGTGCTTAGCCGTGAAGGTTCCCTCGGTCAGCATCATCATTGGCGAAGGCGGGTCCGGCGGCGCGATTGCCATCGCGACAGCCAACAAGGTGTTCATGCTGGAGCATTCCATCTATTCGGTGATCTCACCTGAAGGGGCGGCGAGTATCCTGTGGCGCGATTCCGCGCGTGCGTCTGATGCTGCATCCGCACTGAAGCTCACCGCGACTGATCTCATCGATTTAAAGGTCGTGGATGGCGTGATTGGCGAGCCGCTTGGAGGAGCTCACCGGGATCCGGCACAAACGCTCGCTGATGTCCGCCAAACGCTGGCCGACAGCTTTGCCGCCTTTGACGCTGCTCCGGACACCGACTGGCGGAGCGATCGGCAAGAAAAGTTCCTCGCTATCGGTCGCACCCTGAGCAGCTAGCACCGAGAGCCGGTCTTCAAGCCGCCACAGTCTGAGCGTTTAGCTAAGGCGTGCCCGGCAGATTGGCATGACGATTGCGTGAGCAGCGGCGCGCTCCCCTTTGCCTTAGGATGGCGAAGTGCTAGCGTGGAAATTGGTAAACCTTTCGTAAGCTCGATCTGTCACATGTGAGGGATACGCCCTTAGTTTGTTTCGCGTTGTGAAGGGTCTTGTACTGCATGAGCACCACCGTGCCCTCTGATCGCCCGTCTTCCGGTATCGACCGGCGGTCTTTGACCAAGCTGTTCGTCCTCGCTGGCGTGGCGCCGGCTATGGCCGCTTGCCAGTCGGAATACTACCCCAAGCATTTGCAGCCCTTGCCCACGTCACTGCGTGTGAAGATGGACAACCTCGCCATGACCGAGGCTGACCCGATCTTTATCCGCATCTTCAAGGAAGAGTCCGAGCTTGAGGTTTGGAAGCAGGGCCCTGATGGCCGCTTCATGCTGCTTGAAAACTATGAGATCTGCACCTGGTCGGGTGAACTTGGCCCAAAATTCCAAGAAGGCGACCGCCAGGCGCCTGAGGGCTTCTACACGATCACCCCGGCGCAGATGAACCCGAACTCGTCGTTCTATCTGTCGTTCAATCTGGGCTTTCCCAACGCCTATGATCAGTCGCATGGCCGCACTGGCACCCATCTGATGGTGCATGGAGCCTGTTCTTCGGCTGGCTGTTACGCCATGACCGATGAGCAGATTTCTGAGATTTACGGCCTTGCGCGGGAAGCGTTCGAAGGCGGCCAGCGTGCGTTCCAGGTCCATGCTTTCCCCTTCCGCATGACGCCGGAAAACATGGCGCGTCACGCCGATCACGAGCATTTTGCGTTCTGGCAGATGTTGCAGGAAGGCTATCAGCATTTTGAGCTGACGCGTTTGCCCCCGCAGGTCGATGTCTGCGATCGCCGCTACATTTTCAACGCCATCGCAGCCGAACAGTTCGCAGCTGCCGAACAATGCCCTGAGTACACATTGCCGCCGGAACTTGAGACGGCCTTCAATGCTGCACAGGCTGAACACCAGTCTGCCTTTGAGGTTGCGCTTGCCGATATCCAATCGGGCAATGGGGTCGGCGGTCTTTTTGGGACTGATCAGGTTTTGGTGGCTGAAACCCCTGCTGCGGCGCCTGCGGCTGAGGCCGTTCAACAAGCGTCTGTGCCTTCGCCCGCGCCTGCTCCGACGGTTGCCGCCTCTTCGACGCCTGTTCCGCCCCCGGCCGAAGCTGTTGCAGCAAGTGCTTCCCAACCTGCCGTGACCGCTCCTGTTCCACCTCCCGGTGCAGAGGCTGTGCCAGCGCCGGTCGAGACGGCGGCAAGCGAGGGGGCACCGGCTGACAATTCGTTCTTGTCGCGCGCCGGCAATCTGTTTGACGGGCTTTTCCCTGGCAATTGATCGGCCTTAAGGTCAGAGCGCGCCTTTGACGGCGCTCTGTTTCTTAGCCAGGTCCAATCGCCTTATGCCCAACACCTCTCTCAACGGTCACGTACTGCACTTCACCGACAGTGACCCCACTGGCGATGAGCGGCCGGTTCTTTTGTTTTTGCACGCCTACACATGCAATGCGGCGCTGTGGGACGAGATGGTTGCCCGGTTTTCCGGCCGCTTCCGTTGTCTCGCGCTGGACCTGCCTGGCCACGGACGCTCAGAGCCCACTGAGGCCGCACGGGACATGGGCTATCTTGCCGACTGCGCTGTTGCCGTGTTGGATGCCGTCGGTGCATCCAAAGCTCATATCTGTGGGCTCTCCATTGGTGGGATGATTGCTCAGCATCTGGGGTTCTCGCATGCCGAGCGTGTGACCTCACTGGTGCTTGCCTGCACAACCGCACGTCTTGATCCTGGTGCTGTTGGTATGTGGGATGAACGGCTTGCTGCCATCGCCGCGCAAGGGCTTTGGAGCCAAGTGCAAAGCACGATGGAGCGTTGGTATGGCCAGGGTGTCATGGATCGGTTCGGTCCGGCAGATCTCGATCCGATTGCCCGCATGATCGCGACGACGACCGTCGAGGGCGCGCTGACCTGCGGTCAGGCGGTCAAAGCCCATGATGTGATGGATCGATTGAGTGATGTGGCTGCGCCGACGCTCGTGGTTGGTGGCGAACTTGACCTTTCCTTTTCGCCCGACCACCCCAAGGCTCTTGCCAGCGCTCTATCGGGCGCGCAGTTGGTGATGTTGCCAGACGCCGGGCATCTCGCGCCGGTTCAGACGTCCGATGCGTTTGCCGCTGCGCTCAGCGGCTTCTACGATCACATCGGGACGTGACCGCGCGCTCAAGCGGACGTGACCTTGGTTGGATTGCGCAAGGCTGATCTGGCCGATAGGCCGGAACGGTGAAACGCCGTTCCATCCTCCTTTTGATGGTTGCCGAAGTGTGCGGCATGAGCCTCTGGTTCGTGTCGGCTGCGGTGCTGCCTGGTATGGTCGCCGAGTTCGCTCTGGCACCAGCCCAGCAGGCCGCGCTTTCCAGCGGCGTGCAAGGCGGTTTCGTTTTGGGTGCTCTGGCGTTGGCCGTGTCTGGCCTGCCAGACCGGATGGACCCGCGTCATCTTTTCGCGTTCTGTGCTGTTGCTGCCGGTCTAGTGAATGCCTTGCTTCTCGTCGTTCCACCCGATACCGGGCTTGCTGTCTTTTTGCGCGTGGCGACGGGCGCCCTGCTTGCCGGTGTTTATCCGGTCGGTATGAAGATCGCCGTGGGATGGGGCACAAAGGACCGTGGCTTTCTTGTCGGCGCCTTGGTGGCGGCTGTCGCTTTTGGGTCCGGTTCACCGCACTTCCTGGCGCTCACCGGCGGTGCAGACTGGCGCACCACGGTCGTGTTGGCTTCCTCACTGGCAGTTGTTGGCGGCCTTTTGGCCCTTGGAGCCAAGCTTGGCCCGCACCACGTCAAAGCCCCAGCCTTCAACCCGCGCGCGATCCTGACCATGTGGACCAATAAGGGCGTTCGGCTGGCGACGCTCGGCTATCTGGGTCACATGTGGGAGCTCTACGCCATGTGGGCGTGGATTGGACTCATTGCCGTCGCGTCCTACCAGACCGCTATGCCGGTCGACGAGGCGGTGCAGCTTGCGACACTGACGGCCTTCCTGGTGATTTCCGTCGGCGCGATCATGTGCGTTCCGGGCGGTTGGCTGGCCGACCGCATCGGCAAGGCTCAAGTGGCTGCTGGCGCTATGGTGATCTCGGGCGGGGCAGCCGTTCTGGCAGCCGCGACCTTCGGTGGGCCAGTGTGGCTGGTTCTTATTGTGCTTTTGATCTGGGGTGCGAGCGTGATCCCAGATTCACCGCAGCTTTCCGCGCTGGTCGCCGATCACGCGCCTGCCGATCAGGCTGGCAGTTTGCTGACACTGCAAACGGCTCTGGGCTTCGGGCTCACCATGATCACGGTGCAGATGACGCCCGTTCTTGCCAACTGGTGGGGATGGCAGCCGGTGCTTCTGATCATGGCGCTCGGGCCGGTCGTAGGTGTGTGGGCAATGCGCGTCTTGATGCGCTACCGGCCCTAACGCTGTCGCTTAAACCGCGCCGTGGCAGTGCTTGTACTTCTTGCCTGACCCGCACGGGCAGGGTTCGTTCCGACCGACCTTGCCCCAAGTGGCGGCGTTTTCTGGATCACGCTCGCCGACTGGTACCGGCTCGCCGCGCAGGGCTGCCATACCGGCAGCCGCCTTGGCCATGGCGGGCGACAGCGGTGCGGTCGCCATTTCTTCTTCGCCGGTCTGTGGGTTGGTGTGATGGCCTTGGCCGGGGATAGCGCCTTCGGATGGCAGTTGCGGTGGTGCCTCGGTGCGCACCTCTACCACCATCAGCTGTTTGGTAACCGTCTCTCGCAGATTGGCGAGCAGCGCCTCGAAGAGCTGGAAGGCCTCAGTGCGATACTCCTGCAACGGGTCTCGCTGGCCGTAGCCGCGGAAACCGATCACAGAGCGCAAATTGTCGAGGGTGGAAAGGTGTTCGCGCCATAGGCCGTCCAGTGTTTGTAGAAGAACGGCGCGCTCGACCTGGCGCATGACATCAGGGCCAAACCGGGCAACGCGGGCCGCATACGCCTCATCGGCGGCACGCTTCAGGCGCTCCATTACATCGTCTTCGGCGATGCCTTCCTCGTCGGCCCAATCGACGACGGGTAGATCGAGGTTGAACACCTCTTTCACCCGCTCTTGCAGGCCCGCGGTTTCCCACTGCTCTGGGTAGGCTTTCTCGGGAATGTGAGCAGCCACCATGTCTTCGATCACGTCGTGGCGCATATCCCGAACGGGTTCGGCGAGATCGTCCTCTTCCATCAGCTCCAGGCGCTGATCGAAGACGACCTTACGCTGATCGTTCATCACATTGTCGAACTTCAAAAGGTTCTTGCGGATGTCGAGGTTGCGCGCCTCGACCTTCTGCTGGGCTTTCTCCAGCGCCTTGTTGATCCAAGGATGGATGATCGCCTCGCCTTCTTTCAGGCCGAGCTTTTGCAGCATTCCGTCCATGCGGTCTGAGCCGAAGATGCGCATCAGATCGTCTTGCAGAGACAGGAAGAATTTGGAGTGACCCGGGTCGCCCTGACGACCAGAGCGACCGCGCAACTGGTTGTCGATACGCCGGCTTTCGTGGCGCTCGGTACCGACCACATAGAGCCCGCCAGCATCCAGCGCTTCTTGCTTCAATTGGGCGACTTCGTCGCGGATTGCCTGCGCTTTGGAATCCTTGTCCGGTCCGTCTTCCAACTCGCCAAGCTCTTCTAGGACACGCATGTCCGCATTGCCGCCGAGCTGAATATCGGTGCCGCGACCTGCCATGTTGGTGGCGATAGTGACGGCGCCGGGCACGCCCGCCTGGGCAACGATGAGCGCCTCCTGCTCGTGGAAACGGGCGTTGAGAACCTGGTGCGGGATCGGCGGGTTCTTGCCCTTGGTGGTCTTGGCCAGTTCCCGCAGATGCTCGCTTGCGTCTTTGAGGAACGCCGCCAGCGCATCTTCGCCTTTGTCGACATTCTCAGCCTGTTCGCCAAGCTTGTCGGCAATCCCGGTGACAGCTTTCTTGTCGGACAAGATTTGCGAGAGAAGCTCAGATTTTTCGATGGATGTGGTGCCCACAAGGATGGGCTGGCCGCGACGCTGACAGTCGGCGATCAACGCGACAATTGCGCGGTATTTGTCGTCAAAGGTGCGATAGACCTCATCATCATCATCGATGCGGGCCACCTGCACATTGGTCGGGATTTCGACCACTTCCAGGCCGTAAATGTCGCCGAACTCTTCAGCCTCCGTTGAGGCCGTGCCTGTCATCCCGCCCAGCTTGTCGTAAAGGCGGAAATAGTTCTGGAAGGTGACCGAGGCGAGCGTCTGGTTTTCGGGGTTGATGCGCACCTGCTCCTTGGCTTCAAGCGCCTGGTGGAGCCCATCGGAGAAACGGCGGCCTGGCATCATGCGGCCGGTGAATTCGTCGATGATTACAACTTCATCGTTGCGGACGATGTAGTCCTTGTCGCGCTGGAAGAGTTGGTGCGCACGCAGCGCCTGGTTCATGTGGTGCACGACCTGGATGTTCTCGACATCGTAAAGGCTCGTGCCGTCCTGAATGAGACCTGCCTCGGACAGGATTTGCTCCAGGGCTTCGGAACCGGATTCAGTAAAGTTCGCCGTGCGTTGCTTTTCGTCGACTTCGTAGTCTTCTTCGGAAAGCTTTGGCACCAGCTTGTCTATCGCTGTGTAAAGCTCGGATTTGTCGGCGAGCGGGCCGGAAATGATGAGCGGTGTCCGGGCCTCGTCGATCAGAATGGAGTCCACCTCATCGACAATGGCGAAGCGGTGGGCGCGCTGGGCCATCTCCATGCGGCGATACTTCATGTTGTCGCGCAGATAATCGAACCCAAGCTCGTTGTTGGTGGCGTAGGTGACGTCGCAGGCATAGGCCGCGCGGCGCTCTTCGTCGGTCAGCCCATGAACGATCACACCTGTGGTCAGCCCGAGAAAACTGTAAACCTGGCCCATCCAGGCAGAGTCACGACGGGCGAGGTAGTCGTTGACCGTCACGACGTGCACGCCTTCGCCCTCAAGGGCGTTGAGATAGACCGCGAGGGTTGCAACCAGAGTCTTGCCTTCGCCGGTTTTCATCTCCGAGATCTTGCCCTCATGGAGCACCATGCCGCCGATCAGCTGAACATCATAATGGCGCTGGCCAAGCGAGCGTTTGGCGGCTTCGCGAACGGTGGCAAAAACCTCCGGAAGCATTTTGTTGAGCGTTTCACCTTCGCCAAGGCGGGCGCGGAATTCATCTGTTTTTGCTTTCAGCGCCTCATCGGAGAGGGCTTCCATCTCCGGCTCAAGGGCGTTGATGGTGTCGACCTGGGCTTGATAGCCTTTCACGACGCGATCATTGGACGTGCCGAACAGTTTCGAGGCGATTGAGCCGAGGCCAAGCATGCTGGGTGAATCTCCACGCACCCTTGAGCCATCGTGACGATGTTTGGCGGGTGCTGTTGTCAAAAACGGTGCATCGCCCAAGGACCTCGAAAAGCCCGATCAGACGGCGAAAAAGCGCAACACAGATAAGAATGGCCCCCAAGCTTGTCAACGTGGGCAATCCACGCCATGGTCCGGCCCCAATTGCCAGGGCAGGTCCCGCGATCGCCCGACATTTCCAATTAAGGAACCTCCCATGACGCATCGTATTCTCTCCGGCCTGGCCGCGGCGGCCGCTGCCGGCCTTTTGAGCTTTGGCGTTGTTGCCCCGGTTTCGGCGCAGGACGCGATGGATCCAGGCACCGTTCTGGCCGTTGTCGACGGCTATGAAATCACCGAGGAAGAGGTGGCGCTGGCAAGCCAGGACTTTGCCCAGCAATTGCAGCAAGTGCCCGGCGAGCAGCGCCGCGCGGTGATTGTTGATGCGCTCATTGATCTGCACCTTCTGGCAGGTGCCGCCGATGAGGAGGGCTTGGACGAAACCGACGAGTTCCAGCGCCGCATGGCTTACGAACGGGCGCGCACGCTGCGCACCGCCTATCTGGTGGATGTCATCGCAGCCGATGTGACCGAAGAGTCGATCCGGGCGGCCTATGACGAGGCGGTTTCTGAGTTCGAGCCGATGCAAGAACGCCGCGCGCGTCACATCCTCTTGGAGAGTCAGGATGAGGCGATGGAGGTCATCACTGCGCTCGATGAGGGTGGAGACTTTGCGACCTTGGCAAGCGAGCGCTCCACCGGACCGAGCGCTGCAAATGGCGGTGACCTTGGGTTCTTTGGTCCAGGTCGCATGGTGCCGGCGTTCGAAGAAGCAGCCTTTGCTTTGGACGTTGGAGGGTACTCACAAGAGCCGGTGGAGACGCGCTTTGGTTGGCACGTCATTCTGGTCGAAGAGGTGCGCGAGAGTGCGCCACCGTCCTTTGAAGAGCTTGGTCCGCAGATTCAGCAGACCATGTTGCAACAGCGGTTCACCGATTCCATTTCCTCGCTGCGCGATGGTGCTCAGATCAGCTATGAAGTGGAAGGTCTCGAACCGCCACTTGTTCCCTAACGCGCTTCTTATCTGATCTGAATGGCACCACCGCACTACCCATCCCCGTTCACGCCGGCTGAGCAACCTTCCGTCCTGCCCGTTGACGGTGCCCGCCTATCAACGGCCGCAGCGGGCATCGCGTATGCCGACCGAACCGATGTCCTGTTGATGACCTTCGATGAAGGCACCAGCGTCGCCGGGACTTTTACGCAGTCGGCCTGTGCCTCAGCGCCGGTGGACTGGTGCAAGACGCTTCTGCCTGCTGGCAAGGCGCGGGCTTTGCTGGTCAATTCCGGTAACGCCAATGCCTTTACCGGCATGAAGGGGCGCGAGGCGGTGGAACTTTCCGCGAAGCTTGTGTCGGAGGCGACCGGCCTACCAGCGGACAGCGTGTTTTTGGCGTCGACGGGTGTTATCGGCGAGCCGTTGCCGGCGGAGAAGTTTTCGGCCGTCATGTCAGAGATGGTCGGTGAGTTGTCCTCAGAGGGCGACAGCTGGTTTGAGGCTGCCAAAGCCATCATGACGACCGACACCTACCCAAAGGTGGCATCGCGAACCGTCGAGCTTGACGGTGAGACCATCACGCTCAACGGGATTGCCAAGGGTGCGGGGATGATCGCGCCGGATATGGCCACCATGTTGTCGTTCATTGCGACCGACGCGGCCATTGCGCACGGGCCGTTGCAGTCGCTTGTCAGGCACGCGGTTGATGGGAGCTTCAATCGGATCACCATCGACAGCGATACCTCGACATCCGACACGGTGCTCTTGTTTGCGACCGGCAAGCGCCTGTCTGGTGACCCAATCGTGGCGCTCAACGATCCCAGACTTGCGATCTTTCAGGCGGCGCTTGATGATCTCTCGCTTGATCTTGCCCATGCTATTGTGAAGGACGGTGAGGGGCTGACAAAGTTTGTCACCGTGACGGTTGAAGGGGCAAATTCTGACGAAAGCGCCGACCGGATCGCGCGTTCTATAGGAAACTCCCCGCTGGTGAAAACGGCCTTTGCTGGCGAGGACGCCAATTGGGGCCGTGTGGTGATGGCCATTGGCAAAGCCGGCGAGCCGGCCGATCGCGACCGGCTTTCCATCTGGTTCGGCGCCAAGGGAGACGAACTGCGCGTTGCCCACCGTGGTGAGCGGGATCCGGCCTACCGCGAAGATGAAGCGGCGGGCGTCATGCAGCATCCAGAGATCACCCTGCGCGTTGATCTGGGCTTGGGCGATGGCAAGGCGACGATTTGGACCTGCGATCTCACCAAGGCCTATGTCGCGATCAATGGCGATTATCGCTCGTGACGCTGCGCCTCGTTCTGGTTGCCGCCGCAGCGCTTGTCGACGCTGATAACCGTGTGCTGATTGCCCAGCGTCCCGAAGGAAAGGCGATGGCCGGGCTATGGGAGTTTCCCGGCGGCAAGGTGGAAGCGGGCGAACGACCGGAGGATGCGCTCCTGCGGGAGCTGCACGAAGAGTTGGGCATTGAGACGCAGACGGCTTGTCTTGCGCCCCTGACCTTCGCCAGCCATGGCTATGACGATTTTCATCTCCTCATGCCGCTCTACGTCCTTCGCAAATGGGAGGGGACGCCATCACCCAAGGAGGGCCAGAATCTGGCCTGGGTGCGCCCCAACCGTCTGCGCGACTATCCCATGCCCGAGGCCGATGCGCCGCTGATCGCGCCTTTGATCGATCTGCTGTGAGATTGGGCGCCGCCTTTTTGTTGCCCTGGCGGAAAAGGCTTGGTGCGGGTTGTGCCTTACCCTTCGGTCAGTTCTTCACTCGGATTAAGTGCGTATAAACCCGGCATAGTTTACCCCTTTAAGTTGAAGTTGGGGAGTTTTGCCGGTGTATTCCACGCAAGGGTTGTATCGACCCGTCGCAGCGATCGATCTGCGACGCTATCCTGAGATGCAATCTCTCATCGCAGCCTGGAGTGATGCTTCCCCTGAGGAGATCTGTGATCTGGTCAACGGACCGGTCGCCGAGTTTGCTTCTTCGCTCGTCCTTGTGGAGGAGGAAGAGGACGGGCATTTTCGCTATCTGCATTATGGTGAGGAGGTCGGAGAGGCGGCCCTTCTGGAGATGCAGGGCAAGACAACGCGCGATTTTGTGACCGGCATCGGTAGCTTTTTTGCTGAGTCTTATCGCGATTGCTTGGAGCAGGGCCGGCCGACATTCTCGGTTAATCGCGCCAAGCGAACCCATATCACCCATAGCTGGCGGCGTCTTTTGCTTCCCCTGAAGGCCGCGCCAGGGAAAAAGTCCCGCGTGCTGGCGCTTGTCCATATGGTCTCGGGCGTTCGGGAGGTTCTGACCGACTTCACCCGCGACAAGGGCCTCCTCGGTGGAACGCTGGAGCCCGTTGCGGTTGCAGACATAGTCTCCGACTTTGCCGTTCTTTCTCTGACCGACCCGGTCGATTTGTTCGGCCTGCGGCCAGCAAAACTGCTCAGCGATCTTTATGGACGTCCGCTTTCATTGGCGGAGATCGATAGCATTCTCAATGCCCCCGATGGCGTGACGGTCGTCAATCGGTTCCTCCCTGACTCGATGGAACGCTTCGGGCGAAACCTGCTTCTGAAAATTTCCGGCGATGAGCAGCAGCCGCTTTTTCTGATCTCCGATGAATCAGAAATGATGGAGATGCGCTCGGCAGCTGAAGAACGCCGCCAGGCGATGGAGGATTTTGCGCAGGTTGCTTCCGACTGGATGTGGGAAACTGATCAGGACCATGTGTTCACCATGGTCAGTGCGGCCATTGATGACGTCGCCGGGATTTCTCACAAAGCGCTCATTGGAACCTCGCGTCTGGCCTTGGCCAAGTCGTCGGGCGACCTGGACGCGTTCCATGGGCACAAAGAGGATCTTGATGCTCGTCGCCCGTTTCGAGATTTCACCTACCAATTGGTGCGTGATGACGACAGCCGGGCCTGGGTTCGTATCAACGGCAAACCGCGCTTTGATCGCAAAGGTACGTTTTTGGGTTACCGCGGCACCGGACGTAACATCTCCGCCGAGGTTGAGGCCCGCCAGGAGGCTGCCGATCGCTCCGATGAACTTGCCGAGGCGCAACGCACTGGCCGGCTTGGGTCATGGTCACGATCTTTCGACGCGACAACCGTTCAAATCAGTCCTGAGCTTCATGAGATACTGGATCTTCCCTGGAGAGATTCAGAACTGGAACGTGAGCCTCTTGAAGCCCTGATGCCCGATGCCTGCCGACGGGAGATGCTCGCCTGTTTTGAGAAGGTGCGAGAGACCGGCGAAGAACGTCATGTTGACGTTCAATTTCGTCAGCAGTCGGGTGAAACGGTCGATCTTTCGCTGACGGCGCGCCCAGTCTTTGATCAGGCCGGCCAAATCACCGGCGTGAGGGGCACGGCGCAGGATATCTCTCCCCGTAAGGCCGCCGAGCGCGAGTTGGAAAAGCTTGCTTACTTTGATGCGCTTACGGGCCTTGGCAACCGTTCCTACTTCACGCGCGAGCTTGAGGCCATATTGTCAGCCTCCAAGGATGATGGCGAGCTATCTGGGCTCCTGGTCCTCGACCTCGACCGATTTAAGGAGGTCAATGACTCACTGGGTCACGCGGCCGGCGATGAGCTCCTTAGACGGGTCGGAGAACGGCTGGTTTTCGCAGCGGGACTGGAATCGATCGTTTGCCGCCTTGGCGGCGACGAATTTGCGGTGATTGTACGCGGCGTGGTCAACGCCGCTGATCTTGCGATTGTCGCCAACTCGATCCTTTCGACATTTAGCTCGCCCATTGATCTTGGCGACGATTCGGTTCGCGTTGATTGCAGCATAGGCATGGTCCTGATCCCCACCCAGACCAATGTCGCTGAGGAGGCCATGCGTTTTGCCGATTTGGCGCTTTATGAGGTGAAGTCGCGTGGCCGCGGCCGGGCACTGTTGTTTCATGGTGAGCTGGACGAGGGCGTGCGCGATCGTCTCAACCTTGCACACGATCTCGGCGAGGCTTTGCGTTCCGATGACCTGGATGCGCACTATCAACTTCAGGTCGACATCGTTCACGGCAAGGCGGTGGGTTTCGAGGCTCTTGTGCGCTGGGATCACCCTGAGCGCGGCATGGTGCCGCCCTCCCAGTTCATCCCGATCGCCGAAAGTTCGCGCCTCATTGCCGACCTTGGGGAGTGGATGGTGCGCCAGGTGTGCCGGCAGGGGGCAGCTTGGCTGGATGCCGGTGGTGCGCCAATTGAACTGGCCGTCAATCTGTCGGTGGCTCAGCTTTGGCACCGCGATGTTGAACGCGATATCGGTGTATCGCTGGAAGAGACTGGCTTTCCGCCGCACCTTTTGTGCGTGGAGCTGACCGAAAGTGTCTTTGAACGCGAAGCGCTGGGACGGATGAAAGCGCTGTTTGAGAGTCTGAAGTCCATGGGCGTCAAGCTGGCGCTGGATGATTTTGGCACCGGTTATTCATCGCTGAGCTATCTCAGCGAAATGCCCTTCGACAAGTTGAAGATTGACCGGTCTTTTGTGCGCAACTGTCATCAGAACACCGAGACGGTCCGTCTGCTACAGGGCATTGTGGGTTTGGGCAAAGGTCTCGACCTCGACCTGTTGGTGGAAGGGGTGGAAAATGAGGATGAGCTGCTGACGGCGGCCAGCTTGGGCATCGATCTTGTCCAAGGGTTCCTGTTTTCAAAGCCCAAGCCCTTTCATGAGGCCTGTCTTGATGCTGCGGCGCTGGAATCCAAGCTCGGTCTCCAGCCGGTGATGTGGCGCGATGGTGCAATGCCAAATGAGACGCCAGAATCGCGACCAGCCTTTATGGAGCGGATGCGACAGCGACTGGGCCTTTCAGCACCTGATATTGACCCGGAACGTGATGAAGCAATGCCTCGGACCGGTTAAATGCCGGCTTGCAGCAAAGCGGTTTGTTAACGGCGCTGTGCTACTGCAGAGGAAAGGAGATTGTTGATGGCCAAACTTGCTTGTTTCCTGCGCGATGAAAATGGCGCAACGGCCATAGAGTACGCCCTTATCGCTGCTGGAATCTCAATAGCTATTCTTGCCGGTATCGTTCTCATGGGCGAAACAATCCGCGACGATATGTTCGGCGTGATCGCTGCGGCTTTGCCCACAGACTAGCTTCCCGCTTTCTCCCCCGCTGCTTTTTCGTCCGTCCCTAGAGCCTCAGCCAAACTTGTGCGGGCTGAGCCAGGTCTTAGCGGTTTTTGCTGGATCTCCGACGGTGCCCATCCAGAAAACGAGATGATCTGGAAGGTCGCGCGAATGCGGCCATCGGGATCGCTATACTTGTCTGCGTAAAGTTGGGCGGCACGCACCGCTCGTGATCGGGTCCATGGTCTGCGCGAGCGCAGGCGTAAAATGTTGGTTGCGGCCATAGCGCGCAAATCGGCCATCAGCGAGAACAGCGTGTCATAGCGAACTGTCAGCGTATCGACATCGGTGACCGGCAGGGCAAAGCCGGCCCGCTGCAAAAGGCTGCCGAAATCGCGCACATCAACAAAAGGCATTACCTTTGGGCTGGCGCCACCTGTGGCCTCCGCCTCCTCTTGGGTCAGCACATCGCGCAACTCGTTCAAGGTTGTCCCGCCGATGAAGGTGCCCAGAAACAGTCCGTCTGCGCGCAGCGCCCGGCGTATTTGCACAAGTGTCCCAGGAAGATCGTTGATCCACTGCAGCGCTAGCAAGCTGGTGATGAGGTTTGCCTTGTGCGTTGCAAGCGGCAGGGCTTCCAGATCGCCGACCAGTGTTGGCGTTCCGGCGTCCACCATGACCGGGGTCGCTTCTGCCAGTCGGACAAGGCCCTCTACACGCGGGTTTTCGGCCAATCTGGCAGCCACCCGTCCGTCATCGTTGGACAGATCAATCGCCGTATCGAAGGTCCGTTCGACAGCGTTCAGACGTTCGTCCACATCGTTGAGAACGTGATCGAGCAGAAAGCCTGGGTCGCGCGCGCCGGGCCTCTGGGCAAGCTTCTCTGCCCGACGTCGGCGCTGGCGCAGCAGGGCACGATCGAAAAGCTTGGGCGCAGCTTCAGCCACGGCGGTCTGATTGTGTTGGAAAGCTCATGGGAACCGTCTCGCACCCGTTTTGACTTGCTGGCAACCCCAATGGGGCAAGTGCTCATGACGCTGGACGGATATTAATCTACGACTTAAGGATAGGGCGATGCAGCATCAGGTGCTGCACTGCACCCTAGCCGGTCGGGGGACCTATGGCTGACCAAATGGCCAAAGACGTGGCCAAGTCTGTGCGTATGCCTACACTGTCTGCACCTCTTATGGGTGCGCAGGCGGTTCAAGGACTTCGATCCGGCCTTGCTGGGCTTCTGAACTTTGTCGTGCCACCAAGCTGTCCGGTCTGCCGCACCATGGTTCAGACCGATGGCGGATTGTGCGCCAGCTGCTGGAAAAAGGTCCCGTGGATCGAAGAGCCGGTTTGCAATCGGCTGGGTCTGCCTTTGGCCTATGATCTGGGTCCTGGTGCGGTCTCTGCAGAAGCCTTGGCGAACCCGCCCTATTTCGATCGCCTTCGTGCTGCTTGCGCCTATGATGGCGTGGCGCCGCGGCTGATCCATGCGCTCAAATTTGCCAACCAACGCTATCTTGCTGAGTCGCTCGGCGCCATGATGGCGCGGGCAGGGCGCGCGCTTTTGGACGAGGACAATGTGATCCTGGTTCCGGTGCCGCTTCACCCGTGGCGGCGTATGCAACGCCGCTACAATCAGTCGGCACTGCTTGCGGGCGCGATAAGTGCATTGACTGGCGCTCCGGTCGTCTATGACGCTGTTCGGCGGGTTAAGCGAACCCGCCAACAGGTGGCGCTTTCACGCGGTGAGCGTTTACGGAACCTACAAGGCGCGTTCTCGATCACGCCTAAGGGCCAAGCGGAGTTGGCGGATCGTTCCATCGTCCTCATCGATGACGTGCACTCCACGGGCGCAACGCTGAACGCGCTTTCGCAGACCATCACGGCCATGCCCGGTTCGGTTCGGGTGCGCCGCGTCGATGCTTTGGTCTTCTCTCTCAATATTGCTGCTGGCGACCCAGTCACCATATAAGGGCGCTTTAGGGTCGATTGCTTCCCCAATCGGCCCGAAGTGCTGGAGATAGGGCGTAATGGCCAATGTGACGATTTATACCCGCGCCATGTGCGGGTTTTGCGCGCGAGCGAAGAGCTTGTTGACGCAGAAGGGCGCGGCTTTCGTGGAGCATGACGCCACTTTCAAGCCGCAGATAAAAGCAGAGATGATCCAACGCTCAAATGGGCGCGCGACGTTCCCGCAGATTTTCGTTGGCGACACCCATGTTGGCGGTTGCGATGATCTGTTTGCGCTGGAGAACGCCGGCAAGCTTGACGCGTTGCTGGCAAGCTAACGGCACGACCAAGGAATAGCCTGATGCGACTGGGATTGGTGCAGATGCGATCTGGCCGTAGCCT
This sequence comes from Pseudomonadota bacterium, assembly GCA_038749715.1. Classification (GTDB taxonomy): domain Bacteria; phylum Pseudomonadota; class Alphaproteobacteria; order Rhizobiales; family MH13; genus MH13. The sequence continues at coordinate 99,237 of JBCDHR010000008.1, forward strand.
CGATCAAAACGTTGAGGCAGCGGCGACGCTCATATCAGACGCTGCGTCGCAAGGTGCGCGGTACGTTCAAACGCCGGAAATGACCACCCTGGTCGAGCGTGATCGCAAACGCTTGGGCGCTGAAATTACGGCCGAGGCCAGTGCCCGCGCTACCGATCGTTTCAGCCAACTGGCAGAACGACACAAGATCTGGCTGCATATTGGTTCAATGGCAGTGCCGGTCGCTGATGGACGGTTTGCCAATCGTGCGCATCTTTTCGCTCCCGATGGCCGGCTGTCTGCGACCTACGACAAGATCCATATGTTCGATGTTGATCTGGACAATGGTGAAAGTTGGCGCGAAAGCGCGATCTATGCACCTGGCGACAGCAGCGTTGTTGCTTCGCTGAACGATGGCTCTGAAGAGGTGCAGGTTGGTCTGGGCATTTGCTACGATTTGCGCTTTGCCGCGCTTTTTCGCCAACAAGCGCAGGCCGGTGCTGATCTTTTGACTATGCCGGCTGCCTTCACGCGTCAGACGGGCGAGGCCCACTGGCATGTGCTGCTGCGCGCTCGTGCCATCGAAACCGGAAGCTATGTCGCGGCTGCTGCCCAAGGTGGCTTGCATGAGGACGGTCGCGAGACCTATGGCCATTCCCTCGTGATCGATCCGTGGGGCTCTGTGGTCGGTGAGAAGGCGGATGATGAACCCGGCGTTCTCTTCGCCGACATTGATGTCGGCCAAGTCGCCGCCGCTCGCCAGAAGATACCAGCCTTGCAGCATGATCGCGCCTTCGAAGTTACATCGGCTTCTGAGAAAACAGATTCTGATCGGGCCGTCGCATGATTTCCTTCCGGCTTTCTTGTGAGAATGGGCATCCGTTCGAAGGCTGGTTCCGCGGCAGTGATGATTTCACGGCGCAATCGGACAAGGGCCTTTTAAGCTGTCCGGTTTGCGGCAGTACCAAGGTCGAAAAAGCGCTGATGGCACCCAATGTGTCGACCGCGCGCGGCAAGGAAAAGGCCGCTCAAGAGGTTCGGCAAGCGATCGCTCAGGCCCATGCGGCCGTTGCGGCCGAAGACCAAGCGGCATCCTCACCGTCCAAGCCGGTCGACGGTGAAGTGTTGGGCGGGGTACCCGCGGCGACCGCACCGGTCGTCGCGATGAAGGATCTGCCTGAACCTGTGAAGGCCTATCGCGAAGCTGTTCGGAAGCTGCGTGGTGAGGTCGAAGCGTCGTCAGAAGATGTCGGCAGGCGCTTTGTCGATGAGGCCCGTAAGATGCACTATGGCGAGGCCGAAGAGCGTGCCATTCGTGGAGAGGCGAGCCTTGAAGATGCTGCAGCGCTCGACGAGGAAGGGATCGACGTTTTCGTTCTTCCGACCTTACCTGAGGACGGCCACTAGAACCGTCAGCCGGCTGGGCGAGCGGCCAGCACCATGTAGTTCACATCCAGGTCGTTGGGGATACGCTTCCAGCTATCTTCCAGCGGGTTGTAACCAACACCTGTGCGGTCGATGATCGCCATGCCTGTGGGCTCCAGGGCGCTTGCAAGCTCCTCGGGCTTCACCAGTTTCTCATACTGATGCGTTCCCACGGGCAGCCAACGCAAAAGGTGTTCGGCGCCAATGATGGCCATGAAGAAGGCCTTGGCCGTGCGGTTAATGGTGGCGATCACCATCAGGCCACCAGGTTTCACCATTGCAGCACAGTCGGCCACGAAGCTTTCGACATTGGCGACGTGTTCGACCACTTCCATGTTCAACACGATGTCGAATTGCTCGCCTGCTTCTCGCATGGCTTCGGCCGTCGTGGCGCGATAGTCGATCTGAAGACCCTGCTCCTGGGCATGGACGCTGGCAGTTCCGATGTTCTTTTCGGAGGCGTCCACGCCGACCACGTCAGCGCCCAGGCGCGCCATGGGTTCGCACAGCAGCCCGCCGCCGCAGCCGATGTCTAAAACGCGTAAGCCTTCGAAGGGATGGGCCGTCTTGTCATCGCGGCTGAAATGCTCGCCGACCTTCTCGCGGATGTAAGCGAGCCGAACCGGATTGAATTTGTGCAGGACGCCGAATTTTCCTTTGGGATCCCACCATTCGGCAGCAAGGGCAGAGAAGCGCTCAACTTGTTCAGGATCGATGGAACTTGTGGAATTGGTCATACAAGACTGCGTCCGCGGTGATGGTCCAGCACCTCACTATAGGATCACAGGTCAGGTACGCCAGTGGCCTCATGTCGCGGATTGTGGGTGACATCTGCCAGAATGGAAAGACGGGGTCAGATTTGGCCCCGTCTTGAGCTTGACTGATTAGGCTGCCGACACTTCGCGCAAGAAGGTGTCGACCTCCTCGCGCAGCTTGTTCGACGTGCCAGTCACGTCGTTGGCGGCAGTGTTCACCGTGCCGGCGGCAGTTGAGGTTTCACCGGCCGCGTTCTGCACCAGTTCGACGTTCTCGGCCACATGGGTCGTGCCTTGAACAACCTCGTTGACTGATGCAGAGATTTCCGCCGTGGCCGCGCCCTGCTCTTCGGTAGAGTTGGCAATGGTGTCGATGGTGGCGTTGATGGTTTCCATCACGGTGCCGATCTCGCGGATCGACATGACCGTCTCGCCAGTGGCTTCCTGAATGGCACCGATCTGTTCGGAGATTTCTTCGGTGGCCTTGGCCGTTTGGCTTGCCAGCGTCTTCACCTCCGAGGCCACGACAGCAAAGCCCTTGCCGGCTTCACCGGCCCGCGCCGCTTCGATGGTGGCGTTGAGCGCCAGCAGGTTGGTTTGTTCGGCGATGTCGGAGATGAGTTTGACAACATCGCCAATTTTCTGCGCAGCTTCCGACAGGCTCTCCACCTTTTCATTGGTGGTGCGAACCGTTTCGGTGGCTTGGCCAACCGTGGTCGTCGTTTCACCGACTTGGCGGGAGATTTCGGAAATGGAGGCAGTCAACTCTTCGGTCGCGCTGGCAACCGTCTGCACATTGGTGGAGGCATCCTGGGCGGCCTGCGCGGCGAGACCGGCACGGCCGTTGGTGTCTTCGGCGACGCCTGTCAGACCGCTTGCGACCTGTTCCATATCGGCCACACGGCTGCTGACGGAATCCAGCAACTCACCAACCTGACCACGGAAGCCTTCAATGAGCGCCTCCATGCGTTGTTGGCGTTGCATCCGGCGGCTGGCACTGTTTTCGGCCTCGCCTGCCATCTCCGCTTGCTTGACCGCGTTGTCGAGGAAGACTTCGACGGCCTTTGCCATCGCACCAATTTCGTGACCCTCCGTGCGGGCCGGTATGGTGATGTCGGTACGCCCGTCGGCGAGTTCCTGCATGGACAGCGTCATGGCTTTGATTGGACGCGAAATGCTGCGGCCGATGAAAAATGCGGCAGCGCCACCTGCGAGCAAGATGAGACCGCCAATCATGGCAAACTGCGTTGCCTTCTCCCAAAGCGTGGCCATGATGTCGTCGGTGTAGAGGCCAGTGCCCAGGATCCAACCCCAGGGTTCGAACCCGGCGGCATAACTTACCTTGTGGATGGCAACATCCGATCCGGCGCGGGGCCAGTAATAGTCGACAAACCCTGCCCCTTCCGCCGAGGTGCCAGCCGCAATGAGTTCGCGGAACAGGTAGGTGCCGTTGGGGTCCTGCAGATCGATGAGGTTCTGCCCGTTCAGGTCTGGGCGAACGGCGTGCATGATCATGACGCCTTCATGATCATGGATGAAAAAGTACTCGCTGCCGCGATAGCGAATGTCGCCAATCACCGCCAAAGCATTGGCTTGAGCCTCTTCCATGCTGATCTCGCCAGCGACCGCCCGGGCATGTTGGCCAGCAGCCTGCGAAACAGCCGTTTCGACAAGGCTTACCAGCTCAGCCTGACGCTGTTTCTGCAGTGTTTGATTGGAGAAGTACATGAAGGTGGCAGCCATCAACAGCACGCCGATCGCAAACACGCCGACCATGGTGGCCAGACGCATGCGGATTGATAGTTTGGTCAACTCTTGTCCCCCAAGAATGGATAAACACAACTCCGGCCGGATGATCTTTTCCCCACGCCTGAGTGCGTTCCTGAAGCATCCGTAAAACCATGTAGGTGAGACACCAGAAGAGTTTTAATGAATTGCGACCAATCGGCTGAATCCCGGCGTTTTCTTTCCGAGCTAAGAAAAAACATGCCCTAATTCTAATATCTTAGATGGCGAAGTTATCCGCCTGCAATTGAAAGTCGCAATTGCATACCCAGTCCATTGCCGCTAACACGCGCCCGTTCTTGCCGGTCAGCGGACCGGCCTGCGACGGCAAACTGTCTAGCCGTCTTTGGAAGTGATTTGATCCATGGCCCGTCTGGTCCTGAAATTTGGCGGCACGTCCGTCGCCGATCTGGAACGCATCCATCGCGTCGCCCGGCATGTGAAGCGCGAAGTCGACGCCGGTCATGAGGTGGCCGTTGTCGTTTCGGCGATGGCCGGCAAGACCAATGAGTTGGTGGGTTGGGTGCAGTCCATGCCGCAAGTCACCGGCGCAAATGTGCCAATCTATGATGCGCGTGAGTACGATGCCGTCGTTGCTTCTGGTGAGCAGGTAACATCGGGCCTTTTGGCGATTGCCTTGCAGTCAATGGGCGTTGACGCCCGCTCCTGGCAGGGCTGGCAGATTCCAATGAAGACCGACGCCGCGCATGGCGCTGCGCGTATTGATGCGATCGAGGCCGACCTTCTCAAGGAACGCATTTCCGGTGGCCAGGTCGCGGTTGTGGCGGGGTTCCAGGGCATTTCGCCGGACGGGCGGATTGCCACGCTCGGGCGCGGCGGCTCGGACACATCGGCTGTTGCCGTTGCTGCTGCCATAGGCGCTGATCGCTGCGACATCTACACCGACGTCGATGGTGTCTACACGACCGATCCACGCGTTGCCACGAAGGCAAAACGCATGGATCGGATCGCCTTTGAAGAGATGCTGGAAATGGCCTCTCTCGGTGCCAAGGTCATGCAGGTGCGCTCGGTGGAACTGGCCATGGTGCATGGCGTGCGAGTGTTTGTACGCTCATCCTTCGATGAGCCCGATGCGCCCCATATGCTGACCGATCAGCCGGTCGGTACGCTAATTTGCGATGAGGAAGAGATCATGGAACAGCAGGTCGTCACCGGCATCGCCTTTTCGCGCGATGAAGCCCAGATTTCGCTGCGGCGGGTGAAGGATCGTCCTGGCGTTGCGGCTGGCGTGTTTGGACCGCTGGCTGATGCCGGCATCAATGTCGACATGATCGTGCAGATCATCTCTGCCGATGGTGCCACGACGGACATCACCTTCACGCTACCTGAAGGCGACTATGACAAAGCGGTTGGGATTTTGGAGAACCCCGATAGCGGCATCGAGTTCGAGGCGCTGAACGGGTCAAAAGACGTGGTGAAGGTCTCGGTCATTGGCATTGGCATGCGAAGCCATGCCGGGGTCGCGGCCGATGCGTTCAAGTCACTGTCGGACAAGAACATCAACATTCGTGCGATCACAACGTCGGAGATCAAGATCTCTGTGTTGATCGATGCGGCTTATACTGAGCTTGCCGTGCGCACGCTGCATTCGCTATACGGGCTCGACGCCGCTTAAGGACTTGCTTCTGACCAGCGTCGGCGGTGTGATGGTGCGGTGCTTCGGCTGGCGGAGCGAAAAACAACGGACTTTGTGAGGTCACAATGCCCACGCGCGGGTCGCTAGCGGGGCCGCGTGTCCTGTTGCGGCGTTTGCGCGAGGTTATGGCTGAGCGCATCAGCGGCCAGGAGCGGCTCGACAAGATAACGGTGCTCATCGCGGCCAATATGGTGGCCGAGGTGTGCTCGGTTTACCTGCTGCGCGCCGATGGCGTGTTGGAGCTGTCGGCCACCGAGGGTTTGAACAAGGCCGCCGTGCACAACACCGGTCTGAATGTGGGTGAGGGCCTGGTCGGAGTCATCGCCGCCAGCGCTGAACCGCTGAACCTTGCCGACGCACAAAAGCACCCAAGCTTCGCTTATCTGCCAGAGACGGGCGAGGAGGCTTATCACTCCTTTCTTGGTGTTCCAGTTTTGCGCGCCGGGCGGGTGCTTGGTGTTCTGACCGTTCAGAACCAGGCCCGACGCTCCTACACCGACGAAGAGGTGGAGGCGCTTCAGACGGTTGCCATGGTGATCGCTGAGATGATTGCCGGTGGCGAGCTGGAAGGTCTGTCGCGGTCCGGCCTTGATCTGGAATCGACGCGTCAGCTTCACATGGAAGGATCGGGCTTCGCTGATGGTGTTGGCCTCGGCCACGTCGTGCTGCATGAGCCTCGTCTCGTTGTGACCGAGATGATCGCGGAGGATGCCGATACCGAGATTGACCGTCTTGATCACGCCATCGCCCGGCTGCGTCTGTCGATCGACACCATCGTGGAATCAGGCGAGGTCGCCCATCACGGAGAGCATCGGGATATCCTCGAAGCCTATCGGATGTTCGCCTATGACCGTGGCTGGGCACAACGAATGCGCGAGGCGATCCAGTCCGGCTTGACCGCCGAAGCGGCGGTTGAGCGCGTGCAGTCCGATACGCGGGCCAAGCTGATGCGCCAGAAGGATCCGCTGATCCGCGAGCGGCTGAACGATTTTGACGATCTTGCCTACCGGCTCTTTCGCGAGCTTTCTGGCGAGGATGGGCGGCATCAGGAAGAGTTGCCCGAAGATGCCGTGCTGGTTGCTCGAATGATGGGTGCCGCTGAGCTTCTTGACTATGATCGCGCGCGCCTGCGGGGCTTGGTGCTGGAAGAAGGCGGGCCGACCAGCCATGTTGCGGTGGTGGCGCGAGCTATCGGTGTGCCAGTTGTTGGCCGGATAGGTGGCGTCGTGGCGCTGGTCGATGATGGCGACCCCATCATTTTGGATGGTGAGACCGGATCGGTCCATGTGCGTCCGCCTGCGGACGTGGAGCGGGCCTATGTGGAAAAGGTCAAGTTCCGGGCTCGTCGCCAGGCGCAATATCGCGCGCTGAAGGGCCGCCCTTCGGTCACCGCCTGCGGCACGCCCATCACGTTGCAGCACAATGCGGGACTGCTTATTGATTTGCCGAGCCTGGAGGAGACAGGCGCCGACGGGATAGGCCTGTTCCGCACCGAGCTTCAGTTCATGGTTGCCCGCTCCCTGCCGCGGACAAAAGAGCAGGAGACGCTCTACTCCAAGGTTCTGGATGCGGCCGGCGAGCGGCCCGTGACCTTCCGCACTCTCGATATCGGCGGCGACAAGGTGCTGCCTTACATGCGCACTTTCGCCGAGGAAAACCCGGCGCTTGGTTGGCGGGCGGTTCGGCTTGGCCTTGATCGCCCCGGCCTCATGCGCTTGCAGGTGCGTGCGCTGTTGATGGCAGCTGCTGGCCGCTCCTTACGTATGATGTTCCCGATGGTTACCGATGTGTCCGAGCTAGACAACGCCAAGGGCATTGTTCGGCGTGAACTCTCTCACCTCGTTAAGCACGGCTACAAAACGCCATCGGAGCTGAAGATTGGCTCGATGATCGAGGTGCCATCGCTGCTCTATCAGCTCGACGCGTTGATGAGCCGTTGCGATTTCGTGTCCGTTGGATCGAACGATCTCTTCCAGTTCATGACAGCGACCGACCGCGGCAACACAAGGCTTTCCGGCCGGTTCGATATCCTGTCACCGAGCTTCCTGCGGCCACTTAAGGCCATCGCCGATGCTGCCAATCGCAATGATTGCGAGGTAACGATCTGTGGTGAGATGGCTGGCCGTCCAGTGGAAGCGATGACGCTTATCGGGCTTGGGTTTCGGCGGCTTTCCATGTCGCCAGCCTCTGTTGGCCCGGTGAAGACCATGCTGCTTGATTTGCGCGTCGATCGTCTGAAAGAGGCCGTCGATGGCATGCTCGCCGATCCGCTGGCAACGGCCTCGCTGCGCGATCCCCTGCTTGCCTATGCCCAGAAGCACCAGATAAACATCTGAGTCTTCAGCCGTTTCCCGCCTCGCACCCGCATAGACCGATGATTTCAGACCAGAAAATCGATGCCTTGATCGCCCGTTTTGAGGGTATTGCCGCCAAAATGGCTGCCGGTACCGAGGATGGCGACAGTTTTGTGCAGCTTTCACGGGACTATGCGGAGCTGGAACCGGTCGCTGAGCAAGCCAAGGCGCTCCAAACCACACGCGATGAGTTGGAAGCGGCCCGCGGGATGCTCGATGATCCCGATCTGGATGAGGAGATGCGGGCGCTCGCGGTCGATGAGGTGGACACGCTTTCCAAGCGCTATGAAGACCTGCAAAGCGATCTGCAGCTTGCCCTCTTGCCGAAGGATAAGGCCGATGCCGGCGGATTGATCCTTGAGGTTCGTGCAGGAACGGGCGGTGACGAAGCGGCTCTGTTTGCTGGTGATCTCTTCCGCATGTATCAGCGATATGCCCAGGTGAAGAGCTTCAAGGTCGAGGTTCTTTCCACCTCCGAAGGAGAGGTGGGTGGCTTCAAGGAGATCATCGCCGAGGTGAAGGGGCAGGGTGCCTATGGGCTTTTGAAGTTCGAGTCAGGCGTGCACCGGGTTCAGCGTGTCCCGGAAACGGAGTCCGGCGGGCGTATCCATACCTCAGCGGCAACCGTGGCGGTGCTGCCGGAGGCCAAGGACATCGATGTTGAGGTGCGCAATGAGGACATTCGTATCGACACCATGCGAGCCTCCGGGGCAGGTGGTCAGCACGTCAACACGACCGACTCGGCCGTGCGCATTACCCATCTGCCGACCGGGATTGTGGTGACGCAGAGCGAGAAATCACAGCACCAGAACCGAGCGCGGGCGATGGAGATTCTGAAGGCTCGGCTTTACGATGCAGAACGCCAAAAGGCAGCCGAAGAACGCGCTGACGCCCGCAAGGGTCAGGTTGGGTCCGGCGACCGATCAGAGCGCATTCGCACCTACAATTTTCCGCAGGGCCGCGTGACCGATCATCGGATCGGGCTGACGCTTTACGCCCTTGATCAAGTGCTTGCCGGTGATGGGCTTGATCAGGTGATCGAGCCACTGACGGCTGCCCACCAGATGGAGTTGCTGGCTGCCAGCGAAGCGGCATGACCTTTGCTGAAGCGGTGCGGGCGCTGGCCGCTCGGATCGCGCAACGCCCCCATGCCGATGGCCAGCGCGAGGAGCGGGCTCTTGTTGAGCATGTTACCGGCGTCGATGCTGGCGGGCAGCTGGCGAAGGCTAACACAGCACTCGATGATGCCGATTGGCAAAGGCTGGAGGCTTTGGTCAAGCGTCGGGAGGCAGGCGAGCCCTTGGCACGTTTGGTCGGACGCGCGGCCTTCTGGGATTTCGAGGTCGGGGTCAACGAAGCAACCCTGATCCCGCGCGATGATACCGGAACCCTGGTTGAGGCGGCGCTGAAGGTGCTGCCGGAGGACCGACCGGTTTCGGTCGCCGATCTTGGCACCGGGACAGGCATCATCCTGTTGGCGTTGGCGCGCGAACGCCCTCAGCTTGAAGGTGTCGGGATCGACGTCAGTGAGGGCGCCGTGGAGCAGGCCTATCGCAATGCGAAAGCGCTGGGTCTGACCGAGCGGTTGCAGTTTTTTACTGGCTCATGGCTTGAAGGTGTGGACCGTCGTTTCGATATGATTGTCTCTAACCCCCCTTACATCCGTGCGGACGCGATGGCTGGTCTTGCCGAGGAAGTGCGATTGCACGATCCCCATCGCGCATTGGTTGCCGGAGAGGATGGATTGGATGCCTATCGTGCTCTGCTGCCATCGGCCCTTAGCCATCTGAATAAAGATGGCCATGTGCTCGTTGAGATTGGATACGATCAGGCTGACAGCGTTGCTGAACTTGCCCGGCAGGCTGGCTTTCAAAATGTGGCCTTGCATCACGATCTAGGTGGGCAGGCTCGCGTGCTTCACCTGCAACAGCGAGGGTGATTGTGGGCCTTGCCGGTCGGTCCGCCGATAAAAGGACTTGGAAAGTTCGCCCGAAGCAGCTAGGGAAAGAGCGCGTCGCAGGGCAGAGGGGCGACCCCGACACGTTAGGCAGGGCAGACCGTTAGGCTGGCCCCAGACGCACCGCACCCATCATCACGGGATTGATGCCAAACGGCACCCTACCTCCCGTTGGTTTGATGCAAAGCCGGCTAAGGCGGATGGGTGCGCAACGGTTTTCGCGCATCGTGCATGCGGCCATGCGGTGGCAAGACGATGCAAATGGCGCTGAACAGCGCGCTCCAGTGGTTGATGCTCTCCAAGAGGGAAGGGCCGACGCGCTGGCAAAGTGTTTCAAAGCAAACTGAAGAGACAAACCATTGGCAATGAGACCTGGTCAATCGAACAAGCGGTCGCGTGGACGTGGCCGCAAGGGACCAAGCCCGCTTTCGCGGAGCCATGAATCCAACGGCCCGGACGTCAAAATTCGCGGCACGGCACAGCATATCGCTGACAAGTACATCAATCTGGCGCGGGATGCGCAGTCGTCTGGCGATGCGGTTCTGTCGGAGGCTTATCTGCAACATGCCGAGCATTACTACCGCATCGTGGCGGCCGCTCAGCAGCAGATGAACCAGCCTGTTAATGTGAAGCGGGCTGACGATCCCATTGAGGCGGAAGAAAGCAATGAGCGCGAGGATCAGGAAGGCTACGATCCTTCCGCGCCCGATGCGCCGCAGCCCGATGCCATGGCCAACGGTCGTGGACGTGACGGTGACCGCCGCGATAACGAACGCCGCGGGGACGATGAGGACGGTGATCGCCGTGGACGGCGTGGGCGCGGGCGTGGCCGCCGTGGACGCGGCGATGAAGGCGCACCGAACGCACCGGCCGCTGAGAGCGGCGATGCCGGGCAAGCCAGCGGGCCAGCGGCTGCGTCGGGCGACAACGAAACCCGCGAGGGCGCCGATGAAGGACGTCCACGCCGTGGGTCGCGGCCACGTCGCGCCAATGTGGATGTCGCCGACCGGTTTGACGGTGATGCTGCACCCGCTGCTCAGCCGGAAAGCGCTGGTGGCAATGGGTCGTCCACTGGGGCCGCTGAAGCTGATTCCGGCAATGGATCTGAGGTTGCTTCGGCCGCTGCAAGCGAACCGTCCAACGACGTTCCGGCCGGCCCTCCACCGGTTGCCGGTGATGACGCGACTTCTGCGCCAAGCGAAGATACCGAGCGACCTTAAGTCTTTGATCTTTTAAGATCGGAGCCGACATTTAAACAATTGTGGCAAGTGACACAGTGCAACACAGTTGTTGTTGCGCTGGACTGCCTTATGTTCGCCTTATGTCCGCCACATTTACTGTTGTTTAGCTCAAAGTAGCGAAAAGATAATCGTCGTGTTTACGCTACGTTCCGTTTACGTGCACGCTAGCAACTACATCTTGACGTAGCGTTAGATTTCCGCCGCGTTTGATGCGGGCGTAGACGCCGAGGCTTGGCTTGCCGCGCATGCCCATCAAAGTCCGCACCAGTTCCTGATCGCGCTGCGAACTGTCTGGGTTCACATCGATAGCGCGGCATCGGTTGATCGGCACGACGATCTCAATCTCCACATCGCCGATGGTGATTGTTTCACCGACCATCTCTTCCTCAGAAAAGGCTTCCCAACCCTCAACAAGCATGTTGGCGCGGAAGCGGCGCGGGTCGAGCGTTGCGCCTGCAGCGCGCCCGAGCCTTTCAATGGAAGCAGTGTTCTGAATCGAGATCCAGCGGTCGGGCACATCGGTGAAGCCGTGGCCCTTTGTGTGGTCGCGGGCGTAACGCAGTTTCAGAGGGCCACGCAGCTGTTGCGTGACGAGCGTGGTCGCCAAGCTTTCCAGCGTGGCTGGGTCGGCGGGATCAATGCTGTGCTCGGCGCCATCGAGCGTGGTGATCTCTAACGTTCCGGCTGCCTCATTGTACCTCGCCGTCATACGTCCGGTGTCTGGTTGGTGGACCATGCAAACGAACTGTCGCTTGGCGACATGCTCGGGCATTTCAGCATCGAAGTCGGAAGGTCCATTTTCCAATGCGAAGGCCCGGTCATAGGGAAAGAGTTGTCCTGGCGAGACCGTGACGGATTCCAAAGCTTCGCCGCCCAGCCCTTTCACAGGCCAGCGCCATAGGTGAGTGAGGACGGCCGGCTTGGAACTTGGATTGGTCATAGCTTGGGCTTTCAGGAGAATCGTCGGGAGAGTGTCCCGCTCCCATTGTCACGGGGTGGCAAGCGGCTGCAAGTTAGGACTGAGAGATGGCCAGCGCCTATCAAACCGCGCTTCTTTCGGTTGCAGGTGGAGCGCCGCATCGCAAAAGACCGAGGGGAGAGATGGCGAGGGACTTGATAGATCGGTTGGCGGCGTTTGATGGGAAGCATGTTGCGCCCCTGCGAACGCTTGCACGCTCCAACGTTCCATCGCGTGATTTGCTCCGATTTCTTCCTGGACCGCACGAGGTTGCCGCGAGCTGGGTGCTGAAAGCGCGGGCGGAGGGCAATGGGCTGGATGAGGCTATCGCTCGGTCGGTTTTTGAAACGCTTCCCAAGCTCACACAGCCCGACGCTATTCTTCACGCACTTCAGATGGTTCAGTTTGCACCAATTGCCGATCCGGACGCGATCCGCCCCTTTTTGGCAGTAAAGCGAACGCTGCATCGCGTTTGGGCGCTGGACGCTCTGTCCCGTGTCGCCCCCGACGAGGCGCATCCGCTGATTGAAGCTGCGCTTGATGATCCCTCGGCGGCCGTGCGAGCACGGGCCCGAGCCTTGGCAACCGGCGGCGGTGGCTGATCATCAACCTTGTCTGGTTTTTGGGGCTTCAAACCCGTTTCCTTCATTCCCATATGCTTTTGCGACGCTGAAGGCCGCGCATGCGGGTTCGGCCTCCTGCCACCGGATGCCAGCTTGGGTCCGGCCCTTTGATGACCGACCGCCGGGGCGCAGCCGCGCACGGGGGCTCGCCTGGAGGATGATTGATGAATCTTGAGAACTACACCGAACGGGCACGCGGCTTTCTGCAGGCCGCCCAGACGAGCGCGCTGGCCAAGGGCCATCAGCGGCTGTTGCCCGACCACCTTTTGAAGGCCCTGATCGACGACAAGGAAGGCTTTGCCGCGCGCCTGATCGAGGCTGCTGGCGGCAAGCCCGACATTGTCAAAATCCAGGTCGAGCAAGCGCTCGCTGGCCAACCGTCTGTAGAAGGGGGCAATGGCCAGCTTTACATGGACCCGGCCATGGCGCGGGTTTTCGAGGCTGCCGATCAGGCGGCCCAGAAAGCTGGTGACAGCTATGTCACCGTCGAGCGGTTGCTGCTCGCCCTGGCGCTCGATGCCAAAAGCGATGCCGGCAAGGCGTTGAAGGCCGGTGGAGTGACACCGCAGACCCTCAATGCCGCCATCGAGCAGGTGCGCCAAGGCCGTACGGCGAACTCAGCCTCTGCCGAAGAAGGCTATGACGCGCTGAAGAAATATGCCCGCGACCTCACCGAGGCTGCCCGCGACGGCAAGCTCGACCCGGTGATCGGCCGCGATGAAGAAATCCGCCGCGCGATCCAGGTGCTCTCGCGCCGGACCAAGAACAACCCTGTCCTGATCGGTGAGCCTGGCGTCGGTAAGACCGCGATCGCTGAAGGGCTTGCCCTGCGCATCGTCAATGGCGATGTGCCGGAGTCTTTGCGCGACAAGCAGTTGATGGCGCTCGACATGGGCGCTCTGATCGCTGGCGCGAAGTTCCGCGGCGAGTTTGAAGAGCGGTTGAAGGCCGTTCTGTCGGAGATCGAAACGGCGGCCGGCGGCATCATCCTGTTCATCGATGAGATGCACACGCTGGTCGGTGCCGGTAAGGCCGATGGCGCGATGGACGCCTCCAACCTCCTGAAGCCTGCTCTCGCTCGCGGTGAGCTGCACTGCGTGGGCGCGACCACACTGGACGAATACCGCAAGCATGTGGAGAAGGACGCGGCGCTGGCCCGTCGCTTCCAGCCGGTGATGGTCACCGAGCCAACGGTGGAAGACACCGTCTCCATCCTGCGCGGCCTGAAAGAAAAGTACGAGCTGCACCATGGGGTGCGCGTGCTCGACGCTTCGCTGGTGGCCGCCGCGACGCTTTCCAACCGCTACATCACCGACCGGTTCCTGCCTGATAAGGCCATCGACCTCGTGGACGAAGCCTCCTCGCGCCTGCGCATGCAGGTCGATTCCAAGCCGGAGGAGCTGGACGAGCTCGACCGCCGGGTCATCCAGTTGAAGATCGAGCGCGAGGCGTTGAAAAAGGAGACCGATCAGGCCTCCAAGGATCGCCTGGAGAAGCTGGAGTCAGAGCTTTCGGAACTTGAACAGCAGTCGGCGGAAATGACCGCCCGCTGGCAGGCCGAGAAGGAGAAGCTCGCCGGTGCCACGGCGCTGAAGGAGCGGCTCGACGAAGCCCGCACGCAGCTTGAACAGGCGCAGCGCGAGGGCGATCTCGCCAAGGCGGGTGAGCTTGCCTACGGTCTGATTCCTGAGCTTGAAAAGCAGCTGTCCGACGCCGAAGCCGCGGGGGAACGCGATGATATGGTCCAGGAGTCGGTAACCCCCGACATGGTTGCCCACATCGTCTCCCGCTGGACGGGCGTGCCGGTCGACAAGATGCTGGAAGGCGAGCGGGAAAAGCTCCTGCGCATGGAAGACGAGATCGCCAAGCGTGTCGTCGGTCAGGCGGAGGCCGTGCATGCCGTTTCCACCGCTGTGCGCCGTTCGCGCGCCGGCCTGCAGGACCCGAACCGGCCGCTTGGCTCGTTCCTGTTCTTAGGCCCCACCGGCGTCGGCAAGACGGAGCTTACCAAGGCGCTGGCCTCCTTCCTGTTCGATGATGAGCACGCCATGGTGCGGCTCGACATGTCGGAGTTCATGGAAAAGCACGCGGTCGCCCGCCTCATCGGCGCGCCTCCGGGCTATGTCGGCTATGATGAGGGCGGGGCGCTGACCGAAGCGGTGCGCCGCCGGCCCTATCAGGTGCTCCTGTTCGATGAGGTGGAAAAGGCCCATCCGGACGTTTTCAACGTGCTCCTTCAGGTGCTTGACGATGGCCGGCTGACCGACGGTCAGGGCCGCACGGTCGACTTCAAGAATACGCTCATCATCATGACCTCCAACCTTGGGGCGGAGTATCTGGTCGCCGCCAAGGACGAGGAAGACATGTCCGGCGTGCGCGACAATGTCATGGAGATGGTGCGCGGGCATTTCCGGCCCGAGTTCCTGAACCGTGTCGATGAGATCGTGCTGTTCGAGCGGCTAAAACGTGCCGAGATGGGTGCCATCGTCGATATTCAGCTCGCCCGCCTGCATCAGCTCCTGGAAGATCGCAAGATCACCGTCGAGCTGGACGAGGCGGCCCGCGAATGGATCGCCGACAAGGGCTACGACCCGGCCTATGGCGCGCGCCCGCTCAAGCGCGTGATCCAGAAAGAGGTGCAGGACCCGCTTGCCGAGAAGATCCTCGCCGGTGACATCAAAGATGGCGACAGTGTGCAGGTGACCGGCGGGAAATTTGAGAATGGCGCCGACCGCCTGATCTTCACCACGACCCGTGGTGGGGATGAGTTAGGCGCAGAGCAAGCTGCGGCTTAGGCACTTTTACTCCCAAGCCCCGGATATCGCGCGAGCGCGTGATCCGGGGCCTATCGCCAATCAATCATTGAAGCCCCGGATGCGCTGCTGCGCTTCGGGGCTTTTTGTTGCCGGGATGCATCTCCCTCATTCGCCCTCTGTCTGGACCTGGGATCCGGCAAAACATGTCGCCTAATCCTGACCTCGCCTTGCTAGAAAGAAGGGCCCTGAAACACAACTACCGTCTATAGTATTCGTCCACCGAAGGCGATGGGGATCATTATGCCGATTACGAACTATGGGCTCGAAATGATGGGCTTTAAGAAGTTGCCAGAAGGCGAGGTCATTAGGGCGCGCTTCTACAGCCTTCATCTTTACAGCATACGAGGCATTATTCTCGATGAGTCCGAGGTGGAATTTTTTAAATGGGATATAGGAAGAGAAGAAATAGAACTTGGAATCGGCGATGACTTGAACCGAATTTGCGAGCAAATATGCAATGATAATTGGTCGGATGATTTGGAATCATGGCAAAAAGAGCGTCGCTGTAATCCGCCATACATAATGATCAAAATTGGTCCAACTGAAGAATACTCGGTATCTGATGCATTCGTCCAAGACTTCAGCGACGGTATAATGTCTCATGACGCTTTTTCCGAGGCAAAGAATATCTTAACTCTAGCCGCGAATGAGGTCCTGCCAAGGGCGTTGGCCAGTTTGGACTGCATCTTTTCAAGGCTGAAGAATACTGTCGATTTTAGAGCCATCGAGAGCCTCATTGTCGGAAAAAGCGCTTCTGGAAAGACCGTCAAGGACGTCCGGTTTGACATGACGGGTTCAGGTTACACATCGGGGCCGCTCGCCGATGAAAACCTGAAGGAGATGATGAACGATTGCGCCACTCTAGCGAATTCCATTGAGTCCAAAGCTGCCCGTTTTCTTGACCTTGCTCTTAGAGAAGATGATCCACTGAAGAGTTTCTTATTTTTCTTCTTGTCGATTGAAGTGACCACTCACATGCAGTTCAAAAAAATCGACCATTGCTCGAGTGTCGACGCACTGCTCCGGTCTGACGAACGTATCTTCAAGTCGGCAAACGCGCTGTTTCTAGAGCAAAGCAAGAGCATCAAGTCGCTCCGGGGGAAGTTCATATGGTGCGCTGTGAACCGCTGGAAGGGCATGACAGATGACGATGTGGAAGCATTCGCGCGCTCAAAGAAAACCCGTGACGACATTGCCCATGGCAACAACATTGAGATTTCGGATCATCAGCTAAAGGAGATCAGGCAGTTGGCAGAGAGCGTCACAGCTCATTCCTATAGCCGCACCACTTAAGCCGCTGCACGAACTTCCGCTTCCTCTCCTGGAACTTTCTGCGAGGCCTCAGTGAGAGTGAACAGATTGTTCGGTCTTGGGTTGCCGTCTAGGCCGAGCATACGCATTAGGCTCGCGCGGTTTTTGTGCTGGCTTCAATGTGGTTTGCAGCGCGTATCGATACGCCTGTTGACAGTCCCGAGGCGCTCTTCGTGCTAAGGTCGTCGAATGAAACCAAGCACCATCGACGCGTTTCACGCTGCCCAGTCGTCGGAAGACCTGTCGATCTGCCATGCTCTGCGTATGACGATCAACAGCGGGCTTCCTGATGCCGAAAGCAAGATCTGGCACGGCCACCCTGTTTGGTTCCTCGAAGGCAACCCTATCGTTGGCGACAGCAAGCTGAAGGGCTGTATCCGCCTGATGTTCTGGCGCGGCGCCGACTTTGGCGAGAACCAACTGAAGCCTGGGACGGGCAAGTTCAAAGATGCTTCGATCCGCTACACCGACGTGGCTCAGGTCTACGACGATGACCTTCGCCGATGGCTCGAAAAGGGCCGAGCCATTCAGTGGGACTACAAGAACATCTACAAGACCAAGGGCAAGCTGAACCGCCTTCGGTGATATCGCTCGGTCTGTCTCCGCCCCGCTTTCGTTCCCGTGGTTGACTGAAAGCCCAGAGCCGATGGGAAAGGGAACAACCAGAGGACTCATGTTGGCTCTGTTCCTGGCGCAAGCTCGGAACAACCGCCGATTGGCCCGAACCTTGCTTCCTATGCTATAGACGAAAGTCGAATAGCGAGAGGTAAGGCAATGGAACCCGAACATCTGCTCCTGGCTGTCGAATTGTTCATCATTGCGATCATCACGGGCACAGTTTTTGATCATATGCAGTCCGCTGGCGTGATGCTCTAGGGTCGCAACGGCAAGACCGATGATGGCGCACCTGCCCAAGGAAGGGCGGGGCGGTTTGGCGCGTTCATCGCTTTGAAAGTGGATGGCGACTAGGCTTGTCGGCGAACGTGATTCGCCCTGATGTGCCTGACGAGCCGACACGATGAGCCTGACTGCGACCCCGACCGCTGAAACCGAGCTTTATGCGCCCATCAAGGCGTTCCTGATTGGTCAGGGGTACGAGGTCAAAGCCGAAATTGGCGCTGCCGATGTCGTCGCATGCCGCGGCGAGGAAGACCCGGTGATCGTGGAGCTGAAGTGCGGCTTCTCGCTCAGCCTTTTTCATCAGGCCATTGCGCGGCAGACGATCAGTGACGCGGTCTATGTCGCCGTTCCGCGCAGCACTGGCCAGCGCTTTTGGCAAAGCCTGAAGAACAACATCAAACTGGCCCGCAGACTTGGCGTGGGCCTCATCACCGTGCGGCTCTCTGACAGTTTGGTGGAGGTGCATGCTGATCCGGGTTCCTATGCGCCGCGCAAATCCAAGCGGCGCAAAGAGCTGTTGCTGCGTGAGTTTGCCCGGCGGACTGGCGACCCGAACACGGGCGGTTCCATCCGGCGCAATCTGGTGACGGCCTACCGGCAGGACGCGCTGCGGTGCGCTGAGTATCTGAGCGGCAATGGTCCAAGTCGTGGCGCGCATGTGGCCAAGGAAACTGGCGTGGAACGGGCGACGCGCATTATGGCCAACAACCACTATCGCTGGTTTGAACGGGTGGAGCGTGGCGTCTTCACGCTCACGCCGGAGGGGCTTACCTATCTGAGCGATCAGGCGCCTGAATAGCGCTCGGGCAGCTTGGGTGGTGAGGCGCAATGACAGGTTGGCATCTTGACGAACAGGTTCGCACCAGCGCCGGGCGCGTTGCGGCCGGCAAGTGTGGCAGCGGGCCCGGCCTGGTGCTTGCCCATGGCTGGCCATGGTCGTCCTACTCCTGGCACCGGATCATTCCTGCACTGGCTCGCTCTTACACCGTGCATTGGTTCGACATGCCGGGCTACGGGCAATCAGAGAAACGAGCTGATCAAAGGACATCGCTTGATGTTCAGGGCGATGTGTTTTCGCAGATGCTTTCCCATTGGAAGCTCGACCGACCGATGGTTGTTGCGCATGATTTCGGCGGCGCGATTGTCCTTCGCGCCCACCTGCTGCATGGATGCGACTATGACCGCCTGGCGCTCATCAATGTCGTTGCCATGCGGCCGTGGGGCTCGGATTTCTTCGATCATGTCGGCAAGCATGTCGAAGCCTTTCAGGGACTGCCCGATCATATCCATGCCGCCCTTGTCGAGGCGTACATCCGTGGGGCACTCGTCAACGACGTTGATCCCGGTGACCTTCAGAACCTTGTTGCCCCTTGGTTGTCGAAGGATGGAGCGAGCAGTTTCTACCGCCAATTTGCCCAAGCCGATGAAAAGTACACCGCTGTGATAGAACCGGACTTTGGCAAAGTGCGATGTCCGGTCAGAATTTTATGGGGCGTCGACGATCCGTGGATTCCCATTGAGCGCGGCCGAGCGTTGCATGCGCTTGTTGGCCAAGGCGAGTTCCGCTCCTTGGAAGGCGTTGGACATCTGCCGCAGTTGGAAGCGCCCGATGTGGTGTTGCAGGAACTGGCGGACTATCTGCAACAGTGAGCAACCAATCTGAGCGATCACCCGTTCGGGTGATGCCCCGGATGGCCCTAGCCCTCAAAAGGCTCGGTTACGCGCTTCATATCAATGCCCAGTGGAACAGCCTGTCGTAGGCTCTTCTCTTGAGGAGAAGGACCAATGGAAACCTTTCAACTGCATCGCGGTCGGCTCATCGACCACCTTCAACTGGTCGTCCGCGATCTGTCGGCGAGTGAGGACTTTTATACGGCGGTGCTGGGTGTGCTGGAGATCCCTATCGTCGGCACTGCTGAAGACTTTTTCTGGGCAGACGAACTCGTCGTGTCTTCTGCGGAAAGCCCAGCGGCGCAGGGGGTGCTCACCGGCCGCCATCACCTGGCCTTCCAGGCCAAGGATCGCGCAACCGTCGACGCATTCTACAGCGCTGCGCTTGCTCATGGTGGTCGCGACAATGGAGCGCCAGGCGAGCGCGCCTATCACCCTGGTTACTATGCGGCCTTCGTGCTCGACCCGGACGGCAACAATATTGAGGCCGTCTACCATGGTGAGGCCAAACGCAGCGCGCCGTCGGTCGCGATTGAGTTTTGAGGATTGAAGGCCGGCGACTGGCCTTTAGGGCACGTAGCGGCGCACGTCGGAAAGGACGCGGGGCAGCGTGCGTTCCACCGCTCGCCGATCCATGCCAGCGCGGATGCCAGGATGGTAGAGCATGTTCAATATGAACCGGTCGTGCAGCGTAAAGCGCGTGTGGCGCGACTGATCGTTGAACACGCTCAAGGCCAATGATGCGTCATCGTTGAGGGGGCCGAGACCCTGCAACACCTCTTCGACGAGGCAGCGGTTGAACAGGAACTCGCCCTCGTCGGACACGATCACGGCTTGAGCGCGCTCAATGCCGTTGCGCTGCGTCAGCACCCGCACCATGCATCGCCCACGCACTCGTGCGCTGGAAGAGCGATAGACATCGCCGCGAATGGTGTCGGCATAGTGCGCTCTGTCGACGATGAAGACGGTGAAGTTCGCGTCAGCCGGGTTCTCGGTAATCCTGAGATCAAGGCCTTGCACCGACCGGTTGACTGACTGCACGAAGGCACGCACCTCCTGCCGCCGGTCCTGCCTGGCGCGTTGGTCAATATAAAGAAAGACGGTGTCTGAGAACTTCTTCACCACGCTCGCTCCGCGTCCGAAGCTTTCATACTCCAAACCGAAAACGGTGCGGAAAAAGCCGTCGGTCAAAAGCGCATCGGATAGGTCGGCCTGCGTTGCGGCGGCCGACGGCGCGAGCATCAGCATCGCCAGCGCAACAAGCCGGGCCGTCGCCCGGCGCACGCCACCGGCGCGGGTAAACCGGTCGTGCGGGTGGGTCCGTCGCGTCCGACGAAGCAGCAAGAAACGTTTGCGCAGCATGTTATCCAAGAGGCGGAAAGTCCCGGATGATCAGTCTCTCTCTTCATGCCTTGGCCTTACCCGGTGGGCAAGCAATCATCGGTCCAAGGGTTACCGCTCGCCGGCGCTAAGGCGGCTAAGAGAACCAACGCGCAGTTGTAAGGTCGCGATCTTCAACGGCCCAACATCTTCTTAACTTTGTCCGCGTACGGGTATTTGGGGATGACGAGCCGACGAGAAGGGGAGGGGATGCCCATGGGGCAAGCGCACCGCAAAATGTTCCGTATTGAGGCGTCCATGAACGGCAGTCCGGCTGCCCGAACGACCGGGCGCGCCATACCATCGCCGGTCAATGGATCGACGCCGTCCGCTGCAAGCGACTCGGTCGATAGCCATGCCATTTTGCACGCGATTGCCGAGCTCAAAGATCTCATCCAGCCGCCTGAAGAGGTCTCGCAGGGCGAGATCGACACCTTCAAGCATGACATGGTTGAGGCCAAGCGCATTGAGGCGGAGATGACCGCCATCCAGCATGCGATCGCCCAGACCAAGACCGAGATTGCGACCCTGCATCAGTCCGGTTTCCAGGGTAAGGAACTGGGCAAGGTAACGGATGAACTTGATGCCGTCGTCCAAGGCACTGAGCACGCGACCGAAGCTATTCTGTCGGCAGCTGAAACCATTGAGGACCGGGTCGGCAATTTGGCTGCCAAGCTCGATGGGGCCGATCAGGGCATGGCCAATGATGCCGCCGAGGCGGTAATGACCATTTTTGAAGCCTGTAACTTCCAGGACATCACCGGACAGCGCATCACCAAAGTCGTGCGCACTATGCGTTTCATCGAGGATCGTATCGATTCCATGATGGAAATCTGGGGCGGCATGGAGAGCTTCTCCGAGGTGGACACGCTGGATGTGGGTCCAAGGGGTGATGCGGCGCTTCTCAATGGTCCGGCGATGGACAATGACGTCAATGTCGCTTCGCAGGACGATATCGACGCTCTGTTCGATTAGGCCCAACAACCGTCTGACTGTTCGCTTAGGCTGAACAGTCCGTGCCTTGCGCCAGGGCTGGAGGGCCTTCTCACTGGCCCCTATCTTCTTAGGCAACGCACCACCGGGTGCCTGCTGATCGAAGAAGGGGGAGCCATGAGCTTTCGTCCCGTTATTCAGGAAACCAAGGCCCAGCCGACGATAGAGGGCGCCGGCGTGCATCTGCACCGCGTCTTCGGCTTTGGCGATACCGACATGTCGGACCCGTTTCTGCTGTTCGATGATTTCCGCAACGACGTGCCTGAGCAATACATGAAGGGCTTTCCCTGGCATCCGCACAGAGGGATCGAAACGATCACCTATGTGCTGGAAGGCGAGGTGGAGCATGGCGACTCGCTTGGCAATCGCGGCATGCTCGGTCCGGGGTCCGTCCAATGGATGACGGCCGGCTCCGGCATCATGCACCAGGAGATGCCACGCGGTAACGCCAAGGGCCAGATGCACGGCTTCCAGCTTTGGGCGAACCTGCCTTCAAGCCTGAAGATGACCACCCCGCGCTATCAGGATATTCAGGGCTCCGACCTGCCGGAGATCATCGATGATGATGGCACGAAGGTGCGGGTGATCGTCGGCAAGTTCTGGGGCAAGGCAAGCCCGGTGGACGGTATTGCTGCCGAGCCGCTCTATCTCGATATCTTGCTGCCGCCCAACACCCGAAAGACCTTCCCCGTCGACACCTATGCGCGCACCTTCGCCTACATCTTTGGCGGGTCCGGCACGTTCCGCAATACCTCCGATCCGGTGGGCGTGAAGGTGGAAAAGGAGTTCCAGGGCGAGGAGTTGAGCATCCGCGATCTTTCCGGCAACCGCACGCTGGTGCATTTCGACACCGGCAACGAGATCGTTGCCCAATCCGGGCCGGACGGAATGCGCTTCCTGCTGGTGTCCGGGCAGCCGATCAAGGAACCGGTCGCCTGGCACGGTCCCATTGTCATGAACACCACGCAGGAGCTCATCGAGGCCATCCGCGACCTGCGCGAAGGCTCGTTCATCAAGGAACGCCCGGCCGCCTGATCAAGGCCGGCGTCTGCCGGGCTTGACCGGGAACGGTGCGCGGGCTGATCATCAATGCCCCGGCAGCCAGCCGGGGCATCCCCTCCCATCGAGTTCTCCCATGATCCCCCAGCGTTTTGCACCCGTTCTCTTCGGCCTCATCCTGTCAGGCCTCATGTCCCTTATCGTCTCCGGCATTGCAACTTTGCGTGCGCTTGGCTGGGTCGATCATCTTCTGGCCGCCTGGATGGAAAGCTGGCTCTTCTCCTGGGCCGTTGCCTTCCCGACGGTGCTGGTGGTCGCGCCCATTGCGCGTCGGGTGGTCGGTCGGTTGACCAAGCCTGCCCAGGCGCCCTCCTGACACCCTACCGTCAGGAGCGGTGCGCAAAGCGGGTGGTCAACGCCGGCCAATCGCGTCACACATCGGTCTATGACCGATGCTCAAGAACCGTACCGCTGTTTCTGGGTCTCTGAAGACCCGCTTTACATCACCTACCATGACAATGAGTGGGGCCAGCCGGTCATCGACGATAAGCGGCTGTTTGAGAAGATCTGCCTGGAGGGCTTCCAGTCGGGCCTCTCTTGGCTGACCATTTTGAAGAAACGCGAGAACTTCCGCGCCGCCTTTGTTGGGTTCGATTTTTCCAAGGTCGCCGATTACTCCGAAGCGGATGTGGAACGCCTGCTGGCCGATGCCGGCATTGTGCGCCACCAGGGCAAGATCCGGTCCACCATCAACAATGCTCAGCGCGCGCTGGACCTCATGGAGGAGGCCGGCTCTCTGGCTGCCTTTTTCTGGCGCTACGTTCCGCCGGCTGAGGAGCGCCCCAAGCGCAACACGCGCGAAGAGCTGATGAAGCTCGCGCAGACGCCGACATCCAAGCAGCTTTCCAAGGACCTGAAGAAACGCGGCTGGAGCTTCGTTGGCCCCACGACATGCTATGCCTTCATGCAGGCCATGGGGCTGGTCAACGATCACGAAGAAGACTGCTTTTGCTATGAGCCGCTTGAAGAGAAGCTCCGTGCCTTCCAGCGACCGGTTTGAGGCGCTCAAAGCGCTGATAGAGGAGGCCGCCGGCGAGGTGCCGGACATCGGCCCGCTGCAAGAAAGCGTGAAATGGGGCCAGCCAAGCTTCGCCCCAGCCAAGTCCAATGTCGGTTCTTCTGTGCGCATCGAAACCCGCGCCGACGGGGACCATGCGCTGATGTTCATCTGCACCAGCGGTCTGGTGGAGGAGTTCCGCACCCTTTACGACGATACGCTTCAGTTTGATGGCAAGCGCGCCATCGTCATCCCAAGCGCCGACCTGCCGGACCGCGCCGCACTGAAGCACTGCATCCAGCTCGCGCTGACGCACAAGCTACGCAAGCGCCGTTCGTAAGCTCGCCGCTTGCATCCCGCCCCCCTGGCGTCTATCCCACGCGCGACCCCTCCAATTGCGCGTTCATTCCATGTCCGAGAAGAAAAAAAAGAAGCCTCAAAAGGTGAAGGCGCGCCTGCCGCGTGGCTTTGCCGACCGCGATGCGGGGGACATCCGTGCGCTTGACGGCATGATGGCGCAGATTCGCGAGGTGTATGAGCGCTACGGCTTCGATCCGGTCGAAACGCCGATGTTCGAATACACCGACACGCTCGGCAAGTTTCTGCCTGATACTGACCGCCCGAACGAGGGCGTCTTCTCGGTGCAGGACGATGACGAGCAATGGATGAGCCTGCGCTACGACCTCACCGCGCCGCTCGCCCGCTATGTGGCTGAGAATTATGACGCGCTGCCAAAACCCTATCGTAGCTATCGCGCGGGCTGGGTGTTCCGCAACGAAAAGCCGGGGCCGGGCCGCTTCCGCCAGTTCATGCAGTTCGATGCCGACACGGTCGGCACGCCGGGCGTCCAGGCCGATGCGGAAATGTGCATGATGATGGCCGACACGATGGAGGCGCTAGGCATTCCACGCGGCCAATACCTGATCCGTGTGAACAACCGGAAGGTTCTCGACGGCGTGATGGAAGCCATCGGCGTGACCGATGAGGACCAGAAGCTTGCTGTCCTTCGCGCCATCGATAAGTTGGATAAGTTCGGCATTGAAGGTGTGAAGCTGCTCCTGGGCGAAGGCCGCAAGGATGAAAGCGGCGACTTCACGAAGGGCGCTGGTCTCGAGCCTTGGCAAGTAGGGGCGATGGCCGGGCTTTTTGCCGCCTATGAGCTAGACAGCAAGTTGGTCACCGGCGACATTCCGGAAGATGTTAGAGATGATATGCAGCGCATCGGAATGCTTGATGAAGACGGTGAGCCGTCATCAATAAGGTCCATTGCCGACGCATCTACAAAACTTGTTTTCCAAGATGTGCATCCATTCAACATCGGCGCTGAGGAGTTATTTCAACTGCGTGGCTTTGTTCGCGACTGCGGTTATAGCGCCGAAAGGATACATATTGACCCCTCCGTCGTCCGGGGCCTCGAATACTACACTGGCATGGTCTACGAGGCGGAGCTTCTGTTCCCCGTGACCAACGAAAAGGGCGAAGAAGTTGTCTTCGGCTCTGTCGGCGGCGGTGGGCGCTATGATGGCCTCGTCTCCCGCTTTCGCGGCGAGCCGGTGCCAGCAACGGGCTTTTCCATCGGCGTGTCCCGCCTGATGACGGCGCTGAAGAACCTCGGCAAGATCTCCACCGATACGCCGCAAGGCCCGGTCGTTGTCTGTGTAATGGACCGCGATATCGACGCTTTGGCCGGTTACCAAAAGATGGTGCAGCAGCTGCGCGAAGCGGGCGTCCGCGCTGAGATGTTCCAGGGCAACCCGAAGCAGTTCGGCAAACAGCTGCAATATGCTGATCGCCGCAATTCGCCGCTCTGCATCATTCAAGGCTCCAACGAGCGCGAGCAAGGCATTGTCCAGATCAAGGATATGATCGAGGGCAAACGTGAGGCGGCGGCCTTTGAATCCAACGCCGAGTACAAGGCAGCCCGCCCCGGCCAGTACGAAGTCGATGCCACGGATTTGGTAAACGCCGTCAAACAACGTTTGGCCGAACAGGCTGCCGACAGGGACGCTTAAGCCATGGCGCCAAGATCATGAGCAGAAGGCAGATCATCGAGCTGTTGGAAACCTCCGGCTACATGCCGGTGGATCCGCCGATCCTGCAGCCGGCGGACGTGTTCCTTGATCTTGTCGGCGAGGATATCCGCACCCGCCTGTTCACCACCGAGGATCAGGCAGGCAGCGAGCTTTGCCTGCGGCCAGAACTCACCATCCCCATCTGCCGCCACCACATGGAAACCGGCGATGCGGCGCGGCCAGCCAACTATGGCTATCTTGGCCCGGCCTTCCGGTTCCGTCCCGGCGAGACCGGCGAGTTTTTGCAGGCCGGCATTGAGAGCCTGGGCCGCGAAGATCGCCTCGCCGCCGATGCCGAAGTGATGGCGCTTTCTGGCTCGCTTGCTTCTGCCGGTGGGCTGACAAAGCCGTCGATCCTTCTGGGCGATTCCGCCATCTTTGATGCTTTTGTCGATGGCCTCGGTTTCGCGCCGGGCGCTGCCAGACGCTTGCGCCGTGCGCTCGGCTCTCGCACCCGGGTGGAGACCGCGCTCGCCGAGGTCACCAAACCGGATGCCGGTGCACCGGCCATGATGGTGGCGCTCTCCGGAGCCGACCCGCAGCAGGCGCAGGCGCTGGTGGAAGACATGATGGCGCTCGCCCGCATCCGCCCGGTCGGTGGACGGTCCTCGGCCGAAATCGCCGAGCGCTTTATCGCCAAGGCGGGCCGTGCGACGGCCAAACCGATCTCGGAAGCGGCGCTCACCTGCATGGAAGCGCTCATTCATCTGGAAGTGCCAGCGCGCGAGGCTGCCGGCCTGTTGAAGCGGCTTGCCGGCGTTGCATCGCTCGCCCTCGATCCGGTGATCGATCAATTGACCGCCCGGCTCGATGCCTTCGAAGAGCGCAGCCTGCCCGTGCCCGACATGATGTTCTGCGGCTGGGCCGGCGGAAGACTCGATTACTACACTGGCTTCACTTTCGAGATGCGTTCCGGCGATGACCTGACCTCACCGCCTGCCGTCTCCGGTGGGCGGTTCGATGGGTTGATGGAGCGCCTCGGCGCGGACTCCACTGTTCCCGCCGTGGGCGCCGCGCTTTGGCTGGATCGTCTGCCTGAGGGAGACGCCCAATGAGCTCTCCTGATGCGAACCGCTCTGGTCCTTCGGACCAACCGCTTGTTCTTGGCATCCCTTCCAAAGGCCGCCTGCAAGAGGCCACGATGGCCTACTTCAAGCGCGCCGGGCTGAGCATCTCCAAAAAAGGCGGCGATCGGGATTATCGCGGCCTTATCAGAGGCTTAGACGACGTGGAAGTCGCCTTCCTCTCGGCCTCCGAGATTGCAGGGGAACTCGCTGCGGGCACGGTGCACCTTGGCGTCACCGGCATGGATCTGGTGCACGAGAAGATTCACGATCCGGAGGAAGCGACCGTTGCCGTCAAGCCACTGGGCTTCGGCAATGCGGACGTCGTGGTCGCAGTGCCGGATAGCTGGATCGACGTGCAGACCATGGACGATTTGGAAGATGTCGCCGCAGGCTTCCGTGCCCGGCACGGCCGGCGCATGCGGCTTGCTACCAAATATGTGCGCCTGACGCGCAAGCATTTCCGTGCCAACGGCGTTGCCGATTACCGCATCGTGGAAAGCCTTGGCGCCACCGAGGGCGCCCCGGCGTCAGGTGCCGCTGACCTCATCGTCGACATCACAACCAGTGGCGCGACGCTGACTGCCAATCACCTGCGTGTCCTCTCTGATGGCGTGATCCTGAGGAGCGAGGCCAACCTCGTCGCCTCTAAGAACGCTGACTGGTCAGCGGCGGCTGAGGAAGGGCTGAAGGCTATCCTTTCGCGCATCGCGGCGCGGGATCGGGCCGATACTGTCTACGAAGTGCGCACCGCTATCGGCGAGCAGACCCGCGTTTTTCGCGATGTGTCTCAGGAGTTTGGCTGCACGGCGCCCTTCGGCGCGGTCGCCGGGCAGGGCTCGCTCGTCCTGCATGTCGATAAGGCCCGCATCTGGGATCTGGTTGCCACCCTGAAGGCGCGTGGCGCATCGTCGGTCACGGTCGGCGAGTTAGCCTATGTCGTCGATGGTTCGGCGGATGCCTATGCGCCCGTGTTCGAGGCACTTGGTCTTTCCGGCGAGGCATAAAAAAAAGGCCGTCCCCGGGGGAGAGGACGGCCATGTTGCTGACCCGTTGGAGTCTCACCAGCAACTTTGAAAGCGATGCTGCTGTCGGTCAGGCCCGGGGGAGAGCCTGGGACAATCACCTTCCAGCTAGTAGTACGCAGCCCAGTACTGTCCGGATCACTACTTAGAAACACTGCGGAACGCCGTTTCACAGGCGTTCCGCAAACGTCTCACTTGGGCGAGACGGCGTTCCGGACCCGGACCGATCCGTTTCACCTACCAATGCGTGGTGCCGGGCGCGCCTTTGATCGGCCCGGTGATCCATGGACTGACCCACCCGCCATAGAAGTTGCCCGGTTGCGGTTCGGCCTCAATGCCATCCACCAGGCAGCAATCCATGGGATGGCAATAGAAGGCGAGATAGTCCGCGATGGGTTTGAACGTTGGGGTGGGGTCCGGGTAGCACCAAGCTGCGCCTTCTAGGGTGACACCACCGCCAGTCACATCGAAATAGCGTGCCGCGCCCTTCCACTCACAGATCGAGCGTCGCTTGATCGTTGCCAGGACACCGTCCGCAACGTCCTCTGGTGGTATGTAATAGGTGGGTGGATGGAAGGTCTCCAGCGCGCGATAGGCGCCGGTGGTGCGGACGATCTCCTCGCCGCCAAGCGTGATGGAGATCGGGTAGGGCACGCGCTCCAGGCTGGGTGGCCTAGGATATTCGCCAACATCCTCAATCGGATGGGTCTGCGTTGTGCCTTGGATAGCGGTGGGGGAGGTTTGTTCTGTCATGCCCGACAGATGGGATGGTCTGCCGGGCTGGCAAGGGCACCTGTTGGTTGGCCTTAGCAGGTTGGGCGCAGAACCAGGATCGATGCGCCGGTGCCTGGGTGGCGGGCGGTCTCTGGGGCCAGAATGCAGCGCTCGGTGTCTGCACGGACCTCTTCAAAGCTGGTCGGCGTCTCATCACCGAACCCGTCAGCCTGCGCGCTGTTCAGCATTTGGTGGCTTGCAGCTGCGGCCAGAACCAGGGAAGCGAGCGCAAAACCAACATGCTTCAGGCTCAAGTTCGCGCTCGGCAGGGCGGTGGCGGTTTTCGTTTGCTCGGTCATGGTTGGGGTGTCCTTCATGTCTCGCGGTGTGGAAACACTGTGGCAGGTCATCGTGCGGGAAACTGTGCCAGCGATCACAAGGTGGCGGCTTCGCCCGTTTCGCCGTCTGGCAGGCTGGGGGCGGTCATGCTTTCCATCATCGCCGAGCCGGTGATGCCGGTGCTGGCATAGGCATCTGTTTCAAGGCTGGAGGTCAGCACAAAGGCAATGCCGCCCAAGAGAGCCATGGCGGAAACGGTGGTGAGAAAAAGGCGGGTCATGGTCGGGGCGTCCTTGAAAGGGTTAACGCTTGCTTTCGATGATCCAACCTTGCCTGTTTCGTTTCAGGACGGATGTGGCCGCCATCACACCTTAGCTGGTTAACCTCTGGCTATTCGCGACCGCTCAGACCCACCGCTTGCCCTAGACGGGCCGGACCTGTTCGGCGTAGCGTGCCGGCGCCCATTGGTAGAGCCGTAAGGTGAGGCAGCCTTGAAAGGGCAGGAGGTTTAGCGATGGCGGATGCGAACCTGTTTTCCCAAAGTCTGGCACTGGCCAGTCTCGATGAAGACCTGGCGGAGGGTCTGGCGGGCCTTGCGCGGGACATGCAATTGGCGGCCAATGAGGTGCTGTTCGTCGCTGGCGATGCTGGCGATTCCATCTATGCGGTCGTTGAGGGCAGCTTGAAGGTGGCGGTCATCTCAGCGGAAGGCTCCGAACAGCTTCTGGCGATCCTCGGTCCTGGCCATGTGGTTGGCGAGATGGCGCTCTTGGATGGCGAGCCGCGCTCAGCTACCGTGCAGGCGATCAAAGCCACGAAGGTTGCGCGCATCGATAAGGCCGACTTCGACCGCTTCGCTGATCAAAATCCTGCAGTCTACCGGCACATGCTTGCGCTGGTCTCAAAACGTCTGCGGCAGGCCAATGATGTGCTTGCCGCTCGCTCCTTCCTACCGCTGCCGGGCCGCGTGGCGGTGGCGCTTCTGCAACTGGGTGAAACCTTCGGCAAGGACCTGCCGGACGGTCGGCTTCTGGTTCACTACAAGGTTAGCCAGGCGGATCTGGCCGGTATGGCAGGCGCGGCCCGCGAAAACGTTTCCCGTATCCTCAACACGTGGAAGCGCGACGGGCTCATTTCCCGCATCTCAGGCTACTACTGCATTGAAAACCGCGATGCCCTGGCTCGCCTGAAAGCAATGTAGGTGGAGGCACGCGTTAGCTGTCGACCTCTCATGACAGGTCGCGGCTTTGACAAAAAGCGCTGTCCAGTGGCCGTTCGGCCAGTCACCCCTTGTTTACCACGCCCAACCTTCGGCAAACCGCATTAACGCGAAGGCGGGATGTTGCCCCCTAGGATGCAGCCTACGGTGAGGCGTGAGGTTTGCAGTGACAATGCGTTGGGGAAAGTCCTTCCGTTGGCCCGGTGTGAACCTGGGCGGGAAGGCGCGCTCGGTTTCCTTTTTGACCATCGCCACCATGGTGGCGGGCTCCCTATGGGCTGGCGCCAATGTCGCCATGGAGACGGTGCGGTCTTCCTGGCACGATCGACAGCTCAGCGAGTTGGCAGACAATGTCATCCATCGCGCTGAGTTCGCCATCGACAACGTCATTCTGGCCAAAGTGGATCTGCTGACCGCGGGCCTGATTGAGTGCAACCCTGAATCTCTGGCTGCCGTGCGCGATGCGATCTACCAGCATGGCGCACTCGTCGACATCGAGATCCGCAGCCCCGGCGGCAACTGTCAGGCGTTCGAGGGCATCGGCATTGATGGCGCGACCATTGCAGAAAGCAAGATGCATTCGATCGGTGCGCTGAATGCCGATTTTCGCTTCATGCAGCTGTCTGAAGGCTCACAGTTGGGGCTTGGGGTCGTTTGGAGCGTGCGCGAGGATCACTATCTCACCGCCGTCGTTCGAACCGACTCGCTCCTCTTCGACATGCTACCGGCGGCCATTCGTGATGGAACCCGCATCAACCTTTCACTGACCGACGGATCGGTTTTCGCTCGTTTCCCATCGGCGCTGCCTGTTGGCGGTTCGATCGGCGGGGCAGAAGAGCGGCATTACGTTGCCAGTTCTGCACGTTTTCCAATCCAGGTGGATCTGGCGATCCCGCAGAGCTTGTTCATGACGTGGGGTGAAACACCCTCGGCCGTGGTTCAGTTCGCGATCGCGCTTGCCTCGCTTTTGGTCGGCTTGCTTGCGGCGCGCGGCATTGTTCGCCCGCCAAGTGAGCGGGAAGTGTTCCAGGCAGCGCTGCGCGATGGCGAGATCGTGCCATTCTATCAGCCCATTGTTTGTCTGACTGCAGGCAGTGTCATCGGCTGTGAGGTGCTCGCCCGTTGGATCAAGCCGGATGGCACGCATGTCTCACCCGGGGTGTTCATCCCGCTGGCGGAAGTCGCCGGTCAATCCGATGACCTCACCCGCGCGCTCATGCGACAAACAGGGCAGGCTCTCGGCCCGGTGATGGCAAAGCACGGCGCCTTCAAACTCAATTTCAACGTCACGGCGACGCAACTTGCAAAGCCGCGCTTCACGGAAGGCTTCCTGACGTTTGCCTCCCGTTGTGGCCTCTCCCCCGAGCAGTTGGTGGTGGAGTTGATCGAGCGTGAGACGGTGGACAGCATGGCTGATACCAAGGGCACGCTCAATGAGCTGCAGGCCCATGGTGTGCGGGTCGCGATTGACGATATTGGCACCGGTCAGAACGGGCTCGCCCTGCTTCAGGGGCTGGGTGCTGACATTGTGAAAATCGACAAGCTGTTCATCGATATGGTCGATGCCGACAGCCGCAGCCGCATGATCTGCGAGATGCTTGTAAAGGTCGCCGAAGACTCCAACATGACCATTGTCGCTGAAGGTATTGAACGGCGGGCGCAGGTGAAGGCGCTGCGCGAGCTTGGGATTGGCGAAGCCCAGGGCTTTTACTTTGCCCGGCCGATGCCCGCGCGGGATTTTCTAAAGCTCTTGGATGCCGATGATCTTTCCTCCTGGGAGATCGATGCCGAGCCGGTTGCGCCGCAAGCCGCCGACCAGGGCGAACAGGCCCAAAAGGCCGCCTGAGGGTCCTGCCCGATTGCCGCTGTAACTTACAGTGAGCAACACGGCGTGTCCGGCCTGCCGCGATCCAGCCGCAAAATCGGTCGGCCTCAGTCACAATCGTCCGTCACCTTTCTTCCCGTCGCCGGGGTGGTGCGGATAACCCCGGTGCACGGCGCCGGGTGGTGGACTGTGCGGTCGGCTGCGCAGCCTCGATGCCCCCAACTCACTACCCGGCGCCTATGCTTTCCGCGCTCCGCATTCCATGAGAGCCGCTGAGTGACCTCGCGGTCATCCCCCCGGCTCTTTGTCTCTGCGTAACGCGCTTTGGCACGCCCCAGCTGGCGATTTTGGCCGGAAGCGCATCTGGATGGAGTAGTGAAATGATTTCGTCTCATTGGATTGAACCGCGTGTGCATTTGCCGCTTTGGGGCTTCGCCCGGACATTGCGGCTTGGCGTTGCAACCGGTGTTCTGGCGCTCGGCGCTGTGGCCGCGCCCTATCTGGCGCAGGCCCAGCAGGCGCCGATGTTCGCTGACGTTGATACCAACGTTGATGGTGTGGTCAGCGAGGAGGAGTTTCTGGCAGCCATGTCAGATGCCACCCCGGAGACCTTCGCCTCCGCCGACCTCAATGGCGACACGGTGCTGACGCCCGATGAGTATGAGGCCGTGGCCTCCATGATGCAGTAAGGGCTGGCGAACGGCTGACGTTTTCATGCTCTGGGCTGGGGCATGAGGGCTGGGGCGAAATGGGCTGGCATGTCGGGTCGGCAGCACAAGCTGGCCTGACTGGCTGGAATGAGGCCCCGGATGGTGCAAACCGTCCGGGGTTCATCGCGTTTGATGGGCTGGTTTCCAACGGGACTGGCTTTTGCCGCCAATCGCGGATAAAGGAGCGCCAAGCCCCCGAGATTTTCATCACAAAGCGACCCTTATGGCCCAGCCCTCAGGCGCATTGCGCAATATTGCTATCATCGCCCATGTCGACCATGGCAAGACGACCCTTATTGACGTGCTGCTGCGCGAGTCCGGCTTGTTCCGCGAGAATGAGCAGGTCGCCGAACGCGCCATGGATTCCAACGATCTGGAGCGCGAGCGGGGGATCACGATCCTCGCCAAAGTGACGTCGCTGACCTGGCAGCCCGACGGTGGGGAAGCCAACCGCATCAACATCGTGGACACGCCGGGCCATGCCGACTTTGGTGGCGAGGTGGAGCGCATACTGCACATGGTCGATGGCGTGATCTTGCTGGTGGATGCTGCCGAAGGGCCGATGCCGCAGACCAAGTTCGTGCTCGCCAAGGCGCTGAAGCTGGGGCTGAAGCC
Source organism: Pseudomonadota bacterium (assembly GCA_038749715.1). Taxonomy (GTDB): domain Bacteria; phylum Pseudomonadota; class Alphaproteobacteria; order Rhizobiales; family MH13; genus MH13. The sequence goes on from JBCDHR010000008.1 coordinate 132,681, forward strand.
GATTGTGGCGATCAACAAGATCGACAAACCCGAAAGCCGGCCCGACGCGGTGTTGGATGAAGTGTTCGACCTGTTCGCCGCGCTTGATGCCAATGAAGAGCAGCTCGATTTCCCGGTGCTTTACGGTTCGGCGAAAGAAGGTTGGATGGCCGCTGAACCCGATGGGCCGAAAGAGGACATGACGCCGCTGTTCGAGTTGGTGCTCTCCCACGTCCCAGCGCCGGCGACCGAAGAGGGGCCGTTCCGTCTCCTGGCAACGACCTTGTCCGCCAATCCCTATTTGGGGCGTATTCTTACCGGGCGCATCGCGTCTGGCTCTTTGAAGGCTAACATGCCGATCAAGGCGCTGAGCCGCGATGGTTCGGTGATTGAGACCGGTCGCGCTTCCAAGGTGATGACCTTCAAGGGCCTTGAGATGGTGCCGGTTGAGGAGGCTCATGCCGGCGACATCGTTGCGCTTGCCGGCCTTGAAAAAGCGACTGTGGCCGACACGATCTGCGATCCGCAGGTGTCGGACGCCATCGAGGCGCAGCCGATTGATCCGCCGACCCTGTCCATGACCTTCATGGTCAATGATTCCCCGCTTGCTGGCCGTGATGGCGAGAAGTTGCAAAGCCGGGTGATCCGGGCGCGGCTTTTGGCCGAAGCAGAAGGCAATGTCGCACTGAAGATCGAGGAAGGCGAGAACAAGGATGCTTTCATCGTCTCTGGGCGTGGCGAGCTGCAGCTGGCGGTTCTTATCGAGACCATGCGCCGCGAAGGGTTTGAGCTTGGTGTCTCGCGCCCGCAGGTGGTCTTCCAGAAAGACGAAAACGGCGTGCTTTTGGAACCGATCGAGGAAGTCACTGTCGATGTCGATGAAGAGTTCTCTGGTACGGTCGTGCAGAAACTCTCTGAACGGCGCGGCGATCTGGCTGAGATGGCCCCATCCGGCGGCGGCAAGCAGCGGGTGATCCTGCATGTGCCGACGCGCGGGCTGATCGGCTATCACGGTGAGTTTCTGACCGATACGCGCGGCACCGGCATTATGAACCGGGCCTTCTTGAACTATGCGCCACACAAGGGTGCCATCAAAGACCGACACACCGGCGTGCTCATTTCCATGAGCCAGGGCGATGCGGTCGCCTATGCGTTGTGGAACCTGGAAGATCGCGGGCCGATGATGATCGAGCCGGGGACACCGGTTTATGAGGGCATGATCATCGGCGAGCACACGCGCGGCAACGATCTGGAAGTGAACGTGCTCAAAGGCAAGCAACTCACCAACATCCGCGCCGCCGGCAAGGATGATGCGGTGCGGCTGACCACGCCGATCAAGATGACGCTGGAGAAGGCGCTCGCCTACATCTCCGATGATGAGTTGGTGGAGGTGACGCCGAGCGCGATACGCCTGCGTAAGCGCCATCTTGATCCGCACGAGCGCAAGCGAGCGGCGAAGGCGAAAGCCGCAGCCTGACAGGGGTGTTGCGCAAGCGAGCGGCGAAGGCGAAAGCCGCAGCCTAACAAGAGTGTTGCGCAAGCGAGCAGTGAAGGCGGCGGCTTAGCCGCCGGTCCTGCCCAACTTTTCCGCGCGTAAGAAAAGCCCCCTTGCGATTTTCGCAATTGCGCCTAGGCTGCCCTTATGGGCGTCGATCAAATGACCATTCGCGCCGCTGAGCGCCCCGATGCTGCACAGATCGCGCATGTGCACGATGAGGCATGGCGCGAGGCCTATCGGGGTATCATCCCAGGGCCGGCCCTTGAACGGATGGTTCAGCGCCGTGGCCCGGCCTGGTGGTCTCGGCTTCTTGCCCGGCAGAGCGGTGTTCTTGTGCTTGAGGTTGGCGGCCAGGTCGCCGGCTACGCCACGATGGGTGCCAATCGATCATCATCCTTGCGGGTTCGCGGCGAGATTTATGAGCTCTACGTAACGCCGATCTATCAGGGCCTGGGGTTTGGCGAACGGCTGTTCGATGCTGCCAAGCAGCGGCTGGCGGAAAACGGGCTGCGACCTTTCATCGTTTGGGTGCTGGAAGACAATGATCGCGCGGTCGCGTTCTATGAGGCCATTGGCGGAGAACCGGTGGCGCGGGGCGAAGAGCGTTTCGATGATCGCTCCTGTCGCAAGCTTGCTTATGCATGGGGCGTTTCCTCAGGCCGCATGAACTGACACCCGCTGGACTGGCTGCCAATTTGCTGGCCGGTTCTGGGTCGACACCGCACAAGGTCGATTGGCCGTCTTGCTAAGCGCCTTTTGTCTTCCACGCTGCTAAGGTGCGGCCAATCCTTCCCAGCGTCACATCCGCGAGACTTTCATGCGCATTGAAGCCATTCCGATCGGAAACAATCCGCCCCACGACGTGAATGTCATTATTGAGGTGCCGACCGGCGGCGAGCCGATCAAATACGAAATTGAAAAGGAATCGGGGACCCTGTTCGTTGATCGGTTCCTCTACACACCGATGCGCTATCCGGGCAATTATGGTTTCGTACCCCACACCCTGTCGGCCGATGGCGATCCCATTGATGTGGTGGTGTGCAACTCGCGGCCCATCGTTCCTGGCGCGGTGATGAACTGCCGGGTCGTTGGCGCACTGGTTATGGAAGATGATGGTGGCGGTGATGAAAAGCTGATCGCCGTGCCAAGCACCAAAACCACCAGCAGGTATGACAAGGTGCAGAACTATACCGATCTTCCACCCATCCAAATCCAGCAGGTGGAGCACTTCTTCCTGCACTACAAGGATCTGGAACCCAACAAATGGGTGAAGATCGAGCGCTGGGCCGGCGTGGATGAGGCAAAGGACATGGTCCGTGAGGCCATCGCGCGCGCCCAGGAGAGCGCCTAAGCCTGTGGCCTTTTCCGTGACCGGCTGAAACCGGTTTGGACGTTATGTCAGTTTTGTGACATTCTTTCCGACAGGGAGACCAGTTGGGAGGTTGTCATGATTAGCCTCGATGACATGGTCGGCATGAGCGGGTTAAGCGAAGAAGAAATACTCGCCATTGCCGAGCATGAGCATGTTGCGCCAAGCGTTGCCACGGGCCTTGGTGCCTATCTTTCCGGCGACCATGAGGGGCTGGAAAAAGTCCGCAACATGATTTTCGATGATATCCGCGCTGCGCAGGCGGCCGGCGATACCGGGCATGAGCGTGAGTTGCTGCACGTTCTGCATCATTTCCTGCGCGAGCACCCCCAGGAACGGCCGAATGTGCATCCATGGAGCTCGGTGTTCTAAGGCCGCAAGCGTTGTCGGTTTGCGGGCGCTAGAAGACGTTCGGCATGATGTAGAGAACGATGATCTGCTGCAGGAAGTAGATGCCCAGCAGCAAGACGAGCGGTGAGATATCGATGCCGCCCAGATTGGGCATGAAACGTCGGATCGGCCGCAGTGCCGGCTCGGTCAATGCGTGCACGGCCCGGCCAATGGTGCCGACAACCTCATTGCGTGGATTGACGACATTGAACGCCACCAGCCAGCTCAAAATGGCTGAGATGATGATGATCCACCAATAGATGTTGAGCGCGAGCAATACGACGTTGAGAATTGCGATCATGCGACGCCAGCCTCCTGGGCAGGTAAGGAATGAGCGGCGAGGAGCCGCAGTCTGGCGCTGATGTAGACAGCGCTAGGCGGCGTGACAAGATGCGATGGGCTGCATGGCGACAGCCCACCGCGGAAGCTTTGTGTGCGATCGTCGGATTCGTATGGCTTTGGTCAACGCGCCTTTGCGTGCCCTTAGGCCAAAAGCAAGATCGCTAGACGCCTTTGAAGAGCGTACCTGCGAGCAGGACGACATAGGCAATCGTCATAATCCAAACCGATGCGATCGGAAGGACGGCCAAAATGCCGAGAGCCGCCAGAATGCCAAGGATGGCAATCACGACGGAGATGAGAAAAACGACCATGGTCGGTGCGCTGAGATTCATAGATCCCCCTTTTGAGTACTGAACATTTCTCGGAGTGGGCGCCCCACTGCCCATTGGAACACCAAACCGGACGAGACCTGTCCGGCTGGCGGGCGGCACTATAGTTAACCATACGTTACCTGCCCAGATGCGGGTTCGACTTTTGTCGACTGTCCTGGGTGTGATGGTGGCCGGCAGGATTGGCTGAATTCAGTCGGCCTTGGTGAGGTCTTCCAGCATGGCAGAAAAGTCCCGGCCGCCATCGCCCTTGGCAGCAAGGTCGGCATAGAGGGCGCGGGCATGCTCGCCGAGCTTTGTAGCAACGCCGGCTTCGCCTGCGGCCTGTTGGCTCAGCGTCAGGTCTTTGAGCATGAGGTCGGTTGAGAAGCCTGGCAGGTAGTCGTTGTCAGCTGGCGTGGTGGGGCCGATGCCCGGGGCAGGGCAGTAGGTGGTCATCGACCAACTTTGGCCCGATGAAGCGGACACCACGTCAAACAGCGCCTGACGGTCGAGACCGAGCCCATCGGCGAGCGCGAACGCTTCGCAGGTCGCGATCATCGAGATGCCAAGAATCATGTTGTTGCAGATCTTGGCGGCCTGTCCGGCACCGCTTCCGCCGCACTGGAAGGCTCGGGCGCCCATGATGTCAAAAAGCGGCTCGGCCTTGGCGAAGGCATCGGGCGCGCCGCCGACCATAAAGGTGAGGGTGCCTGCCGCCGCGCCTGCTGTTCCGCCCGACACCGGCGCATCCAAGGGCAAATGACCGGCTTGTCCGGCATCGCTTGCAACGGCGCGCGCGGTGGCCACGTCGACGGTGGAGCAGTCTATGAGGAGGGTTTGCGGTGCCAGGTCTTGGAGCATGTCGGCATAAACCGTGCCTAGGGCATTCCCGTCCGGCAGCATGGTGATGACAGCATCACAGGCTTTGACAGCCTCTTGCAGGGAAGACGCAGCGGTGACGCCATGCGCCTTGGCGCCGGCCGCATCATAGCCTTTAACCTGATGACCAGCGGCTGCCAGATTGCGGGCCATCGGCGCGCCCATCTTGCCAAGCCCAATGAACGCAATACGCATCTGCTTCCCTCACTATTGTCTGTTTTGCGGCCGACCATGCCTTGGCGACGCAATGAGGATCAATGCGCGTGAATCAATGTGGTCGACATTCTGGAGCCTGAGGCATCGTTTTGGGGTGTGGATAAGCGCTGCATGACAATTTTTTGACACTCATCCCCAGGCCTTACACCGAGCAAAATGCCGGTTTTGCGGGGTTTGCGACGGGCGCGCAAAAGGGCGTGACGCGACGATGACAAAAAGATGCGTTTTTTTGGAAATCGGTCGTTGACAGGCAAGCCGCGCCAGCCCTATATACCGCCACACCGAGAGCGGGACGCCGCTGGCGACAGTTGCTTGCGCTCTCGAGTATCTTCAGAAACCAAGGCGGCTTCAAGCGCCCTTCACAGGGGGCTCGCTAGCGTTTCTGTCTCATTCATTTGCTGCGAAGCATCGAATGAGCGTTCTTTGAAAAGTGAATAAAGAAAGAGAAACGTGGTCGGCGATATTCTTGCGGATCAGCTCAAAAGGCTGGTCGAAGAGTTTCGACGTGACACGTTTTTTTGAAGACACACCATGGTGACTTTTTCGGAAGTCATCAAATGATGCGGCGCCTTCACAGCGCCGTAGCTTAAAGTGTGTCCTCGTCAAGCGTGATTAAAGTCGGTTCAAAATCTCAAATTCAACTTGAGAGTTTGATCCTGGCTCAGAACGAACGCTGGCGGCAGGCTTAACACATGCAAGTCGAACGCCCTCTTCGGAGGGAGTGGCAGACGGGTGAGTAACGCGTGGGAACCTACCTTAAGGTACGGAATAACAGTTAGAAATGACTGCTAATACCGTATGTGCCCGAGAGGGGAAAGATTTATCGCCTTAAGA
>JBCDHR010000009.1:0-111740 GCA_038749715.1 Pseudomonadota bacterium
CATCAACGCCATGCTGGCCGAGATCGGCGGTAAGGATGTGGCAGAGGGCAATCTGACCAGCACCGCCAAAGTGCAAAAGCAGATTATCCGTGACTTCATGACCGGCGAAGGTCGAGAGCACAAACCGGGCTGGCAACCGCGCTACATGAACTTCCCGATGAAAGGCTACACCAAACGGCAAAGCACCATCGATGCTGTGAGGATGCTAGAAAGCATCAAGGAGCAGCCAACGGCTTCTTAGTCTGACTATGGAAATCAAAAACCGCCCCGCGCCGAAACACGGCGCGGGGCGTCTTGGTTTCACATCGGCGGCGGCCCAAAGCTGCAAAGCACTGATCCTCCTCATTCGTCCGCATTTGGTTTCGGAGCGGACTTCTCATCGATCAAGCGCACCGGTCTAAACCCCGGACCAGGATTGGTAACGATAACCGAGAATTATGCGGAACTTTAAAAAACTAGATATGTCTTCTGGAGACTGGTTGGCCACGCACTACAGAGCAAAGAGCGGGCATAGACTAAAGCAATTAAGCCAGTTGCCGATAAAGTCCGGAAGCAAGGTACTAGATCTTTGCTGTGGTTCTGGTTTGTTCGAACCCTACTTATTAGATCTAGTAGGACCAAAGGGCCATGTCACCGGCTTAGATATGGACCCTGTATCACTTGACTCAGTACAGAGTGCAGAAAACTCAACGCCCGACTGAGGGTACGTTGGGGAGCAGGTCACAGCCAACGGCAAATGGGACGTGGACCTGATTGCTGAGATCGTCACCCAGACGCTCAAGCATTCTGACCGATTCCTGACAAGGGTACGCAAGATCAACGACGTGGTGAGCAGCTAGACCAATTTGTTGCTGTTTACATATATGATCACTCGCCAGGCCCGAAGTAAGGAGAGATCTGGTGCCAAGGTCGATAGTAAGTGGATACGGAAGGAGAGGAACTTCGTTGATCTATCCGCCAAATGGCTTGGTTCAGAACGGTGGAAAGGGATTCATTGGCCCTTGCCGTTGAAATAGCCTGCTCTGACAGCCGCACCTATGAAATTGCAGATCAATCGCTCAGCATGTACAAGCGTGATATCGCCCACATCACGGTTCGGCGCGATTTCCACAAGGTCCATCCCCACGACGCGACCTTTCTTGACCAAACCATGAACGAAGGCTCGTGTCTGGTGCCAATTCAGACCCCCAGGAGTTGGCGACATCACGGCGGGCATTATCGTCGGATCTAATCCATCAGCATCAACCGTTAGATAGTAGGGGCCGCCGTCGGGAATGCGCTCCAAGATCGAAGCGACGCCCGCCTCATGCATGTCGTAAGCGGTGATGATGTCTGCGCCGCGGTGCTTGGCGTAATCGACTTCCGAGCTGCGCGCACTGCCAACTCCGCGCATGCCAATCTGGATGATATCGCCGATCCAATCCATCTCGGAAGCGCGCCGGATAGGGCTTGAATAGCCATTACGCTCCCCATTGATATCGTCACGCCAGTCGATATGCGCATCGATCTGAACCAGTGTTATCGTTTCGCCTACTTCTTCAAGGGCGCGGAAAATCGGAATCGGAATACCATGATCTCCGCCTATCGAAACGAGGGTGGCGCCGGACCTTAGAATTTTGCGAGCAGCAGCTTCGGCACTGCGGTAGTGTGCACCGTGATCACCCATATCGGCGGTCACATTTCCGCAGTCGATCACTTTGACATCCCGACCATTCATCAAGGGACCGCCTAGGTCAAAGTCGTGGTGATTGAGTGTGTAGGCGATCTCGGTGTCATCGGATGCTTGGCGCAGGGCATCAGGCGCGCGGCTTTGCTCATTGGCCATCGCCGAGGGGGTGTAAGGCATGCCGAAGGGGATCCCCAAGATGGCAACATCAGCATCCAGTTCGTCGAGATCGCCCTGAAATGGAAAGTTGAGAAAGGTCGCGGGGATGGCCCTTGGTTTCTCAGTTAGGTTATTGCTCATTACCTGCTCTTCCTCAGCCATCAACTGCGTCTACTGGGTTCGTGACTCTTGTATTGGTGGGCTCTACCATCAGCGATGGGGGCCAAACGGATAGCGAAGAAGCTTGTCTAACCAGCAATGCTGGCTGCCAAGACCTGTGCGCCTAAGACGAGTTCTTCAGGCGCTGTATCCTCATCAAAGCTGTGGCTGACACCGTTTATTGACGGCACAAAAACCATCGCCACTGGTAGGCAATGCGAAACGTTCGAAGCATCATGAAGAGCTCCAGAAGGCAGATGTGACCATCGCCCCGGCGCCAGGTGTTCAGCAGTGTTTTGGATGCGGCCTTTTAGAGCCTCGTCGATCTGTGTCGCTGGGTAGCTGAAGAAGCCCTGGTTGCGCATCGACAGTCCAAGTTTCTGACAGGTCTGTTCTGCCAAACGCAGCACAACCTCATGCATCTGATCAAGACGCGCATCGTCGCCATCGCGCCATTGCACGGTGAAGGTCACCTGGCCTGGAATGATGGAGTCAGCGTTCGGACGCACCTCCACATGGCCAATCGTCCAGACGGTGTCTGGCGTTACGATCTTGGCGAAGGCTTCATTCAGCGCTTGCGAGAAACAGGCAAGTCCCTGAAAGGCATCGCGTCGCATGGACATTGGCGTTGTGCCGGCGTGGTTCTGCTCGCCAACGAACAAGAAGCTCTGGGTGCGCATTCCAACAACGCTTTCGACAACGCCGATCGTCTTGTCTGTTGCATCCAGAACGATCCCTTGTTCGATATGAGCTTCCAGATAGCCGGTGAAACTCTCAGGAGCGACCCAAGTATTCTCGCAGAGGTCGCAGATTTTCCGCCGCGCTTCACCAAACGTCAGGCCTGCGCTGTCTCGCATGGCATCAGCATCTGAAAGGGAAAGCTTACCGGACCAGATTTCGCTGCCCATCAAAGGTCCAAAGCGACCTTCCTCATCCTGAAAGGAGACAACCGCGACGGGTGGACCGTCAACCTCAAGCGAGGTGCGGGCCACCTCTAGGCCGACAATCACACCGTACGCGCCATCCAGCCATCCGCCTTCAGGCTGCGTGTCGGAATGAGATCCGACCAGGAGGGACGGTTTATCACCTGGTGGCAGGCCAAAAACATTGCCAGCCGGGTCGATCCTTGGCGTTAATCCAGCTGCCGACATCTGGGTCGCAAGCCATTTTCGAGATTGAACATCCGCATCGGAAAACGCTGGTCGGACGACGCCTTTTCCTTGAGCGCCGAAGGACCGCAACCTGTTTAGGTCGTCCAGCAGCCGCTGGGGGTTGATTTCAATCTTGGCCATAAGCGTTCGTTCCGATTAGGTATGTTCCGCCCAATCCAAACCTCGGTCCAATCGCTTGGCCGCCGCCAGGATGAGCAGAATAAGTGCCAGGTAGAGCGCACCGACGATTGCCCAGACTTCGAACACCTTGAAGGTTTGCGCGATCACCACCTGCCCCGCGAATGTCAACTCAGCCACCGAAACGGCGGAAAGGAACGCGGTCTCTTTGGCGACAGTCCCATAAAGATTGACACTGGGGGGTAAAGCCGAGGGAAGGAGCTGCGGTAAAATAACCAATCGAAAGACCCGAAGCGGCCGCAGACCGAGGGCGCTTGCGGCCTCCCACTGGCCGTTTGGAATAGCCTTAAGTGCGCCGCGGACGATCTCCGCCATATAGGCTGTTGTGTAGATCGCAACGGCCGCCGTGCCCACAATCATCGGATCGATACGAATCCGCATCACTCCAAGAACGGCGAACAAAAGCATAGCCTGGATCAAGAACGGTGTGTTTCGGATGATCTCCACGTAGGCACGTGCCGGCCACTGCAGATAGCGCCTTTTTGAGATCAACAAGAACGCCATCGCGGCGCCAATGGGCGTACCAATAAGGCATCCGGCCACCAGTATCATGATGGTCCCAAGGAGCCCCTTCAGGATTTCGTCGCCATAGTTTGCGATTAGATCAATCATGGCTTGCGCCCCACCGGTTCGAGATGGGTTTCCAACCAGCGCGACAGCATCGAGATCGCGCTAAGAAGCAGGAAGTACAGAAGGGCGGCCGCCAACAGCGGCAAAAGGGGGTCGAAGGTCTGTATCGACACCTGCTGAGCCCGGCGTGTCAGGTCCACGATCGTGATGAGGGAAAGGGCGGGCGAGGCCTTAATCAGAAAACCTAGCTCTCCGGTCAGAGAAGGCAGTGCAATGGGTATGAATTGAGGCGTGAGAACAAGTCGCCAAGTTTGAAACCTCGTCAAACCAAGGGCATGGCATGCCTCCCATTGACCATCGGGGATACGTGAAATGGCACCCCGCAATGCCTCTGAGATAAAGGCTGATCCATTCAGGGACAGAACGAGGACGCCGATCCAAAATGCCGACATACGTCCAAGTCCAAGAACGGCGGGAAAGCCGAAGTAAAACAGGAAAATCAAGATCACGATCGGCAACCCGCGCATCAAAGTGATGAACAGCGTTGCGGGATACAGAAATCTGCGCCGGGTTGATCTGCGTGCTGCCACCAACGGAATCGACAGCACCAAAGCTCCAAGTGTGGCCAGGACACAGATTGATACTGTGACAAGGAGACCGTCCAGCAACTGCGGGACGATCTCCAAAAAGTCAGCCAAGGCGCTCATCGCGGTGAAACCGTCCTGGTTACAGACGCTACTGCACGGCGCCGTCAGGTAGGTACCCGTCCGCTGGGCTTTCGGTAACAACGCCGATCCACCGCTCCTGCATCGCGGTCAGCTCGCCGCTGTCCGCCAGCCGCGTGATTGTGGCATTGACGGCCGAGAGAAGGTCAAGCGAGTCAGGTCGAGTGACCCAGGAGATGTGAACCGTTTCGCCATAGGTGGTCACAACACGAAACGTGTCAGGTGAGGATGTCATGAACTCGCCGGCAGTCAGCGAACCAATCACAAGCGCATCGACCTGTCCCGACCGAAGAGCGAAGGCGGTCTCGGGAAAGCTCTGATAAAGGCGTAGATCATCGAAGCCGCTACCACCGGCCGCCTTTAACTCCTCATCGATTGTGCGTGCAATGGCTTCGGTGGAACTGCCAAGTTGAGTCCCAACGAGCAAACCGTTGAGGTCTGATATTTCTTGGATGTCCTGATCATCGACCGGTGCGACGATTACATCCCGAATAGAAAAAATGGGCCGCGAGAACGCATAGGATTGTGCGCGCTCGGGATTAATGGCCACGGACGTTGCGATGAGGTCGTACTGTCCGGCCGCTAAGCCCGTTAAGATGCCTTGAAAGGGAACGTCCAACTGCTCGACCTCAACGCCGAGATCGCTAACGACTTCGACGAGAAGATCAGAGCCAAAACCAACGATGACGCCGTCTTCAACATACTCGATTGGAGGAAAGGCAGCCTCGGTTGCGACCACGATCTTGCCGTCAGCCTGAATCCGTTCCAGCAAGCCTTCCGCCATGGCGTTATTGGTGCCCAGGACAGCCATCGCAACGAGGGCAAAAGCCGAGTTCTTCATCTTCTTACTCCTTAGTTGTTAACTGGACAGTCCCGGTAAGGACGGCGCTAGAAGCTTGAGACTAGCCAGAGCCGCCTCGACAAAGAATGCAAAAGGTGGTCACCTCACTTGCGGGTTTTGCTAACTAAGTGCGTGAATGAGCAACTTCAGTCTGTCGAGATTCGACCTCCGGCATCTACGTGTCTTCATGTCTGTCGTCGAAAACGAAGGTGTCAGTGCAGCAGCACTGGCCAATGGTGTTGCTCTGTCAACTATCAGCCGTGATCTGTCATCGCTCGAAGAGCGATTAGGCGTGCACCTGTGCAGGCGTGGGCGCGGCGGCTTTGAGCTCACACAGCAGGGTCACAACATCTACCGTGCCGCGGTCGACCTACAAGCGCGTATGCGGGTGTTCGAGTTGGAGGTACAGGCCGCTAAGGACGCCGTTTCAAGCAGCTTCAACATCGGTAGCAACGACCATGTGATAACCAACCCCGAGAGCCAGTTGATCGAGGCTATAGCGCATATGCGCCAAGCCTTTCCCGGCACGTTGGTGAACGTTAGCTTGCACGAAGACACCTCTATAGATGTTTTGGTCCGCGAAAGGCGATTGGATATCGGGATCATTGGCCAACCCGCATGGCTGCAACCATTGCAGTACACACCTATGTTTCTTGAAGAACATCGGCTGTACGTCGGCACCAAATACCCACGCCGAGATGAGATTCAGGCGACCCTGGATGGGGGGCCAAACGGTGTTTGGGCGCCCATACCTTACATCGCAAGGGCACAGAAAACAGATGGGTTCCAGTACTTTGAGGAGCGCTATCCGCTTGTTGTGACCGGACGCAGTGGCAGTCTAGAGGCGGTTTTCGCAGCCGTTCTGTCCGGTCGAGGATGCGCACTGATGCCTGTAAGATTCGTCCAAGCACATCAACGCGATGACCTGGTAGAGCTGCCTCTGAAGGACGGGCCGTACTTTGTGCAGTTTTACGTCGCCTGTCGCCGCGATGCCGCTCGAGAGAAGACAGTCAGAAGCTTCATATCCCAATACGAATAATCTGGCGCGTCGACAGATGCCGTCTTTCTCCAGCCGATTCAGTTGCAAGTTTTGTTATTGTATCGGGTCGCCACGTCTGCGCTGTTCTAGCTCTTGGACTGAGCGCTCGGAGAACAGACAATGCCAGAAGAACTAACGAAAAACACCCCACAGGCTGAACCGGTATTTGTCGAATCCGAATGGGCGCCGTTGAAGGAATGCGTCTATGGATCGCCTGACAGCTGGATCCTTCCGGTCATCCACGCCGACGTGAAACTGCGTGCGCAAGGAGAGTTCGGCAAGTTCTGGTTCAAGAATGGAGGCCGGGACATGAAGGAGGCGAAACCTTCTTGGTTCAATGAGCTTCGCACACAGGTACAGGGCGCTATCGATTTCCTGGAACAGACCGGGGTGAGGGTTCATGTCGCCGGCTCCATCAGCCCCGCCAATCGACGTTTTCCTCGTGGCGAGGACCACGGCGTCTCAACGCCCTGGATGCGAGATCCCTTCGTGACCATTGGCAATAATGTCATTGAGCTGGCGCCCCGCAGCCTTTTCCATAGGCGCCAGCGCTTCGCTATTCGCGCCATTCTGGCAAGCACAATGGAACGCGGCGCGCACTACTTTGCTCAGCCTGATGGTGGCGCGGACGATGAGCGCGATGGTCCTGGTTGGGGGTATCTTGAGGGCGGCGATGTGTTTGTCTTGGGCAAGCAGATCCTGGTCGGTCATTCGGGCGGATGCAGCAATCGCGAGGGTGCCCGCTGGCTGCAACATGCTCTAGGGCCGGATTACCACGTTCAAATGGTCAAAATCGATGCAGCGTTTCCGCACTTGGATTGCGTTATGATGACACCAAGAGAAGGTGTTGTGTTCGCCGCACTTGAAGCCTTGCCAGAGGGACTTCCTGACTTCATGAAGGATTGGGATGTCTTCGATGTTCCCAAAGCACTCGCGAAGTCGCATATGAGCTGCAACAATCTGGTACTTGATGATCGCACAGTGGTCGTTCCCGCCGAGGAAGCACTGGATTTCGTCGCGCAGGGTCTGAAAGTCAGGAAGTTCGACGTCGTGCGACTACCCTATCGACTGCCTTGCATGGTTGGCGGATCTTTCCGCTGTGCTCATCAGCCACTGGTGCGGATCTAGCCGGCACCGAACTTGCCACTGATATTTCGCATCCGCGATGGTGCTCCGATCGGCAACCATAACATTGACGGCACTATGGTCTTCGCCTCAGCATACGCGACACAGGTTTTCTCGTAACAGGTGCATCTGTGGTGCTGGAACTTCGGTGATATCAGCTCGCCTGAGCAATAGACAAATCTCTCTCACAACCACAGCGCTCAGGGGACCAGGTGCAATCTGTCGTTTCAATCGGCAGCTTCGGACAACAGTGCGGCGTTACCACCTGCGGCGGTTGTATCCACGCAAACGTGGCGCTCAATAACACACCAATCGGCAAAATCATCCTCAGCAAGAAGCGGGACAATGGCGTCAGGTCGGGCGGCGAGCGCGCATCGATAGGCGCGAAGGCGCTCGAGTGGTTCAAATGACACCACTGCGTGGAAGTCAGAAAGCCGCGCCAAATCCGTTGGTGCGAGCACGCCGCTTACCTCTCCAGGACCATCAAGCTGAGGAGCGATGGCGACAGCTGCACAACCATTCTGCCGCACGGATTCAGCTTGTTTGCGGGCCAGATCAGCGCCTGGACCAAGGCAAAGCACCGAGCCACGGCCATAGGTAGAGAGGCGGTTCGACTCGCCAGTCGGTCCGGGCAGTGTGATGGCGTTCAGCGCGTCCTTGTCGGGTTTGGACTGTTGAATGGCGGCTTGGGCCGCCTCGAACGAGGCCACCTCACCTTCGACAGCGCTTAATGCTTGATTCTGCGGGCGAACAAAGCGTGCAACATAGCGCGGGCCACCGGCTTTCGGCCCCGTGCCCGAGAGACCTTCGCCGCCGAAGGGCTGCGAGCCGACCACGGCGCCAATCTGGTTTCTGTTCACATAGATATTGCCGGCATGAATGCCGCGCGAGAGCTGCTCGACCCGGTCGTTGATGCGCGTATGCAAGCCAAAGGTGAGACCGTAGCCAGATCCATTGATCGCCTCGACAACATCTCCCAGTTCATCGGCCTTGAACGTAGCGATATGGAGGACCGGTCCGAAGATCTCCGTCTTCAAATCCTCAATCCCGTTCAAAGCGATGACGCTTGGCGGCGCAAAGAATCCTCGTTCTGGGACGCGAAGCGACTTTAGGAGCCGCCCGTTTACTTTTGCTTGCTCGATGTGCGCCACGATGTCCTGGAGCGCCCCCTCATTGATGATCGGACCGACATCGGTCTGATGATGCCAAGGGTCGCCAAGGGTCAGCTCGTCCATCGCGCCGAACAGCATGTCTTGGAAGGGAACAGCGACATCTTCTTGCAGGTAGAGCATCCGCAAGGCGGAGCATCGCTGCCCGGCGGATTGAAACGCCGATGCAACAATGTCCTTGATCGCTTGCTCGGGCAGCGCGGTGCTGTCCACGATCATGGCGTTGAGCCCGCCTGTCTCCGCGACCAGCGGGGCCGTCGGCTCCACCGTTTCCGCCATGGTTCGATGAATTGTCTGTGCAGTCGCGGTGGAACCGGTGAAACAGACGCCATTGACGCTCGGATCACCTGTCAGTCGCGTGCCGACCACGGACCCGCGTCCTGGGAGGAGTTGAAGCGCTGTTTTGGGAACACCGGCCTGGTGCAAGAGTTCGACGGCACGGAACGCGATGATCGCCGTCGGTTCTGCCGGTTTGGCAAGGACGGCGTTACCAGCCGCTAGCGCGGCAGCTATTTGGCCGGTGAATATGGCAAGCGGGAAGTTCCACGGTGAGATGCAACTTATGGTCCCACGTGGAGGACCAGAAAGCTCCTCACCGCGCGCTGCGTAGTAGCGCAGAAAATCGACGGCCTCGCGCACTTCGGCAATGGCATCCGCCGGAGACTTGCCTGCCTCACGACACAGGATCGCAAAAAGCTCTCCCCTGTTCTCCTCGTACAGGTCCGAAGCGCGCCTTAACGTGGCTGCGCGCTCGTTGCTCGATACATTCCACGACGTTGCGGCAACCAGAGCGCTGTCCACATCAACCGTCGAACACAGCGTGACACTTCCGACGATGTCATCGGGATTCGCGGGGTTTTGCACGGACTGCTCACTTCCGCCCATCGCCTCAATGGCGAGAAGAGGTTTGGCATCCCAGCGCGCTGTCCGAAATGCTCGCCGCATCGCCTCAAACGAGTCTGCCTCGATGGGGTCTAACAGGTCCAGACCCGCCGAGTTGGTACGCTCGGGCACGAAGAGATCACAAGGGTGTTGAACGACGCTTTTGGTCTCACTCAACCGTTCAAACGGATCGGCAATGACCGTCTCGACGGGCACGCTCTCATCGACGATCTGATTGACGAACGAACTGTTGGCCCCATTCTCCAAGAGCCGCCGGACGAGATAGGCCAGCAGGTCCCGATGTTCACCAACCGGCGCGTAGATTCGGCTTCGCGCTTGGTTCGACGCGATCACCTGATCGTGCAACGCTTCACCCATCCCGTGAAGCCTTTGGAACTCATAGGTGCCAGGGTCCTCGCCAAAAGCTAAGATCGTCGCCACGGAATGGGCATTGTGCGTTGCAAATTGCGGGTAGATTCGGTCAGTCAGGCTCAGCAGATGCTTGGCGCAGCATAGGTAGGATATGTCGGTCGCGACCTTACACTCAAAGACCGGAAAGCCGCCAAGACCTTCCACCTGTGCGCGTTTGATTTCTGTGTCCCAATAGGCGCCTTTGACAAAACGCACCATGATCCGCCGATCAAGCGTCTGGGCCAGCGCGTAAAGCCAGTCGATCACAGGCTTGGCGCGCTTGCCATAGGCCTGGACAACCACACCAAAACCTTCCCAACCGGCAAGCTCGGCATCGGGCAAGACGGCCTCGATAACATCAAGGCTCAAATCCAGCCGGTCAGCCTCTTCTGCGTCGATGTTGAAGCCCATACCGGCCTGCCTGGCCATGCGCGCCAAGTCGAGCACACGCGGTACAAGCTCCCTTATCACACGGTCTTTCTGCGCGTACTCATAGCGTGGATGCAGCGCGGACAGCTTGACCGAGATGCCGGGGTTGTCGCGGATGTCCGGCGACCGGCAAAAGGGAGCCAGTTTTGTGATCGCGTCCGCATAGGCCGTGAAGAAGCTGGTCGCATCCTTCACAGTCAAAGCTGCTTCGCCGAGCATGTCGAAGGAGAAGGTGTAGCCGTGGGCTGCCTGCTTGCTGCCGCGGTTGAAGGCCTCCTCGATCGTTTCTCCGAGCACGAACTGTGCGCCAAGCTCCTTCATCGCGCGCTTGACCGCCAGGCGTATGACCGGCTCCCCAAGGCGTTTGACGGCGTTGTGCAGAATGTTGGACGCGCTTTCACCCGTGTCCAACACTTTCCCGGTGAGCATCAGTGCCCACGTCGATGCGTTGACCAGCGGTGACGAGGAGTTGCCGAGATGCTCGCTCCAGCGCGACGGCGCAATCTTGTCTTCGATCAGCGTGTCGACCGTTTCGGCGTCCGGCACCCGCAGCAAGGCTTCGGCGAGGCACATCAGAGCAATACCTTCCGCCGTAGACAAGCCGTACTCAGCCAGAAATACTTCCATCAAACCGGGGTTCTTTTGCTGCCGAATGCCGGTGACCAGGCCGGTTGCTCGGATGCCAGCCGACGCCCTTATCTCTGTGGAAACCGGACAGGTTGACATGAGGTCTGCGAGAACAGCCTGCTCCTCTCGGCTCGCCCAGACCCGAACCCGACGACGCATCGCGTGCAGGTCTGGCGTGTTCATCTCAGTCATGGCCATGGCTCCCCCGATTGGACGTTGCTTTTGTGGCCGTTATCCCAAAAGGCACGTCGACCACCAAGACTGTGGGCGCCCTGATATGCTTGCTCTCAAGCGCTCGCGACAGCTCTAGGCAGGTCCATCCGCAGACGCTCCCTTTGCACCATGCCGTAGAGATCGCGCGGATCGTCAGGGTCAGCGATTATGTCGAGCAGCACATATCGCGGACTGGATTGCAGGGCATCGCGCAACCAACAAAGCGCGGAAAAGTCTTCAATGGCGAACCCCACGCCGTCAAAAAGCGTTATGGCAGAGGCGCTCTTGCGACCTTCGATGTCGCCGGCGATGACCTCCCATAGTTCGGTGACGGGATGGTCGTCATCCAGTTGTTGAATGTCTCCCTCGATTCGCGTTTGGGGCGTGTACTCGACAAAGATGTCAGAGCGCAGAAGGATGTCGCGGTGCAGCTCCGTCTTGCCTGGGCAGTCACCTCCGATGGCGTTGATGTGAACGCCGGAGCCGACCATGTTGTCGGTGAGGATCGTGGCGTACTGTTTGTCCGCCGTGCACGTGGTGATGACCTGTGCGCCGCTGATGGCCTCCTCAGCACTCTGGCAGGGCACAACCGTCAGACCACTGCCAGCAAGATTGGCGGCACACTTACGCGTGGCTGCCGGATCCGTATCGTAGAGACGAACCTTCTCAATGCCGCAAATCCGCTTGAGACCGAGGGCCTGGAACTCAGCCTGAGCACCATTGCCAATCATCGCAAGCGTTTTAGAGTTCTCAGGGCCAAGATACTTGGTTGCAACAGCCGATGTCGCGGCGGTCCGCAGCGCGGTCAGCACGGTCATCTCGGTTAACAGCACCGGATAACCCGTGTCGACGGATGCCAAGAGGCCAAAGGCGGTTACCGTCTGAAGGCCCTCTTTGGTGTTCTTCGGGTGACCGTTCACATACTTGAAGCCATAGTCGACGCCGTCGGTGGTGGGCATTAACTCGATCACCCCTTCTTTTGAATGCGCGGCGACACGAGGGGTTTTGTCAAAGCTCGGCCAGCGGCGGAAGTCATTCTCCAGATAGCCGACAATCTGCGCGATTGCCTCTTCAACACCGATGTCCAGGACGAGACGCATCATGTTTTCCACGCTTACAAAGGGGACATGGGCTTTGTCGGAAATGGTCGTGACGGTCATCGGTTTCCTCGCTGAAGGTGTGGGAAAATCAGGTGGGACGATCAAAAACGCGCCGACCAAGCAGGGAGGCTGCCAAGTCCACCATCAAGGTGGCGGTCTTGCCGCGTTCATCCAAGAACGGGTTGAGTTCAGCGAGGTCGAGTGAGGTGGCCAGGCCACTGTCACAAACGAGCTCCATGACCAGATGCGCCTCACGGAAGGTCGCCCCGCCCGGGACAGTGGTGCCGACCGCCGGCGCGATCGACGGATCGAGAAAGTCCGCGTCCAAAGAGACGTGCAACATGCCATTCACCGCTGCGACACGATCGAGAAAAAGGGTTAGAGGCCCGGTGATGCCCTGCTCATCAATCGCCCTCATGTCGATCGCGATCACGTCACTACGCGCAAGAAACGCATGCTCGGGATCGTCGACGGAGCGCAGGCCAATCATGCAAACCTGATCCTGCGGAATTGGGTCTTGGAGGGCAGGGAACGCATCGAACCCATCCATGCCAAGATGGTAGGCAACCGCGGTTCCGTGCAGATTGCCGGACTGTGTGGTTGTGGGCGTGTGGATGTCGCTGTGAGCGTCGAGCCACAGGACGAACAGCGGGCGGTCCTGGTGTCTCGCGTGCGCCGCAACACCCGCAACGGTGCCCAGTGACATGGCGTGATCGCCGCCTAAGAATATTGGAAATCCCTCGCGCGCGGCTTCTTCTCCAGCGGCACTCAGGCCTTCCGTCCATGCGACCGTCTCGTCCAAAGCGTGCAGGACCGTGTTGCGCGAGGCTTCGTTCTGGTTGGCGGGTCGCGGAACCACGTTGCCAAGATCGCGAACGCTGTGGCCGAGGCTGCGCAAAGCTTCCTCCAGCCCTGCCGTACGATAGGCATCAGGTCCCATCTTGCATCCCTGTCGCCGTTTACCGCTGTCCACCGGGGCACCAACAAGAACGCAGTTTACTGCTCGCATCGTTTGGTCCTGCGCTTTGCTTCGTGCACGCAGGTTAGGAGCGCTTTGGCATAGACGACAGCATTCAAACTGACTAATTTGAGAATAGTTTAATCAATTCGGTGATATAAATACCCAAAATGGATAGCCAGGACATTGCCTTGATCTCGGAACTCAGGCGTAACGCACGCGCCTCTATCTCCGATCTCGCAATCATCGTAGGCCTCTCGCGTGCGACGGTGCGCAACCGGCTGGAACGACTTCAAAAAAACGGCGTGATCGTTGGTTTCAGCGTGGTTCTGGCGGACGACGTGCGCGAGCACCCAGTGCGGGGACTGATGATGCTGGGTATCGAGGGACGTGGTACTGATCGGATCATTCGCAGCATAACGGGTCTTGCCGATGTGAGGGCTGTCCACTCCACCAACGGCAGATGGGATTTGATCGTCGAATTGCGGACCCAAACACTCGAAGACCTGGATAGGGTGATCACCAAGGTCCGCAAACTCGATGGCGTTATGACCAGCGAAACAAACCTGCTGCTCGCAACCCACATGACGACCCACCGGCAAGACTCCATGTAACGCAGCCAACTTGAGTGAACGATCAGCGGATCCAAAGGAGCACAGAGATGGGCGTGAAGCACTACAAACCCTATGGTCGTAGTCTAGTTTTGCTCGGTAATTGGCGCTGCTGTCTGGCCTGGATCGATGGCTAATTCACGGTGACGTCTGCGTCAGTATGGATGTAAGCTTCAGTCGACAATTGAGGATTAGGCTGATCATCAAGCCGTTCGATTGGGATTTTTGGTTTTTCCTTGCTCAAGCAGGCGTGCAAACGTCCAACAGGGATGGCGCGCTTCAAAGTTGGGCAGCTGTCACTAATTGTGCCTACATACCCGCTTCGCTCACCCAGAGATGGTCTGGATTGATGGGGTGATGCGCGCTCCGGTTTTAGAGCCCTGTACCGCATTGCCCAGGTGGGCTGATCGTCTGAACGAACAAAGAGCTGCAGGTGATCTCGATGGCGGGTCATGGCGACGTAGGCGAGATGGCGATCCATGGTCCGTGATGCGAGCACATAGGCTCGGTCAACGGTTACACCCTGGGATTTGTGGATGGAGACCGCGTAGCCGTGATCGAAGCTCTGGAAAGAGCGCGGATCGAGCCGGATCGTTTGCGGTTGGTCGCCGTCCACCCTGACCACAAGTTCTGATTCATCCGCTTTCTCGACTATTCCCAACATCCCATTCTTGACGCCGATGTCTCGGTCGTTGCGTGTGAAGACGATCCGATCCTTATCGCCAAACGCGCGCTTGCCGGTTGCCGTTTGGAGGAGGACGTCGGTGTTGTCGGGATCATCGGTTCGGATGGCAGCACGAATGGCCTGGTTCAGAGCGTGCACGTCCTTGCGCCGATGGGCAAAGGCGAGGCGGGTGACCGCATTTCCATTCGCAGCGACATCCATCGCGTAGCATTCAACAAGCGCTTCAAACGCGTCGTCGTCACGTCTAACGGCTCCCTTGTTTGCGTAGGCAGTCATGGCTTTAGTGATGTTGCCGCTTGCTAAGTCTCTTGATGCCTCTCTTTGCCAATCCTCGCGCTGGCGATGGATTTCGGAGAGCGTTGAAGCGCCTTGCCGATCCACGAGGTCTCGGAACTGGCTTCCCGCTTCGATGGGCTGAAGCTGATCAGGGTCGCCAATGAGAACAAGCTTTGCGCCGATAGCGTCGATCTTTGAAGTTACGCGGGCTAGCTGGCGTGTTCCCACCATACCTGCTTCATCGATCACGAGGACATCACCTGTTGCGATCGGTTCGTAGCCATTCTCCCAGCTGGCTTCCAAAGACGCGAGCGTCCGGCTCGCGATGCCTGAGGCGCTTTCCAAGCCATCTGCTGCTTTGCCAGCAAGGGCTGCACCATGGACGGTGATGCCTTGGCGTGTCCAAGCATCCATCGCTGTTGCCAGCATGGTGCTCTTACCCGCACCAGCCAAGCCAACAACACAGGCTAAGCGTTGGCTGCCGAGAACATGGTCAAGCGCTTGGCACTGTTCGGCGCTTAGCTTTCCGCCGAACGCCTTGCCCATAGCATTGTTCTGAGCAGCGATGGCCGTTGATCGATGGCGCTCATCGACAACTGGGCCTGTGGTTGCTGCCAGTGCATTGGCGGATGCATGCAAGCGCTCCTCTGTGGCCTGATAGTCCCTTGTGGTGAAGACCGGTTCGTTATCGCTTGGAAGCCGGACAAGCTGGTTGGATCGCAAAGCACGATCAGCGGCTTCTTTCAGCTCAAACGGATCATCGATGAGCTTGGCCAATGCGCGCAGGACATCCTTCCGAGTGAACTGCGCCTGCATCTTGGAAATTGTCGGCAAGATGCGTGCTGGATCACGGAGTAATTGCTCGCGCGACAGTTCCAAACCGTCGACCGGTAGCTCGAGTCCCTGGCGAGCATCGGGTTTACCGAAGGCTGGGTTGTCATGTGCCAGCCCAGCGCGCCGCAGTTCCCGTGTCAGCGTCCGCCGTTCGGTGAGATGCCGATCAATGAGCGCTTGTTGCTCGACACGGTCACGCACCTTGGCACTGCGTGCTTCACCTTCAGCCTGCTTGATGACGGTGTCGTAGTGTCCGGTGAGCTTGAAGAAGAGAGCTGATAGGCCTGTAGGAATGGATGCGTGCCTTTCTCTCAGCTCTCGAATGCGTCGCTCCTCCTGCGCCTTGAGAAGGGCTGCGCGTTCCTCGCGTTGCCGCGCCACCAGCTCGGCGCGGCGGAACTCCAGTTTGGGGTCAGAGGCGAGCTTCTGTGGCCGGGACAGGTCGGAGAGTTGGGAGAGGGCCTCAGCAACGGTCGGTAGGGACTGCTCAGGACCCAGCTTCCGGCGAAGCTCACGCGGTTTGACCCCACACCAACGCGACAGAGACCAGACCTTGCCATCGGCATCCACAGCGACAAAACCGCGGCGCTCGCCTTGGGCCAAGACATAGCCCTGTTCCTCAAGCGCCGCTGCAAAGGCGGCACGGGAGTCCGAGATAGCCCAACAGCGCTGGAACATGGCCTTGAGCGCTGCAGGATCGCGCTTAAGGCGTTTGGCCTGTGCCGCTTCTTCTCGGCAGTAGTTGAGGGGATCTCGCTTCGTGTGATCTCGTAAGCCTTCGGGCATGTCCCAGCTGTGTTCGACGAACAGGTCGCGGGTTACGTCCATCAGCTTGCGCTTGGAATGCGAGAGTTTTGCAGCCGTCAGAGACTGGTTATCGATCCGTGACCACACACAGTGGGCATGGCGGCGTCCGTTTTTCTCATGGAAGACAATGGCGCGGGGTTGTCCAACCAAACCGAGCTTCCGCTCGACCTGGGCAATCGCGGCCTCAAATGCCTCAACCGAGACCGATGCATTGGGTGGTGGGTTCAGCGATAGGGAGAAGAGATACTTCTGGCACTGTGTTGCTTGGCTGATGGCCTCGGCTTCTGCAAAAGCGCCAGCAAGATCGTCGGCCAAAAACCCTTCGACCGCATGCACGGTGACATGATCATTGTCACGCGGATTCAGCAGATGCCGTGCCAGCTCCGCTCCATAGCCGCGCGCATTGCCTTCCAGGATCATCGGTTTGACCCAAGCGCCTGGACAAGAAGACCCCGAATGGCCCGAAGATGCGCATTGGCCTCAGCGATCTGCGCCTTCTCCTCATCGCCCATGTCCAACACGCCGAGGTTGGCGTGATGAGCGAGCTGGTTGAGGTTACTGGCGATCCGAGACTGACCAAGCAGCGCCAGGACTTCGGCAATCGCCTTCTTGTCCTCAACGACATCTTTGGGACGACGTTTGCGGCGCTTGGTCTCCCCAGCGAACACACAGGCCCGCACATAGGCGCTCAGCGTCATGCCCGCAGCCAGCTCTTCAAGCTTGGCACGTTCATCAATCGTCAGGCGAAGCGTCAGCGGCGAGGGAGTTTTGCGCCGACTGGTCGAGGGTGCCGCCTCACTATCGAATGCGCGCTTCAGCTGGAGTACCGAGCCCTCTGAAACCGCGCTCATGGCGACAGCTCCGGCATGGACTCAATTTCGGGGACGTCCTGCTCGATTTCACCATCGCCCCGAGCGGCCTGGGCAAACACAGCCAATCGTTGGTTGACTTCCGGCTCACCCTCTAACATGTGAGCCCAATTCTCCAACTCGGAGAGCAATTCCTCGCTGTCAAACGGTTCTAAATTGTTCCTCTCCGCTGCGCCATTTTCGATTTTGGATAGATTGAGGCCGGTGTCGTCGTCGACCTAACGGTTCGCGGTCAGATGAGCCGATCGATTGCCTTGCGCAACTCGGCAACAGCCTCACCGATTTTGTCGCCGTGGCGAAGTAAGCTTCCGCCGAGCAGGAAGACGGCGTCTTCGCCATACATCTCGACCATGTCGCCAGCGCGTTCTGCGTTCATGCCGCCCCCCGGTGACGGGAAAATCGGCACGCCGATGCCATCGCGATCCGTGCAGGCGTTGGCGATGGAGAGGCACTCGTCAGCTGAGAACCCGAATCGCCCGCCGACATTAGGGAAGACGGAGATGTCCGAGCCGGCCAGCCGTTGCAGCACTCCGAACATCATGGCGTGGGTGAAACCTGTGTTTTCCGAGAGGACATAAGGTCCGAGGAAACTCGGATGGGTCATGATCGGCATGGCAAGATCATCGTCTTGCGCCAAGCGCCTTACCAAATCGAATCCAAACAGACCCGGCATGATGAGGAGGCCGTGGGCGCCATTTTCTTTGGCGAAACGGGCATGCTCCTCAAGGTCTTCGCTGTGGCCGGCCAAGCCTGCAAAGTAGAGCGTCTGGCGACCCTCCTCCGCCTTGGCATTGGCGCGGGCAACCGACTCGCCGATGCGCAAGACGCGCTCTTTGAAGGGCGCGCAAGGCTGATCAGTCAAGCCATGATCCTCCTTCACGATGTGAGCACCGCCCAGCGCACACCGTTCGGCAATATCGGCAAGCGTTTGCGCGCTTGACCCTTGGGGTTTCAGAACCGGGGAGATCAGCGGGCCTTTTGGTGCGCCGGCCAAAGCGCGCAGACCGGCAATCCCGAAACGCGGGCCGGGATAGGCATCGACAAGCGGCCCGAGATTGAGGCTCGTCACCTTCACAACCTTCTGGATGGAGGTGTTGCCCATGATGACGTTCAGGAGCTGTGGCAGTTCCCGCCCGGTGCTTTCCGGCGAATAGCTGATGGTGGCAAGAAAGGTGCGCGCGCTTTCCGGCGCAACAGTCTCGACCTGGCCCATGACCGTGTCTTCGATAAAGCCGGCGGGCACAACATCGCGCGGGATTTCAACGGTCTGTTCCAACGCGATGCCGAGTGCGCGATCTTCCGCCTCCCTCTGGCGATCAGTAAAAAGACGATAAGTGACGGAGAAGCGGGCGTCGCTTGCTGCCGCCATCAGAGCGCCTCAGCCTTGACGGTGGAATGCACCGCATCGACACGCGCGGTCGTTAGGTCGTCTTCAGTGATGCCAAGCTGGGTGCCGAGTAGGTCTTCCACGCCAGCGACGAGAGCCATTGCATCAAGACCGTAATGCTTCATCAGATAGGGCCGAGAGCCGCCATGAGCATAGGTGTCTTTGAGGCCCAGCCGCACCAGGCGTTTGCCGACACCATTGTCGGCCATGATCTCGGCCACGAGCGAGCCGATGCCACCTTCGGTGACATGGTTCTCCAGCGTCACCACGCCGCCTTTAACGGCATGAATGTGATCGAGCATCGCCTCTGCGTTGAACGGCTTGATGGTGTTGAGATGCAGATGGCGGACCGAAACGCCCTTCGCCTCCAGTGCGCCGCGAGTGCGCAGTGCCTCCTCGGTTGAGATACCGGAGGTGACGATCAATACATCGTCGCCGAGCGCCAATTCTCGCATCTTTCCGACTTCGATCGGCGTGTCGAACAAGCGCGGGACAGAGCCACGCAGCACGCGGCAATAGACCGGGCCGTCAATCGAGTCCGCCGCCTCGCAGATCGATTCCACCTCGGTTGCATCGCCTGTTTCCAGGATCGTCATGTTGGGGATCGAGCGCATGACGGAGATGTCTTCGATCGCCTGGTGGGTCATGCCGCCCGGCGTCGTCACGCCAGGGAGGAAACCCATCAACCGAACCTTGCGGCGCGGATAGGCGACGGACGCCATCAGCTGGTCGTAGGGCCGCCGGTAGAGAAACACCCCAAACGTATGCAGGAAGGGCCGAAAACCTGCGAGCCCGAGCCCACCGGCAAAGGACAGCATGTTCTGCTCGGCCATGCCGAGGGAGAGGAACTTTTCCGGATGATTGTCCCGGAACTTGTCGATCTCGCAGGACGAGGTGAGGTCGGCCGATAGACAAAGGACTTCAGGGTGCGCCATCGCATAGGCTTCAAAGGCACGCTCATAGGGGCGATTGACCATCTCAGGCATCAGTGGACCCCTCCATAATCAATGGGCGTAACGCCAAGCGCGCGGGCAATATCCCGGTTCATTTCCGCGCGTTCCTGCTCGGACTTGAAGCGCACATAATGCAGGCGCGGAAAGCGCCGCTGCAGGGTTGGCATGCCACGGAAGGGCGAGGTGTTCGCCAAGATGATCAAGGGCTTACCCTTGTGTTTCTCCTGTACGGCGTCGCGCATCTCATCGAGCTTGTGGCCATCGATCGAGACAACATGGGCGCCGAAGTTCTCCATCTTGGTCTTGATGTCGCCGACATCCATCACGGAGTTCATCGCGCCGTCGCACTGTTGTCGGTTGACGTCCATGATGGCGTAGACATTGTCGATGCCGTGGTGGGCACAGCACTGGATGGCTTCCCAGGTCTGGCCTTCTTGAACCTCGCCATCGGACATAAAGACCCAGGTCTTACCGGTCTCCTGTTTCTTCTTGCGGCCCCAGGCGAGGCCAGCAGCGGTGGAAAGCCCAATGCCAAGCGTGCCGTTGTGCACCTCCATGCCCGGTGAATGCTCCGCCCCGATCATCTCAACCGACGATCCATCCTTGTTGAACATGTCAAGGCCTTCCGGCGCCATGCGGCCGACCTCAATAAGCGTGGCATAGGCGACGAGGGCATAGTGGGCCGGGGCGATGAACAAGCGATCCAGATCGCTGCGCACCGGGCCGTTGTAGCCAGCACCGGTGTGGTAGGTCGGGTTATCAGCTGAGGGCACGCCGCCAAAGGGCTTGGGCACCATGGGCAACGTGGGTTCGCCGATGGTCAGTTGCTCATTGTAGAGCCAGGCAAGCTGTTCGGCCGCCGAGCATGCCTGGCTGAGATAGCCACCATTGTTGCGCATGGCGTGCTCGAAGACGCGCCGGCGGATGCCCAGCGCCACCTCCTCGGTTGGCTTCATGTTGCGACCGGTGGACATCATGCTCGTCATACCCTCTGAAGAACGCGTACCTTACATAAGTTGAATCGGCTGACATTTGTCAAATCAAAAGCAGCTTCATCCTTAACCGCTGGAAACAATTTTTGGCTGATAGGACAAGGGGGCCAATCTGGCCCCCTTGGTGTGCTTGGATATGGGGCCAGCTTAGCGCGGAGGCAGCGGCATCCAGTCCGTCATCGCGACGTCCGCATGTTGGAACTGCGGCATGGCCGATGACAGATCTTCCATGTTGGAAATGTCGTTGCCGTTGAGGAAGTCCTGCTTGATCAGGGTCGGTGGTACGATCACCTGCGCACCTGGATCACCACCTGCCAGCATGATGGCAAGCGAACGCACAGAAACCTCACCGACGACAGCTGGATTGGTGGCGACGGTCGCTTTCCAAGGGCTGCCTGGCTCACGCATCACCGCAATGTCGGCCGTCGACACGTCCGCCGAGTAGATGGAGACATCGGAGGAAAGCCCAGCCTCATTCACGGCGATTACCACGCCTTTTGCGAACTCATCATAAGGTGCGAAGACCACGTCAATGTTCGGGTTGGCCTGGAGCACTGAGCGGGCCTGGTTGGCATTGGAGTTGGCAATCGGATTGTCGAGCGTGCCGAAGCGGGCAACCTCATCAATGCCCGGGTTCTCTTCGCGGATTTCCTGCCAGGCAACATCGCGGCGGTCGAGCGGAGCGATACCGGGCACATAGACGTAGCCGGCGACCCACTCATTGCCATTGTCTTCAATCGCCTGATCAAGCGCCATACGGCCGAGCAGATAGTCGGACTGTTCAATCTGCGGGATGGCTTCGTTCTCAACGTTCACGTCAAAAGCAACGACGCGAATGCCAGCATCGACCGCACGCTGGGCGGCCTCGCGCATGGACTCGGTCAGACCGTGCTGGATGATGATGCCATCCACACCAAGCGCAATTGCCTGATCGACCATGTCGGCCTGAAGGGCGGCATCTTGGCGACTGTCAAACACGCGCAAATCAACGCCCAGGGCTTCGGACTGCGCTTCAACGCCGGCCAGGTAGGCCTGGAAGAAGTCACCGGTCGACAGGTAGCGTACCAGCGCGATCTGAACGTCGGCTGCATTGTCGAACGGGGCTGGCATCTGCGCTTGTGCCGTGCCGGCCATACCGGTTGTGGCAAGCATGGCAGCGGCGGCCAGCTTCATGAAGGTCCGTTTGGTACCGAGCATGTGGTTTCCTCCCATTGGTTCGGTTCTTGTTGTTCCCCGGCGGGTTTGTCCGCCGGGATGGTTAGTGCCCGCCTCCGCGCTTGCGCGCCGACAGGGCGAAGGTGAAGACAAGGGCAACGACAAGCACGCCGCCCTTCACGAAATCCTGGGTGTAGTAGGGCGCGTTCATCATGGTGAGGCCCTGCAAGAGGATGCCGACAAACAGGGCGCCGATGGCTGTGCCAAACGCGTTGGGTTTGGCCGCGCCTAGGACGGCAAAGCCGATGAGCGCTGCTGCAACGCTGTCGAGAAGAAGATTGTTGCCAGAGGCAATGTCGCCGCGTCCGAGACGGGCTGCCAGCAAGATGCCGCCGACCGAGGCCAGGACGCCGGAGATCATGTAGGCGGTGATCTTGTAGCGATTGACGTTGGTGCCGGCGAGTGCGGCTGCGCGCTCATTGGAGCCGATGGCGTACATCAGGCGGCCATGACGTGTGAGCTCCAAAAACACCCAAACCAGGATGCCGACGATCAGGAAAACGATCACGGGAACCGGGATCAGATCTTCCAGTACGAAGTCGAAGCGGTGGCGGCCAAGCCACAAAAAGGCGTTGGAGAAGGTGCCTTCGGCCACCTCACCGCCCGGCAGCGTCATCCCCGTAGAGATAGACCGCCCTTCGGTCGGAATGCGTTGCAGCCCGATGAGAAGGAACATCATGCCCAGCGTCGCGAGCAGGTCCGGTACGCGCATCTTCACGATCAGAATGCCGTTGATGAACCCGACAAAGGCACCCATGAGGAGGCAAGCCAGAACGGCCACCAAGGCCGATTGCTCCAGCACAACCATCACATAGGCCGACAGCATCAAGGCCGAGGTCGCGACCGATCCGATAGAAAGGTCAAACCCGCCGACGACAAGCGTGCAGGTCACGCCAAGCGCCAGAATGCCTGTGATGGCCACGGACTGGAAGATGAACACCGCAGAGCGCGGGCCGGCGAACCCGTTGGTGGCCAACGAAAAGAAGACAATGAGGCCCAAAAGCAGACACAGGAAACCGTAGCGGATCGCCAGGTTCATCAGCATCTGGCTGCGATCGACGCTCGGGGGGAGTGGGCGGGAAACGCCAGTGTCGGTAGAGCGCGTGTCGGTTGTCATGGTGTGTGGGCACTTGGATTGGAATCATTGGGGGTGTTGGCTCCGGCAACGCCGGAGACCTGTGCGAGAATGGCGTTGAGATCGACATCGTCATTGCGATGTTCGCCAACAATGGTTTCATCGCTCATCACGACGATGCGGTCAGCGATTTCCAGCGCCTCATCAAGCTCGGCGACGAAGACGATCGTCGCGCGTTCATCGGCGGTGGCGCGGATGGTCCTGCCAATGTCGCGGCGCGCGCGGATGTCGACGCCCTGGAAGGGTTCATCGAGCACAAGAAGCTGGCTTGCTTCAGCCATCCAACGACCGACCATCACCTTCTGCTGGTTCCCACCGGAAAGCGTGCCGATCTCATCAGCTGACGATTGGCACACAATGCCGAGTTGATCGATCATGCGGTTGGTTGTCCGTCGTTCGCTTCCACCGTTGAGGAAGGACAGGGACGCATGGCGTGTCAGGAACGGCAAGGTAAGGTTTTGCGCAATGTCAAAATCCGGCACAACGCCATTCGACGCCCTATCTTTGGAGCACAGAAAGACGCCGGAACGGATGGCATCTTCCGGCGATGATGGCCGATAGACCTGCCCGTCAAGCATCACCGTGCCAGCATGAGGCTTTGTGATGCCGAAGAGGACGGAGGCAAGCTTGGTCTTGCCACTGCCCAAAAGGCCGGTAATCGCAACCACCTCGTTGCGGTGGACGCTAAGCGCCATAGGTGAAGCTTGGGCGGAAAGCTGAACATCATCGAGTAGGAGGACGGGGTCGCCGCGGTCGGGGATGTCGATATCGACCTGGGTCATGGCGTGACCGAGCATCGCCGTCACCGCGCCCTCATAATCGAGGGGCGCATCTTCAAAGGTGCCGGAAATCTGTCCGTCACGCATGGCGATGATCCGGTCGGCGATGCGCCGGATGTCTGACATGCGATGGGAGATATAAAGGATCGCCACGCCCGTTTCCCGCAAGCGGTCCAGAAGCGTGAACAGCCGCTCTGCCTCGGTCGCCGACAGGGAAGAGGTCGGCTCATCAAGGATCAGGACTTTCGGCTGCTTGGCCATGGCGCGGGCGATGGCGATCAGTTGGCGTTCAGCGACACCCAGGTCGGCGACCTGGGTGCGCACATCGATATCGAGACCCATGGCGCCAGCGACGCGCTTGGCGTCCTCTCGCAGGCGGCCCTCATTGACGAAGAAGCCCGCACCCGGCGCGTTCAGATCGTCGAGCATCAGGTTGGAAGCGACATCAAGATCAGGGATCACACCGTCATTGATGGATTGGTGGACGGTTACCACCCCGGCTTTGATCGCGTGGGCTGGCGAGGTTGGTTGAAACGGATCGCCGGTAAGCTCAATATTGCCGCCATCGGCCCTATGAACGCCGCACAGTATCTTCACCAGCGTCGACTTACCGGCGCCATTCGCACCCATCAGAACCGTGATTTGACCGCCAGGAATAGAAAGATCGATCCCGCGCAACACGCGGTTTGGCCCAAAGGCCTTTTCGACGCCGACGATCCGGCAGATGGTGTCATACCCTGGCTTTGCCATTGGTTTGGCGCCTGTTCTTGCCCACGGTTGTGGCCCGTGTTGCTCCCCGGCCCGGCCTTGTCGGCAGATGCCTTGAATGGATCGTGAGCCGCCTCCTGGCAAAAGTCAAGACTACTTGACAAATGCCAGAATTGGACCGCACACTTCCACCAACACCTGTCGACCAAGAGCGCCCACGCAACGAGGCGCGCGGCAAAAAGGGAGCGGCGCCTGTGTCCACCAGCGCGATGCCAGACGGCACAAACTACATTGCCTTGACCATTGAAACGCTGGCCGAACGGTTGGGCAGCGTTTCGGCCGTTGCCGAGCGTGTTGGTGCGGACTCCGGCAGTTGGTCGGTGCGGGAGGTGGGTGATGGCAACCTCAATCTCGTCTTCATTGTGGCAGGGTCAGCCGGCACCGTCGTGGTCAAGCAGGCGCTACCCTATGTCCGGCTGGTCGGTGAGAGCTGGCCTCTGCCACTCACCCGCGCCTTCTTTGAATATCATGCGCTAACGCGGCAGGCCGCGCGGGACCCCGGACGGGTGCCGGAGATTTTCCATTATGACGCCGAGCAGGCACTGATCGTGATGGAGTTCCTGACGCCCCACACCATTCTTCGCGGCAAGCTGATTGCCGGCGACAAGATCGAAGATTTGGGCGGCGTTCTTGGCCGGTTCTGCGCCCGCACCGCATTTCGCAGCTCCGACCTTCATATGCCGACGGCCGAGCGTAAGGCTGATGCCGCGTTGTTCCTGGCCAACGCTGATCTGTGCGCGATCACAGAAGATCTAGTGTTCACCGACCCTTATTTTGAAGCGGAGCTCAACCACCATACAGACGGTCTCGACCCGGTGGTCGCAAAGCTGCGCGGCGACGTTGCCATGAAGGCCGAAGCCCAGCACATGCTCACCAAGTTCGCCTCCAACGCCGAGACGCTGGCCCATGGCGATCTGCATACCGGGTCTGTCATGTGTACGGCGACCGAGACCATGGTCATCGATCCAGAGTTCGCCGTTTACGCCCCGATGGGTTTCGACATCGGCATGCTGATTGCCAACTTCCTGATGGCCTATTTCAGCCAGCCGGCGCACCGCGATGCGGACGAGCTTGGCGGCTACCAGGACTGGATCATGGAGGTCACCGCTGAGGTCTGGTCGAGCTTTGAAGTTGAGTTCCGTCATCTCTGGGCGACCGAGCGCACCGGCATTCTTTACCCCAAAACCATGTTCGAGGATCAGGGCCATTCCAGCGAAGGCGCGCTCAACGACAAGCTCGCCATGATCCTGGAGGACGCTATCGGCGTGTGCGGCATCGAAATGCATCGGCGCATCCTGTCGCTGGCACACAATGCTGAATTCGAGACCATTGAGGACACAAGCGTGCGGGCGCCGCTGGAGGCCCGCTGCCTGATGATGGGTCGGGCGCTGATACTGGATCGGGCGACCATCACGTCGCTCGACACCGTGCTCGCCATGGCATGCAGCATGAATGAGGAGCAGGTGCTATGAAGGTCAACGGAACCCACTACCGCTCGATCTGGTACGACAGCTCCGACGACACCGTTAGGATCATCGATCAGCGTTGGCTGCCGCACGCCTTCAAGATCGAAACGCTGAAAAGCCTGGAAAGTTTCGCGACCGCGATTGCCGATATGTGGGTGCGCGGCGCGCCGCTGATTGGCGCAACAGCTGCCTACGGCTTGGCCGAAGAAATGCGCCGCGACCCCTCTGATAGCGCTCTCAACCGTGCCTGGGAGGTGCTGCACGACACGCGTCCGACGGCGATCAACCTGCGCTGGGCGCTGGACCGCTGTCGCAACCATCTGCAACCCCTTCCAACGTCGCAAAGGGCCGATGCCGCGATGCAGCTCGCGCACGAGATCGCCGATGAGGATGTTGAGATCAACCGCATGATCGGTTTGCACGGGTTGGAGATCGTCAAACAGATCGCCGCCTCCAAACCTGATGGCGAACCGGTGCGCCTTCTGACCCATTGCAATGCCGGTTGGCTTGCCACTGTTGATTGGGGCACGGCCACGAGCCCGATGTATCACGCCGCTGATGCCGGCATTTCGATCCATGTCTGGGTGGACGAAACCCGTCCACGCAACCAGGGCGCCTTGACCGCTTGGGAGGTTGGCAGCCACGGCATCAGCCATGCCTACATTACTGACAATGCCGGTGGGCATCTGATGCAGCATGGCATGGTGGATATGGTGATCACCGGCACCGACCGGACCACCGCGCGCGGTGATGTATGCAACAAGATCGGCACCTATCTGAAGGCGCTCGCGGCGCGCGACAATGGCGTGCCCTTCTATGTTGCGCTTCCCTCACCGACCATCGACTGGACCGTGCAGGATGGGGTGAAGGATATCCCCATTGAAGAGCGTGCTGGGCGCGAGGTCTCACATGTGCAAGGCATCCTTGCCGACGGGTCGATTGGCGAGGCGCAAGTTTCTCCGCAAGGATCGCCTGTCGGGAACCCTGCCTTCGACGTCACACCCGCCAGGCTCGTGACCGGGCTTATCACCGAACGAGGCGTCTGCGAGGCATCGCCGGAAGGCTTGGCCTCCCTCTTCCCCGAGCGAGCGGCTGCCTAAGCGATGATGATCACAAACCGTTGGAGTGATGCGGATGCCGACGCCGCGATCACTGCGCTCGGCCCGGATGCGAGTGAGGCCGACCAGCTTCTCGCCCATAGGGTCTACACAAGCCGCCTGATCGGCAACGACCCCGATCTTGTGATGCATGGCGGTGGCAACACGTCGGTGAAAGCCACGCGGCCGGATCTGTTCGGCACGCCGCAAAAGGTCCTGCACGTCAAAGGGTCCGGCTGGGACCTTGATACGATTGAAGCGCCGGGGCTTCCGGGCGTCCGCCTCGATCCGCTTCTGTCGCTGCGCGCGCTCGACCGCCTGTCGGATGAGGACATGGTCAATGTCCAGCGTCAGAATCTTCTGGACTCTAAAGCTCCCAATCCGTCGGTTGAAACACTGTTGCATGCTTATCTGCCGCACACCTTTGTCGACCACACGCACGCCACTGCCTTTCTTGTGCTGGCCAATCTGCCCAACGCTGAGGAGGTCGCCCATCAGATTTTTGGAGATCGGCTCGGCATTGTGCCCTACATCATGCCGGGCTTCGCGCTCGCCAAGGCGGCGGTTGATATCTATGACGCCAACCCAAATGTCGAGGGCCTCTTACTCCTAAAGCATGGCCATTTCGCCTTCGGTGCGACGGCGCGGGAAAGCTATGACCTCATCGTTTCGCACACCAATGAGGCGGCGGCACATTTGGGCCTGACCTCCCCAACGCCCTTAGGGTATCGCGCGCCCTCCGGGGAGCCAAACGTTCTTGCCGATCTGCGCGGCGCGCTTGGGCTTGAAGATCGAGACGGGGCGATGCCTGTCTTCGATCTGCGCAATGGACCAGAGGTGATGGCCTTTTTTGAGCGTGATGATTGGGAATCCCTTGCCGCCCGTGGTGTGGCATCGCCAGATCACGTGATCCGCACCAAGGGGCAGCCGCTCGTTCTCACCGCCGAAGATGTTGCCGGTGGACGGGAAACGCTGACAAAAAAAATCACCGCCTACCGGCAAGACTATGAAGCATTCTTCAAACGGCAGAACGCCCGCGTGGGTGGCGACCGGACTATGCTCAACCCATCGCCTGGCCTTGCCTGGGTGGAAAGCATCGGGCTGATCGGTATCGGGGCGACAGCCAAGGCAGCTGCCATCAACGCCGATCTTGGCGAGCAGAATTTGCGCGTGCGGTCGGTCGGTGAGGATGCCGGTGGGTTCCATCCCATAGGCGAAGACGATCTTTTCGACATGGAATACTGGTCGTTGGAGCAGGCAAAGCTCGGCAAATCTAAGCCGCCCTCTATGGCGGGCGAGGTGGTAATGGTGACAGGCGGCGGCGGAGCGATTGGCCTCGCCATCGCGAAAGCCTTTGCTGCCAAGGGCGCGGAGCTTTTCCTCGTGGATCGCGACGACGCCTTGCTCAATTCGGCACTGGGCGAGTTGGGCGGTCGCCATGGCGGCTTGGCGCTCGACGTCACCAATCCTGATGCCGCTGAACAGGCCATGCAGGCTGTGACCGAACGGTTTGGCGGTCTGGATGTGCTGGTCTCCAACGCAGGCGCAGCGACAACAGGTTCCATGCGTGATCTCGACGAGGAGGCGCTACGCGCTGCCTTCGAACTCAACTTCTTTTCCCATCAGCGCTTTGCCAAGGCAGCATCTACACTCTTCGCGCGGCAGAACCGGTCGGGCCAAATCCTGTTCAACATCTCCAAACAAGCAGTCAATCCAGGCAAGAATTTCGGCGCCTATGGCCTGCCCAAAGCGACCACCTTCTTCCTCATGCGCCAGCTCGCCTTGGAACTGGGTGGGGATGGCATTCGTGTAAACGGCGTCAATGCCGACCGTATTCGATCCGGCCTGCTCACCGATGATTTCATTGCCGAACGCGCCGCGGCCCGAGGCACAGACGAGGACGGCTACATGGCCGGCAACCTCTTGCAACGGGAGGTCGAAGCACGGCACGTTGCCGATGCGTTTGTCGCTTTGGCACACATGGAACGGACCACCGGCCACGTGATCACGGTCGATGGTGGCAACATCGAAGCGGCCCTTCGCTAGGAACCTGGCATGCCCGACAGCAAATCCGCGCGCAGCACTGGCTATTCGGAATCTCAATTGGCCCACGTGGCCATGCTCTACTACCGCGAAGGGCTGACCCAGGGCGATATTGCCCAGCGACTGGGCGTCTCGCGCGCGACGGTGCTTAACTATCTCAAGCTTGCGCGTGATCTCGGCATTGTCGACATCCGCATTCGCGGAGAGAGCTTCACCTCCTCCAGCCTCTCCAAAGAACTGTCGGAACGCTTCGGCCTCACCGATTGCTACATCGCGCATACCGATGCCGACGGCCAGGATGAGGATCAGGTGCTTAGCCGTGTCGCGCATCTGGCCGCCTCGGCACTTCGTGACCTTTTGGAACCAAACGACAAGTTGGGCGTTGCATGGGGCGAAACCATCCAACAGGTCGCACACAGTTTTCCGGTCGGGCCCGTGCCGTCTCTCACGGTCTACCAGCTTATCGGTTCGATGATGTACGATCCACTGCATCCGCCAGAGGACTGCGCGATTGAAATCGCAAGGCGGACACTGGCTGCCTGCCGTACGCTCCATGCGCCGGCCATGGTCTCGTCTGCGGACCTTGCCGAAAGCTTGCGGGCTGAGCCGATCCTTGCCCACCAACTTCGGGAACTTGCAAGCGTCGACAAGGCAGTGTTTTCGGTGGGCAGCCTAAACCCGCCCAAGACCGTTATCGGGTCAGGCTTGGTGACAGAAGAAGAGCTCGACACCTATTTATCGCGCGGCGCCATCGGCGTCTTTTGGGGGCATTTCATTAATACCGATGGCGAGGCCGTGCCAGGCCCGCTCGACCGACGCGCAATCGGTATCGAACTGGACGCGTTGCGCCAGATCCCAATGCGCATGCTGGTCGCCTCCGGTTTCGGCAAGTACGAAGCCGTTCGGGCAGCGATTAAAGGTGGTCTGGTCACCCACCTTGTGACCGATGAGCCCTGCGCTCTGTGGCTCAGTCAGAACAGTCCGGACTGAGGATCAGGCCAATAGGGTGCGCGCATCCTCTGGACCCAGCGGGGCAGGCCGCTCGCATCGCGTGGTGATGTCGACAAACTCGCCGGTCTCGCCGGATCTGATCACCGACACCATTACATCCACCGCATGCAATGCCAGGTCGAACGAACAACGATGAGGTCGATCATCGCGAATGGCCTGCGCTATGTCTGCCAGTCCGGCGGTGCGGTAATTGGCGCGCGGATCAGTGTCCAACCTGTCATTAGCCACGCTGAAAGGATGATCCCACATGGCAACCGGAGAGACCGCGCCATCGGCATCGGCCTTTTCCAAGACACCGCCGAACATGTTTGGGTCGGGCATAAAGAGCGACCCTCTGCTGCCGTAAAGCTCCATATGACCGTGGCGATGAGCCCAAACATCCCAACTGGTGGTCACAGTAACTGTTGCGCCGTGTTCGAAGTCCAAGAGCGCGTGGATGTTGGTGGGCGTTTTGACCGGAATACGCTCACCGGCACGCGGCTCGGATGAAATCAGACGCTCTGTTTGTGGAGCCGTGGCGAGCGCAGCAACCCGCTTCACTGGCCCAAGAAGTTGGATGAGATTGGTGACGTAATACGGGCCCAGATCGAGCATCGGTCCGCCACCGGGCTGAAAAAAGAAATCTGGATTGGGGTGCCAATGTTCCATGCCATGGCTCATGAAATGACAAGTGCCGGCAACGACTGTGCCCAGTTCGCCATCATCAAGCAGCGCGCGCGCCATCTGATGCGATCCGCCAAGAAACGTGTCCGGGGCCGACCCGATACGCGGGCCTTTGGAGATTGCAAGCTCTTGAAGCTCCAGCCCCTCTTCGAGCGATAGAACGGCCGGCTTTTCAGAATAGACGTGTTTGCCCGCCTCCAGAATGGAGCGTGTCACCGCAGCGTGGGCCGATGGGATCGTAAGATTGACGATGATGTCGATGTCGGCGGCGGCAAGAAGGTCTTCGACGCTGACCGCCTTGGTTCCGAACTCTTCAGCACGGGTCAGGGCAGCCGCCATGTTGATGTCGGCGACAGCCTTGATGGCTATGCCGCGGAACAGAGGGGCCAGCCGCAGATAGGTCGCGGAGATGCTGCCGCAGCCTATGATGCCGACGCCAAGGGTGGTCTGTGAGCTTTTGGTCATAGCCGTCTTTTGCTGAGGTAGTGGATTTCAGGCGTTGAAGGCGCGAAGGGTTGCGATGGATCGGGTCGCAAAGCGCCGATCGTCGGCCGGGTTGTCATGTTCGACGATGAACGTTGAGACGCCTTTGTCCTTCAAAGCGGCAAGCAATGCTTTCCAGTTGACCGTGCCGTAACCGACATCCGCCCATCCATCCTCGTTCGCGGCCTGACCCCCTTGAGCAATATCCTTGATGTGGGCTGCGCATAGCCGCGCGCCATAGCGGTCAATCCACGTTTGTGGATCCTGCCCCGCTCGAATGGCCCAGGCCACGTCAAACTCAAACA
Organism: Pseudomonadota bacterium; assembly: GCA_038749715.1. GTDB lineage: Bacteria > Pseudomonadota > Alphaproteobacteria > Rhizobiales > MH13 > MH13. The sequence goes on from JBCDHR010000009.1 coordinate 31,802, forward strand.
TCACGTGATCGCCGCCGCCCAGCAACAGATCGAGGATATGTTCGCCTGTCGGCAGCGTCGCAAACTCAAAGTCGTGATTGTGCCAGCCGAAGGTGAGACCGGCATCGACCAATGGCCTGCCCGCATTAGCCAATTGTCCACTAAAAGCACGCCAGCCATCAGAGTCCAAAGGACGGTCCTCGGGTGGCAGATAGGGCGCGATGATGGTTTTGATGCCGAGCTGCCTGGCAAAGGCAATCACGCCAGCCGGGTCGGTTTGAATCTGGTCCAGACCAACATGGCAGGTCGGCATGGAAAGGTTGGACTTGGCTAAGGCCAGTTCCAGTGTCGCCACCCGATCCTCATCGGCGACCAATGCGCCATAGCCTTCCACGGCGGTGTAACCGGCTTCGCTGAGCATAACGAGCGTGCTCTCCAACGGTGGGAAGTTGCGCGAGCTATAGAGTTGGTAGGCAAAGCCCGTCATGAAGACTGCTTTCGTATAAAGTCAGGAAGGAGGCGGCTTGGTGATATCCTAATCGTCGCTCGCCCGGTCACAGATGCAAGAGGAGACCATCGGTTATCTCCACTCGTGTGTGGATGGCTGCCTGCCCGGAAATTCCTGGTCGCACATCAGACATTGCAAGGCATAATGATTTGCAATTTGTATTATATATCTCATATTACTTATTGAATTCTCAAAATACAAATGAATCAATGGAATGCCTTATAAGTAGTATTTTATCTTCAATGGAATGTTGATTATTTCAGAAAATTACATCGAATATGACCAATATTATCGGGTCATTTCGATGAAACACAGATCAACAAAATCTTATATGAAGAGATCAATCGATGTTCTCCTATCGATGATCCTTGCTCTTTTGGTTCTGCCAGTTGTCTTCGTTGCAGCCGTTATCTTGCTTCTCGTTGATGGTCGGCCGATCACCTTTGGCCAGAGGCGGCTAGGGCAGAACGGGCGCCCTTTCGTCTGTTACAAACTTCGCACGATGAGCAAAGGGGCCGACGAACAGTTGCGTGACCTCCTTGCCAAAGATTCGAACGCCAAGCGGACTTGGGATCACACGGGCAAGCTTCCAGCGGACCCACGCATCCACCCCCTAGGAGCATGGCTGCGCCGGACCAGTCTTGATGAACTGCCCCAGCTTTGGAATGTGATCAAAGGCGAGATGTCTCTGGTCGGGCCGCGGCCGATTTGCGGCGAGGAGCGGGAGCGATATGGCGACGCCATACAGCAGTGTTACCTGCCGCTTCGTCCTGGCCTTACCGGCGCCTGGCAGGTCAGCGGGCGCTCCAATCTCTCCTACAAACGACGCGTTGCCTGCGATCTTGATTATGCAGCCAACTGGTCCTTGCGCCGTGATCTTGTAATCCTGTTGCAAACGGTGCCGGCCGTTTTGACGCGCGATGGCGCGTACTAGGCGCCCTTTGCCGGATCGTCGATGATCTGCGAGGTCAGATTCAAGGCATCGAGAAGGTCGCGTCCGATGGGGTCGATGCTGACACTGCGCTCCGCAACCTGGCGACCGGCGCGGCCCATCGCCTTCCGTCGTTCCGGATCGCGCGTAAGAGTAAGCACCGCTTGAGCCAACGCTTCCTGGTTGCCCGGCGGGACGGCGATGCCACCGCCCGACCGTTCAATCCAGTTGGCCACCGGGCTGCCCGGATTGGCAGTTGCAACAACCGGGCGTCCAACAGCCATGCTGGCAAAAAGCTTGCTTGGCAGCGCCGCTGACGCACCGCCCGGCTCCTGCGGGAGAAGGTGGATGTGACCTTCGGCAAGCATGTCACGCAAGCCATCAACCGGACCAAGTGGCTTGATCGAGATCTGCTTGAGGCCGCGATGTTTGATTTGGTCACGCAGCCTGTCTTCTTGCCCGCCCTCACCCCGCAACACGAGCCGGATGGATGGGTCCAACTCTTGAAGGTCTTGGGCCAGATCGAGAAGTTGGCCGAACCCTTGTTTGAAACCGAGCGCCCCACTGTAGAGCAGCGTTATAGGTCCATTGGGTTCAGGCAAGGGTGCGAGGGCATGCGTGTCGACCATGGGTGGGATCACGCGAACCGGCTGGCTTAGGCCGAGACGTTTCAGGTTCTGTTCCATGGCATCTGACAGCGTGACAAGCGTATCTGCTTGGCCGAGCGACCAGCGTTCCAGGCGCCTGATAATCTTGGCCATCCGGCCACCCAGCCCCATGGAACCGGCAAGGCCGGATGGCAAATCATGCACCATCGCAGTGTGGTGCGATGGGCGCCTAATTCCCGACACCAGCGGAACGAAAGGCGAGGGACAGAGGCTGAGGCGCGGGCTATTCCAATCGTCCTGCTTCCAAAGAAATCCAGCGAGCGCGGACGCAAATCCCATCTCGGTCGTCAGCCGGCCAATAAACCCATCACCTGGATGAATGGGCGACTTGAGGCGAATGATGTCCACTCCCTCCCAGCTTTCACAATCTTTGCTGCCATCGCCGTAACCGTCAAACACTTTGCGGCTCGGATAGTGCGGGCGCGCGGTGATGACGCGGACATCAATGCCCTGTTGTACCGCCCAACGCGCAAACAAAGCCAACTGTGGCGCACTGCCAGTTGGCTCGGGATGAAAGTAGAGCGTGACAATGGTCAGCCTGGGCCGATCCACCCCAGACTCAAGCGGCGTGCTGGAGGTACCAGTCATAGGTCGCGGCGATGCCGTCGCGCAGAGGGATAGACGGGCCCCAGCCAAGGCCGCGCAGCCGGTCGGAGGCCATCAGCTTGCGCGGCGTGCCATCCGGTTTGGAGCGGTCATGCTCGATGGTGCCTTCAAAACCCACCACCTCAATGACGAGCTTCGTCAGATTGAGAATGCTGATGTCTTCCCCGTACCCGACATTGATGTGTTCAGCCTCCGAATAACCTTTCAGCAGGAACACCAGCGCATCAGCGCAATCGTCAGCGTGAAGAAATTCCCGCTTCGATGAGCCTGTGCCCCAGATGGTAAGTGAAGACGCGCCGACCAGTTTCGCCTCATGTGCCTTGCGGATGAGTGCTGGCAGAACATGGCTGGAATTGAGGTCGAAATTGTCGCCGGGACCATAAAGATTGGTCGGCATGGCCGAGACATAGTCGCGCCCATGCTGCTTGCGATAGGCCTGCGCCAGTTTGATGCCGGCAATCTTGGCAATCGCATACCCTTCATTGGTCGGCTCCAGCGGCCCGGTGAGCAGCGAGTCTTCACGGATCGGTTGATCGGCAAGCTTGGGATAGATGCAGGATGAACCGAGGAACAAGAGCCGGTTCACATCGGCCAAATGGGCGGCATGGATGATGTTCACCTCAATCATCAGATTTTCATACAGGAAGTCAGCCGGATAGCTGTCGTTGGCGAGAATGCCACCCACCTTGGCGGCGGCCAGCACAATGGCATCGGGCTTGTTCTCGGCAAGCCAGCTCTGAACAGCTGATTGATCCAGAAGGTTCAGTTTGTCGCGAGGTGCGGTCAGCACCTCGCAAGGCTCGCGCTCTAGTCGCCGCACGACCGCCGAGCCGACCATGCCACGATGACCAGCCACCCAAACCCGCATGCCGGTAAGATTGAACGCGTCAGGCATCTTGTATGACCTGCCCCGTTTCCATGGCCAAAAGATCGGCCTGCACCATTTCTCGAGCGAGCTCTTCCACGCTGGTGGTGGCTTCCCATCCCAGTTTTTCATGGGCTTTGGTGGCATCGCCAAGCAGAAGGTCCACTTCGGTGGGTCGAAAGTAACGTGGATCGATCTCGACAAGGCAGGTGCCAGTCGCTTGGCAATAGCCCTTCTCGTCGATCCCTTCACCGCGCCACTCCAGCATCACACCGGTTTCGGAAAAGGCCCATTCCACGAAGGTCCGCACTGATGTCGTCACCCCGGTGGCGAGCACATAATCATCCGGCGTCTCCTGTTGAAGCATGCGCCACATGCCTTCCACATAGTCGCGGGCATGGCCCCAGTCTCGTTTGGCATCGATGTTGCCGAGATAAAGCCTGTCCTGCTTGCCCAGCTTGATGGCCGCCACCGCCCGGGTGATCTTGCGAGTGACGAAGGTTTCACCTCGGATCGGGCTTTCATGGTTGAACAGAATACCGTTGGAGGCGTGGAAGCCATAGGCCTCACGGTAGTTTACCGTGATCCAGTAGCCGTAAAGCTTGGCTGCGGCATAGGGTGAGCGCGGATAGAAGGGCGTACGCTCGCTCTGTGGTGCGTTTTGCTCGCAGCCATACATCTCAGACGTCGAAGCCTGGTAGAACCGTGTCTTCTTTTTCAAACCCAGAATCCGGATCGCCTCAAGGAGTCGAAGCGTTCCCAGCGCATCGGTGTTGGCTGTGTATTCCGGAGTCTCGAAACTCACCTTCACATGGCTTTGCGCCGCCAGATTGTAGACTTCGTCGGGCGCTGTTTCTTGCACGACGCTGATCAGATTGGTGGCGTCCGTCATGTCGCCATAGTGTAGGATCAAGTTGCGGTCGGGTTGATGCGGATCCTGGTAGATATCCTCGATCCGGCCCGTGTTGAAGCTGGAGGATCGCCGGATAAGACCGTGCACGGTGTAGCCCTTTGAGAGCAAAAGCCGTGTAAGGTAGGCTCCATCTTGCCCAGATGCGCCGGTAATGAGGGCAGTTTTCGGTAGGCTCATGGGCGGTCGAAAAGCAATCGTGAGGCAAAAACTTGTCCACAAGAGACAACATCTAATTACAAACAATAGAAGAGAAGCGATTTCTACATCGCGAAAGTTGTGATCATGAATATTTCTGAAGCTTCCGACAGATCAGGACTGCCGCCAAAGACCATTCGCTACTATGAGGAGATTGGCCTAGTCGCGCCGGCGCGCGCCGAGAACGGTTATCGCCTTTATGCGCCGGAGGATATCCACCGGCTGAGCTTTGTTCAGCGGGCACGCAGTCTCGGTTTCACGGTTGACGAGTGCCGGGCTCTTCTCTCGCTTTATGAGGATGACCACCGAGCGAGCTGCGACGTGAAAGCGATGGCCCTCGACAAGGTTGCGGAGATGGACGCCAAGATCGCGCAAATGCGCAGTCTGCGCGACACGCTGGCAATGCTCGCACAAGGTTGCCAGGGCGATCAGCGCCCCGACTGCCCGATCCTGGAAGACCTGGCACGAACCGATACCTTAGGGTAAACCCGCACTTAACGCCTTGGCGGTAACCTCTCCGCCTCAACCTGGCCGCAATTGTTGGATCGACACGCCCAATGCGTTGGATCGTTCACATCTGTCTGGTTCTTCTCATCGTCTCAGTGCAAGGCGGCGGAGCGGCTATTGCTGATTCCGCTATCGGTTCGGGCATCGAGACGACACAGGAAACAACGCCCATCTCGACTGCGGCACTGTCGTCGGATGCTGTCCTCGAAGACTGCTGTCAGATCACCACCGAAAGCGCCATTAACAGGCCAGCACCATCACCATGCAGCTCTGATTGCTTCGGTCCATTGCCGCAAGCCGGTGCCTTGGCGGGGTGGTCAGAACCCGTGTGGCCCAAAGACCATGATCTTGCCGTTCTAGCCGGCGACGAAGAAAGGCATCGACGGCCCCCAAGAGTCTGAACGCGGACGTGCGCTACGGGCCGGTCAAGCTGACAAACCCGCAACCGCACGCAATCCAACACGTTCTAAATACCTTGGAGACAGTTGATGCGTAGATCATTCCCCCATTTTTCGGGCAGCCGGTCGGCATGTGACCAGCGCCCAGCCGGCACACCCGTTGCACCCGAGTTGACCCGCCGGCAGATGCTCGCCGGAACAGCCCTTTTTTCCGGCCTTGCTGTGTCCGGGTGCATGCCCACAGCAGGGACCGGGGCAGGTCTTGTTCCTCCTGAGCGCGTTCGCCCCAACCCCTATCTCAACATGTATGCGGCCTTGCCGAATGAGGACTTTCCCATTCCCGCCGTTGATTTGGCCCAGGTCGAAAACCGCTATCTTCGCCGAATGGTGGATTATGAGACCGACGAGCGCGTTGGGTCCGTGGTCGTCGATACACGCAGCTTCTACCTTTATCATGTGATGGAGGCCGGCAAGGCCATGCGGTATGGCGTCGGCCTAGGCCGGCAAGGCTTTGAATGGTCTGGACGGGCACGCATCGCCTGGAAACGTCCTTGGCCAACCTGGACTCCGCCGGCGGAAATGATCGAGCGGCAGCCGGAGCTGGAAGAGTATCGGAACGGCATGCAGCCGGGCCTCGACAACCCGCTGGGTGCCCGCGCACTCTACATCTTCGAGGGCAATGTCGACACCCTCTATCGGCTACATGGCACAAACGAGGTCTGGTCGATCGGCAAGGCGGTATCATCCGGCTGCGTCCGTCTTCTCAACCAGGACGTCATCGACCTTTATGGACGCGTCGCGACGGGCTCACCGATTTTGGTCGTCTGATGCGGTTCAATCTCTGCTCGCCAGCTTGGGATAGCCTGCTGGCGGGCAGCACATTTGCACCTCGGCGCAATAATCCGACACCAATTGTGCCTATCAAAACACAACCGTTGGAACTTTGGCGCGTACTCAGATCGCTGGGCCTACCAACCGAAGTTCACACGGAGTTCTTCATGCGCCGCTATCTTGCTGCCATTGCTGCACTTGCCGCCTTCACAGCATCGCCGCAGTTGGCACATGCCGACAGGTTTTCCGCTGGCGATATACGCTCGCAGATCATTGGACATACAATTTATCTCGCCGCGCCGTTTGGTGGCGAGTTTCCGCTCAACTACCGGTCCAATGGGCGGGTTGATGGTGATGGCGAAGCGCTCGGTATCGGGCGTTGGATCCAGCCTCGTGATACTGGTCGCTGGTGGATCGACGGCAACCGACTCTGCCAGCAGTTTCAGACCTGGTACAATGGCACGCCCATGTGTTTCGACCTGACGCGCACCAGCACCACAACGCTTAATTGGCTGCGCGACAATGGTGAGAGCGGGCGGGCGCGCATCGGCGAAGCGCTTTAGCCAAACGAGCCGCATTCATAGAAAAACCGGCCAGAAAAGGCCGGTTTTTCTATGCGTCTGGAGGCGGTGATTACTCGCCGTCATCCGCTAAGGCAAGAAGACAGCTCAGCGGAATGAGACCGGCCGCCCAAGCTTCTTCAGCCGTCAATTCGCGGCCTTCGTTTGCGCCAACGATCGCGGCACAGGCAATGATCGATGCAACGGAAATGAAGATACCGCCAACGATCCAACCACCACCGGTTGACCCGCCGCCACCGCCTGGCAGGCCGCCGCCGCCCATCATCATAGGCGGACTGTACTCTGTGGCCTGCAGCTGCGTTGGCGCCAAGGTTGAAAGAACGGGTTGCGCGATTAGGGTAAGTGCCAATGCAAAGCCCACAAATCGTTTGCGTGTAAGGAAGGTTTTCATGATGCGTTCCCATCGTTATCGAGGTCGAGGACCCATCCCTAACGAAATGTAAACACATCAAAATTTTGAATGAAATCAGAAGCTTCCGGTAAGCTTAAGCGACAAGGTTAGCCGTCTTGGTTATTTCAATTGGTTAAAGCGGAACCGTGTGCAGGCTCGAGAACAGCCCGTCGGGATCTATCCGCCTTTTGACGCCCTGCAGTCTGGGTAGGTTCTCGCCCCAATAGGCTGTCGCAAAGTCATCCAAAGACCGGTCGCGATAATTGACATAACCGCGTCCGCTGGCTCCAGCACGCAAGTGGATAGCAGCCTCATCAAGGAATGGGCGAGCAAGATCCAATCCGGGCCCGTCCTGCGCGCTGACGGAGGCCCAGGCTAGGAAGGACGAGCCACGGTGCGGATAAGCGGTTGCCCTCGGCGTTGGAATGTCGATGGCGCCACCCAAGGTTTCAAACACCATGCCCATGGCATTGCCATCGCCATGCGCGCGCACCTGAACACCGATCAAAGCCTCCAGCGCATCAATTGGCATAATCGAAGGGCGAAACACGGCACGCGCGTCCGCTGGAATGTAGAAGGCCGGAAACGAAAGCACCGTTTCTTCCATGACCTCGCCATAGGTACCTTCAACCAAGGATGGTCCAACGAACAGCAGAACATCCTCGGCAACCGGCGCCAGCGAAACCTGCAACGTGGCCGCTGACATTTCCGACAGGCCGGTTATCCTGACAAAGATGCGGCCGTCAGAAAGGCTTGTGACAGCCAGATGGGAGGTCGTTTGGTTAGGCTGCGCGATGCTCCACTCCATCCAACGATGAATAAGGGGCGCAGCTTGGTCGGCTGCCACGCCACCGAACAGCCTTAAAGAGGTCGTCGTACCGGTTGATTGCATGTCAAACGTGTATCGGGTGACGGCGCCAAGCCCACCGCCGCCGCCGCGGCTGGCCCATAGAAGGTCCGCATCCGATTGCGCGTTGACGTGGTGGATGCGCCCTTCGGCATCGACAAGTGTAAGCGCGACAAGGTGGTCGCACAGCAACCCATGAGCACGTGCCAAATAGCCAATGCCGCCACCCAGCGCATGGCCGCCAAGTCCGACGTCGGCGCACCAACCAGCTGGAACCGTCAGATTGTGGGGAAATCCCGCCCGATAGACCGCTCCTAGTTTGGCGCCTGGCTGTCCCGTCAACCGCCTAGAATCTGGATCGACCCAAAAACGGTCCATCTGTCGCAGATCAATCACAAGGTCGGCGTGTGTGCTGCTGCCCGCAAAGCAATGCCCGCCGCTGCGCAATGCAAAGGAAAGATCCTCTTCGCGGGCCCAGCGAACGGTCGCTGCCACGCTGTCAGTGTCCGAACAAAGCGCGCGCAGCTTCGGGGTGCGCTGGTAGGCGAGATTGTATTGGATCGATAGGTTCTCAGCGTCCGGAGCACTGTCTTCAACGATCCGGACGCCGTTCGTCGGACGCCCGACCGACGCGCTGACAATCGCTGGCTTAGCCAGGGTCGCTGTTCCTGCTGCAAGCGCGGATGTGAAAGTTCGGCGTGTCAGCATGGCAGCGCGGCTATCACAGCTCGGAGGCTGTAGGGACTATGAGGGGTCGGAACGCATTCTCTGGATCCCTCGTAAAAAGTCGGTTCAGAACTTGCTTAAGCGCCGGTTCCAGATCGCCGGCGGTGAGGCTAGGGCCAGCAATCTGGCCGGCTTCACCGTGGAGCCAAACGCCCAATGCGACAAGTTCCGCAATGCTGTCCATGGACCTTTCAGCCGCTCGAGGAGCCGCCAACAGGCCGGCAAGAATGCCTGTTAGATCATCTCCTGACCCAGCGGTGGCGAGCCATGGTGGCGCATTGCCATTGATGAAACGAGCCCGCGGTTCCCCGTCGGGACCGGCGATGACACTATCAGGCCCTTTGAGTACAACGGTCGCACCAGATCGCTCGGCCGTATCACAAGTCGCATCAAATCGAGATGCCGCCTCACCAAGCTTGTCGTGTCCAAACAACCGGCCAAACTCGCCCTCATGGGGCGTCAGGACAACGGGGCCTTGCCGGCCTTTGATGCGCTCGAACATAGCCTCAGCCTGTCCTGAAAAGGCGGTGAGTGCTCCGGCGTCGAGAATCAGCGCAACATCGCTATCAAGCGCTGCATAGACCATCTGCCGCGTCACCTCATCAGGCGACAAGCCTGGACCCAACGCACAGCAGCTTATCCGCCGGTCATCAAGGAGTTGACTGAGATCGCCGGCCATGTTGCATGCCGCCCGCATCAGCTGCGGATCGATGCCCAGGCTGCCGACAAGGCAGAGGTCTGGTAGAGCGAGCGTCACCAGGCCGGCTCCGGCCCGCAAGGCAGCGTTGCCCGCCAGAAACGCTGCGCCAACCCGCTCAGGCGGCCCGCCAACGATGAGCGCGTGGCCACGTTGATATTTGTGAAGATCGGCCCGCCACTTTCCCTCCATATGGCCGGCCAGATAGGTCCCGGTAAGCCGAGCGCTGTATCCTGCATGGTCAAGGGCCCGCTCGCTGAGGCCGATATCTGTGCAACGCACTGTCCCGCAATGGGCGCGCCCCGGGAAAAGCGTGTGCCCAAGCTTCAGGCGGTGAAACGTGACGGTTCGGTCGGCCTTTATGGCAACCCCACGAACCTGGCCGGTGGTACCATCTATGCCGCTGGGAAGGTCGACCGCTAAAACAGCCGCGGTGCCTGCGTTCACGGCTGCAACCAAACTTGCCGCTTCGCCATCTAAGGACCGCGCGAGGCCCGCGCCGAACAAGGCATCAATGATGAGCGCATGGTCTGGAAGCCTCGGCAGTATCGCTTGAGCAGGAAAAACATCGCCCACCCACTGCTCGAAGGCGTTCCTGGCATCGCCGCCAAGCGCCGCTGGGTCCCCAAGGCTTGCAACGGCCACTATATAGCCAGCTTCCTCCAGAAGGCGCGCGGCCACGTACCCGTCGCCGCCATTGTTGCCCGGTCCGGCAAGCACGAGGATGGAAGAGCCTGGCGGAACCATAGAAACCGTCTCGTCGGCGACCGCCCGTCCGGCAGCTTCCATCAGCAAGGCGCCGGGCGTTCCGGCATCAATGGTGAACCGGTCGCAGTCGCCCATCTGTGAGGGGGTCAAGAGCTCACACGCCATCGCCACCCGTCCCATCCTCTTGTGCGTCGTCAATGACTGACCGGGCCAAATCAAATGAAAAGCCTGCCCGACACATGGCAGCGACGTCGCGGTCGCGACGCTCCGCGCGGTCGCGCAAGCGGTAAGGGCCCAGCCGCCGGCGCTCGGCATAGCGATTTGCGGCTGATGCGTCATCGCGCCGATCATCAGCAAGCGCTGCCTGGATTGTCGATGCCTCAAGGCCCTTTGATCGAAGTCGCGCTTCGATGGATCGCCCCGAAGCGCCCCGGTCGCGCTGTTGCCTCACCTGATTGGCAGCAAAGCGCGTGTTATCGATCAGTCCGGCCTGCTTCGCCCAAGCGACTTGCTCGTCTATCAACCCATCAAAGGACGATGGGTCCTGCTCATGGGCTTTGGCAGCCTTGGCAACACGGCGCGAAAGAACGGCACGAAAACCAGCCTCGCTCGCTTCATAGCGCTCCAGATAGGCAAGCCCAATCCTGCGCAGTCGTTCGGCAGTGACTTTTCTGGGCTGTCGGGTTTGGCGCTCTCGGCGGTGCGATTGTTGCTTGTCCGCGGTCATGTTGAGAGGTCATCGCGCGCCGCATCACCTGTCAACGGGCCAGCGAGAATTGTGCCAAAGAAAAACCCGGCGGGAGCAAGCCCCCGCCGGGTTTTCAAATCCACTGTTCCAGACGTTTAGGCCTGGCGGACAATCACGCGACTGCCGACGCGGACGCGCTCATAAAGCTCTTCCACGTGAGCGTTGACCATACGAATACAACCGGAGGACATCGCCTGACCGATGGTCCACGGAGCATTGGTGCCATGAATACGATACAGCGTGTCGCGGCCACCGCGATAGAGATAGAGCGCGCGCGCGCCAAGCGGGTTGTCCTCTCCGCCAGGCATGCCGCCGGCCCACTCGCGCAGCTCCGGCTGACGACGGATCATGGCGGGGGGAGGCGTCCAGGTCGGCCATTCGGCTTTGCGGCCAACAACAGCTGTACCGCCCCAGCGGAAACCGTCGCGGCCAACGCCGATGCCATAACGGCGAGCGGTCTCGCCGCCTTCATTCACATGGTAGAGGTAGCGGTTAGCAACATCGATAACGATGGTACCGGCGCGCTCACGGCCTTCCCACGGCACATCTGCCGGCCGCCACTGACGGGCCAGGCGGAAGTTACGGGTACCGGCGGTTGCTGGATCCAGGTTGACGGAGTCCAGGAACGCGTCGATGGCGCTTTCTGCTTTCGCTGTAGTGGCTACAGCCGTAGTGCCCAGTGCACCAAGAAGAAGAGAACGGCGAGAGATCATTGGAGAAAACTCCTAAAAGACTGATCGAAGAAGGATTGAAAGAAGGAAGGGGTTGGTCAGGCCAAGCATTTCGGCGGGCCACGAAGCGCTGAGGGATCAAGACCGACTGGATAGGTTCCTAGACTGACCACCGACAGAAATGGCAGGTCGGATGTAACTGGAGCCTGTTTGGCCGTCAGCACAACCTTCTCAACCGAACAGGGCGTAGGCAGGCAGGCTGTACCGTAACTTGCATCGGTCGATGAGAGGACCACCGGCAACATGGCCGCCTGCGGATTGAGATAAAGCGCCGCGAATCCGTTAATCGCCGCCGCTCGAGCGTCAAAGCCACCATACTGCGCTAGATGATCGGCATAGCGTTGGGCATAGGAAACCGACGGTAAGACCGTGCTCGCCGCAACGAGAACCGTCATCACCAGGCATGCGATTGAACGCGCCAAGGGTCGGGATCCAAACATGGCTGGACCATGGCGCGATTCAAACAGATGCACCAGACCTAACCCCGGAACGAAAGGTGACGCTGGATCACTCCATGGCGACCTTTTGGCCAGTTGTTGCCTTCGTGCCACAAGGTTCCGGGGCTTTGGGTGTCCAAAACACGTCTCCAGAAAGGGCATGACCGCACGAATCATGTCTGAACCGTACCGGAATGCGTCCGCTCGGCGGACGGCAGCGCGTGTCGAATTCGACCGTGCCCGTGGTTAAGAACCCAACCGATAACCTCTGCGACCGCCTGGTAGAGCTCTTCAGGGATCGGCTCACCGACTGGCGCCTTCTCAAGCGCCTGGGCGAGCATCGGGTTTTCATCAATAGCCACGCCTGCTTCTTCGGCAGCTGTCAGAATGCGATCCGCCAATGAACCCCGCCCCGATGCGACCACCACGGGCGCGGCGTCATCATCCATCTCGTAACGCAGGGCAACGGCAATTGTTGGCTCCTGGTTGGCTTGCACGCCATCCTTTCCCGCTTCCTCCCGCTGCATCAAGAGTTCCTGTCCACCAGATGCGGGCTGTCATCCTGACCGTGGTCGGCAGGTTCCGGAGCGTCCTCGGACGGTGCCAGCGTCAGGCTAGTCATTACCAGGTCGTGGGAAGCAAGTGCCTTGGCGAGCACCTCGCGCGAAGCCTCCAGCCGGGCGAGCGTGGCCTCGTCGGTCACCCAGACGGCAACGTCGAGCTGGACAGGGTCGGCTCCAAGGCCCGCTTCGGTGTCGCTTGAAATGGGCGTCGCAAGCGATGGTGTGCGCATCGCCACAAGACCTTCAATGCCGCCATGGGCCTGACTTTCGAAAGCAAAGCGAAAACGCCAATGGTTAGGCCGCTCTCGATCAGCGCCACCAGCCTCGTTTTCCTGATCAATCGCCAGTCCAAGAACAGCGACCTCCTGGCCAAGAAGCAGCGGAATGTCGAGGCGCAGGCTTTGACCCTGTTCAACGCCGCGCTGTGATTCCGCCCCAAGTCCCTGAAGAAGGTTGAGGCGCGACAGAGCACCTTCGAGCTTGCGCTGCAGGTTCTGGACTTGTGCCGGATCGGAAAGATCAGGCGCATCAAGGGGCAGAGGTATGGAAGGCAGTTTGCTGGGTCGGCCGGCATCGCGCGGAAAAGGCGCGGCATTCCCTTCACCTGTGGTCTGTTGAGGCCCCGTTTGTGATGCAGTGCCCGTTGGTTGTTGGGCGCCGGTTGGTTGCTGCGTTGGTTGGGACAAGCCCAGCGCCCGAATAAGCGCACCGAGGGCACTCTGCATACTGCCCGGCCCGCTGCCCGCTGCCGGGCTGGTGATGTTGGCAGCCGAGCTTGCCACATTCGGCATCACCGGCGCGCCATCCAGAAGCCCACGAAGGGTCTGCGGCGATACCGGATCGTCACCACCCAGAGTAAAGCCCATCAGGCGGGCAAGAGCATTGTCGACTGACCCACCACCCGGGTTTGGGCTTGCGGTCAAACGCGCAACATCTGCCATGGCTGGCGCGACCGATGTCTGTTTCGCGACATCCGCACGCATCGATTCTGTTGTGATGGGTGCCGGTCCACGGACGCTTACGTTGAGCCCATCACCGTTAGCGCCAACGGAAACTGGGGTGCCGACCGCTGGCGCCGTTTGCCCGGCAGGCAACGGTAGGCGCACCGAGACCGATTGTGGCTGGCCTGATGCTGGTGTCTGCCCGCCAGTTACGCCGGACGTGGTGCCACTCGGCAAGGTAAGTTGAAGACTAAGTTGGTTAGCAGCAGATGAGGAAGGGCCGCTCTGCGTTGAGGCGACCTGACCGGGCAAGGGTTTGCCAAGAGTCTGGATCATCGACTGGAGAAGCTGCGCGCTTACCTGCCGGGCTACGTTGGCGACCGATTGCGTCGCGGATGGCGTTGGAACAGCTTGGGGTGCTGGTTGCCCCGCCGCCCGAGCTTGGAGTGGCGCTGTCGATGAAACGGGCGCAACACGCGGCGCCGATCCGGCCACTTGAGCGGCTGGACTGGCTGCCTGACTACCTTGGCTGGGAGCAATGCTTGTCGGCATAACCGAAATCTAATCCACGCCTGGTTAACAGAGCCCTTTCTGGCATCGTCTTGCTCATCAAAAATCAATGCAACCCGCCCCGCCCGAAGGCGAGGCGGGGCAGACCAGCCAACCGATCCGGAGCGGTGGGGCTTGCACCCAAACCGACGGCCGATACTGCATCGTCAGAACGCTGGGAACGTCCAAATCGACCTCCCGACCTTGCAGCGGGCGGACGAAGCCGACTGTGTTGCGCATCACATATCGGCGTCTTCGTTCGCACGGATGCAGTTTTCGTGGCGTCGGTTTAAGCTTCGGCGATGTCGGATTCGCCACCAAATCAAACAGCGTCCAACGGGCCAGATGAGCCGATGTTGGCCGATGGGCGGCAATCGCAACGCGCGCTGATGATAAGGCGTGGTGCCGGGCGTTTCTTGGCCCAGGCTGGCGCGGTCTGCCTCTATGAGGCCAGTCTTGCCAATGGACGTCGCGCGGACATCGTGGCGCTGATGCCCGACGGACTGATCACCATCGTCGAGGTGAAATCATCCCTTGCCGATTTCCGTGCTGACGGCAAATGGCCTGACTATCTGGATTTTTGCGACAGGTTTCTGTTCGCTACCGCGCCGGATGTACCGCAGGCCATTTTTCCGACCGACGAAGGCCTGATGATCGCTGATGGTTACGGCGCGCATATTGTGCGCGAGCCCAACATTTTGAAACTGCATGCCTCACGCCGCAAGGCGTTGACGCTGAGGCTGGCGCGGTTGGCGATTGGCCGGTTGCACCACCTGGACGATCCGCAGGCTCAGATTCCTGAAAGCTGAGGCTGCACCAAAAGCAAACCCCGCCGAGCCATAAGGCGCGACGGGGTTTGGGTATTTGCCGAAGTGTTGCTTAGCGGCAGAAAACGTAGTTTCCGGAGAAGGACAGGTAGTAGCCGGTCTGTGCGTTGAACGAGCGATAGCGCTGCGAGCAGGAAGAGTACCAGGCCGGTGTCCAGGGCTGCAGGCCACCATGAACAACAACCGTCTGCGGCTGGGCGTAAACAACGCGCGGCTGGTGAGCCTGGGTGGCGGCCGATCCGACGATGGTGCCGGCGACGAAGCCGATGACACCAGCGACAGCTTCATTGGCCTGAGCGGTCTGGGTGGTGGCAGCGGTGGTGCCAGCGATGGCGACCAGGGAAAGAGCTGCGGCGGCGATGGCTTTCTTGGGAGCGAAGGTCATTGGTCTGTTCCTCTCATCTTGAACCCGGCCGGTTGGGGTTGGGAGCGTCTTGGTGGCCGCGTTTCGATGATTGGAGATTGCCTTCTCTTTCCCAAGCGCACTGTGTTGGGCGTCACAAAGCGCCTGTTTTGATGATTCTCCCAAAAAACCCTGACGGTCAGACCAGTCTTTCCGATCATCCGCGGTGGTTTACAAACCCCCTGGCCGGTCTATGCATAGGTTCCATGGACGCTATCGACCCAGACCTTTTCAGAAGCCAGTGCGTTCTGACCAAGGCGCGCAAGGCATCCCGCGCGGTGTCGCGTCACTTCGGAACGTTGGTCCGCCCGCACGGCATCTCTGCATCGCAAGCCTCTCTCCTCTTTGGCCTTTATGGCAGCGATGCCACCTCGGTTTCAGAACTTGCCGCAGGCATGGGCATTGAGCGCTCCGGCATGACCCGAAACCTTGCCGTGCTCGAAAAAGCTGGGCTTGTTGCTTGCGATGTCGCCGGCCGGGGCGGCGCCAAAGCTTACCGTCTCACGACGGAAGGCGAGGCCAAACTGATGGGCATGCTGCCGCTTTGGCATGAAGCGCAGGCTCAGGTCCGCGAACAGCTTGGTGAAGAAGAATGGGCGCGCATGCAGGCAACGCTTGCTCGTTTGGCCGAACTCTAGAGCGCCATCATTTTGTCGCCCTTTGCGATTTATTATGTGTATATACACAAAAAAGTCTAGCAGAGGACATTGAGCGCATGACACCGACCCTTGAGGAAGATCCCATCGTCATCACCGGTATGGGCGTAGTTACGCCACTGGGCTGCGGCGTGGACGCTGTGTGGGAGCGGTTGCTGGCCGGGCGGTCCGGTCTGGGACCGGTAAACCGGTTCGATGTCAGCGATCTAGCGACGCGGATTGGCGGTCTGGTGCCCGATAGGAAGGATGATCCCGCTGGTCTGGATGTCGAGGCCGTGGTCAGCATCAAGGATCGCAAAAAGATCGATCTCTTCACGCTGTATGCGCTAGCTGCTGCCGAGGAAGCATTGGCCCAGGCCAGCTGGCATCCGCAGACCCAGGACGAAAAAGATCGCACAGCGACATTGATAGGCACCGGCATTGGCGGCTTTCCCGTTGTGACCGAGGCGGTGCGCACGCTGGATGGGCGAGGGCCAAGGCGTTTATCGCCTTTTGTGGTTCCTCAGTTCCTTGGCAATCTCGCCGCCGGCAATGTTTCCATGCGCTTTGGCTTTCGTGGGCCCATTGGTGCGCCGATCACGGCCTGCGCGGCCGGCTTGCAAGGCATCGGCGACGGCATGCGGCTGATCGCGACCGGCGAAGCGGACGTTGTGTTGGCGGGCGGTACAGAGGCGTGCGTGGATCGGCTGGCCTTGGCTGGCTTCAACGCCGCGCGGGCGCTCTCCACCGAAAATGAAACGCCAGAGTCAGCGTCGCGGCCCTATGATCGTACGCGCAGCGGCTTTGTTCTGTCGGAGGGCGCAGGGCTCGTCGTCCTGGAACGGCGCTCCCACGCCATCGCGCGTGGTGCCACGCCACTGGTCGCACTGGAAGGCTATGGAACAAGCGCCGATGCCTACCATTTGACCGCCGGGCCGGAAGACGGATCGGGCGCCGCGCTCGCCATTCGCCGCGCGATGGCCATGGCCAAAAGCGCGATTGAGGGCATTGGTTATGTAAATGGTCATGCGACGTCGACCCCGGTCGGTGATGCCGGCGAAGTGGCCGCCCTTCGCTCAGTTTTCGGCAAGGCGCTGCGCGCCATCCCCATTTCCTCCACCAAATCGGCGACCGGTCACCTGCTGGGCGCGGCAGGCTCGGTTGAAGCGATCTTCACCGCACTTGCCGTTATGACGGGAAAGATCCCGGCGACTCTGAACTTCAAACAGGCTGACGAGGGCGCGGAAGACTTGGATTTCGTGCCGGATTTGGGTCGGACTGCCAATGCCGGGCGTGCGCTGTGCAACGCATTCGGCTTTGGCGGCGTCAACGCATCACTGGTGATTGCGAAGGCTTAGAACCGCGTTCTAGCGCGGGGCGCGTTTGGCGAGGATACGCTGCAAAGTGCGCCGATGCATGTTCAGCCGGCGCGCGGTTTCCGAAACATTGCGCTCGCACATCTCATAGACGCGTTGAATATGCTCCCAGCGCACCCGGTCGGCAGACATGGGGTTTTCTGGAGGCCCCATTTCGCCTGTCTCGGTCTGCATGAGCGCCTTTTCGACCATGTCGGCATCGGCCGGTTTGGCGAGATAGTCCGTCGCACCCATCTTTACCGCGCTCACAGCGGTGGCAATGTTGCCGTAACCCGTCAGCACGACCGCCCTGGCCTCTGGCCGCGCTTCGCGAAGCGCTGCAACGACATCGAGCCCGTTGCCATCCTCCAGCCGCATATCGACGACGGCAAAGGCTGGCGCAGACTGAGCGACCTCTTTGAGCCCCTCGGCGACCGACTCAGCCAACCGGGTTGAAAACCCTCTCGCCTCCATGGCGCGTCCCAAGCGACTGAGGAACGGCTTGTCGTCATCGACGATCAGCAGGCTGCGATCATCTGTTGGGCGGGCATTTGGCTCAGCTGTGCTGGGGTCAGGTAACATGATCTTGGCAGAAGGTGAGTTGATAACAGAGCGGAAACAATCGTCGGTCTTTTAGGCCAAAAACCGATTTTGAGCCCCTTATATAGGCAGAATCTGCTTCTCGGGAAGCGCTGCTCTCACGATGGTGAAGCGTTCGGCAATGGGCCGGGTGATGATTGCTCCTCCGACGGCAGGCTGGAGACGTCAACAAGGGCTCTTGGAAAGGCAATCGTCACCATCGCGCCACCCAGATTTTCTTCAGGGTATGGAGCCTGGCCGCCCCAGGCCTTTGTATCATCCAAGCCCCAACTGCCATTGCGCACGCTTACCGTTGCGCCTGCGCGCTCTAGAAGGGTCTTGGCGATGAAAAAGCCAAGGCCAAGTCCGCCGCCTGACATGGCCCGCTCCTGCCCCAGCCCGCTGGAAACTGAGCGATTTCGGCGACGCGATAGGTAAGGCTCGCCAAGATGCGGGATAATGTCAGGCGCAAAACCCGGCCCGTCATCATCAATGACGATCTTGACGGTGTCGTCGTTCCAAAGGCCTGAAACGCGCACGGTTGATTCAGCGAAGTCCGCCGCATTCTCGATCAAATTTCCAATGCCAAAGGTCAGCGCAGGGTTGGCCCGCAGCATGGGCCCTGGGTTCGGTCCAGCGACGGCCACGTTAATCGGCACGGAAAAATCGCGGTGTGGCGCCACCAGATCATCCAAAACGGCGGCAAGTTCTTTGGTGGCGATCACCGCGTCTGGCTGCACACCGAGCGAGGAAAGTTTGCCGAGGATCGAGCGGCACCGCTCCGCCTGCGCCTGAATCAGCGCGATATCCTCGCCCAATGGCGTATCGGCGTCCACGGACCGGCTAAGCTCCTTGGCAACGACCGTGATGGTGCCAAGCGGCGTGCCAAGCTCATGCGCTGCTGCCGCAGCCAGTCCATCGAGATCAGAAAGGCGCTGTTCGCGCTCCAGCGCCAACTCCGTTGCTGCCAGGGCGTTGGCCAGATCACGGCTCTCATGGGTAACGCGCCAGGCGTAGGTACAGATGAAGGCAATGGCCACCAACAGCGAAGACCAAACGCCAAGCCGATAGATCAGTGGAAAAACAGGCGGTTCACCGCCTTCCCAAGGCAACGGCATCTGCCAGAGCGCCAGCGCCGACATGACCAGCGAGGCCAGAATGCCGAGGACAACAGTGATGGGAAGCCGCAAAATGGTGGCGGAGATCAACACCGGCGCCAGAAGCAAGACGGAGAATGGATTGGCGAGGCCTCCTGTTAAATAAAGCAGGGCGGCAAGTTGAATGAGGTCGAAGGTCAGCCCGATGGCGGCCCACCGTTCGCTAATACGAACGGTTCTGGGAAAACGCGACCAAAGATAGATGTTCAGCGCCATGGAAAGGGCGATGATCATGAGGCTAGGAACCAGGGGAAGGGCGTACCCGAAGCCGAAGGCCACGATCGCAATTGCCGACAACTGACCTGTGATCGCGAGCCAGCGAAGTCGCACCAGCGTATCAAGCCGAACGCTAGATGCCGTCGGGTCCAGCAGGTGATCATGCATCATGATTGCCATTGGACGTCCATTCGCGACAGAGCTGCCGATGCCCGATTTTGGGCTCGGCAAGCTTGTGTGCAGTGCAGCATCATGCCATACTCTCCCTGAAACCCTTACTCAGAAAGTCGGACGCATTTGGACTTCAAAAGCCGTTCGAACTTGGTGCAAACTGGCGGTGTAACAGTAGAACGCAATCCGACGATCCCACCATCCCCCAACCCCGCACGCTTCATACATCTCTCCCCGGTCATATCATCCCAACAGATGGTCAGCGATCAGGTCGAAGGTCACCCTGTCTTCGGCAAAGGGAGCCTAGTGCGGGGCTGGACGAATGCGATCACTGCTCCAAGTTGATCGCCTTATCGGCTGGACGGGTCACTTAACGATTGCGCAAGCATCACCGGGGACACTGGTGAGGTGAAGGGAAGGGACTGCGCGCCCTTGGGGGGATGGTGCGACGTCTTGCAATTGACATGGCCTACGGCTGGCAGAGTGCCGGGTCGATGCCGGGATATGTAAGGACGAGTGATGCCCGCCTATACCATGTATGAATGGACCCATGCCGCGTTGGCGCCTGCTCGGGCCGCCGCCGACATGACCAAACTAGCTCTGCGTAACCCTCTTAATCCGTTCGGCGCAACGCCGATGGGCCGACAGATGGCCGCCAGTGCTGAAGTCTTTGAACGGATGACGCGGCGCTACGGCAAGCCTCATTTCGACATTGAAACCACGCTTGTTGGTGGTGAGCGGTGTGCTGTGACAGAAGAGTGCGTCTGGGAGCGCCCTTTTTGTAAGCTGATGCATTTCAAGCGTGATTTGCCTAAGACGCGCACGCATACCGACCCCAAGGTGCTGTTGGTCGCACCCATGTCCGGCCACTATGCGACCCTGCTACGCGGCACCGTGGAAGCCTTCCTACCGCGCCATGATGTCTACATCACCGATTGGGTGGATGCCCGCGATGTGCCGGTGGCCGCCGGCGATTTCGATCTCGACGATTACATCGACTATATCCGTTCCATCTTGCAGCGGCTTGGGCCAGACACCCATGTCGTTGCCGTCTGCCAACCCGGTGTTCCGGTGCTCGCGGCTGTCTCCCTTATGGAGGCCGATGACGACCCGGCGATCCCGACATCCATGACCCTGATGGGCGCGCCGATTGACTCGCGTATTCAGCCGACCGAAGTGAACCGATTCGCTGAAGGCAAGGAGCTCGCCTGGTTCCGGCGCAACCTGATCAAGATTGTGCCGTTCCCCAACGCCGGTTGCATGCGCCCGGTCTATCCCGGCTTTTTGCAGCTGTCGGGCTTCATGGGCATGAACCTGAACCGGCATATCAATGCACATCGTGAGTTCTTCAACCATCTGGTGGAAGGCGATGGCGACAACGCGGAGAAACACCGCGAGTTCTATGATGAGTATCTGGCGGTGATGGACCTGACTGCTGAGTTCTATCTGCAGACCATCGATACCGTGTTCCTCAAGCACGATCTGCCGCTTGGCCGCATGATGCATCGCGACCGCCCGGTTGATCCCTCAAAGATCAAGCGCTGCGCTGTGCTGACCATTGAGGGCGAAAAGGACGACATTACCGGTCGCGGTCAGACTCGCGCCGCACTTGACCTGTGCAGCGGCCTTGATGACGATCTGAAGGCACATTACGAGCAGCCGCGTGTGGGCCACTATGGTGTTTTCAACGGCTCGCGCTTCCGAGCCGAGATCCGCCCGCGCATGACGGATTTCATGCTGTCGGCCGAATGGCGCCGAAAGGGTCAGAAGGGCCGCAAGCCGACCAGCGCCCTGGCACAGAAAAGCGCCAACGATGATGTTCCGCCAGCTGAAGTTATCGGCCTGAAACAACCTTCGGGCCAAGCTGACGATCTTAAAAAGATTGACGGCATCGGCCCGGCATTGGAACGCCGCCTTAACGAGCAAGGTGTGTTCCACTATTGGCAGCTGGCGGCTCTGCAAACAGCCGATACGGAGAAACTGGAAAAGCGTCTTTCCCTTCGCGGAAGGATCGTCCGTGAAGGTTGGATTGACCAGGCCAAACAGCTTGCCAATGATGATGAGACGGCGCGCGCTTCCGCCTGAATTTACCAAATAAGCCATTGAAAATTTTAGAAAAAGACGCCGCTTCGGCGTCTTTTTTTGTGTTTTTTCTTGAAACCAAAATTGCCGTCACCACGTCTTCTGCGTAGCAACACAAGACAAGGAAAACAGCGCACGATGATGACGCAATCAGCTTCGTCTCACACCTATACTGGGCATGGGGAAGGCCGCCGGCGCGGCAGCTGGTTCCGTCCTGCCTGGACGCCTCCAATGATCGCCCTCATGGTGGGCGGTTTCATCATCGCCTGGCCGGTTGGCCTGGCTCTTATGGCCTACATCATCTGGGGAGATCGCATGGACGATATCAAGCATGAGTTCCGCCGCGGCTGGGGCCGTTTTCGCCGCGACATGGACATGGGCGGACGCACCGTCGATACCGGCAATGTCGCGTTCGACGAGTTCCGTGAAGCCGAACTGAAGCGCCTTGAAGAAGAGCGTCGTAAACTCGACAGCATGGTCGAAGAGTTCGACGCCTATCTGCGCAACCTTCGCCGCGCGAAGGACCAGGAAGAGTTCGACACCTTCATGAAGGCCCGCCACAACCACAATGGCGATCACCCGACCGAGGACACTGGTCCTTCAGCCGGACCGTCAACGGGCCAACAACCACCGGCTATGTAAGGCTGATATCAATCGCCTGAAAACAAGAAAGGCCGCTCAGATGAGCGGTCTTTTGCATGTTTGATGCCGTAATGTCGAAGCCGGTCAGTCGAAACTCTTGGCAAACACCATCGCGTCGTTCTTGAAGGTTTTAAACTCCAGCGCATTGCCTGCCGGGTCTTTGATGAAAAAGGTGCCCTGCTCTCCCGGCTCTCCGGCGAAGCGCACATAGGGCTCGATCACGTAGTCGGTGCCTTCTTCGGAAAGCCGTGTGTGGAGCATTTCCCAGTCATCCCAATCCATCAGCACGCCGAAATGACGCACTGGCACGGCTTTGCCATCGACACCATTTCTAGCGGCTTCGCCGATTTCTTCAGGCGCGAGGTGCGCAACGATCTGATGGCCGAACAGATTGAAATCGATCCAGTCGTCAGTCGAGCGCCCTTCAGGACAACCAAGCAGCTCACCATAGAAATTGCGTGCGGCTGTTAGGTCATCAACCGGGAAGGCAAGGTGAAAACGTGGCATGCTCATCGTATGCGATCCTTCGATTCGGCAGTTGGAACCTGCCTCTTCCTTGAGGCACCGAGGGTATGATGTTCAAGCCACTTCTAACACGCGGACGCCGATTGATCAGTGAAGCAGTTCCGCCGCTGGCTATGCCCGATGAGGTCTCGGTGCGTGGGGACCCACGTCCGCTAAGGGTTCGTGTTCACGCGAACGCCCGGCGGATGATCCTGCGTTTCGATCCGCGAAGCGGTGATGGAAAACTCACTGTTCCTCCTGGAACGCCTGCAAGCGCGGCCCATACCTTCCTATCGCAGAGCGCTCGTTGGATCGACAGCAACGGGCCGGAGCTGCCGGACTCCGGCGCGCTCCCCTATCCAGCAACCCTCCCGATTGACGGTATCGACTGGCACATTGTCCCGACCGGGCGAGTACGCGGCACGGTGGTCCGTGAGCCGGAACGCGTTTTACGGGTACCAGGCGCGCCGCACCGGATCATGCCGCGCCTTGCTGGATACCTGAAAAGCGAAACAGAACAAAAGCTTACGCCCCTCGCCCTGGCGCTGGCGGACCGCTTGGAACGGCGTCCATCGGCACTTCGCTTTCGCGATCCGCGCAGCCAGTGGGGGTCTTGCTCTTCGGCTCGTGTACTAACCTTCTCCTGGCGTGTGATGATGGCTCCGCCGGAGGCGCAGACCTATCTGGTGGCCCACGAGGTCGCGCATTTGGCCGAAATGAACCACAGCCGTGCTTTCTGGCGTACGGTCTCCAAACTGGAGCCAGATTGGAAAGCTGGTCAGCGGGCGCTTAAAGCCGCTGAGAAGCAGTTGATGGCCATCCGCTTCGACTGAAGCGTTTGCAGCAAAAGTGGATATCGGTTTTGCGTCCGAAAACGCGACAAAACATCAAGCTCTAAAAGAGCTGACCGATAAACCGCGAGATCGGGTTGGATCCACCAGCAGGCTGTGCCGGCAGCACGATTGCGGACGGGTCCTGCTGCCGTCCTGCTGGACTGGTTGGGCCTACACCGACGCCCGGAATAGGCTGCTGACCAATAATGGCAGAGGGATCAAGGCTCGCCAGACTTGCCGGATCAGTTCCCGGCAACATGGCGACCGGAACGCCAATATGGGCATCGGTCATGTAGGCTTGCCACACAGTTGCCGGCAGGCCTCCCCCGGTGATGCCATCCATCGGTGTGTTGTCATCTTTGCCAATCCAAACACCTGTGGTGAGATTGGCCGTGTACCCGACAAACCAGGCATCGCGCAGGCCCTGCGTCGTGCCGGTTTTACCTGCGCCGACCCAGGTTCCCAGTGCGGCGCGACGACCGGTGCCGATGATGAGCGTCCGCGACAGCATACCGTTCATCGCATGCACATGGCGGGGATCGACAACGCGTCCAAAGCCAGCGGCCTCTCGGCTGTAGAGAATGGCACCAGACTCATCGCGGATGCGCTCAACCATGTAGGGCGCGACGGCATAGCCGCCATTGGCAAAGGGCGCATAGGCGGTCGTGAGTTCCACAGGCGTGACCTCCGATGTACCGAGCGCGATGGAGGCATTGCGCTCCATCTGGGATTGGATACCCAGCCGTTCGGCCGTGTTGATCACGCGCTGCGGACCCACTTCATAAGCAAGCTGCGCCGCGATGGTGTTGAGCGAAAGCGCCAAGGCATCGGCAAGAGACACCGACCCGCGATATTCACGGCTATAGTTCTCAGGCGACCAATCTCCGAACCGAACCGGCGCATCGTTGCGAATGGTTGCCGGGCTTAGACCCTGCTCCAGTGCGGCGAGATAGACGAACGGCTTGAAGGCTGAGCCTGGCTGTCGGCGCGCATCCGTGGCGCGGTTGAACTGGCTTTGCTGGTAATCGCGGCCGCCAACGAGCGCGCGGATGGCACCAGTTCCATCGACAGACACAATGGCACCTTGCAGGTCTGTATCGTCTTGCTCGCCCAGTCCGGAGCGGAGCGCCAACTCGGCGCGCGCCTGAAGATAAGGGTCAACCGTTGTCTCCACGGTGATGTCACCGTCAATGAGTTCAAGGATGCGGTCGAGCTCCTCCATCACAGCATCAGCGGCATAGTTGGCGGCCCCACGGCGCGCCCGGTCCATGGTCGCCGCCGGGTTCGCCCGAGCCAAATCGCGCTCTTCCTCGGTGATGAACCCGGACTCCACCATCGCTTGCAGAACAGTTGCAGCGCGGGCCTCGGCGCCTTCGGGGTTGCGCGTCGGCGCCCATCGTGAGGGCGCGCGCAAGAGGCCGGCAAGGATCGCTGCCTCGGCCAGTGTCACCTCCGAGGCTGACTTACCGAAATAGCGACGGGCGGCAGCATCGACGCCATAAGCGCCGGCGCCCAGATACACACGGTTCAAGTACAGCTCGAGAATCTGATCCTTGGAGTAACTGGCCTCCAGCCACACGGCGAGGATCAACTCCTGGATTTTGCGGCTAATTGTGCGATCGGCCGTCAAAAACAAGTTCTTGGCAAGCTGCTGGGTTAGCGTTGAGCCGCCCTGGACCAGCCGTCCCTCGCGCAAATTCACCGTCATCGCCCGGGCAAGGCCGATCGGGTCAAGCCCGAAATGTCGGTGAAAACGCCGGTCTTCGATAGCAATCACCGCCTGGGGCAGATAGGCGGGCAGCTGCTCAAGCCGCACTTGTTCGCCGCCCGTGTCCCCGCGATTGGCCAGTAGCTGACCGTCATTGGCCAGAATGCGCACATTCGGCGGACGCTCCGGCACCCGCCACTCGGAGGCCGGTGGCAATTGCATGGCGTGATAGGCGATCACCCCAGCAAGGCCAATGCAGGCCCAAAGGCCCAACACTGCGCTCCAATAGACCATGCGGCCAAAAAAACGGCCAAATCCGCCGCCGCCCGAACCGCGCCCCTTGCGCTTGCGTCGTTCAGCCGGCCGTTTGCGGTTTCCGCCCGATGACGAAGGCCGTGCTGACCTGGTCTCCGATGCACCCGTACGCCGGGTTGGCGTTGCGCTGCCGCCAAAGCTGGGCTCAATACGTTGGGCGTGCGTTTGTAGGCGGCGATTACGCGCCATTCATGGGCCTCAAAGGTTAAGGGGCTCGCTGGACAGAGGGTGGCCGCTTGCCCTCCATTGATGGGCTTTCCGGCTTAAGACCCAGTAAACACTTTGGTTCGCTGGCCGACCCTTCCTGCCGCTAGGGTCGGCTTAACCCTAATGCTGACAATTCGTCGAAAAAACGGCCTGTCCTTGGTAGTTTCAAGGTGGGGAAGGCGACCATTTTAGTCTTGTTGGCGCGTGGATGCGGGCCATGGAAGGATCATTTCATGCGCCTTGCCGCAGCCACTGCTTCCAATCAGCCTATGCCGACTGGCAAAACGCCACCGATTTTCTTCACACCGGATGGCCGGGTGGATTGGGTCGATGTTGCCAAGGGGATCTGCATCCTCTTCGTCGTGATGATGCATTCCACTTTGGGCGTGGAGGCTGATCTCGGCGAACCATCCTGGATGGGCACCATCGTTGCCTGGGCGCAGCCCTTCCGCATGCCGGACTTCTTTTTCATTGCCGGCCTGTTCCTGATGAAGACCATTGATGCGCCATGGCGGCGCTACATCGATCGCAAAATCGTTCACTTTGCCTATTTCTATCTGCTTTGGATGGTGATTCAGGGCGTTCTGAAGGGTGGGCTTTTGACCGGTGACCCTGGCGCGGTCCCCGGTGTTCTCCTGACGGCGCTCTACGAGCCCTATGGCACCCTGTGGTTCATCTACATGCTGCCGATCTTCTTCCTGGTCACTAGGCTGACCAAGGCACTCCCGGTCTGGGTGATGCTCGCGTTCGGAGCGGCGTTAGAAATCGCGCCGATCTCGACAGGCTATCTGTTAGTCGATGAGTTCGCGGCTCGCTTTGTCTATTTTTACGCCGGTTATGCCCTGGCTGGTTATGCTTTTGGACTGGCAGATCGCTCGTCCAAGCGACCACTTTTGGCGCTCGGGTTTTTGGGCGCCTGGGCCATCATCAACACCGCCGCCGTGTTCACCAGTGTCGAGGTGTTGGGCGAGGTCCGACCGATCAGCCAGTTGCCGATCCTGTCGCTGGCCCTTGGGGGCCTTGGTGCGTTGGCCGTGGTCATTACCGCCTCGCTGATCGTGAAGAGCTTGGTCGGGCGCGGCTTCGCATACATGGGCGCGCGCTCCATCGTCATCTATCTTGCCTTCTTCCTGCCGATGGTCGTTGTTCGCGAGCTAGGGATTCGCTTCGGCCTGATACCGGATGCCGGCCTGCTCTCATTCCTCACGACCCTTGTTGCTACCGTTAGCCCACTCATCGGATACTGGATTGTGCAGAAGGTCGGTTTCGGCCGCTTCTTCTTCGAGCGTCCGCGCTGGGCCAGCATTGATCGCGGCGATCGGGATGGAACCCCACAGCGTGCGGCCATCGCTCCGGCGGAATAACCGTTCAAAGCAGCAATTGGCATCTTTCCCCACTGGCGCGATCCTCTAAGATCGCGCCACCATGACAGACGCCGCATCCCGCCCGCTCACCGCTGACGATCATCTTATGTTGGTCGACGGCTCGACCTATATTTTTCGTGCCTATCACGCGCTGCCGCCGCTGACGCGCAAGTCCGACGGGTTGCCGGTGGGCGCGGTATCGGGCTTCTGCAACATGCTCTGGAAGCTGTTGGCCGAGCCAGACCCGGAGCTGTTGGGCGCACCGCCGACCCACTTCGCGGTGATCTTCGACAAGTCGTCCTATTCGTTCCGCAATGACATTTACCCCGACTACAAAGCGCACCGGCCCGAGCCGCCGGAAGATCTTCGCCCACAGTTTCCAATCATCCGAGAGGCAACGCGCGCCTTTAACGTGGCCTGCATCGAGCAGGAGGGCTATGAGGCCGACGATCTGATCGCGACCTACACCACTCAGGCCGCCGAAGCCGGGGCGCATGTCTCGATCATCTCCTCTGACAAGGATCTGATGCAGCTTCTGACGATGCCGAACGTGGTGCTCGTCGACACCATGAAGGACAAGCGTACCGGTCCAGACGGAGTCGTTGAAAAGTTCGGCGTACCGCCTGAGCAGATGATCGACCTGCAATCGCTCGCAGGCGATTCGGTCGACAATGTGCCAGGCGTTCCCGGCATCGGCGTCAAGACAGCCGCCCAGCTTTTGGAAGAGTTCGGCGATCTGGAAACGCTTCTCGCCCAGGCGGACACCATCAAGCAGAAGAAACGGCGTGAGAACCTCATCGAGTTTGCCGATCAGGCCCGCGTTTCCAAACAGCTCGTGACGCTCAAAAAGGACGTGCCAGCAGAAGAAGCGGTCGAATCCACCGCTGTGCGCGACCTCGATGGCGAGCGTTTGATCGCTTTCTTGAAGGCGATGGAGTTCACAACTCTCACCCGCCGGGTGGCCTCGGCCACGGAAACCTCGGTGGATGGCGTAGAAAGCGCCTCGGTCTCAACGCCTGGCTTTGAGGGCGCGAAGGTGGAAGAGCGCGTGAAGGCAGACGGTGAGATGACACCGGCTGCCTTGGCCGAGGCGCGCGCCAATGAGGCGGCGTCCGTTACTATCGACGCTTCAAAGTACAAAACGGTGTTCGATCCAGCCAAGCTGGAATCTCTGTTCGACGAGGCGCGTTGGTCGGGCATTCTGGCCTTTGATACGGAGACGACATCGCTCGATCCAATGCGCGCCGAGCTTGTCGGCTTTTCCTTCGCGCTGGAGCCAGGGCGGGCTTACTATGTGCCGCTGATCCATACGTCCGGCGACGATCTGTTAGGCGCAGGACACGATGAACGTCAGATGCCATCGGATAAAGCACTCACGTTACTGAAGACCGTCCTTGAGGACCCGGCTATCCTCAAGATTGGCCAGAACATGAAGTACGATATCTCCATCATGGCGAACCAGGACATCTCGGTCGCACCGTTCGATGACACGATGCTTCTGTCCTATGTGGCTGGTGCTGGCACGGGTGGCCACGGCATGGACGAGCTTTCCACCAAATGGCTTGGCCACACACCCATCCCCTACAAAGAGGTGGCAGGTTCGGGCAAATCGATGATCACCTTCGACAAGGTGCCTATCGACAAGGCGACCGAGTATGCTGCCGAAGACGCCGACATCACGCTGCTTTTGTGGCGGGCGCTGAAGCCGCAGCTCATCCCGCACAAGGCGACCACCGTCTATGAGACGCTGGAACGACCGCTTGTTTCTGTCCTGGCGCGGATGGAGCGTAACGGGATCAAGGTCGATCGCCAGATGTTGTCGCGCTTGTCGGGCGATTTCGCGCAGGGCATGGCCGGGCTGGAGGCGGAGATTGCCGAACTGGCGGGCGAGGACTTCAATGTCGGCTCGCCGAAACAGCTTGGTGACATCCTGTTTGGCAAGATGGGTTTGCCCGGCGGCAAGAAAACCAAGACCGGTGCCTGGGCAACGCCTGCCTCGGCTCTTGAAGACTTGGCGGCCGAAGGCCATGAGCTGCCCAAGAAGGTGCTGGAGTGGCGTCAGCTGCAAAAGCTTCGATCCACCTACACCGAGGCACTGGCGCAGGCGATCAACCCCGATACGGGACGCGTGCACACGAGCTTTGCCTTGGCAGCAACCTCCACCGGTCGGCTTTCTTCTTCCGACCCCAATCTGCAGAACATTCCGGTGCGCACCGAAGCGGGCCGGAAGATCAGGAAGGCGTTCATCGCCGAACCGGGCTGCAAGCTTGTCTCCGCCGATTACAGCCAAATCGAGCTGCGGGTGCTGGCGCATGTCGCCGATATCGATCAGCTCAAGCAGGCTTTTGCCGATGGGCTCGACATTCACGCCATGACGGCGAGCGAGATGTTTAATGTGCCGATTGAAGGCATGGATCCAATTGTCCGCCGACAGGCCAAGGCCATCAATTTCGGCATTATCTACGGCATCTCAGCGTTCGGTCTTGCCAATCAGCTTGGCATAGGTCGGTCGGAAGCCGGCGAGTACATCAAGACCTATTTTGAGAGGTTTCCCGGCATCAAAGCCTACATGGACGATACCAAGGCCTTCTGTCGCGATCATGGCTATGTGGAGACGATCTTTGGGCGCCGGGCGCACTATCCCGATATCAAGGCGAGCAATCCCGCCATGCGGGCCTTCAATGAGCGGGCTGCCATCAATGCGCCGATCCAAGGCTCAGCAGCCGATATCATCCGCCGGGCCATGATCCGGATGGAACCGGCCCTTGCCGATGCAAAGCTGAATGCCAAGATGCTGCTTCAGGTGCATGATGAACTGATCTTCGAGGTTCCGGAATCAGAAGTTGACGCGACGCTGCCGGTGATCGAACAGGTGATGGTCGACGCGCCAATCCCGGCGCTCAATCTTTCCGTTCCCCTGGAAGTTGATGCCCGCGCAGCTGATAATTGGGATGATGCGCACTAGATGCCGATAAACACCCCGTCGCGGCGTTCATCGCCGGCGCCTTCTATGGAAAAGCGACCGTCGGCATTGACGACGCGTTCAACGCCATGGACCCCGCCAAAGAACATCGATGGCGCGTCCCATATCTCATGATCCTCGAAAGCGCGTTGCAAAGGATCGAGATCAAGGCCCGGCTCTGCATCAAGATGTTCGGTTTCCACGTGCAAGCGCGGCGCGCGGATCGCGTCTTCCAACCGAGCACCGGAACGCCAACGCAGAAGGACTTGGGCTAAGGCGGATCGAATGCGGTTCGATCCACCGGAGCCGAGGGTTAGCAGTCCTCCCTTGCGGTCGCCGACAAGGGTCGGTGCCATCATAGAGGCCAGACGCCTGTCTGGCTCCCAGGAACCGGGTCCATTGGCGAGCAGATCATCTTCGCCCAGCATGTTGTTGAGCATAAAGCCGCAGCCCGGCACCATCGCGCCATTTCCTTCGCCATTGGAGACAGTGATCGCGGCGGTCATACCGTTCTTGTCGATGACGGACACATGGGTTGTGCCGCGTGATGCGATCTGCGCTGCCTCACCAACCATCATTCGGTCGTCAAAACCCTCCGGCTTGCCCAGTTCCCGCCATCGTCGATCCACCGAATCCAGCGCTTTGGCAAAAGCCAGCGGATCATAGGACCCATGGGCATTATAGCGGGCGAGGATGGCCGCAAGGAGACCACCGCCTGCTGACGGCGGGGGGTTGGTGAAGAGAGTGCGTGCGGTCGATGGCGAAGATGCTGCTCCCGCCGGCTCGGCAAAACTTCTTGTCAAAGGCTCACGCCATTGCAGCGAATAGGTCCGCAGATCATCGCCGGCGAGGTGACCGCCGGCCGACGCTGACAACATGAGGTGAGCAATCTCTCCCTCGGTTGCCAGCCGCAGACCTTCTCGTGCCAGAGCATCGAGCGCGTCAGCAAGATCGGGATTGGCCAACGTGTCGCCGGCTTTCAGGAGGGCTCCATCCGGCGCGTGCAAGGCACGAGCATCTGTTGTCGCCGTTAAGATCGGCACGACGATCTGTGCAAGGCGTGCCTGAAAGGGCGTCACGGCCACGCCTTCCTTTGCATGTTCAATGGCCCGTTCCGCCAAGCGGCTCATGGGCAAGGTTCCAAACCGCTCATGCAGGGCGAACAGACCAGGAAGAAAGCCGGGCGTGGCGACCGAGCCCGGACCGATATGGAAAGCCTGAGTCACGCCGCCAAAATCGGCCTCTATTTTCTCAAGCCCATCATGCCTCTTGCCCGTGGGATTGCGCGGGGTGTGAACAAAGAAATCCAGACATGTAGGTGCGCCGTCACTGACGAGAGCGAATCCACCGCCGGCCGGCGAGGCCAAAACCGGCTCACACACACAGGCCGTCCAAAGAGCAGCAATCGCGGCGTCCACAGCGCCGCCACCTTCAGAGAGTATGTCCGCCCCAGCTTGCGCGGTCAGCGCATGCCCAGCGGCAATGCCTGCCAACCCAGTCATAGACCGAGTGTATCGGCCTATTCGGCAGCTTCCTGCAAGACCGGTGCGGCATTCTTCACGGCTTCAGCGACGTGCGGGACAAAAACGGCAAAGTTGTCGGCGAACATGCCAGCAAGCTTGATCGCCTGGGCATCGTATGCCGCCTTGTCCGACCAGGTATCGCGAGGACGCAGCAACGATGGGTCGACACCAGGAACGGCCGTGGGAACCTGGAGCCCGAAATGGCTATCAGGCTCGAAGGTCGCATCCTTCAGGTCGCCGCTAAGCGCCGCGTGGAGAAGAGCGCGCGTGTCCTTGATCGGCATGCGACGGCCGGTGCCATAGGCTCCCCCCGTCCAACCGGTATTGACGAGCCAGCAATCCACCTCGTGTTCGGAGATAAGCCTACGCAACAGATCGCCATAGACATGCGGATGCCGAGGCATGAAAGGAGCGCCGAAGCAGGTGGAGAAGGTTGCCTCAGGCTCGGTGACGCCGATCTCGGTCCCAGCCACCTTGGCCGTGTACCCGGAAAGAAAATGGTACATCGCCTGTTCAGGTGTCATCTTGGCAAGCGGCGGAAGCACACCGAACGCATCGGCGGTTAACATGATGATGTTGGTCGGCTGGCCGGCGCGGCCGGAAGGAACGGCATTGGGAATGGCATCGATGGGATAGGCCGCCCGGGTGTTCTGCGTGCGCGACCCATCGTCAAAATCCGGCTCGTGGGTGTCGTCATCAAGCACGACGTTTTCCAGAACCGTGCCGAAGCGCTTGGTCGCGTGATAGATTTCCGGCTCTGCCTCTTCGGACAGACTGATGGTCTTGGCGTAGCAGCCGCCCTCGAAATTGAAGACGCCTTCGGTGCCCCAGCCATGCTCATCGTCGCCGATGAGGTGGCGTTCGGGATCGGCTGATAACGTCGTCTTTCCTGTGCCCGAGAGGCCAAAGAAGACCGCAACACGGCCCTCATCATCCACGTTGGCCGAGCAATGCATCGGCATGACGCCTTCGGCCGGCAGCAGGAAGTTGAGCATGGAGAAGACGGACTTCTTCATCTCTCCGCCATAATGCGTACCACCGATGAGCACGATCTTGCGCGTGAAATCGCAGGCGATCACCGTTTCGGAACGGCAGCCATGGCGCTCCGGATCAGCCTTGAACGAAGGCAGATCGATAATCGTCATATCAGGCACAAAGCTTTGCAACGCCTCGCGCTCCGGTCGAAGCAGCATGGTGCGGATGAAGAGCGAATGCCAGGCTTTCTCGGTGATCACACGAACGGGGAGTTGGTAGCGCGGGTCGGCGCCGCCCTGAAGGTCCTGAACGAACAGGTCCATGCCCTTTGCATGCTCCAGAAAGTCAGCATACAGCCGATTGAACGCATCAGGCTCCATCGGCTTGTTGCCGTCCCACCAGATGGTGTCATAGGTGGTCGCATCGCGAACGATGAACTTGTCCTTCGGCGACCGGCCGGTATGTTTGCCGGTATCAGCCTTCAAGGCACCATGGGCGGTCAGAACAGCTTCTTTCCGGTATACCGCTTCTTGATAGAGATGAGCGGGCGTTAGGTTCCACCACACAGTACCAAGATCGGTGAGGCCGGCGGTTTCGAGCCCCTTCTTGGTGTTCCAAATGCCATGCTGTGCCACGGTGGCGTTCCTCGTTTCATTCTTTTTGCTCGGCTGCTCGCCTTAGGGTGGCGGAGGGCTTAGGGGCAGACGCCACCATGGACAAGGTTCCATTGAATGGAATTGACAATCCTCATGACAGGCCGGCGACAAAAGCGTTTTCGATGCCCTATCCTTAGGCAGACGACGGATTTGGGCATCTGAAATGCTAGTCAGGGTAGGCAGATAAGTGGCCCGCGTTACATGCTGTTGGCTGATGTGAGAGCCTTCAAAAGCGGTTGCCTTATTTTGTTCGCAATCGGGACCTTTTCCGGCTGGTGGGGGCGTATTGGCGTGCGCGGAAAAACTCTTAAGGGCGGCTTCTTCCGGTTGTCAGACAATCAGATGCCATCGCCATCAGACGGCGCAGGGCAGACCAGCCCCCGCCTTCCGTGTTACACCAAACGCAAGAAAGGTTTGAAACCTTGCACAATGATCGCTATGCGACGGCCCGCCTGTCCGCAAAAGGAGCCGTGATGCCGACGATTGCGTTGGTTGATGATGACCGCAACATTCTGACCTCTGTCGCGCTTGCGCTGGAGGCAGAGGGCTATCGCGTTGAAACTTACACCGATGGCGCATCCGCCCTTGATGGCATGCAGATGGCACCGCCGGATCTTGCCATTTTCGACATCAAGATGCCGCGCATGGACGGCATGGAGCTGCTGCGCCGGTACCGCCAAGTGTCCGAAGTCCCGGTTATCTTCCTGACCTCAAAGGATGATGAGATCGACGAGTTGTTCGGCCTGAAAATGGGGGCCGACGACTTCATCAAGAAGCCCTTCTCTCAGCGCGTCCTTGTGGAGCGCGTGCGTGCGCTTTTGCGCCGTGTGACCACCAAGGCAGGCAGCAATGGCGCAGTTGCGCCGGTTCCTGTTGAAGGTGGCGAGGCAGTTGGTGAGACCGGTCAGGTTCTCAAACGCGGCGACCTGGTGATGGATGAGGATCGTCACGCCTGTACTTGGCAGGACAAGCCGGTGACGCTCACCGTCACCGAATTCCTGATCCTGCAATCGTTGGCGCAGCGCCCTGGCATCGTAAAGAGCCGCAACGCGCTTATGGATGCAGCCTATGACGATCAGGTCTATGTCGACGACCGTACCATCGACAGCCACATCAAACGGCTGCGCAAGAAGTTCAAGCAGGTCGATACAAGCTTTGACATGATCGAAACGCTGTACGGGGTCGGTTACAAGTTCAAGGAGGTCTAGGCACTCGGTGGTCGATCAGACGGGTGACGATGTTTCCGGCCTGACCGGCCCTGCGCGCGAGGACGATGCCGACCGCGAGGGCAAGGAAACCGTGCGCCAAAGCGCGCCGGTTCGGCGTTGGCGTTTCACCATGTTCTCCTCGCTCACGCGGCGGATACTGGTGCTTAACCTGGTTGGCCTTGTCGCACTGGTCACAGGCATTCTCTACCTCAATCAGTTCCGCGAAGGCCTGATCGACGCACGTGTCCAAAGCCTTCTTGTTCAGGGCGAGATAATCGCTGGCGCCATCGTCGCGTCCGCCAGCGTTGAGGATGGAAACACCATCGTCATCGATCCTGAACGGCTCTTGGAGCTTCAGGCCGGCGAAAGTCTTTCTATCTTCGAAGACACGCTTTCGAGCCTGGAATTTCCGATCAATCCAGAACGGGTGGCGCCGATCCTGAGGCGACTGATCACCCCGACTGGCACACGCGCACGCATTTACGACCCCGAAGGCGGCTTGGTAATCGACAGCCAGGCGCTCTATGCGCGCGGCGCTATCTTAAGGTTCGATCTTCCAGGGACGGATGAAGCCGATCTGCCTTTCTGGGAAGAGTGGTGGCAACAGAGCCTTCTTTATCTGCGCCGTTTCGATATGCCGCCCTATGAAGAGATTGGCGGCTCAAACGGTCTGGTTTTGCCGGAAGTCCGCTCGGCGATGGCCGGCGAGGCCGCGAGCCTCGTCCGCGTCAATGAACGCGGCGAGATGGTGGTCTCCGTTGCCATTCCCATTCAGCGCTTCCGCGCCACGCTGGGCGCACTTCTTCTGTCCACGCAGGGCGGCGACATCGACGCCATCATCTTCAACGAACGTCTTTCGATCCTGAGGGTGTTTCTCGTCGCCTCGGCTGTGATGGTCGTCCTGTCATTGTTGCTTGCCAGCACGATTGCCGGTCCGGTTCGCAAACTGTCCGACGCTGCCGACCGGGTTCGCCATTCGGTAAAGGCACGCGAAACACTGCCAAGCTTTGAGGGACGGCGAGATGAGATTGGCCATCTGGCCACTACACTGCGTGGCATGACCGACGCGCTCTATCACCGTATGGATGCCATTGAGAGCTTCGCGGCCGATGTCAGCCATGAACTTAAAAACCCCCTAACCTCTTTGCGCAGCGCGGTCGAAACACTGCCGCGCGTGAAGACCGATGAAAGCCGCCAGCGTCTGCTTGATGTCATCGAACACGATGTACGGCGTCTGGACCGCCTGATTTCGGATATATCTGACGCCTCGCGCCTTGATGCGGAGCTTGCTCGCGAAGACAGCGCGCCAGTTGACCTCAAGCCCCTGATGGAGGCGGTTGTCAGTATGGAGCGGGAACTCGTCGGCAAACGCGGCATTGCGATCAAACTTGCCTTCATCCAGTCAGGCGGTGCATCCGCTGATTCTGCAAAGCTCGGCAAAAGCGCCTTCATGATCGAAGGTCATGAGTCGCGCATCGGCCAAGTCTTTACCAATCTCATCGACAATGCCCGCTCTTTTGCGGCAGACGGCAGCACGATCCATGTTCGAGTTCGCCGCAATGGCGATGAGCTGGTCGTAACTGTCGAGGATGAAGGTCCAGGCATGCGCGAGGATGTGCTCGAGCGCGTCTTCGAGCGGTTCTATACAGACCGCGCCGACCATGAGGACTATGGCAACAATTCCGGCCTTGGTCTGTCAATCTCGCGACAAATCGTTGAAGTTCACGGCGGCACCATCGAAGCGGCAAACCGCTACGATAGCCAGAGCGACGCGCCGACAGGCGCCCGGTTTACCGTTGAGCTTCCCGCCTTGCCAGCTCGCTGATGGCTGATCGCCCATCAGTTGACCCGGATCAGCCCACTGATCAGCCCACGATCCATGGGACGGCCATTCGCTTGGACGGCCAAGGCGTTCTGATTCGCGGCGCTTCGGGATCCGGCAAATCGCGTCTTGCCCTCGCCCTGCTCGCCGAGGCTGGATGCTGGCCGATCCAAAGGTCAGAGAGCCCCACCGCGCAGAAACCAAGCAATGACGCGCCGTCGGTTCTGATTGGTGATGATCGGCTGATTGTGGAAAGCCAGGAAGGCCAGTTGATGGCGCGGCCGCCAGCGACCCTTGCAGGTCTCATCGAAGTGCGCGGTATCGGACTGCTTGCAATGCCCTGGTGCGAGACGGCGAAACTCGACCTGGTGGTTGATCTAAAGCCACTTGAAGACTGTGAACGACTGCCAGACCCTCGTCGGACTGGGGTCGGCGATCAAGAGCTTCCAGCCATAACCGTGCCGGTCGGCGATCTTGCACACCAAACGCTCATGGTGGGCGTCGCCAGGCGGCTTTTGGGCACGTGATGAGGCCGATAAGCGGTCGTCAACAAGGGCAGCCATTAGGCCCTCTTGCCATAGCCGGCAAAGGGGTAAAGGATGCCGGCTCCTTGAAGGTGCTGACCTGCCTTGCCATTTCATAGGACCTCATGATCGGTCTTCTTCTCGTTACCCACGGCAATCTCGCGCTGGAGTTCAAAGCCGCGCTGGAGCACGTTGTTGGCCCGCAATCTCAGCTCGAAACCATCTGCATCGGCCCAGACGATGATATGGAGGAACGCCGCCTCGACATTGTGGCGGCTGCCCAGCGTGCCGACGAAGGCGAAGGTGTCATCGTTCTGACCGATATGTTCGGCGGAACACCGTCCAATCTTGCGATCTCCATTATGGATGACGCCAAGGTCGAGGTGCTGGCTGGCGTAAACCTGCCAATGCTGGTGAAGCTGACGTCCATTCGCGGCGACATGGCGTTGGCCGATGCGGTCGCCCATGCTTCTGAAGCAGGGCGCAAATACATCTCCGTCGCCAGCCAGATTCTGGACGGTTAGGCACCATGACCGCTAGCCGGAATGTCACCATTCGCAACAAACGCGGCTTGCATGCCCGTGCGTCGGCCAAGTTCGTGCAACTTGCCGAGCGCTATGATGCCGATATCTCGGTTACCAAGGGCGAGCAGACCGTCGGCGGCACGTCGATCATGGGCCTGATGATGCTGGCAGCAGCGCCGGGCTGCATTATCGAAGTGGGAGCACAAGGGCCACAGGCCGATGAGGCGCTCGAAGCGGTATGTGCGCTCGTTGACGACGGGTTCGGCGAAGACGACTAAGCGCTTTTAAGCCCGCGCGAACAGATGGGCGGCCACGGCCATGTCTTCTGCCGCCGTTCCAACCGATTTGAACAGCGTAATCTGGTCGTAAAAGCGTCGGCCGGCCCGCTCGCCGCGGCAAAGATCGAAAAGATCGCCGGCAACGTCCTCGGGGGAAAACCGACCTTCCTGGATCGGGATCGCCAGATCGCCGCCCTCCGACAGAGCCCCCTCCCGCGTGTCGCAGAAGATGCGCGCCTTTTCCACCGCATGGCTGTCCACTTCCCGCATGGTCGGGCGGAACGCGCCAACACAATCCACATGCTGGCCCGGCACAAGCCACTGCCCGGCTATCAGAGGCTTTTCGCTCATCGTCGCCGCCGAGACAATTTCGGCGCCGCGTACCGCGCCTTCCAGATCATCGGTAACGGAGACTCGGACGTTGAGATCGGACAAGCGGCTCACCAACTTGTCCGCGCGTTCACGCGAACGGTTCCAGATCAACACGTGATCGATGGGGCGCACGGCGCAATGGGCGCGGATGAGGTAGGGGGCAAGGGCGCCGGCGCCGACCATCAAAAGCCGATGCGCATCTGGTCGGGAAAGATAGCTCGAAGCGAGCGCCGACGCGGCAGCCGTTCGCCACAAGGTCAAAGCCTGGCCATCCAGCAACGCTAAGGGCAGCCCGCTCTCGCCCGACAGGAGCAGATAAGCCCCCACAACGCTTGGAAGGTTGCGCAGCTTGTTGTCCGGCACCACAGAGACGATCTTGACCCCGGCATAGCCGCGCTGCGATGTGCCCTGCGCCGCGAAGTCCGTCCAGGCTGGCATCAAGAGCAGGGTCGTATCGGGTTGGCCATCGGGCCGTTCAATGGTGTGATGGTGCCGCAAGGGAGCGACCGGCGGATTACGGAAGGCGACACGCAGCGTTTCGACAAGATCGCGGAAATCAGCAACTTCGGCGATGTCAGCGGCTGTGATGATCCGCATAGCCAGCCCTCTTGGAAGCCTTCGTGAAAGCTATCGTGGCAACCCCGTTGGCGGCGGTGTCGGATTACCGCGCGATTTGCCTAACGCAGCGATGCCGGGCTGGGCAGGGCCCGTGTGCCGGACAGCTTGTTGAGCTGTTCTTTCTGAACGTCACGCTCACGCGCCAAGCGCCGTGCTTCGGCCTGCTTCTCGCGCGCTTGCTTGCGATGAGCACCCTGACTGAACCACATGGCAAGACCACCCACCACAACACCGATGATCAACGCGATGAACAAAGCGAGGAACAAGGGAACCGAGATCGCATAGAGCGGCGCTTCGGTCGCAACAGGATCAAACGAGATTTCGACCAGTTGACGGTTGGCAACCGCAAAGGCGATGAGAATGACCGCCAGAGGCAACGTGAACAAAAGCGTCCACAAGCGCTTTGCAACCTTTGACAGCATCAAGCCTCGCCGGCTCCAGGATTCAGCCGCTCGCGCATTTCCTTGCCGGTCTTGAAGAACGGCACAGACTTGGCTTCCACGTCCACTTGCTCGCCGGTGCGGGGATTGCGCCCCGTCCTGGCCGGACGGTGCTTGACGGAGAAGGCACCAAAACCGCGAAGCTCGACACGGTCACCCCGCGCCAAGGCGTCGGTGACGGTATCCAATATCGCTGCGACAACGTTTTCGATATCACGCTGATACAGATGCGGATTGCGTTCGGTGATCCGCTGAATAAGCTCGGACTTGATCACAACGGCTCCTCGAACCCCCTGCCTTGTCTGGGTT
This sequence comes from Pseudomonadota bacterium, assembly GCA_038749715.1. Classification (GTDB taxonomy): domain Bacteria; phylum Pseudomonadota; class Alphaproteobacteria; order Rhizobiales; family MH13; genus MH13. The sequence continues at coordinate 71,331 of JBCDHR010000009.1, forward strand.
TTTGCTGAAATTCAGTGATTAGCGACCGTGCCAAAGTGACACAAGGCCGTCAAGCAACATTGCATCGCGCAGTGCGTCGCGCATGCCTTCTCCACTCACCTGCACAGTGGCGCCATCGCCGCCAAGCCCGATCCGGGCCATGACCGACTGGGCAACCGAGCGTGTGCCGAGTGGAAGCGATTGATCGGGCGCGCGGTCAAGAACCTCAATGTCTTCATCTAGCCCGTGCGTTTCCGACAGATAGTCCAACGCGACCTCTTCGCCGCCGAGCGCATCGACCAAACCGACGTCGATGCCGCGCCGACCGCTGAACACGGTTCCCTCAAATCCACGAATAACCGCGCCATCAAGGCCGCGCTGCGCTTCGATCTGGTCAACGAACCAGGTGAAGTTGTCTTCGATCAGCCCTTGTAGTTCGGCTAGGGCATCCTCACTCGGCGGCGAGAAGATGGAAGGTTGAGCTTTCAACTCGCCCGAACGAACCTCGTACATCGTCACCCCAACGGTATCGAGCAGTTCGCTGACATCGGGAAACTGCGCCATCACGCCGATTGAGCCAACCACAGAACCGTTGCGGGCAACGATATGCTCGCCGGCGCTGGCTGCCAGATAGGCTGCCGACGTGCCCACACCATTCACCACCGATACCAGTGGCTTGGCCTCTCCAAGCTCGACAAGGGCTGTGTAAAGCATCTCGCCGGCCACCGAGAGGCCGCCGGGTGAATTGACGCGTAGGATGACAGCCCGAACGTTCTCGTCCTTGCCAAGGGCTTCCAACAGGTCGATCAGCGGTTCGTCAAAATCAATGAACCCTTCAAGATCCACACGGGCGACATGCTCGCCCGGGCTGGTCAGCCGTTCATCTAGCCCGGTCAAAAGCGCGATACCGCCAGCCAGGCCTAAAACCAACAAAACAATGGCAGCCACACGCCAGAAGCTGCGCGATCGGCGTAATCGGCGGCGCTCAATCAGCGTATCGGCTGTTAGTCCTTCCATGCTCATCGCAGTGGCCTTTGTTGGGTGATTTCACGGCAGGGCTAACAGGTCAGCTGGGCCACAACAAGGTCGGTTTTGACCGCATGGCAACTACCCAAAACAAAACCGCCGGACAGCTAGGAAAGCGGCCCGGCGGTTGATGGTGTGAGCGACGAGAAAACGTCGTCTGGCTAGACGGGCTTAGTTGTCGTCGTTCTGATCTTTCAGGGCAGCGCCCAGAATGTCGCCGAGCGATGCACCGGAGTCCGAAGATCCATACTGTGCAACGGCTTCCTTCTCTTCGGCGATCTCCAGTGCCTTGACCGACACAGAGACCTTGTGGGTCTTGCGGTCGAACTGGGTAACGCGCGCGTCGAAGCGGTCACCAACCGAGAAACGCTCAGGGCGCTGCTCGTCGCGGTCACGGGCAATGTCGGAGCGGCGAATGAAGGCGGTCAGATCGGTATCGACGATCTTTACCTCAAGCCCATTGTCCTGAACCACGGTCACCTCACAGGTCACCACAGCGTTGCGGCGAACAGTGCCGGAGGCCGCATCGAACGGATCTTCACCGAGCTGTTTGATGCCAAGCGAGATGCGTTCCTTGTCGGTGTCGACATCGAGAACCTGGGCACGGATGATCTGGCCGCGCTCATAGTCTTCGATGGCTTCCTCGCCCGGACGATTCCAGTCGAGATCCGACAGGTGAACCATGCCGTCAATGTCGCCTTCAAGACCAACGAACAGACCGAACTCGGTCTTGTTCTTGACTTCACCTTCGATGACAGCGCCCGGAGGATTGGCGTCAGCAAAGGCATCCCAAGGATTGGAGAGGGTCTGCTTCAGGCCAAGCGAAATACGGCGCTTGTTGGAATCGACCTCAAGGATCATCACTTCCACTTCCTGGCTGGTGGAAACCAGCTTGGACGGATGGACGTTCTTTTTGGTCCAGCTCATTTCAGAGACGTGGATGAGGCCTTCGATGCCCGGCTCCAGCTCAACGAACGCACCATAGTCGGTAACATTGGTCACGCGGCCCGTCATACGGGACGCAACCGGGTATTTGGCTTCGATGCCATCCCACGGATCGGCTTCCAGCTGCTTCATGCCAAGCGAGATGCGGTGCGTCTCGTGGTTGATGCGCACGATCTGGACCTTCACAGTCTGACCGATGGAAAGCACTTCTGAGGGATGGTTCACGCGGCGCCATGCAATGTCGGTGACGTGCAGGAGGCCATCGATGCCGCCGAGATCGACGAAGGCGCCGTACTCGGTGATGTTCTTCACGATGCCGTCGATCACCTGACCTTCGGCAAGGTTCTGAACCAGCTCCTGGCGCTGTTCGGCACGGCTCTCTTCCAGAACCACGCGGCGAGACACAACAATGTTGCCGCGGCGCTTGTCCATTTTCAGGATCTGGAAGGGCTGCGGAGTGTTCATCAGCGGCTGGATGTCGCGCACCGGGCGAATGTCCACCTGGGAGCGCGGCAGGAAGGCCACGGCGCCGTCGAGATCGACAGTGTAACCACCCTTCACCTGGTTGAATATTTGGCCGGTGACTTTCTCGTTGGCGTTGAACGCCACTTCCAGCTTGTCCCAGCTTTCTTCGCGGCGCGCCTTGTCGCGCGACAGAACGGCTTCGCCGAGCGCATTTTCAACGCGCTCCAGGTAAACCTCAACTTCGTCGCCGATCTTCAGGCCGCCATCTTTGGCGGTCGCGCCGAATTCCTTCAAAGGCACGCGGCCTTCGGTCTTCAGGCCCACATCGATGACGGCAAGGTCTTTTTCGATGCCGATCACGGAGCCTTTGACAACCGTACCTTCAAGAAGGTCGTTGCCGCCAAAGCTCTCATCGAGGAGAGCTGCAAAATCTTCGCCGCCGAACGCGCCAGCGTCGGTGTCTGTCATAGCCATGTATGTCTTTCTTTCGTGCGCCCGACTTCCGCAAAAACGGAAAGAGGTTGGTGTTGCGTCAAAGCTTTTTGCAACCAGGGTTGACCCATCTTGAAGGGTCAGAACGCACGGCTTTACCAGAAGCTCTTTTTGAGCACTGCCGGAAGGGGCGCAACGTACGCGAAGAAAGGGTCGCAATCAGCCAGTTCTGTTCGTCAGGCTTAGGCAGGTCGCTTGCTTGAAACAAAGTCCCGCGCGGCACTGAACGCCGCGTCTATACTCATTTCCGTCGTATCGAGCAACAGGGCATCGTCAGCCTGGGTCATGGGCGCATCGGACCGGCCGGCGTCGCGCGCGTCTCGACGCGCCAAGTCAGCCTTGATGGCATCAAGGGTGACGGACGGATCTTTGGCCACGGCCTGCGCATGTCGCCGTGCGGCGCGAGCATCAATGGACGCAGTGATATAGAGCTTGGCCGGCGCATTCGGACAAACCACGGTGCCAATGTCACGGCCATCCAGAACCGCACCAGGCGCGCGGTCTGCAAATTCCCGTTGTGCCTGAAGAAGCGCTGCGCGCACCGGAGGGTGAACTGCAACCTTAGAGGCTGCTTCACCTATATGGTGTTGGGCTAGAAAGTCGGGGTCGAGTGTGGCGAGGTCCAGCGATCGAGCAACCAACGCGCAGCCGTCAGGGTCGTCCAAGTCACCGCCAGCTTCCAGCATGGCAGCGCCGACAGCGCGATAGAGAAGCCCGGTATCAAGATGGTTGAGGCCGAGATCACTGGCCAGCCGCTTTGACAGCGTGCCCTTGCCGGATGCCGCAGGCCCATCAACCGCGATGACGAAGGGAGGAGCCATTTCAGCCTGCGTGATTGCTCAAATGAGTGAAGGACGCGCCAAGACCCGTCATCAGCGGTTCAAAGGCCGGGAAGCTGGTGGCGATGACCCGGCCATCGTCGACCGTAACAGGTTGATGGCTGGCGAGACCCATAACGAGGAAACTCATGGCGATGCGATGATCCAGATGGGTGATCACCGTGCCGCCGCCTGGAACAGCACCTGGGTTGCCAGTGACTTTGAGCCAATCCTCTCCATTCTCATGCACAACGCCGTTGGCTTTCAGCCCGTCCACAACTGCGGCCAGCCTATCGGACTCTTTGACCCGCAACTCGTGAAGGCCCGGCATGTGCGTCTCGCCCTCAGCGAAGGACGCCGCCACGGCCAGAACCGGATACTCATCAATCATCGACGGCGCACGTTCGGCAGGAACCGTCACCCCTTTCAACCGCGAGGAGCGCACGACGATATCGGCTAGTTCCTCGCCACCTTCCTCGCGGCGGTTTTCCAGCGTCAGATCGCCACCCATTTCCTGCAACGTGGTCAGAAGCCCAGTGCGGGTCGGGTTGAGCATGACGTTTTCGACCGTCACCTCGGCGTCCGGCGCGATCAGCCCTGCAACAATGGGAAAGGCCGCTGAAGAAGGGTCGGCGGGAATGGTCACATCCTGTCCGGTCAAGGGCTTGCCGCCCTTAACCGTGATCACCGTCGATCCATCTTCCTGTGGTTCAACGGTCAGGTCGCCGCCAAAACCTTTGATCATCCGTTCGGAATGATCGCGGGTTGGGATTGGTTCGATCACCGTGGTGGTGCCCTCGGTCGAAAGCGCAGCCAGAAGCACTGCCGACTTCACCTGCGCTGAGGGCATCGGCACCGTGTAGGTGGTGGGCAGCGGCGCCTCGTTGCCACGGATGGTCAGCGGAAGCAGTCCGCCGTCGCGCGCCAGCACCTGCGCGCCCCATCTCTTCCAGCGGATCAAGCACACGTTTCATTGGACGTTTGCGCAGGCTCCCATCGCCTGTGAAGGTGGACGCAAAGGGATAGGCGGCCGCCATGCCCATGATCAGCCGAACGCCGGTGCCGGCATTGCCGCAATCGATCACTTCGGCCGGTTCAAGAAGCGCGCCGACGCCGACGCCGTCGACGGTCCAAACGCCATCGTCCGAGCGGGCAATCGTCGCGCCGTACTGCCGCATGGCATCGGCGGTTGCCAAAACATCTTCGCCTTCCAGAAGGCCGGTGATGCGGGTCTTGCCGTTGGCGAGCGTACCCAGAATGAGCGCCCGGTGCGACATAGACTTATCCCCTGGGACACGCACCCGGCCACGAAACCGCTGTGCTTTCTGCGTGCGTAAAGGTTGGGCAGCGCCGTCAGCGTGCATGTCGACCTCATCAAGAAGGGGGTAGAGCGCCCGAAAAGGCGTTGGCCGCTTATCGCAAGCAAGGCGACACGATGCAATGATGGTGGGCCAAAGGAAAAAGCCAGCAAAATCGCCCTTTTTGGGCTTTGACTTGTCGCCCAAACCGTGTCTATCAGGCGCATTCGATTTGCGAGAGGCCGTTCCGGCCCTTTTTCAGTTCCCCAAAAGAGGTGAGCGCGTGGCCAAGAAACAGCTCGGCACCAAACGCATCTGTCCAGAGACGGGCAAGAAATTCTACGACCTGGGTCGCGACCCGGTCGTCTCCCCGTATACCGGCATTGCCTATCCTTTGTCGTCGTTCGACTTGCCGAGCAAAAAGTCGAAGCCCGACGAGGAAAAGGTTGAGAAGCCAAAGGAAGAGACCGAAACAGCGGAAACCGAAGACACCGGTGATGTTGAAGTGGTGTCGCTTGAGGAGGCCGAGCCAGCCGATACCGCGTCCGACAATGACGATGATGATGACGATGAGTCGGATGACGTTATCCCAGACATCGACACCACGGACATTGACGGAGACGACGTGTCCGCGAGCGACGATGACACCTTCCTGGACGAAGACGACGAGAACGACGATCCGGCTGTTGGCGTTGTGACCGGGCGTGACGACGACGACAGCTAAGAGCTGAATTTTCCGCCTGGCCGGTTGGTCAAAGTCAAACGGTTGACCGACCTGCGGGGCTGACGTAAAGACGCCGAACTGCTTCCTGGGTGTCCGGGCAGCAACCCAATGGGGCCATAGCTCAGCTGGGAGAGCGCTTCGCTGGCAGCGAAGAGGTCAGGGGTTCGATTCCCCTTGGCTCCACCATTTTCCTTTCCAATATGAACGTGTGGTCCGGCGGAGCTTCGGCTTGTCTCCGGCCGCGACATTGGTCGCGCTTGCTGACAAGGAAACGCCGTGGGCCCTTTCAGACCCACGGCGCCTGGTACTGATCGAACGTCGTTGACGTGCTGCATCAACCGCCAAAATCGTCGAGCATGATGTCGTCGCGGTCGACACCCAGATCGAGCAGCATGTTGATCACCGACTGGTTCATGATGGGCGGACCACACATGTAGTACTCGCAGTCTTCCGGTGCCGGATGTTCCTTAAGATACTCTTCGAAGAGCACATTGTGGATGAAGCCGGTGTAACCGTCCCACTCATCTTCCGGCAACGCGTCTGAGAGCGCCACGTGCCAGTCAAAATTGTCGAACTGTTCGTCAAGCTCGTCGAAATCCTCAACGAAGAACATCTCACGTTTGGAGCGCGCACCATACCAGAAGGTGATCTTGCGGTCGCGGTTTTCCAGGCGCTTGAGCTGATCAAAAATGTGGCTGCGCATAGGCGCCATGCCGGCGCCACCACCGATGAACACCATTTCCTTCTGGGTATCGCGAGCAAAGAACTCCCCGAACGGTCCGGAAATGGTCACCTTGTCACCCGGTTGGAGACTGAAAATGTAGGACGACATTTTGCCCGGCGGAATGCCATCAGAGCCCGGAGGCGGGGAGGCAACCCGCACATTGAGCATGATCATGCCCTTCTCTTCGGGATAGTTCGCCATGGAATAGGCGCGCTCGATCGGCACATCGACGACCGACTCGTACTGCCACAGGTTAAACTTGTCCCAGTCCTCGCGATATTCCTCTTCGACGTCGAAATCCTTGTAGGAAACCTTGTGAGCTGGTGCTTCAATCTGGATGTAGCCGCCAGCGCGGAAATTCACATCCTCGCCTTCGGGAAGTTTGAGAACCAGGGCCTTGATGAAGGTCGCGACGTTCTCGTTAGAGATGACTTCGCATTCCCACTTCTTGACGCCGAAGACCTCTTCAGGAACTTCGACTTCCATGTCCTGTTTTACGGCCACCTGGCAGGAAAGCCTGTCACCACAAGACGCTTCACGCTTGGTGATATGGCTTTCTTCGGTGGGCAAAATGGAGCCGCCACCAGAGTGAATCTTCACCCGGCATTGGGCGCATGTTCCGCCGCCGCCGCAGGCCGATGGGACAAAGAGTTGCTGCTCAGCCAGCGTTTGTAACAGCTTGCCGCCAGCCGGAACGGAGATCGTCTTCTCACCATTGATGGTGATGTTCACATTCCCGGTTGAAACAAGCCGGGAGCGTGCAGCGAGGATGATTGTAACGAGGGAAAGGACAATCAGCGTGAAAAGGGCAATGCCCAGGCCGAAAGTCGTCATGCCTTTGATCCTTTAAAGTTTCACGCCGGAAAATGACATGAACGCCATAGCCATTAGGCCGGCCGAAATGAAAGTGATGCCGAGGCCCTGAAGACCGTCGGGAATATCGGAATATTTCAGTTTTTCGCGAACGCCTGCCATCGCCGTGATGGCCAGTGCCCAACCGAAGCCAGACGAGACGCCGTAGGTGACCGATTCGGTAAAATCGTATCCGCGCTCAACCATGAACAGCGAGCCACCAAGGATGGCGCAGTTCACCGTGATGAGCGGCAGGAACACGCCAAGCGCGTTGTAGAGCGGCGGGAAGTACTTATCGAGCACCATCTCCAGGATTTGGACGAGGGCGGCGATGACGCCGATATAGGAGATCAGCCCCAGGAAGGTGAGGTCGACCTCCGGAAATCCGGCCCAGGCAAAGGCGCCCGGCGCAAGGAGATAGTTCAGGATCAGATTGTTGGCCGGCACGGTGATCGACTGCACGACCATCACCGAAATACCGAGGCCTATCGCCGTCGAGATCTTCTTGGAAACAGCGATGAACGTGCACATGCCCAGGAAGAAGGACAGCGCAAGGTTCTCAACAAAGATCGCTTTGACGGCGAGGGAGAGGAGGCCTTCCATCAGTGGGCCTCAACCGTTTGGATCTTGTACTCGCGCTCTTCCACCTGACCTGGCTTCCAGGAACGGAACGCCCAGATGATGAGCCCGATGATGAAGAAGGCAGAGGGCGGCAGAAGCAGCATGCCATTCGGCACGTACCAGCCGCCATTGTTCACTGTTTCCAGGATCGTGATGCCGAACAGGCTGCCTGAACCAAACAGCTCGCGGATAACGCCGACCAGCATCAGGATCAGGCCATAACCGAGACCGTTGCCGACGCCGTCGATGAAACTGTCGATGGGCGGGTTCTTCATGGCAAAGGCTTCAGCGCGGCCCATCACGATGCAGTTGGTGATGATGAGACCCACAAACACTGAAAGCGTCTTGGAAATCTCAAACGCAAAGGCCTTGAGCAACTGATCGACCAGGATCACCAGCGACGCAATGACGACCATCTGCACGATGATGCGGATCGACCCGGGAATTTGGCTGCGGATCATGGAAATGAAGAGCGACGAGAAGCCGGTCACGAACGTCACGGCGATGGCCATCACGAAGGCAACCTGAAGCGACGACGTCACCGCGAGAGCTGAACAGATGCCCAGTACCTGAAGGGTGATCGGGTTGTTGTCGACTAACGGGTCGACGAGCATTTCGGCACGCTTATGGGCCATCAAACTTCCCCTGCTCGAAGGTTCTCAAGGAAGGGCTCGTATCCCGATTCACCCATCCAGAAATTCACCAGATTGTGCACACCGACTGTGGTCAGCGTTGCGCCGGCCAAGGCATCGATATGGAAATCAGCGCCTGCTGCCGGTGGCGTCCTCGTCACGCTGATCTGCAACTCGCCCCCATCATCGGTCAGGCGTTTGCCGTTCCAGAGGGCCAGCCAGCGCGGATTGTCTACCTCTGCGCCAAGGCCGGGCGTTTCGGCATGCTCATAGAACTGGAGGCCGAAAATGTCGTTTCCGTTCTCTTCCAAGGCGATGAAGCCGTAGAGCGTTGACCAAAGACCATAGCCATGGATCGGCAGGATCACCTTGTCGATGTCGCCAGCGTCATCCCGCAACAGATAGACGGTGACGAACTGGCTCTGCCGGCCAATGCCTGCGGGATCGTCTGTCAGGGCGATTGACGTGGCCGGATCATCAGCCGCCGCACGATCATCAAACGTCGCCGGATCGAACTGATCTGAAAAAGCACCGGACTCCAGTTCAAGAACCTGCGGTTCAAACGCCTCGAAAGCTTCAACGACATCTATGCTGGGGTCGTAAATGCCAGCGACTTGCAGAATGTTGATCTGCTTGTCCTTGAGTGCATTGACGGCCTGCAGAGGACGCAGCGCGACGGCGGCAGCCGAAACGACCATCGAAGCGACCAGACAGACTGCAACAGCTGTGAAGATGGTCTTCGGCACCGAATCCGGCGACATGGCCAGAAAGCGGCGGATGAAACCTTTGGGTTGGTTCTGTTCGTTGTCGTCAGGCATGGCGTTTCGCCCGTCTTTTTATGTTCGCCTGGACGACAAAATAGTCGATCAAAGGCGCGAAAACGTTACCAAACAAGATGGCCAGCATCATGCCTTCCGGGAAGGCAGGATTGATCACACGTATCATCACAACCATGACACCAATGAGCGCACCGTAAATGTAGCGGCCCATGTTTGTGTGAGCACCGGAGACCGGCTCGGTCACCATGAAAACCAGACCGAACGCATAGCCGCCAAGGACCAGGTGCCAATACCACGGCATGGCAAACATGGGATTGGTATCAGACCCTATCCAGTTCAACAGCAGCGAGAAGCCGATCATGCCGGCCATACACCCCACGACCATGCGGTAGTTGGCGATCTTTGTCGCTAGCAGGAAGACCAGGCCGATCAGACAGGCCAGTGTGGACGTCTCACCCATGGAACCGGGAATGAACCCGAAGAAGCTGTCCCACCAGCTCATGCCGCGCGCTGCTAGTTCTTGGAAACCATCGGCAGCAGAGACCGCCAGGGCCGTCGCGCCGGTGAACCCATCGACGGGGACCCAGACGTTGTCGCCTGAAAGCTGTGCTGGATAGGCAAAGTAGAGGAACGCGCGGCCGGTTAGAGCGGGATTGAGAAAGTTCTTGCCGGTTCCGCCAAACACCTCTTTGCCGATCACGACGCCAAAGATGATCCCCAGCGCCACCTGCCAGAGTGGCGTGGTAGCCGGGACGATCAGCGCATAAAGCATGGAGGAAACCAGGAAGCCCTCATTCACTTCGTGCCCACGAATGGTGGCAAAGACGACCTCAAAGATGCCGCCAGCCACAAGCGTCGTGATGTAGATCGGTAAGAAGTAAAGCAGCCCATGCGCCATGTTGGCGAACGGGTTGTCCGGGTTGAAGCCGATGCCCAGCGTTTCGATGATCCAGGCCCGCCAGCCCGATGCGCCAAACTCGGCAATGGCCAGGTTGGTCTGGTAGCCGGTGTTGTAGAGCGCCATCAGGATGCACGGGACCGTAGCGATCACCACATAGGTCATGATGCGCTTCATATCGATGTAGGAGCGCGCATGCGGTGCAACCGTCGTCACCGTTTTTGGCGTGTAGACGAAGCTTTCCACCATCTCGTAGATCGGGAAATAGCGTTCCCATTTGCCGCCTTTTACAAAGTGCGGCTCAATGGAATCGAAGAAGCTGCGTAGGCCCACGGGATCAGCCCTCTTTCTCGATCTTTGTCAGGCAATCGCGCAGGGCGAGCCCGTACTCGTACTTGGCTGGACAGGCAAAGCCGACCAGTCCCAAATCTTCTTCGTCCAGCTCCAGCGCGCCAAGACGCTGCGCTTCATCGGTGTCGATCACCAAAAGCGCGCGCAGAAGCTGCGTCGGCAGGAAATCCTGTGGCATCAGCCGCTCAAAGGTGCCAAGTGGCACCATCGCGCGCCGACCTCCATTGAGGTTAGACGTTAGCGGAAAGGCGCGCCTGGCCATGGCCGACCCCAGAACCGGCTGAACGGCATATTTGGAGAACATTGGGCGGATCCAGCCGAGCGGAATCTGCTTTGTGTCTTCCTCAATGAGCGTGATCTGCCGTGCATAGCGGCCAAGATAGGCGCTTTCTCCTTCGCCCGACCGGCCGCTAAGGACCGAGCCGGAGACCATTCGCACCGGAAGATCGCCTGGCACCTCACCGGCACTGATCTCCGCCATGGATGCACCGGCAATGGTTCGCACCAGGCGAGGATTGGCGCACACCGGGCCGCCCAGCGCGACAACGCAGCCCGCATCGATCTTGCCAGTCACTAGCAGGCGACCGATGGCCAGGATGTCCTGATAGCCAATTGTCCAAACAAGCTTGTCAGCAAGGGGAGGTTCCAGAAAGTGAATGTGCGTGCCGGCGAGCCCAGCGGGATGTGGGCCGGCAAAGCTGGCCGGTTCAACGCCCGGCACATCGCTTCCCGGCAGGTTTTCGCCATCGGCCTGGCAAAGATAGGTCGCGCCGCCCGACAGAGAGGCCACGGCCTCAAGCCCCTTGGCGAAAGCGTCCGGCTCTTCACCGATGATGGGTGCCGGATCGGCCGACAGCGGCTCGGTATCCATCGCCGTGACGTAGATGGCAGATGGCTGGGCTGCTGGATCAGGCACTTTAGAGTAAGGCCGCGTGCGGAACGACGTCCAAAGGCCGGCGGCGCAAAGCCGCTTGACCAGGCCTTCGCGGGTCGTCACGTCGCCGACGCTTGAGAAATCGACTGGATCGACGCCATCGCCGATCTCAATCTCGATGCTGATCAGCCGCCGCCGTGCGCCACGATTAACCGCCTTTACCCGGCCTGCGACTGGCGAGACGATCTGGACGTCAGGAAGATCCTTGTTGACGAAAACAGGCGTGCCTGGACCCACCACATCGCCTTCGGCGACATGAATGCGCGGCTTAAGACCGATATAGTCGTCGCCGAGCAGTCCAACGGTGCGAACGTTGACTGCCGAGTCGATGTCCTGTGTGGGCGCACCGGCGATGGGTATATTGAGCCCTTTGCGTAGCGCGAATCGCTTCACGGTCATAAGCCTTGATCAAATGAGTTTGCTGGAACTGGAAAAAGCACAAACTGAGCCGGGTTAGATATTCGCATATTCGCTGATTCCCTTATGGCAAATTGACCCTTAAATGACCTTTCACCAAGTGTCTGATTTGCTACGCTAGCTTGGTGTTCCTGCAAAGAGGTTCATTCGTGTCTAATCTGCCCACGCTATCCCGTCGCGGTTTTTTGGCTTTGCCGGTCCTTTTGGTCGGCTGCAAGCCTGGCCTGAATGTCTTAGAGCTCGCCGGCCTGACGATGGGGACGACGTACAATGTCGTCGTCGTTGATGAGGCGCACGGCCTAGACGAGGCCGAGTTGCGTTCCGTCATCGAAACCGCTCTTGCCGAGGTGAACCGGCAACTTTCCAATTGGGACCCGGCCTCTGAGGTTTCACAGTTTAATGCCCAACAGGGTACCGACGCGGTTCCGGTTTCAGGCATGCTGGCCCATGTTATGCAGGCATCCGAAGCGGTGCATCAGGCAAGTCTGGGACGTTTCGACACGACCATCGGGCCGCTCATCGAGCTTTGGGGCTTTGGTGCGCAGGGCACCAACCGGATGCCCGGCGACGCCGAAATCGCCCTCGCGCAACAGCAAGCTGGACATCGCAACACGCTGAGCGTTGGCGCATCGACGTTGCAGAAAGTGCGGCCAGATTCGCAGGTTTACCTGTCTGCAATCGGCAAGGGCTACGGTGCCGATCATGTTGGACGCGCAATCGAAGCCTTGGGGGTCACCAATTTCATGGTCGAAATCGGTGGCGATCTCTACGCATCTGGCACCAATCCGGCCGGCTTGCCCTGGCAGATTGGCATTGAAAGACCCGCGGCCCTGTCAGGAGGCGTTTTGAGCGTGGTGGGCGTTTCGGGTCTCGGCCTGGCGTCTTCTGGCGATTACCGTAACTATTTTGAGCGCGACGGGGAGCGGTTCTCCCACATTATTGATCCGGCAACCGGCCGGCCAATCACCCACAAAACGGCGTCAGCAACCGTGCTGGCGGATAATGCCATGTTGGCAGATGCATGGGCCACGGCCATGCTCATCCTGGGCCGGGAGCGTGGGCTTGAGATCGCCGACGAACACAATATCGCGGTTTTGTTTGTTGAACGTGATGGCCAAAGCACCGACATTCAGTTCAACACATGGTCAAGCTCGCAATTTGAAGCGCTGACCGCTTAAGAGCTTTGAAAGGGACGCCACGCTGATGGCCACATTTCTGTTCGCGTTTGCCTTGCTGCTGACCGTCATGCTGGGAATGGCCTTGGGTGTCCTTTTGATGGGGCGGTCCATCAAGGGAAGCTGCGGCGGCCTGAACGCGATCGGCGATGCCGATCAGTGCCTGGTCTGTCACAAGGACATTGATCCTAACAGCCCATTGCGCGATCGCCTTGAATGCCCAAGGGCCAAGAAGATGCTGCGTGGCGTGGATGCCGCCAAGTTTTAAAAACACCGACGTCCGTCAAAGCACCTAGACGAACTCGCGAAAACTTCCAAATTCATCCTAGAGCCTTGTTTCAGACCTCTGGTTTTTTGCTAGAGTCGCAGGGTAACGGGATCATTTGTACGGGAGACAAAGCGGATGCCAGCGTCCTATCAAGCGCCCATGCGGCAGGACAAAATCAAGAAGAACAGGACCTTGAGTCAGACGCAGTCGACCAATCTCTCGTCGGCCAAGATGACGGTTGGCGCCCTTTTGGGGACCAAAGGCGGTGGCATCATTTCCATCAGCCCGTCGGACACGCTGGGTCGTGCGGTCGAGATTTTGCGCGACAATGGTATCGGCGCGCTGGTGGTGACCGAAACCGACGGGACCTTGTGCGGCATCCTCTCTGAGCGTGACATTGTCCGCAAACTGGCCGACACGCCCGGCCAAACCCTGCCAAAGCTGGTTGAAGAAATCATGGTCCGCAAGGTCGTCACCTGCGAACCAGGGGATGACCTCGTTTCCGTTCTCAAGCGCATGAGGGACGGGCGCTTCCGCCACATGCCGGTGGTTGAGAATGAAGCGCTCGTGGGCATGGTCACCATCGGTGACGTGGTCAATTACCGGCTTGCCGAAGTGGAGCACGAAGCGCTGCAGCTCAAGCAACTCGTTGTGGGCTAGCCGCAAGCTATCCGGTCAACCCGGCACCGCCAGCGGGATGAAGCCAAGCGCCATCAGTCCGCCTGCGGTCAAGAGGCCGAAAAGCCAGAGCTGCCATTTTGGCCCGCCGGCCTTCCAAACCCGGCGATAGCGATAGCCAAAAAGGCACGACAGGACGAACAGCACCGTTGCCATAAGCGGGGTAAAGGCGAGTTCGTTCATTCTGTCGTCAGCTCCCAAACGGGTGGCGGATTAAGGGGACTACCTCTGCCGTGAATCGGGAGGGGAGTGGATTGGTGCACACCGGTCACCATGCACGTTTGTTCATCGGCCGCCATCAAAATGGCTGGGCTTCGACATGATCCCGCCGTGTTGTCCCAGCAGAGCAAGATAAGGCCTTGATGTTTCTGATCGAGAAAAAGTGATTTCACTCTTTCGACGGTCTGCATTAGGCCACCGCACCTTGCCGGGTTGGCCATTGTCTACCGACCGGCTCCTCCTTTTTGCCTGAGCTAGACCAAGGCTTCGACCATGTCGCAGCACATTCTTCTGCCGGCCAACACAGACCCACAACGGCGAGCAGATAGCCGCCACGTCGGCCCAGTTGCCCATGATCTTGGACGCATGTTCATGATCAACAGCTGGCGGATCGATGTCGCGTCCCGTTCGGTGACCGATGGGGACACGGTCTCCCGGCTCAGCCCACGCGCCGTTACGTTGATGCAAGCGCTTGCCAGCCGTCCTGGTGAAGCAATCTCCCGCGCCGAACTGATGGATGCCATCTGGCCGGATGTGGTGGTGGGTGATGAGAGCTTGTCACAAACCGTCACCGAGGCGCGCCGTATTCTGCGGGACTCGCGCGGGCCAGACCAAATCATCGAGACGATTCCCAAATATGGCTACCGGCTGGTGGCGCGGGTCGCGTCGGGGCCCATGGCACAGGATATCCGCCCGCCTCGGGCAACAGACTGCTTCAGCTTGAAATCCTACGAGCTTTGCATGGATGCGCGCAACGCGCTGATCCATGGCGGGGACGACGTGGTGTGCCTGCCAGAGATTCTGACGGCGGAGGCAGTTGCGTATGCGCCCAGCTATGCCTTTGCCCGCGCGGAGTATGCGATCGCGCTCTGCTTTCGCTGGCTCTACCAACGCAACGATGCGCGCGGTCTGGAGCGTGCCTTCTTGGAAGCCGAAGAGTCCATTCGTTTGCGGCCCGACCTGGCAGCCGGGTACGCTGGGCTGGCGTTCGCGCACGGAGCCTATGGCAATGTGGATGAAATGCGCGCCGCACTGGAGCGTGGCCTCGCCCTCGACGCGCAGGACGACGATCTGCACATGGTTGGCGCGCGCGCCTTGTTTGTGGCACGGGAGTACCGCAGCGCAACTGCGCTCGCCGAGCGTGCAGCAATCCTGAACAAAGATGATTTCCGTTCGCTTTTCTTTGGTGCCCGAGCGGCGATGTTTTTTGATCCCGCACGCGGACGGCGCAATGCGCAGGCTTGCCTGGCTCGCATACAAGCGCGTTTAACTTTCGATCCAACCGAGCCACGTGCCCAACACACGTTGGGTCCGGTGCTATCCCTGTTGGGTCGTCATGAGGAAGCGCTGGAGGCGGTGGAAGCCCAGGGACCGGCCCGCTCGCCGTGCCGGTTTTATGATGCGATCGCCTACTCCTCGGCCGGCGATATCGATCGCGCTGTTTCGGTTTTTGAAGACATTGTCGATCTGGGGTGGCGCCATCTTGATTGGGTTACGACCGAGCCTTCATTCCAGCCGGCTATGGACGACAGGCGCTTCAGGAAGAGCCTGACCCGCATCAAGGCCGAGTAGCACCCGCCGGCTCAGGCTGGCCTAACGGTGAATTCAGCAAACTTTCCGAAGTCCTTCAGGTCTCCTCGTTGGGACGGCCCTAGACGCGTCCCATCGGCTGCGGCGTGCACCTTTTTGGCGCCCGCGGTCGAGACCTATTTGTGCGAACCTGAAGGAAAGACCATGCCTTTATCCATCGGCGCCATAGCGCCCAATTTCGATGCCTTGACCACCGAAGGGCCAGTTAACTTTCACGCCTGGCTCAACAACCAGTGGTGTGTTCTGTTTTCCCACCCGAAGGATTTTACGCCGGTCTGCACGACTGAGCTGGGTGCGATGGCGCAGCTCAAGCCTGAGTTCGATAAGCGCGGCGTGAAGGTGATCGGCCTCAGCGTTGATCCTGTCAGCTCCCATCACAAATGGGCCGATGACATCGCCGAAACGCAGGGCATCGCCCCCAACTACCCGCTGATCGAGGATCCCGAACTGAAGGTGGCCAAGCTCTATGGCATGCTGCCGGCCGATGCGGGCAACAGCTCTGAAGGCCGCACCGCTATGGACAATGCCACGGCGCGTTCGGTCTTCATCATCAACCCGGACAAGAAGATCATGCTGACGATCACCTATCCGATGACGACAGGGCGCAATTTCATGGAAATCCTGCGCACGATTGACAGCCTTCAGCTCACCGCCCGTCACAAGGTGGCAACACCAGCCAACTGGCAGGACGGCGACGAGGTTATCATCGTGCCGGCCGTTTCTGACGACGAAGCCCGCAAGGCCTTCCCAGAGGGTTGGGTCGCACCGCGCCCCTATCTGCGCATCATTCCACAGCCCTGAGGGCGTTCCCTTCTTCCAATCTCAAAGCTGACCGGGTGCCGAGCAAAGCTCGCGCTCGGCGTCCTTTCCAATGGAGTTTCCCATGCAAACTGATCTCACTCGCCGCCGCTTTGTCGGCAGCGCTTTTACCGCCGTTGCCGCGCTTTCCGTTGGAGCGGCCGCCCTGCAAGGCAAGGCAAACCTCGCCCAGGCTGCGACCAACGAATACGCGAACCCCGACCTTCTCATGTCGGTGGAGGAACTGCTTCCCATCACGCAGCCCGATGTTGATGCCAGCCGCACGATCTACGACACGCTTGGCATCGCCGTTGTCGATGTGCGCCCCGCCGAAGCTTTCTACAACGGACATATTCCAGGCGCACGCCATCTTGATCCGAACGCCGTCGTGGCGTCTGAAGCGCCGGTTACCGGTGCGCTCAAGCCAGAAACTGAGCTCGCCGCGATGATCGGCGAGCTCGGCATCGATGCTGGCACGCGCGTCGTTCTTTACGATGATCGCGGTGGGTTCCATGCCGCGCGAATGCTCTGGCTTCTAGAGTATCTCGGTCACCAGAATGTCTCGTTGCTCAATGGTGGTCTCACCGCTTGGTCAGCGGCAGGCGGCGATCTGACGATCGAGGCCACCGGCTATGCACCGCGCCGCTTCGTGCCATCAGCAATGCCGCGTCGTTTGGCGACGGCCGACTATGTGATGCGGCATCAAGACGATGCCGAGACCGTGGTCGTCGATGTCCGACCGGTTGCGATGTTTGAGGATGGGCACATTCCATGGGCGGTTAACGTGCCATGGGCGCTCAATCTCGATGAGAACAAGCTCTATTGGGATGCGGCCACGCTGGAGGCCCATTTTGCCGCGCATGGCGTGACGCCTGATCGCAATGTGGTGATCCACTGCCAGGTTGGCCTTGCCTCTTCGCACAGCTATGTGGCGCTGCGCCTTCTCGGCTATCCGCGCGTGCGGGTCTATCACCGCTCCTGGGCGGAATGGGGTTCCGATGGCGACCTGCCGGTTGCCTACGGCTCGTAAATAGTCCGGCCGGGCAGTTCGCACTGCCCGGCTTTTTCGGCGTGATACTCCGGATCGTCAGTCCGTTTCGGTGCTGAGTTCGGGCAGTGTCTCAAGAAGCGACCAGATCATATCCTCGCTCTCGGTCGTATGCTCTTTCAGGCCGACGGCAGTGATGCTGAGTTGGGCGGTTGGCAGCGTTGCTGACAGGTCCTGCAATCGACCTGCCTTCAGATCGTTGGAAGCCAGCGAGCGAGGGACCCAGGCAACACCGATGGCCGCCGCCGCAAACTCCTGGGCAGCCAAGGTCAGCGCCGTTTCCACGCGCGGAATGACATCGACCTGGCTGCGCACACGCGGCAGGATTGTGCGGTCCATCACCTGGCCCAGAAACACATCGTTGGGATAGGCGATCACCGGCAGCTGGCCCTTGGCATAGCGCGCGTTCAAGAGGTCTTTGTCAGCCGCAGAGAACACGGGGATCAATCGGTCATCACCCAGACGCATGGACCGGATGAAATCCGCTGCCTGCCCAAGTCGGTTGTCCGGCAGATCATAGAGGAAGGCGAGGTCGGCCTGCCTGGACAGGAGCAGACTGTAGCAATCGTCCAAGTTCGCCGAGCGCAGGCGCACATAAAGCTCAGTGTTCTGACTTTGCAGAATGCGCAAGATGCGCGGCGTGAGAGCGGCCGTCAGAGCATGCTGGCTGGCGATGACCACTCGGTTGCCGGACAGCCTGCTGGCACGCTGCAGATCATTGGAAAGCTGACGCAGGCTACCCACAAGACGGGCTATTTCCGACTTGTTTTCATCTGTTGTTGGCTTGAGCTGAATAGGCTTGCGCGTCCGGTCGAACAGCTCCACCCCGAGATGGGTTTCGATCTGCTGCACCCGCCGTGAGAAGGCAGATGCGGTCAGATGGCGACGTTCCGCTGCCTCAGTGAACGAGCCAGTGTCGGCCACCGCCAAAATGTCTTCAAGCCACTCCAGACGCATGGGAAAACCTTGTAAGTTGCATTTTGCGCAACTTAATTCGCCAATTTCGAATTTGCATCTGGTTTTTTCGTCGGCAACAGTGGGCTCCTGCAAGTTGAAGACGAGGACCAACCATGCATCTGGCACGCTTCCCGAGGCTTTTTTTGGCACATTTGCCAACACCGCTGGAGCCTATGGAGCGGCTGAGCAAGGAACTGGGCGGTCCTGAAATCTGGATCAAGCGCGATGACTGCACGGGCATGTCGACCGGCGGCAACAAGACGCGCAAGCTCGAATTCCTGATGGCCGAGGCCGAAGCCTTGGACGCCGACATAGTGATGACGCAGGGCGCCACGCAGTCCAACCATGCGCGCCAGACAGCTGCTTTCGCCTCCAAGCTGGGCATGAAGTGTCACGTGCTGCTGGAGGACCGGACCGGCTACGCCGACGGCAATTACAACGACAATGGCAATGTGCTCCTCGACCATCTGCATGGCGCGACCACGGCGAAGTTTCCAGGTGGCCACGACATGCCCGGGGAGATGGATAAGGCTGCTGAAGTTGCCCGAGCCAATGGCCAGAAGGTCTACATCATTCCAGGCGGTGGATCGAACCCCACCGGCGCTCTTGGCTATGTGAACTGCGCCATCGAACTTGTGCAGCAGGCCAATGATCGCGGCCTCGCGATTGATCATCTGGTCCACGCCACCGGCTCATCGGGCACCCAGGCCGGCTTGGTCGTGGGCCTGAAGGCTCTCAATGCCGGCATTCCGCTTCTTGGGTTCGGCACCCGCGCGCCGCAGCCCAAGCAGGAGCAGATGGTCTATGACCTTGCTCGCAAGACGGCTGAGAAGATGGGCATTCCTGATCTCATCACCCGAGAGGATGTGCGCGCCGACACCAACTATGTTGGCGAGGGCTACGGTCTGCCACGCGAAGATACGCTGGAGGCCATTCGTATGTTCGCCGAATTGGAAGGCATCCTGCTCGACCCGGTCTATTCCGGTAAGGGGGCTGCTGGCCTCATCGACTATGTCCGCAAGGGCAAATTCAAGAAGGGCGAGCGCGTTGTCTTCCTCCACACCGGCGGCTCGGTGGCGCTGTTCGGTTATGATGCCTTCTTCTCCAAGACAACCATGGCTGAAGCTGCGGAGTAGCTAGCACCATGGTCGCCCGCCCACCCTTTCGAGGCAGTTTCACGCAGCAGGAGCCCATTCCTGACGAGGGCATTGCGGCTGCGGTTGATGTGATGCGCACGGGCCGCCTGCATCGCTACAACACGCTTCCAGGCGAAGAATCCGAAACGGTTCTGCTGGAGCGCGAATACGCTGTCTGGCAGGGCGCGCGGTACTGTCTTGCGGTCGCGTCTGGTGGCCAGGCCATGCAGATCGCGCTGCGGGCCGCTGGCGTTAAACCGGGCGACGAGGTTTTGACCAACGCCTTCACCCTGGCACCGGTTCCCGGCGCGATTGCCAGCGTTGGCGCCGAGCCGGTGCTGGTCGAGATAACCGACGATCTTGTGATCGATCTTGATGATCTGGAACGCAAGGCAACAGCATCCGGTGCGAAGGTGCTGATGCTGTCCAACATGCGCGGCCATCTGTGCGACATGGATACGCTGATGGCTCTCACGGATCGGCTAGGGCTCACCGTGCTGGAAGACTGCGCCCACACCATGGGCGCTGCCTGGCGCGGCAAGAAGTCTGGCAATTTCGGCCTGGCAGGCTGCTTTTCTAGCCAGACTTACAAGCACATCAATTCCGGCGAGGGAGGCTTGCTGACCTCGGATGATGCAAACTTCATGGCTCGCGCGACGATGCTCTCCGGCTCGTACATGATGTTCGATCGGCACGGCGCGGGTCCGGACGCGTCTGTCTATGATGACATCAAATATGAGACGCCCAACATGTCGGCGCGCATGGACAATATGCGCGCTGCCATTCTCCGACCACAACTGGCCAATCTGGATGATGCAATCGCCCGTTGGAACGAGCGGTATGCCGCCGTTGAGCGAAGCCTCAGGGCCCAACCGCTCATCACACTGCCCAACCGCCCGGCCGAAGAGTTTTTTGTCGGCTCCTCCATTCAGTTCCTGATCCCCGGCTTCAAGAAACAGGAAGCAATGGCGTTTCTAGCGGCAGTGGCGGCGCGCGGTGTGGAGCTCAAATGGTTCGGCGCGGATGAGCCGGTGGCCTTCACATCGGCCCATACAAGCTGGCGCTATATGGCCCGCCAAAACCTTCCACAAACCGATGCCATCTTGGCAGGGCTTTTCGATATGCGCCTGCCGCTCACCTTCTCAATCGCTGACTGCAACCTCATCGCCGCTCACATTGTTGAGGCGGCTTCCGAGACGATGGCAGCTGCGTGAGGAACCAGATGATGGGTGGGATGGTGAAGCGTTGCGTGGGTGTTTTGGGCGGCATGGGGCCGGAGGCCACTATCCTCTTCATGCAGCGCGTTGTGGCCGGAGTTTCGGCCGATGATGACGCTGACCACATCCCGCTTCTTGTCGATCAAAACCCGCAAGTCCCATCTCGTATTGCCGCGCTAATCGAGGGCACAGGTGACGACCCAACGCCGGTTCTCTGCGCCATGGCGAAACGTCTTGAAGCGGCGGGAGCGGAAGCGCTTGTGATGCCGTGTAACACGGCCCACGCCTATGCGCCGGCGATTGCGGCAAGCGTATCGGTTCCTTTCTTGTCAATGATCGATCTGGCCGCCGACGCGCTGGCAAAGCGTGCGCCCGGTGCGTCGGTCGGCATGCTGGTTTCGCCAGCGGTCAATCGGACAGGCATCTTTGAAGACGCCTTTGCGGAGCGCGGCCTGACCCCGGTTTACGCCGATGACCAGGAGGGCTTGCTGGCGGCCATTCGTCTTTTGAAGCGCAATGCCGTCGATCCGGAAGCGCTTGAGATGACATCGCGTGTTGCCTGCCAGCTTCGCGAAGCTGGCGCCTCCATTGTTCTTGTTGGGTGCAGCGAGTTTTCGCTGCTCGCCGACACCATCGCCAACCAGGTTCCGGCGATCGACAGCGTCGATGTGCTCGTCGACGCCACCATTGCTTTTTCCAGACATGAGGAACGGCCCGATGGTCGTTTTCATAAGGCCGCGCGTCGACCGGGCGCGTCCATCTCCCAACACCAACCCGGTCCGATAACAAGGGAAGCAGCAGAATGAAGAAAACCGTGTCCAAGACGGCCCTGGCCGCCAGCGTTTGCGCTCTGGCCGCCGTGCCAGTCGCATCCGCAGCAGACCTGGTGCTCGGCGTGCCGAACTGGCCGGCCGCCAATGCCACTGCCAACATCCTCAAAGTGGTGATTGAAGACAATTTCGGCCTGGAGGTCGAACTGCAGAACGGAACCAACCCGATTATCTTCGAGGCGATGGATTCCGGCTCCATGCACCTTCATCCAGAGGTCTGGATGCCCAACCAGGTGAACCTGCACAACCAGTATGTCATCGAGAACGAGTCGGTGGTGATGAACAACAACCCTGTGCAGGCCGTTCAGGGCATGTGCGTGCCGACTTACATTGCCGAAGAGTACAACATCACCAGCATCGAAGATCTGACCGATCCTGAGAAGATGGCGATCTTCGATTTTGACGGCAACGGTACGCCGGAAGTGTGGATCGGTGCACCGGGCTGGGCCTCCACCAGCATCGAGCGCATCCGCGCCCGCTCATATGGCTATGACGAAGTGATGGACCTGCAGGAGTACGACGGGTCGGTCGCGTGGGGTGCGCTCGGCACCGCTGTCGCCGCCAATGAACCATGGATCGGCTTTTGCTATGATCCGCACTTCATCTTCGTCGCCTACGATCTGACGGTCCTAGACGAACCGGCTCACGATCCGGACACTTGGACGATCATCCAGCCGACGGATGACCCGGCCTGGCTGGAAAACTCGCAGGCATCGACGGCTTGGAAGGGTGCGACCTTGCACCTGCACTACGCGGCAAGCGTGCGCAGCGACTACCCGGAGGTTGCCGCGATGTTCGATGCCTACCAGATGCCGGCAGCGGCGATCAGCGAGATGGGTTTTGCGCTGAGCGTTCAGAGCGAAGACGCGGCCGAGTTTGCCCGCCGTTGGGTCGATGAGAACGAAGACGTCGTTCTCAGCTGGCTTCTCAACTAATGCCTCGGGCGGGCAGCGGAGATTCATCGTTCGCTGCCCGCACCTGCCTCCTAGTGGTGTCGCGCACCCATTTGCCGACCCGTTTGCCTTGCGGTGCTAGAACAGGCGCATCGCCCTCCCAAGAAAAGCGCTAAGACGATGTCTGAAGCCGTTGTTGAACTATCCAATGTCTGGAAGGTCTTTGGTGACAGAGCCACTGAGACCGTCGAGGCCGCCACATCTCGTGGCATCTCCAAAGCCGATGCGCTGAACGAATTTGGCACCGTGATCGGTGTGCGCGATGCGAGCTTCTCGGTGGCTCGCGGTGAGATCTTCTGCATCATGGGCCTGTCAGGGTC
This sequence comes from Pseudomonadota bacterium, assembly GCA_038749715.1. Lineage (GTDB taxonomy): Bacteria > Pseudomonadota > Alphaproteobacteria > Rhizobiales > MH13 > MH13. Next base: position 94,475 of record JBCDHR010000009.1, read on the forward strand.
CGGCAAGTCGACCCTAGTGCGCCACGTCAATCGGCTGATCGAGCCCACGGCGGGCTCGATCAAAGTGCTCGGCGAAGATGTGAGCGCTATGGGGCCAGCGCAGCTACGCGCCATGCGCTCGCGCCATATCGGCATGGTGTTCCAGCATATGGCACTGCTGCCGCACCGCTCGGTTCGCGACAATGTGGCTTATCCGCTTGAAATTCGCGGCGTGCCGAAATCCAAGCGCTGGGCCATCTCCGACCACACGCTGGGGCTGGTGAACCTGGACGGTTACGAAGACCGTTTGCCGCGCGAGCTCTCCGGCGGCATGCAGCAGCGCGTTGGTATTGCGCGCGCGCTCGCCTCCGACCCTGAAATTCTTCTGATGGACGAGCCCTTTTCCGCGCTCGACCCGCTTATTCGCCTGCAATTGCAGGACCAGTTCTCCGCGCTTGTCTCCGAGCTGAAAAAGACGACGCTCTTCATTACCCATGATCTCGATGAAGCGATCCGCATCGGACACCGCATCGCTATCATGAAAGATGGCGTCATCGTTCAGATCGGAACGCCCGAACAAATCGTCACCGAGCCGGCCGACGATTATGTGCGCGAGTTCGTTCAGGGCATCTCGCGTCTGAAGTTAGTGAAAGCTCACACGATCATGGAACCGCTCAACGGCGCAGGATTGACCAATGGTCTTGCGCAGGCACCACGGGCCGATGGCGAAACTGATCTTGATGCACTGATCGATCTTTCCGTCGGCAGTTCGCATCCGGTGGTTATCACCGAAAGGGGCGAGGCCGTCGGCACGATATCTAAAGCCACGCTTCTGCGCGGCATCCAAGGCGGCAAATAGGGGTTACCGATGGCAGACGAAGTCCTTCACGCCCAGCCCATGCAGCCCCGCGTTGCCTCAGCCGTTGCCGATGTGGAAGTCGATCGCGCTGAGCTCGATGCGTCGATCACCGAGTTTGTCGAGCGCAATGAGAGCTACTACCAGCGCGCCTTTCACAAGATCCACGACACGACGTCCGGCGTACCGCTCACCTTCAACTGGGCGGCGGCGTTGTTTGGCCCGCTTTGGTCATCAGCCCGCGGTGTGTGGGGCATGTTCTGGGGCTTCTTGATCCTGGAGATCATTGCCCTGGTCCAGATCGGACGCGGGACATGGGGCGAATTGGGTGCGGACAGTTTACAACAGGCAGTCCGCCAGGAGACGCGAGCGCAAGAGTTTCTCGATCGCGCAGCCGCCGCTGTTGCGGCTGGCGAGGATGGCTCGCGGTTCGAAACGCTGGGCAACAATCTCATGCGCGCAGCCGAACGAAGCCGCGATACGGCGGAGGCTGCTGTTGCCGATGCAACGATGATCCTTATCGGCGGCCTTCTTCTCTTGCTGGTACTGCGCCTTGCTCAGGGCATTTGGAGCAACATCGCCTATGAGAAACAGTACTCCAATTGGCGGGTGACGCCGGAGCGGGTTCCCTCAGGCATCAAGCCCGTGAACGTTGCTTTTGGCGTTGTTCTGATGCTGGCGGTGATGCCGCTAACCGTCTACCGCTTCACCATTGAGAACGTGCCGGAGTTTCTGACCGCCTTCCCAGCCAACTCTGACCACTATGCCGGGACGGCGCGATGGTTGGAAGACCGGATCGACGCAGCGGCGATGGCTGGATCCGGCACCTTTGATGGCATTGTCTTCGGCGTACGGTCGGTTCTCGACACGGTTTCGCTCGCCCTGATGGGCACGCCATGGCCGGTGGTGATGATCGTCATCTGTGTCATCGCTTGGCGCTCCGCCGGGCCACGAGTGGCCATCTTCACAGCCGCCGCACTCGCCTACATCGCTTTCCTTGGCTACTGGGAAATCGCGATGGAAACGGTCGCGCTTGTCGGCGCGGCCGTGGTGCTGTGCGTCATTATCGGCATCCCGCTTGGCATCTGGTTCGGCAAGTCCATGCGGGCCTACAAGATCGCCGAGCCTGTGCTCGACTTGATGCAGACCCTGCCGGCCTTCGTTTATCTCATACCCATCATCGCGTTCTTTGGCACCGGCAACCCGCCTGGGATCTTGGCCACCATCATCTTTGGCATGCCGCCGGTCATCCGCCTCACCGCGCTTGGCGTGCGCGGCGTCCCAGAGATGATCAAGGAGGCGGCCTCGGCTTTTGGGGCATCCAACTGGCAGATCCTGCGTGACGTTGAGATCCCGCTGGCGCTGCCCTCCATCATGACCGGCGTCAACCAGACGATCCTGATGTGTCTCTCAATGGTGGTGATCATCTCGCTGATCGGTGGTGGTGGTCTTGGCCAAGTGATCCTGGAGGCACTTCAGTTCGCCGCGAAAGGCCCAGGTCTTCTGGGCGGCTTTGCCATCCTGTTCGTCGCCATGGTCATCGATCGCATCGTGCAAGGTGCATTCCGCCGTGCCGACCTGAAACGCTAGGTTGTAAGAAGCGCCTACCATGCCCACGACCTATTTGAAGATGGCCCTGAAAACGGCCGAGACCGACCAGTCGAGTGTTCAGCAGACGGTCGAGGAAATGCTGGCGGCTATCGAGGCAGGCGGCGATGAGGTTGCCGCCGCCTATTGCCGACAGTTCGACAATTGGAATGGCGACATTGTCGTAAGCCGAGAGGCTATCGACGCCGCCATCGCCCGTGTGCCAGAGAAGCTGAAAAGCGACATCCGCTTTGCCCATGACAATGTTCGACGCTTTGCCGAAGCGCAGAAGGAGACGATTGGCGAGTGCGCGATTGAGGTCGTGCCGGGGCTGACAGCTGGCCAGCGCCAAATCCCCGTCTCCGCCGCGGGGTGCTATGTGCCAGGCGGGCGCTACAGCCACATCGCGTCCGCCATCATGACGATCACAACCGCCAAGGTGGCAGGCGTTCAGCATATCGCGGCCTGCTCTCCGCCCAAACCCGGCGAAGGCATTGCCGCCGCCATCCTCTTCACGATGGATCTTTGCGGCGCCGATGCGATCCTCAATATGGGTGGCGTGCAGGGCATCGCGGCCATGGCGTTTGGCCTGTTTGACCTGCCCAACGCGGACATTCTGGTCGGGCCAGGCAACCAGTTCGTAGCCGAAGCCAAGCGTCTTTTGTTTGGCCGTGTTGGCATCGACATGTTCGCGGGCCCGACGGACTCCATGGTTCTTGCCGACCCCAGTGCCGATCCGCACATCGTCGCCTGGGATCTCGTCGGTCAGGCTGAACATGGCTACAACTCGCCGGTCTGGCTGGTAACAGATAGCGAGGCTTTCGGTCGAACCGTGATGAACCTGGTGCCGGGCCTTATCGCCGAACTGCCGGAGACCAATGCCAAGAATGCGCAGGCCGCCTGGCGTGACTATGCCGAGGTGGTTGTATGCGGCAACCGGGAAGAGATGGCGGCGCTGTCCGACCAATACGCGCCAGAGCATTTGCATGTGCAATGCGCGGACCTTGACTGGTGGCTGGCGCGGCTTCAGAGCTACGGCTCGCTCTTCCTCGGGGAGGAGACGACGGTGGCCTTTGGTGACAAGGCAGCCGGACCCAACCACGTGCTGCCCACCGCTGGAGCAGCGCGTTACACAGGCGGGCTGTCCGTGCACAAATATATGAAGACCGTGACATGGCAGCGTGCAACCCGCGATGGGGCTCGCCCGGTCGCCGAGGCAACGGCACGCATCTCGCGGCTTGAGGGTATGGAAGGCCATGCCCGAACGGCAGATATTCGGTTGGAAAAATACTTCCCGAACGAGCAGTTTGATCTGACCGCCGCCGAATAAGCCAAGGCCAATTCGTGTTTTCCGTCTTCATGCCTTTAAAGGATGGTTATCGGGGCCTCGCCCTTGCCGTCACGATTGCCCTATGCGCCGGCTTTCTGTCCGAGCATTACGGCGCACCGGTCATGCTGTTCGCACTTCTTATCGGCATTGCGTTCAACTTTCTGGTCGATCACCCGCAATGCGCTGGTGGGGTCACCTTTGCCTCCAAAAGCCTGTTGCGCATTGGCGTTGCATTGCTCGGATTTCGGCTGAGCCTGAGTGACGTGACCGGCCAGGGCTGGGAGCCAGTTGCGCTCATTCTGGCGCTTGTGGCCCTCACCCTGGCCAGCGGATTTGTTTTGGCCCCGTTGTTCAAACGCAAGGTGGCCTTCGGCATTCTGGCCGGTGGCGCGACGGCTATCTGCGGAGCATCCGCAGCGCTGGCAATCTCGGCCGTCATGCCCAAACGTGATGGGCTTGAACGCGACACGCTGTTCACCGTCGTTGCGGTCACCACGCTTAGCACCATTGCCATGGTGCTCTACCCGATCCTGTTCTCCTCCCTCGGCTTTGACGATGCCCAGGCCGGTTTTCTGATAGGCGCGACCGTTCACGACGTGGCGCAAGTGGTTGGCGCCGGCTTTTCGATCAGCGATGAGGCTGGCAACATCGCCACTCTGACCAAGCTTCAGCGCGTGCTTCTGTTGCCACTGGTGATCATCCTGATCCTGGTTGCAACACGGCGCAGCGACGGGGAACGGGTCGGCATCCCGCTGTTCGTGATCGCCTTTGTCGTTTTCATGCTGATCAACTCTACCGGCCTGTTGCCACAGGTGTTGGTCACCTTCTTGGTGGAAGCCAGCCGTTGGATGCTGATCACCGCCATCGCAGCGCTCGGCGTCAAAACCTCCGTCGCCGCCATGCTCAACCTTGGCGGCCGGCACATCGCGTTGGTCGTCGCGCAAACACTGCTTCTTCTTGGCGCCGGCATCATCGGCACCATCTTCCTCCTCTAGTCCGTTCTGAAAGGATCTTCGCATGTCCGTTGAAATGCTTCTCGCCGACGGTGCACCACCCGCCGTCGGCCCCTACAGCCATGCCACGCTGACGAAGGAAAGCGCCTACATCTCAGGCTGCCTTGCGCTGGATGCCGAGGGCACCTTTCTTGGCGGCGATGCGGCAGCGCAAGCCAAACAGGCGCTGAGCAATCTCAGCAAAGTTCTGGCGGCGGCTAACCTTGCCCCATCTGACGTTGCAAAGACCGTTGTCTTTCTCACCGATATGGCCGACTTCGCCGCTGTAAATGCGGTCTATGCGGAGTTTTTCGGCGACCACAAGCCAGCGCGTTCCTGCATCGCGGTCGCGGCCCTTCCACTTGGCGCGACCGTGGAAATTGAGGCGATCGCTGCGCGCTAACGGCCGTGCTGAGACATGAGCTCCTGATCCACGCCTTGCACCCGTGGATTAGGGGCGTGTCGACTTACCCCGAGGCGAGCCACCCGGGCCGTCATACAATGAACTTGCCGTCAATTCATCGGTCCGGCGGGACCAGAAGTACCATTATTTCTCTATCGTTCTAAATCATTTCAAAATTTGCTTAAATGGAAATATTGGACGCCAAGGTTGCAGGCGAAAGCATAAGCAACTGGAATACAACAATATTTCATACTCTTATAAATCGCATCTCTTCCAGTAACTCGCATCACGAGTACCCAACCTAAAGATGTAGCAAGATTGGTTCTCTCGCAAACCAGCTGGCTGTGTTGGTTAAGACGTTCGTAAGACCGATCACCAATTGTCTCCGTGAAATTCCGTAGGTCGGCATGGCGGTCTGCCGACCGGACGGGGGCTAGATCGGATCGCTGGAGACTGGGACATATGCAGATCACGCAAGCTGCCAGAGCGGGCTTCCTTGCCGGCCTCATGGTGCTGGGGGGAAGCTCAACAGCGTTGACACAAGGCATCGCGCCAAATCCAAGGGCACTGTTGGACACTGCCTTTGTGGAGGAAACACGTGGATGGTTGAGCAATGCCATCGTTTCCATGTCGGTTGAGGCGCAAAACCAGCGACATCGAAACCTCGGCCAGGCGGAAATCGATGCGCTCGATCAACAATGGCGAGCCGAGCGGGAGGTCAACGACCAGCCGCTGATTGCCGCCACCGTTTCCAATCCGCTGTCGACCTATCTGCTGCGCATGCAAGCCAGCACGCTTGGTCTCTACACCGAGATCTTCATCGTTGATGCCGTTGGCCTCAATGTCGGTCAGAGTGCCGTCACCAGCGATTATTGGCAGGGCGACGAAGCCAAGTTCCAGGAAACCTTTCCCAACGGTCCGCAGGCCGTGTTCATTGACGAGGCTGAATGGGATGAAGATCGCCGAATCTGGCGCGCCCAGCTCAACCTTTCCATACCCAATGAAAGCGGCAACCAGGCCATCGGCGCCGCCACGGTCGAAGTCAACCTGACCGAACTCCAGCGCCGCCGGGCCGGCAGCTAACCCGCGCGAAGGACCAGATCAATGATTTCCAACATTTCCGTTTCTAAGAAAACGGCCTTCGCCTTTGTGGCTCTTGCCATGATCAGTGCGGTGGCTGGTGCATTTTCCTTTCAGGCCATGCGGGCCTCGATTCACGAGGCCAAGGTCTTTCTCCAAACCAGCAATTTCCAAAGCGATGTGGAACAGCTTCGCGTTGCCATGCTTGACCAGATTCTGGCCGCGCGCACCTTTGTGTCGACAGGCGATCAAGCCCTCGTCAATCGAAGCAACCAGCTGACCTCCCAAATCCTTGGCGATCTTGATGCGCTGGAAGAGGAGGGTCACAGCATCGACGCGCGCTTCGGCGATCAGGTGGCCGGACTGCGCGGTTACTGGCAGGCTTGGCTCAACCAGCACGCCCATGCGCAGTTCCGTCTTATGCGGGACCCGCTGACGGTTGATCTTGCCCGCGCTATGGAACTGACAGGCAATGGCGAAGCCTTGCTGGCATCGGTCTATTCTGGCTTCGACCAGCTGGGATCAGAAGCTATGGCGCATGCCGCCGCCCGGCTGGAAGAGAAAGAAAGGTCGCTTAACCTTGGACTGACCATCACGGTGGCGGGCGGTGTTCTGATCACCCTGCTGGCAGTTCTCTTCGGCATCTTCAATCACCTGATGATCTCCAAGCCCATCAGTCGCCTGACGGCCACAACCAAAGTGCTGGCAAGCGGCGATGCCAACGCTGCCATCCCGTTCCGTGATCGCGGTGATGAGATTGGTGCGATGGCTGACGCTCTGGGTGTCTTCGCCGACAATATGAAGCGAACGCAGGAGCTGGAAGCGAGCAGCGAAGTTGATCGCAAGAAAGCTGCTGAAACCCGTAAGGCGGAACTTGAAGAAATCGCCGCTGGATTTGAAAAGACGGTTATTGCTGTCACGGAGACCATGTCGGGCGAGCTTGATGAGCTTGGAAGCATGGCCTCCGACCTCTCCAACCTTGCTGGTAACACCACCCAGCAGGCTGAAGGCGCCGCTGGTTCCTCCCAGCATGTGAGTAGCAATGTCTCCACGGCTGCCAGCGCAACAGAGGAACTGACGGCCTCGATCTCCGAGATCAACCAGCAGGTTCACCGAACGTCGCAGGCTGCCCACGAAGCGGCCGGTCAGGTCGATCGCACCAATCAGTCGGTTGGCCGCTTGCAGGATGTCGTCTCGAGGATTGGTGACGTTACCAAGCTGATCACCGATATCGCTGAGCAGACCAACCTTCTGGCCCTCAACGCAACGATCGAAGCTGCTCGTGCCGGTGAAGCCGGCAAGGGCTTTGCGGTTGTTGCCACTGAGGTCAAAGCGCTGGCCGAACAAACGGCCAAAGCGACCGAGGAAATCGACGCACAGATTTCCGAAATGAAGGTTGCCGCCGAGGAATCCACTGAGGCAACTGAATCTGTCTCCTCCATGGTGAAGGACATTGCTGAGCGCACCACCGCAATGGCAGCCTCCACCGAAGAGCAGAATGCCGCAACAAGCGAGATTGCCCGCAACATCACCGAGGCAGCCGAAAGCACCGAAAGCGTGACCGGGGCGATCAATGCGGTTGGTGAAGCAGCCGGCAACACCGGCGATATGAGTGGCAAGATGAACACGGCGCTGACCGGCCTTCAGACTCGGTCGAGCGAAATGCGCGATGCCATGGCCGACTTCCTTCAGAAAGTCCGAGCCGCATAATGCTGTTGGATCTCAGGGCTGCGCTTTAGCTAGCTGCAGACCAGGCCAAACAAAGAGCCCGCCCCTGTTCTCCAGGGGCGGGTTTTTTGTTTGGCCCAGGAACGCTTGCTGATCTGTCCCGTCAGCCCCGCTAAGGGCCTGTGACAAGCCAGGTGTTAGGCAATCTTCCGACTGGCCTGCTTCCGACGGGTTGTCTTGGTCGCCTGAGGAACCAGCTTCTGCCTGGCCTTTGCAAGCACTGGCACCAGCTGACCCTTGGCATCTATTGCAGCTGCATCGGCAAGCGCCTGAGGCGCCGGCAGCGCCTTGCCGAAGTACCAGCCCTGAACAAGATCGCCACCGAGGTCGCGAACGACCGCCAAGTCCTCAGCCGTTTCGACGCCTTCGCTCAGAACCCGTAATCCAAGTCCGTGCCCGAGGCTGATAATGCCGCGCAGCATCTGCTGTTTGTCGGCATCATGAGCAGAGCCGTCTACAAAGGTGCGGTCGATCTTCATGATGTCGAACGGCATGGAATTGAGGTAGCCAAGCGATGAGTAGCCTGTGCCGAAATCGTCAAGCGCCAGCTCAACGCCCTGGGCCTTCAGATTGGTAAGAAGGTCGTGGAGCCTGTCCAGTGCGCCGCCGGCAAACACGGTCTCGGTTACCTCTAGGCACAGAAGCCGAGGGTCCAATCCCGACGTGGTCAGAGCACTGTCAATCACGGCCTCAAGATCGCCGTGCCAGATTTGCGCTGCCGACACATTGACGGCGACCTTGCGACGACCAAGCCCGGCCTTCACCCAGCTTTGTGCCTCATGACAGGCTTCGTGCAGAACGTAGGCGCCAAGGTCGGCAATAAGCTGAGAGCCTTCCGCGACCGGGATGAATTCCGACGGCGGAATGAATCCGCGTTCGCGATCTGGCAGACGCAGTAAGGTTTCAAAACCCACAACCTGTTCATCTTGCAGCGATACCAGCGGCTGGAAGTGCGCTTCAAACTTATTGTCTTGAAGCGCCACGCGGATGCGGCTGACCAACTCGGCGCGGGCGCGCATGGCGTCATTCATGTTCGGTTCGAAGAAGCTTGCCCGGCCGCGACCATGTTCCTTGGAGGCATAAAGCGCCAAGTCAGCATAGCGCATAAGGCTGGCCGGCTCGGTTGCATCTTTCGGCGCAATCGCAACGCCCAGGCTTGCACCGGTGGTAACCGTTCCGGCAGCCAGGGGTGCGGGCTTTCCAATGGCTTTCAAGATGGCGTCGCAGATATCCTGAATGCGCGCCGTGTCATCGGTTTCTGAGAGCAGAATAGCAAATTCATCACCCCCAAGGCGCGCCACGAAATCATGGTCATCGACGACTGCCGAGAGGCGCTCGCCGACAATGCGCAGCAGCTCATCGCCCGCCTGATGCCCAAGCGTGTCGTTGACATCTTTGAACTGATCAAGGTCGGCGACGATCAAGGTCACGGAGTCTGCGCCAACCTGCGCCAGGGCACACGCCACATCAAGCTGGCGCGTGAAGGACGCGCGGTTGGCAAGACCGGTTAGCGGATCGCGATAGGCCAACGCTTCCAGCTCGCGTTGTGCGCTTTTTTCCTGCGAGACATCGCGCATCGTACCGAAAAGCGCTCGAGGTTTACCCTCCCCATCGCGTTCAAGCGTCACACGAATGTCCAGATCGGCCATCGATCCATCACCGCGCCGAACTTGGAAAACCCCGCTCTGACGCTCGCCGGTCCGCATCACTTCGGCATTCAGGGCACGCTGGCGAATGAGGGCCTGCGGCTCATAAAGATCTTTGATGTTCCCAACGGTCGGCGTGAAGACGTCCGGGTCGTATCCCAGGAGCTCAAAACACCGGTTGTTCCACTCCATCATCGTGCCATCGATGGGCACGCGCCAGCTCGCCAACTTGCCCAGACGCTGGGCTTCATTGAGGTCGCGGCTCTGACGCTCGATCTCTTCCAAACTGTCGCGCAAGGCGCGCTCAGCGGCCACCTCATCGGTGACATCGCGGATAACGCCGGTGACCGCCACCACCTTTCCGCTGGCATCGTGCTGGGCATCCATATGCACCAGCATGTCGATGATCTCGCCGTTCTCCTTGCGGTAAGCCGACCGCGCGACGGTTGGCTCTCCGCTTTCCCAGGTGCGCAGAAATGCCTGGTGTTGCTCATTTTCGGCAATCGGCGTGCCCTCTGGAACGATGTCACCTTCCTGGATGACCGAGAGGGGCACGTAACCCTCTTCGCGATCCATGCCGTACATGTCGATCAGCTCTTGCGACAACCAGATAGGATCGGCATCCGCGCTCGTGGTGTGCCAGTGGCCAAGCTTGGCAATGTGAAACGCGCGCGAGAGCATCGCAGTGCGCTCATCGAGCACCGCTTTTACCCGCGCGACGGACTGGGCGGCATCACGGCCCATTGGCCGAAATACAAGCAGGACTTCCAGCACAAGCAGCACCAGTGCGGCCGCCACCCAAAAGCCGTGCAAGCGGATGGCCTGGGAGATTTCGCGTTGCGCGAACTGGGTATGGAGCGCGACCGCCTGGTCGAGCAGGACGAGCAGATTGCGCTCGGCATAGATGCGATGGAATTCAATGCTCTCGCGGTATCCTTCCGGATTCTGCAAAAACTCTTCAAAAGCGCGCAAAAAACCGGCCATCGATGGACCCAGGCCCGCGCCGCCGGCATCGTAATGGTGTTGCAATGCCGGTGTGCTGGCTGCCGGTGCTGGAAAGCCGACGTGTCCTTGCGACAGGAAAACGTGACCCTCTTTCATGCGCTCGACGGAAAGCTCCAGATCTTCCAGAGCACGAGTGTATCGGTAGCTGGTTGGTGCACTCAAAACCCGGTCGGCCAGAAGGGCCAAACGCTGGGAAAGCATACGCTGAGCGCCGGCAACATCAATGACTTCAGCTTGCCTGGCATTCACTTCAAGAACGCGGTTGAGCTGGTAGCCGCCCACCATGATGGTGATGGCCAGAAGGGCCATGGCCGACAGGTAACGACGTGCGTAACGTCGCCTCAAGACACTTTCAGTCTTCTGCGGAACAAACTTAGTCAACGTTCTTCCCAACCTCGTTGGCGCAATGCGCTGTCCGAAGAACTAAGCTAAGCAAGTTTCTCTAAGAAAATTCCAACAATAGAAGGGCTTGCACCACCAAAGATGGCAAACATCAAAAAAGGTAAACGAGGCTTTACCTGATTTTCTTGAGGTGCATTTACGCCGCGTCTTCTTGGCTTTGACCTGTCAAAACGGCGTAAATACCGGAGGCATGGTCAGTGGAACGGATCTTTTCAGCCAGAACTTCATCGCGCAAAACACGCGCGATACGTGCCAAAGCTTTAAGATGATCGGCGCCCGAACCTTCCGGCGCCAAAAGCAAAAACAGTAAATCGACTGGTTGATCGTCCAACGCGTCAAAATCGAGCGGCTGATGGGCACGTGCAAAGATGCCCACCACGCCATCAAGCCCTGCCAGCTTTCCATGCGGAATCGCCACGCCATGGCCAACGCCGGTTGAGCCGAGCCGCTCACGCTCCAAAAGCGTGGTGAATATCTCGCGCTCTGGCAGTTCGGTGATTTCGGCCGCCTTGGCCGACAACATCTGCAGCGCCTGCTTCTTCGACGTCGCCTTCAGTCCGGCGATCACACACTCTGGCGAAACAAGATCGCTGAGGTCCATTCCCATAATCGCTCCCTATCTGGCGACCGGGTGCGACAAGCACCCGGGCACCTGATCCTTGAAAACCGATCAGGGGGTGGCGTTACCCGACGCAACCGGATCAATCCAGCCTATATTTCCATCAGAACGGCGATAAACGACGTTGATGCGACCGGTGCCGGCATTGTTGAACATGACGAGTGGCGCGCCGGAGAAATCAAGATCGAGCACAGCGCTCGCCACGGTGAGCGTTTTCAGCTCGGTTTCCGTTTCCGCTACGACCGTCGGCGCGAAATCTTCGCCAGGATCGTCCTCGCCATCGAGCGTTTGGAATGTCACATAGCTGGCGGCCGCAATGGCAGCGCGTTCGGCCTTGTCGCTGTGATGATCTTTTAGGCGGCGCTTGTAACGGCGCAGGCGTTTCTCCAATCGGGCCGATGCCTGGTCGGCACTTTGGTGCGGGTCGACCGACATGCCAGACGCGTGAAGCTCGGCACCAGAATCAAGATGGATAGATGCGTCGGTGCGGAATCCAGAGCCCTCGCGCTCCATGGTCACGTGGCCCGAGTAGCCGCCGGAGAAGTACTTGGCCACTGCGTCGGCGAGGCGATCCTCAACATGACCGCGCAGCGCGCTGCCAATGTCCATATTCTTGCCGGTGATCCGCAGGGTCATAAGGGTACTCCTTGTTATTTAAGCCGCTAAAAGCGGTCCTTCTAGCATTCGCCTAAAGCTGCCATGTCAGCGGCGCTACGCCAAGCATTTCCGGGTGCGGGATGCCCCCAATTGCACAAACATCGGTCAAGCTGGCAGGGCAGCCCGTTTTTCCCGACGCCGCTGGACTGAGGATGCGATCTTGAGCGATTCGCGGTACTTGGCCACCGTCCGGCGCGCAATGTCGATGCCCTCATTGCGCAGCAGTTGGACGAGTTGGTCGTCGGACAGGATTTTCTTCGGGTCCTCAGCATCAATCAGTTTGCGGATGCGCTGGCGGACTGCTTCGGCTGCATGGGCCTCGCCGCCATCGGCGGACTGGATGGCAGCGGTGAAGAAGTATTTCAGCTCGAACACCCCGCGCGGTGTGGCGACATATTTGTTCGACGTCACGCGGCTGACGGTGGATTCATGCATTTCGATGGCATCGGCCACCTGGCGCAGGGTCAGCGGCTTGAGATGATCCACGCCATTGGCGAAGAAGCCATCTTGCTGGCGAACGATTTCAGCCCCGACCTTGATGATCGTACGGGCGCGCTGGTCAAGGCTTTTCACCAGCCAGTTGGCCGCCTGAAGCTGCTCGGACAGATAGGTGCGATCATCGACGGAAAGCGAAGAACGATCGATCTGGGCGTAATAGGACCGGTTGACCAGCACGCGGGGTAGGGTGTCGCTGTTCAGCTCAATGCCCCAACCACCTTCGGGCAACTCCTGAACAAACAGGTCGGGAATAGCTGCCTCAACCGGCGCCGCGGTGAATGCGCGGCCGGGCTTGGGGTCTAAGGCGCGCAGCTCCTCGACCATCTCGACCAGATCATCCTGATCGACACCGCACAGCTTGCGCAGCTTGGCAAAATCACGGCGTGCCACCAGGTCTAAATGCTCCATCAGCGCCGCCATTGCTGGGTCAAAGCGGTTCTTGTCCGCCAGCTGCAAGGACAGGCACTCGCCGACCGAACGAGCACCGACACCGCAAGGATCAAAGGTCTGAAGAAGACCAAGAACGTCTTCGACGTCCCCTTCACCGGTGCCGAGGCGGGCAGCAAGGTCAGGAACATCGGCGCGCAGATAGCCATTGTCATCAATGGCATCGATCAGCATTTGGCCGATGAGACGCTGTCGCGCATCAGATACAGCCAGATGCAGTTGCTCGGTCAGGTGATCTTGAAGGCTTACGGCTCGGCTGAGATAGCTATCAAGATCCACTCCGCCGTCCGACCCGACGCCGCTGTTTCCAATCTGTGAGCCAGCGTTTTGCAGAGATCCCAAATCGGCTGGCCCGTTGGTCGTCTGCGGTCCGGCGTCTTCCGGAAACAAATTGTCGGCGGCCGTATCAAGATTGTCAGCGACGCTCTGCGCGCTGACCTCCAGTTGATCGGAGGTCCAGTCCGGCCGCTGTTCGTCGCTGCCGGAAGCTGGATCATCACCGGAGGAGATAGGTTCGGGCCCTTCTGTCGCCAGGGCCGGCAGGCTGTCAGCGGGGTCGCGATCTGCATCATCTCGCTCAAGCAGAGGATTCTGCATCAGCTCCCGCTCAACGAAGGAGGACAGCTCCAGTGAAGAGAGCTGCAACAGCTTGATCGCCTGCATGAGCTGCGGCGTGATGGCAAGCTGCTGGTTCTGGCGCAGCACAAGTTTCGGCGACATGCCCATGTGCCGAGATGTAAACTGCTTCGGCTACGCCAAGCAAGCACCATGCCAACGGGCATTTTGCAGGGTTGACAAAAGACTAAAGCGAGAAACTCTCGCCAAGGTAAAGCCGTCTTGCTTCGGCATTGGAGATGATCTCATCGGGCGTGCCCTCGGTCAGCACAGTGCCGGAGTGTATGATCGTCGCCCGGTCAATCAGGCTTAGGGTTTCGCGGACATTGTGATCGGTGATCAGCACACCGATACCGCGTGTTGTGAGGTGGCGGACAAGCGAGCGAATGTCGCTGACAGCGATGGGATCGACCCCAGCAAATGGTTCATCAAGCAACATAAAAGCAGGGCGGCTCGCCAGAGCGCGGGCAATTTCGCAGCGCCGCCGCTCACCACCGGACAGGGCGATCGCGGGCGTGTTGCGCAGAGCCGTGATCTGGAATTCGGCCAAAAGGGACTCCAGATCGGCGCGGCGCTTTTCAGGCTCCGGCTCCACCAGTTCCAGAACGGCCAGAATATTCTGCTCTACCGTCATGCCGCGAAAAATCGAGGCCTCCTGCGGCAGGTAGCCGATCCCAAGGCGTGCGCGCTGATACATGGGAAGGCTGGTGATGGCGTGCCCATCCAGATGGATTGCGCCAGCATCCGGTAGCACCAGGCCCGTGATCATATAGAAGATTGTGGTCTTGCCCGCGCCATTGGGTCCAAGCAGGCCTACCGCTTCGCCGCGGCGCACCGTCAGTCCGGCATCGCGCACGACCACACGCCCGCGATAGGCCTTGCGCAGTCCGTTGACGACCAGAGCGCCGGCTTCGATAGGATGATCCGGCAGACGAATGCTCTCGCCTGTTTCACCGGCCAGAACGCGATGGCTGGGCAGCGCCGCCGGCATCGCAGGGCCAGCATCATGACCGTTCGATGCGCCGTTTGGCCCGGCATGGCCATTGGCCGCCTGTCCGTTCGATTTACGGCTCTTCTCATCGGTAACGATGCGGTCAAAGCGCCGGCCCAGTCGCTCCACAGGGTCACGCGGCGCAAACGGGCCGATGTCAGCGAGCGCAACGGCCCTCGCTTTCATCTGGCTCATCGCGTGAGCGATACGTCCCAAAGGTTTGTTGGACCCGTCCATAATGCCCCGGTCTGACCCTAACCGCCACCGGGGGAGAAAACGCCCGTCACCCGGCCACCGCCTGAAGCAGGTGATGCATCAAGTCGGCTTTCGCGCGCGTTAAGATCGACGACAAGCTGCTGGCCACGCACGAGGTTTTCGCCCTGCTGCAGCACCACATTGCCAGACAAGGTAATGATCTCCGACAGAAAATCGAAGCGTGCTTGGTTGCCAGAGGCAAACTGATCCTCGGATCGAATCTCGACGCTGCCCATGGCTTCCAGGAGACGTAGACCCTGGTTGCTGGTCGGCCCGATGGCACCATCCCCGCCGGCCTCATAGTGCACCCGCAACTCGGCGGTGCGCAGCGTTGCCGTGCCTTGGGTGACCAGGACGTTGCCCCGAAAGACGGCGACGCGATCGGCATCCATGACTTCCAATGCATCGGCTTCGATCTCGATCGGATCGTCCGAAGCCTGCGTGAAACCGCCCAGCCCATCGGCCAAGGTTTGGGCCGAGCCGGTCGCAAAAGGAGCGAGAGCCAACATCACAAGACCCAAAAGGCCAGCAATCACGCCCCGACCGCGTTTGTTGAGACGGCGATCATCTGGCTTTGTCATCACACTCATTGGGTCACCGTCCCTTGTTGCCCTGACCCTGCTTGCCCCGACCCATTTTGCGTCGTGGGGCGGACAACCATTCTTACACCACCGGTAAACAGAAGCCTCTCTCCGGCGTCAAAGGCCTGCATGCCGCCTGCCTCCAGCGTCACCTGCCCACTGGCAACGGCCACGCGTTCATCAGATGAAATTGTGCCGGCATCAAGATCGACGTCAGTCACGCCCAGAAAAGCCTGCCCGCCCGATGACAAAGAGATCTCAACTTGGCCCTCTTCAAACCGCGCCATCCCGGTTGCGCTGTCAAACCGCGCCTGCGGCGCTCGCAGCACCAATTGCTCGCCATCGTCCAGCATCATCTCGCCAGTCAGATCAAGCAGTGTGAACACCGGATTGGTGGAAAGTGTCTGATAGGCTTCAACGGCCTGAAGCACATAGGGCCGGCCTGCATCGTCCTCGCCGCGCAGCACGGGCGCATCCATGGCGATACCATCGGCTGTAACGGTGACGTCGGTTATCTGAAGCTCTGGTGCAAGTGCTGTGGAGTACCACCAGGTGGCAACCACAGCAAAAACAGCCAGAACGCCGGTCGCGGGCACTAACCGCCGCAACAGCCGCACGCGCCGGGAGTGGCGCTGCGCGGCCTGAAAGGCGGATCGCCGTTTGGGCCTTTCTAAGGCACCGTCACGAATGGGCGAAGATATCGCTGTCACCCCACCCCATCAGATCCAGTTTGGCGCGCGTGGGAAGGAACGTATAGGCTGCTTCAGCAAGGGCGCGGCGTTCCTCACGGTCCAAAAGTTCATCGAGCTTTTCCTTCAGCGCATGCAGATGCAGAACATCGGAAGCGGCGTATGCCTGCTGCGCTTCCGTCAGCGTTGCCGCGCCCCAATCGCTCGACTGCTGTTGCTTGGAAAGATCAATGCCCAACAGGTCGCGCGTCAGGCCCTTCAGCCCGTGCTGATCGGTGAAGGTGCGGGTCAGCCGTGAGGCGATCTTGGTGCAGAAAACGGGCGTGGTCATGACACCGAATGTGTGAAACAGCAGCGCGATATCAAACCGAGCATAGTGGAAAATCTTTGTCCGCTCTGGATCGGCAAGCAGCGCCTCAAGATTGGGTGCCCGCTCCTGGCCTTTTGCAATCTGGACCACATCAGCCGTGCCATCGCCTGGTGAGAGCTGAACCACGCACAAGCGGTCGCGATGCGGATGAAGCCCCATCGCCTCGGTGTCGATCGCAACCAGCGCGCCATAGGCATCAAGATTGGGCAGATCGCCCTGGTGAAGACGAATGGTTGTCATCGCATGCTCGCAGCCGGTGAAGTTGTTTTGGGTTTGGTCCCGTTTTGAACGTTCCTAGCAAGCGGAAGTTAACGGGTCCAATCAACTGCCTCGGTTGGTTTTGTGGCCGACGAGCCAGTCTATCAAGACCGATGGTACGCAACCGGCCCGGTGCTGGCGAGCGTTCCCTTCGTTAGGCCAGTTTGCTAACGCGTGGGCATGGATGCACAACCGCGCAAGATACTCATCTGCACATACGGAACCCGTGGCGATGTAGAGCCCTTCCTCGCCCTTGCCAAAGGCCTGCGGGTGGCTGG
>JBCDHR010000010.1:0-107446 GCA_038749715.1 Pseudomonadota bacterium
TATTGAGAGGATCTGTCCCTAGTACGAGAGGACCGGGATGGACGTACCTCTGGTGGACCTGTTGTGGCGCCAGCCGCATTGCAGGGTAGCTATGTACGGAATGGATAACCGCTGAAGGCATCTAAGCGGGAAACCAGCCTCAAAACCAGTGTTCCCTTGAGAGCCGTGGAAGACGACCACGTTGATAGGCTGGGTGTGGAAGTGCAGCAATGCATGAAGCTTACCAGTACTAATTGCTCGATTGGCTTGATTGCTCTCATTACTCCATACACACGCGCCTCAGATGCCATGTCTGATGCGTGCGCATCAAAGTTAGAACAGGCTTCAGATTAGCTCTGAAGTGCATGACCAAAATCACACCCCATTCTTTGCCGGCCTGGTGGCTTGAGCAGGGAGCCTGCACCCGATCCCATCCCGAACTCGGACGTGAAACTCCCTAGCGCCGATGGTACTTTGTCTTAAGGCACGGGAGAGTAGGTCGTTGCCAGGCCTGCAAAGCATGGGGATTTCGTCTCAACACACTGCTTTTTGAAAAACCCGCTCTGGTTCGCCAGGGCGGGTTTTTGCGTTTGGGGCGCTGAAAATGCGGGAACAAGTTCGCTCCTAACCTCGTTCCATACGATGTCGGCCATCCTTCCGAGCTCACCACCGAAGGAAGGATAAGAGATGTCACGGGGATCGAATTGTGCAAGTATTCGAGAAAACATACGCCGTCTCAACCAAGAGCGCCCACTGGCCTATCGCGAATACATAGATGTCCATAATCGCACTCAGCAAATGCCGGCCGATATACATCAGATGCATTCTGACCTGCGGACGTTAGAAGTGGCGGATCGGGCTGCCGGCACCGCTACAGGTTTGGCTGTGCGACATCCGGCTGCGTGGACGATCGTTCAGTCTTTGCGTGTTTCGACGCTCGGTGCTGCGATCGTGGCCTTGCGAACAGAAATCCGGGCCAAAGAGCAGGAGCTACAAGATGCAAGGCGAGAGTTGTCGCGAAAGCGAGAGCGATGGGAGACCATCGATGAGCAGCTCGCGATCAGCAGCCGTGCCTTGGTCGCCAATGGTTGCGATGGCTGATCGCATCCTCGCTAAAATGGTTTGGCCTCGACTTTCATGTCGGCAGTCGGTCATGGCACTTGGCCAGTGGGCACTTGGTCTTGCATTGGTTCTCGGTGCCGTTGTCGTCCAGGCTGACTCCCCAGTGCGGGCCGAGTCCTACACTGTAACCGAGGGTTATGAAGCAAAGCCCGACAATGACCCCTTCCACTACTTCCCAACACGTCCTCATCTACGCGAGGGCATGGAGGAGATGGCAGCAGGGTTGAGCCGTGATGCGCATGTCACGCGCGCGGTGCGCGATGCCATATTGCAGGATCTGACGGGAGAGCTGGAGAGCACGGCGTTCTTTTTCTCAGCGGACGTGATGGCCGAGGCGCTCTATGAAGCCGCCATCGCGGCGCGTGATTGCCGTTTGGCGGACGATTTGGTTTGGCAACGGCTGGTTGAGTTGCGCCCCTTTATGGTCAGTCTTCGTGGGGATAGCGCGTTTGACCGCATTCTCAGACAGCGACTTTATCGGACAGAGTTTCCGGGGCTTGCGGCCTGTCTCTATGCCGATGATGCCAGGACGTTGTCGGTTCTGATTGCGCGTCACAGCATGCACGTGACAGGCACGCGAACGCTCGTCCGTCCATTTCTGCATCATGAGTCCTGGTTTTCGGCGCGTGGGACGTTGCATGGCAGGCGCGACTACAACTTCTGGCAGCTCATCGAAATGGTAAGCGATCCTACGCAAGAAACCTATGCCCCAGCCGGGGTGTTGTTGGTTGAGCTTGCCTTGGAGTTGGACAGTCTCAACCTACCTAATGACATCCTCCACATGCTCCTTCTGCGCGCCGACGCCTCATGGTCCGCCCTCGATCCAGAGTACCCTTCGCCTGTGCCATACGAACGCATCGCCGAACTTCTGACCATCACTGCCGCGCGCTTGTCGGACGAGCAATTGGCCCGTGCTGAACGATGCTCCATGAGCGATGAGCCCTACACCCGCCTGTTTTTGGGAGAGGCAGGGTATGCTGAGGTCCCAGAAGACGAGCGGTGCCAGGCGCCGTAGGTACCACGACCGTGGCTGCTCGCCATGAGCACGATCCCCCGCGCTGTCATGGCGGCGTCATCTTACCGGCCTAGGGGACGGTCCCCTCTCCAGTCTGGCCTTCTACATGACCCAAATTGTCTGCCATCGCGGCGCCTGTCGCCACGCGCCTGAGAACACGCTTCCCTCCGCTGAAAAGGCACTGGCGCTTGGCGGCTCGATCATCGAGCTCGATATCCGCCAGTCGCGCGACGGGGTTCTCTACGTCATGCATGATGAGACCGTGGACCGCACGACCGATGGCTCTGGGCCGATTGCCGAACTCATCAGTGCTGAGGTGGACGCGCTCGATGCCGGCAGCTGGTTTGCGCCGGAGTTTGCCGGCACGCGCGTGCCGCGGCTTGAGACCTATCTAGCTGCCCTGTCAGACCGGGCCGGCTTCTATCTGGAGGTCAAGCAGGCCGATTGCGGGGCCATTGGGCATTTGGTGCGCAAGCTGGGCATTGCGGACCAATGTTTCACCTTTTCCTTCGATCCGGCGATGCGCGAGGGCATGCTGAAGGAAGCGCCGGAGGTCCGCCGGATGATCCACTGGTCACGGTCGGGCAGCGTGAAGGCCGTTCGATCCGACCACAAGGCGGCGATCGTGGAGTTCCACGCCCATGATTTCGATCTTGATGTCGTGCGCCTCTGCCAACAGGGCGGGCTTCAGGTCATGCTGTTCCGCGACGAGGCCGACGAGCCGCGCTTCCGCCAAGCGCTCAACCTCGGCATGGATTATGTGAACATCGACTTCGTCGAGGATTTCGCCGCCCTTCGCGCAAAGCACAAGCCCTCGCTTTAGAAAGAAATAAGGGGCCGGGAAGGGGTGTCGGCTGCTTCCTTCACGCAGACAATGCGATTGGCCACATCCTGCGCGCCGCTGGCGGCTTGCTGGACGTTGGAGGCGATCTGCCCAACGGCGTTGCTTTGCCCTCTGGCAGGCGGGTGTCTTGTCCCATCGTAGCTGGCCAAGGCGGGCGGGTTATTGACGGCCGATTGCCCGCCATTCGCAGCGACACTCGCGGCGGCATGGTAAACATACCGATAACAAAACGCCTTTGTGATGCGGCGCTTGCACCATCGCATTGCATCGAGTGGACAGTCCTTGCGTGCGTCTGATTTGCAATTGCCTGCGAACTGCCGGACATAGAACAGCCCTTGGCCTTGCTGTTGCCGGCATGGCTGTTCGAACCAGATCTCTCTCTCTGTCGCTGCTCCTTGCTGAAGCCACCAGACATGCCGCTTTCCATCTTCCTCATCACCCATAACGAAGCGGACCGGATCGGCATGGTTCTAGAGGCGGTTGAAGGCCTTTCAGAGGATTTGGTGGTGGTCGATTCTGGATCGAGCGACGACACGGTGGCCATCGCCGAGCGTCATGGCGCACGGGTGTTTCATCGCGATTGGACCGGGTACGGCGCGCAAAAACGCTATGCGGAGGACCAATGCCAGAACGATTGGCTGTTAAACTTGGACGCCGACGAGGTTGTTACGCCTGCCTTGCGCGGCGAGATCGAGGCCCTTTTTGCCGGCCCCGAGCCGGACCCTGGTGCTTACTGGGTGAAGATCCACAACATCTATCCTGGCGATAGCAAGCCGCGGCCCTTTGCCAACGACTACAATGTGGTACGGCTATACCATCGCCAGCTTGGCCGTTACCGCGACCACCCGGTTTATGATCGGGTAGAGCTTGGCGATGATGTCGAGGTTCGTCATCTCGCCGCGCCGATCCACCATCATTCGGTCCTCAGCTGGTTTGCGATGGTCGATAAAGCCAACCGCTTCACCAGCCATGAGATTGGAAAGCTGGCGCGCAAGCCGGCTCGTGTTCTGAAGCTGCGTCTGGTGTTTGAAATGCCCTTGCAGTTCCTGCGCAACTATCTGCTGCGCGGCCATTGGCTGGGCGGTTGGAAGGGGTTTGTCTTCGCCCTCAACACGGCCTATCTGCGCACCTTGCGCATCGCCAAGGCGTTAGAGCACCAAGAGCGCCAAGGCGATTAGCAGCTGACGGGCAAGCGCTTGTGGGACATGATAAAAAACTGTCATGAAACACGCTGTCACCCCCTTGTTTTTCACCCGCAAGGCTCGTACATGAACGGCCTGCACAGACATGCGTAGCCCTCACCAAGAGGTCTCACCGTCGCGCGTTCGTGCCGTGTCGCGGGGTGGAGCAGCCCGGTAGCTCGTCAGGCTCATAACCTGAAGGTCGCAGGTTCAAATCCTGCCCCCGCAACCACTTTTTCAAGCATCACTATTCAACGAACGGTCTATCCCGAGGGATCGGCTTGGGTCTTTGTTGTCGTCTCAAGAAGGTCAACGGCCTAGTGCTGCGAAATCAAATCAACTAGCAACCCTTCAACGTTACTGCTTGTGCCTGTCGTATGTAGTTTGCGCGATGGACGCCTTTGAGCGCCTCCTATTAGCTACCGGTCGTAATCTGCCGTACCTTTGGGTGTCCTTGCGAGAGCACCTCCCGCAGGACCAAAGCCAAAAGAGCAGTCAAAAAGAGCCGGTAGGCTCCTGAGGAAGCGTGTGAGTGCAGGGTGAACATTCACAAAAACAAGCTGGACGGATCCAAGCGGGTGGGATCGCCCGTTCGGGATGATCGCCTGTCCAAGGCGCTGGCAAACGCCTCGGTCCTCGTCGTTGATGACGAGCCGGGCATGCGCAACTTTTTGCAGAAAACACTGTCTGGCGTGTGTGGGCGCGTCGACGTGACCTCAAGCAGTGAGGAAGCGACCAAGGCGCTCGATCAAAGCCGCTACGACGTTATCGTGCTCGACAATGTCATGCCCAAACAAACCGGCGTTGAGTGGCTGACAGAGCAAAGTGAGATCGGCCTCTTCTCAGACGCCATTCTCATCACGGCTCATGCTGATCTTGATACGGCTATCGCGGCCATGCGGGCCGGCGCGTCTGATTTTCTTCTGAAGCCCTTCCGCTCCAATCAGCTCATCAATGCGATAGCGCAGAGCCTCACCAAGACGAAGCTGCGGCGCCAGAACAGTGTGCTGCGCAATGAGATTGAGTCAGGCCGGGATCTGCTGCGTCAACGCGATGCTCTTGTTGGCAGTTCAGCCATGATCGAAGAGGTGCGGGCAACCATCCGCCGTGCCGCTGTAACCGATGCGCAGGTGGTCATTCACGGCGAGGTTGGATCGGGCACACAGATCGCAGCGCGAATGCTGCACAACCGCTCCAACCGGGCGGACAGTCCTTTTGTTTGGTTGCATTGTTCAACGCTTGATGAGGCGTCCTTCAAGCCGCGGCTTTACGGTACGATTGATCGCTCAAGTGAGGGCAGC
This sequence comes from Pseudomonadota bacterium, assembly GCA_038749715.1. Classification (GTDB taxonomy): domain Bacteria; phylum Pseudomonadota; class Alphaproteobacteria; order Rhizobiales; family MH13; genus MH13. The sequence continues at coordinate 5,443 of JBCDHR010000010.1, forward strand.
AAAGAACAGCCGCGCACAGATGCTGACGGAATGCTTGTCAGCGCGTCGGGCGGCACGCTCTACCTGGAAGACATCGATACGCTGTCGCCGCCGTGCCAGACGCTTCTTACTCAACTTTTGACCGAAGAGCGTTTCCGCCCGGTTGGCGCTGAGCGTTCGGTCCCCCTTGATGTTCGCTTTGTCGCCTCATCGCGAACTTCGCTGAGGGAGGCCGTTGCCAGTGGGCGGTTCCGCGAGGATTTGTTTTACTTTCTGAGTGTCATTGAGATCGATCTGCCGCCGCTGCGTGAACGCAAAGATGATATCCTTGAGCTCGCGGACTTTTTTCTCGACAGCCTGGCGACCCGGATGAACATCGAGAAGCCGACCATGCCAACGGCGGTGAAAAGGCGGCTTGTCTCTCACTCTTGGCCTGGGAACGTCGTTGAACTGCGCAACGCCATGGAGCGGGCGCTTATCCAGGGCGGGTTTGATGACATGGCTGCCGAAGGTGGGGGGCGTGCTGCGTCTGAAACGTTGGCCGAAGTAGAGAAGCGGCACATTCTGGAAGTCTTGGGTTCAAGCGGCGGTAATCGCGCCGAGGCTGCCCGCAGGCTAGGCATTGCCCGCAAAACGATTGATCGCAAATGTCAGTCTTGGGGCCTTTGAGCGATGTTCCGCTCCGTTCGCCTTCGCCTGCTTGCGCTGGCACTTTTGCCGCTGATTGTGGTGATGCCTGTTCTTTTGGGCATCACGATGTTGCGCTGGGTCGACAGGTTTGACGACCTTCTGATCGCCAAAGTGGCGAGCGATTTGCGCATCGCCGAGCAGTACTTTCATCGCATTGAGACAACGCAGGCGGAGGCTGTGGCGGCCGTTGCGCAGTCGGTTGACTATGCTGAGCGGCTGCAAGGCGGAGGAAATGGCCTTCTGGCGTTTCTTAGCGAGCGCCAGCAAATCGCGCAGCTTGATTTTCTGGTGCCGTTTTCTGTTGGAGATCCAAACATTCCGGCGAGCATCCGGCAGCTTGCTCAGCAATCCTCAGACAATGGTGCACGTGCTGGTCTTGCGCTTCTTTCGCAAGCTGAGTTGCATCAGCTTGGCGAGGAGCTTGCCGATCGCGCCGTCATTGACCTGGTGGAAACGGAGGCTGCAAGGGCCTTGGATCGAACCGAAGAATCGCGCGGTCTTGTCCTTCTGGCCGTTTATGAAGAACCGCGCAGCGGCACGATCCTGGCGGGCGGGAGGCTCTTGAACCAGAACCTTGCCGTCATCGATACGATGAACGAGCTCATCTATCGCGACCAAGGAGAGGGGGCCAACCAAAGGGCTGGTACGACAACGCTGTTCCTGGATGATGTTCGCATCTCCACCAATGTGCGTTTGTTTGAAGGTGAGCGGGCGCTTGGCACACGCGTTTCCGAAGTGGTTTGGCAGCAGGTCATGGGCGAGGGCAGACCTTGGCTGGATCGGGCGTTTGTCGTCAATGACTGGTACATCTCAGGCTATGTTCCGCTAACCGATATCAGCGGTGATCGCATCGGCATGCTCTACACAGGGTTTCTGGAAGCGCCGTTTTCTGAACAGCGCTCCTCGACGGTGCTCACCCTGGTGTTGGCCTTTCTGGCGGTTGTGTCTGTGTCCGTTCCGATCTTCCTGAAGCTGGCGCAAGGTGTGTTCTCCCCGTTAGAGAAGATGACCGCTGCCATGGACCGTGTTGGCGCCGGGGAACTAAGCGCGCGGATTGGGCGCGTGGAACGTAAAGATGAGATTGGCCAGGTGGCCAAGCATCTCGACCAGCTTCTTGACCAGGTTCAAGAGCGCGATGAAAGGCTGCGCACCTACGCGGATGATCTGAACGAGCAGGTCGAAAAGCGCACCGAGGAACTGCGCGATGCCAATCAGCAGCTGGAAGCGACCTTTGCCCAGTTGGTGGTGTCGGAGAAACTTGCGTCGATTGGCGAAATCACAGCTGGCGTTGCGCACGAGATCAACAATCCGGTGGCTGTCATTCAAGGCAATCTGGAGGTGATCCGAAACGGCTTGGGCGAAGAAGCGGGCGACTACAAAATCGAGTTCGATCTGATCGATACGCAAGCCCACCGCATCAACACGATCGTCAGCAAGCTTTTGAGTTTCTCGCGTTCTGATGAGCTTTCCGACTTACCGGGCCAGGTGAGCCCCCGCACGATTGTCGACGATACTGCCATTCTGGTAGCGGCGGATCTACGCAACGATGCGATTGACCTTCATAGGATCCACGGTGCGGATACGCCCGACATTCTGGTGGTGGCGACCGAGCTTCAGCAGGTGCTGGTCAACCTGATCATCAATGCTGCCCAGGCCATCGGTTCGGATGGAAAGGTTGAGGTTGAAACCCTTGCAGGCGAGCATAATGGCGTTCCCGGGGCCATCATTCGCGTGTCGGACACGGGCAAGGGAATCGATCCTGACAAGCTTGCCCATGTCTTCGACCCCTTTTTCACCACGAAACTTGGAGAAGGGACCGGTTTGGGCCTCTCCATTTCCCAAACACTGGTTCAGCGGGCCGGCGGACACATCTCCGCGTATAGTACTTTAGGCGAAGGTGCCGTGTTTGAGGTCTGGTGTCCGGCGGTGGACATTTCGACGCATCCTGACGCGGCCGGCCAATCGGAAGTGGACATATTGTCCACTTAACCGTCGATAACCGTCGTCAAAGTGTTCAAAAAGACCACTTGCTGCAGCTGCTAAATGTCCGCTAACTTATTGTTCTATAAACATAATTCTCTTTGACAATCAGGTATTGCACGTGAGTAAACACGCTCAGGTGCGACATTTCGGCCTCTTTCCCGAAACGCATCGGAACAATGGGGGCGATGGTGCCCCACACTTGGGGAGACGCTCATGTCCAGTGCATCAGGAGGGGCCTTAGGGTTCCTCAAAAAAGAAAACATCGTGGCGCCAGACGGCTACAATCGCTGGCGCGTCCCGCCGGCATCCATCGCCATTCACCTTTGCATCGGCTCCGTTTACGCGTGGTCGGTGTTCAACCCGCCCCTGACGCGCGAGCTTGGCGTGGTCGCAGCCTCTGGCGGCGATTGGTCGCTCTCGTCGGTGGTTTGGATCTTCTCTGTTGCCATCGTTGTTTTGGGACTGACGGCCGCCGTCGGCGGCAAGTGGCTGGAAAAGGTCGGTCCGCGTTATGTGGGCGTTGTTGCCGCTCTTCTGTGGGGTGGTGGTTTCATCATCGGTTCTGCTGGCATCGCAACGCACCAACTCTGGATGGTGTATCTGGGCTACGGTGTGTTTGGCGGCGCGGGCTTGGGCCTTGGGTATGTGTCGCCGGTTTCGACCCTCATCCGATGGTTCCCCGACCGGCGCGGTATGGCGACCGGCATGGCCATCATGGGATTTGGCGGCGGTGCCATGATTGGTGCGCCGCTGAAGCAGTGGTTGCTGGAACTCTATCAAAAGGCCCCAGACTTTTTGGGCGCTGAAGGTGCCGTGACGCTGGTGACTGAAGGCGGTCGCCGCTTTGCCGAAACAGCAAACGGTCTTGTCGAGGTGGTTGTCGCTTCAGCCGACCAGGCCGCGGCTTTTGGCGGCGAAGCCGGCGTCTATGTGGTGGGAACCGGCAACACCGGTGCTGCCGCAACCTTCCTCACCCTTGGGATCGTCTACCTGGTTGTTATGGTCTTTGCTGCTTTTCAATACCGCGTGCCACGCGAAGGTTGGAAGCCGGAAGGTTGGGAACCCAAGCCGGTGGCTTCAGGCATGGTCACCCGCAACAATGTACATATCGACCAGGCGCTCAAGACACCTCAGTTCTGGCTGCTTTGGGTCGTTCTTTGCTTCAACGTGACCGCGGGTATCGGTGTGATCGGCGTTGCCAAGACGATGATCAATGAGATCTTCGGTGATCTGGTGATCGTCACGGCTGCATTCGCCGGGACCTACGTTCTGATGATTTCGGTCTTCAACATGGTTGGCCGCTTCTTCTGGGCATCCACGTCGGACTTTATCGGCCGCAAGAACACCTACCACTGCTTCTTCATTCTGGGCACCATCCTGTACTGCACGATCCCGTTCTGGGCAGGCATGGGCGGAACGACGGCGCTGCTTGGGTTCTACATCGCGACCATGATCATCTTCACGATGTATGGCGGCGGTTTTGCGACCATCCCGGCCTACCTGGCAGATATCTTCGGAACGATGCATGTCGGTGGCATCCACGGACGCTTGCTGACCGCATGGTCGACGGCTGGCGTTCTTGGACCGTTTGCCATCACGTTCCTGCGTGACATGTCCAAGAACAGTGCCATTGATGATCTGGTCTCCAGGGTTGATCCTGCTGTCTTCCAGGAGACATTTGGTGCTCCGGTTGCGCAGCTTCGCGAGCTGGTGGACGCCAACACGGTGACCATAGCCGCGCTGATGGACATCGTTCCAGCTGGCACAGTCGACCCGAGCTCAACGCTCTACAACACGACCATGTTTGCCATGGCGGGTCTGCTGGTGATCGCGTTCTTTGCCAACCTCATGGTTCGCCCCGTCGGTGAGAAGCACCATCACAAAGAGTCAGACACGGCTTTGGCTCCGGCTGAATAAACCACGCTCGATTGATCGAGCCTGAAAGCAAGAAGGTGGCCCGAACAATTGGGCCACCCCACTTCCTAAACACACAACGTTGCACCAGGCGCCAGCATGTCACACACTTGGATGATGCGCTGGTTTGGCAATTGAGCCACCCGAGCCTGTGCGTTTCAAGGCGACCGCGCCAAAGCGTTCGACTTGGACACCAACCAGTTGGCGATTGAGGGAAAACCTCGGCGAGCCAACCATTTTCTGAACCATGAGGGATCGGGCCTTCGCGGATTAGGAAACGGGGAAACGCAAAGCGATGGCCAATCACACGGTTCTGGGCGATGACAAGCCCGAAAAGGAAGACCAATCGGACGCAGCCGGTTCGGGCACCGAGAAAGACTTTATCGGCAAAAGCTCATCAGCTGCCGGTGGGTGGGGTGCGCTGAAAAGCGTTGGAAAGCGCATTTTGAAAAGCGGCCAGCCGCTGACCAATGTCCGCACGCTTCTCAAAGCCAATCAGCCGCACGGCTTTGACTGCCCGGGCTGTGCCTGGGGCGATCCTGAACATGGCTCTTCTTTCGAGTTTTGTGAGAACGGCGTGAAGGCGGTCTCTTGGGAAGCCACCAAAGAGCGCGTAACGCCCGATTTCTTCAAAGAGCACACGGTTTCAGCGCTTCAGCAATGGAGCGACTACGATCTGGAGCATGAGGGCAGGATCACGCACCCCATGCGCTACAACCGCGAGACCGACAAGTATGAGGCGGTGGCGTGGGAAGACGCCTTCCGTGAGATCGGCGAAGAGCTCAACAAGCTTCCCGATCCGAACAGGGCTGAGTTCTACACCTCCGGTCGTGCGTCCAATGAGGCGGCCTTCCTCTACCAGACCTTTATCCGGCTCTACGGCACGAACAACATGCCGGACTGCTCGAACATGTGCCACGAGGCCAGCGGTGTTGCGCTGACCGAGGCCATCGGCATCGGCAAGGGCACCGTGCGGCTAGAGGACTTCGAGGAATGCGATGCCATTTTCTGCGTCGGGCAGAACCCTGGCACCAATCACCCGCGCATGCTCGCCGAGCTGCGCAAGGCTGTTGAGAACGGTGCCAGGGTCATTGTGTTCAACCCGCTAAAGGAAAAAGGCCTCAAGCGCTTCGCCGATCCGCAGGAAAAGCTGGAGATGATCCGCGGCGGAAGCCAAGCCACCTCAACCGACTATTTTTGCCCTCGCCTAGGTGGCGATATGGCGGCCTTCCGCGGCATGGCGAAGGTGGTCTTTGAGGCAGAAGACAAAGCACAGAGCGAGGGTCTCCCCCCGGTCCTCGACCATGACTTCATCCAGGAGCACGGCGCTGGCATCGACGCTTATCGCCAGCTTTGTGACAACACGCCATGGGAGCAGATTGAAGAGCAGTCCGGCCTCTCACGCGAAGACCTGACATATTGCGCTGAGATTTACATGAAATCGGACCGCGTCATCGCCACCTGGGCGATGGGCATCACCCAGCACCGTCACTCGGTGCCGACAATTCGCGAGATCGCCAGCTTTATGCTCTTGCGCGGCAATATTGGTAAGCCCGGTGCTGGGCTTTGCCCGGTGCGCGGCCACTCCAATGTTCAAGGCGACCGCACGGTCGGCATCAACGAAAAGGCACCCAAGCCGCTGCTCGATGCCATGGAGAAAGAGCTGGGCGTCTCGCTGCCGCGTGAACCCGGCCACAATGTCCTGCATGCCATTGGGGCGATGTTGGAAGGCTCGGCAAAAGCGTTCATTGCACTAGGCGGCAATTTTGCCCGCGCGACCCCTGACAGCAAGCTGGTGGCGGACGCGTTGAAGACGATGCCGCTGGCCGTGCATGTTGCGACCAAGCTCAACCATGGTCACTTGATGACGGGTCAGAAGAGCTTTCTGCTCCCCTGCCTAGGTCGTACCGAGATCGACAAAAACTCCAAGGGCGTTGAGCAGTTTGTGACTGTCGAAGACTCCATGTCCATGGTTCACGGGTCGGGCGGGATCAATCAACCGGCATCGGAGCATTTGCTCTCTGAGGTGAAAATTGTCGCTGGGATCGCCAAAGCGACGGTGGGTAGCGGTGTCGTCGACTGGGATAGGCTTGCCGATGATAACGATCTCATTCGGGATATGATCGCGCGCGTGCTGCCGATCTTTGGTGATTTCAACACGCAGGTGCGCAAACCGCGCGGCTTTCGGTTGCGCAATGGCGCATCGTTCCGGGACTTCAAGACACCCAGCGGCAAGGCGAACTTCACCAGCCACGACTTGCCCGAGCAGACCGAGTGGCAGCGCAGTCAAAGCCAGGACGATGTTTTCGTGCTGCAAACCTTCCGCTCTCACGATCAGTACAACACCACCGTTTATGGCATGGACGACCGCTATCGCGGGGTGTTCGGCTTGCGCGAGATCGTCTTCATGAACCCCAAGGACATGAAGCGCCTCGGCATCAAGTCGCGCGGTCTGGTGGATGTGATCGGCGTCTTCGATGATGACATCGAACGGGTCTGCAAGGGCTTTCGTGCCGTGCCTTACGACACCCCGCTTGGCTGTGTGGCCGGCTACTATCCTGAGATGAATGCTCTTGTGCCCCATGGCCAGTTCGGCTCGCAGAGCTACACGCCGGCCTCAAAATCCGTGATGGTGCGGTTCCGGTTGGTGGAAAGCGATGACGCCTGAACGGTTGGTCGAAACAGAAGCGCGTTTTGAGATGATGGTCGCACAGCTTTTGGACGATAAATCCAATGGTTTGACCCCCCTTGGCGCGGGACTGCTTGCCGCTTCGCACAGCGGATACTGCTCAGACAGCCATACATTCTCTAAGCGACTCGGCGTGGAGCACGCGTTGGTCATTCGCGAATGCGTTATGCTTGCTGACCAGTTGGGTGCCATCCGGGTTGAGCGCAAAAATGAGCGCTCCCAGCGCATGGTTTTCTCGCTCACAGATACCGGGCTGGAAATGCTGGGTGCAGTAAGCTGATGGTCATTGATCCGGACCAGTTTGACAGTAATGAGCCCCGCGAGCCGGTGCGTTCGGTTCGCGCGGAGCGGCTGCCTCAGCGCAGGCCTGAGCAGTGCCAGCTCGTCGTCGAGGTGCCTGTTGCCGTCGTCATTCAGGGAACGAGCGTTGCAGTCATGATGGCGTCGCCGTCCGACTTAGAAGACTTCGCAATCGGATTTGCGTTCACCGAAGGCTTCATTTCCAGCCTTGATGACATCGTCGACCTAGAACTGCTCGATCATGACCGGGGTATCGAAGCGCGGCTTTGGCTTAAAGATGAGAAGGCGGAGGTGTTCCTAAATCGGCGCCGGTCGATGATCGGTCCTGTGGGCTGTGGGTTGTGCGGGATTGATAGCCTAGAAGAAGCGGTGCGATCGCTCCCCAAGCTCAAGGCTCGCCGAACCGATCTCTCCTTGGACGAGATCAACCAAGCGACCGAGTGGCTTCGGGGGCATCAGCCAATCCACGATGAAACCCATGCCGCTCACAGCGCCGGTTTTCTGCTGCCTGATACCGGCATCGTCGCTGCACGCGAGGATGTGGGCCGGCACAACGCGTTGGACAAGCTTGCTGGCGCCTTGTTGAGGGGTCAGCTGCCGGTTGAGAGCGGTGCGGTCGTTATGACGTCGCGCCTATCGGTCGAACTGGTGCAAAAGACCGTCATTCTGGGCTGCCCTATTCTCATTGCCGTTTCTGCGCCGACGAGCTTTGCGTTGGAAACCGCGATTGGCGCCGGTCTGACGTTGATCGCCTACAGCCGCGGTGACGGGTTCACTGTCCTCAGCCACCCTCAGCGGCTCCAGGCCGGCTGAGAAGTTTTTGGCATGGCGATACTCGGCTACACGATGATGCCCGGAAAGGGCGATACCGACCTTCTGTTGGCGGCGTTCGCGAGGGAGCTGGAACGCTCCGGCAAGGCCGTGTGCGGCTGCGTCCAATCCAACCGGGACCGGTCCGATGGCGGCAAGTGCGATATGATGGTCCGCACGTTGCCGGCTGGCGAGGACATCTTGATTTCTCAGTTTCTTGGACCGGGTTCACGCGGTTGCCGGCTGGATCAGAATGCGTTGGAACGGGCAGTTGCCTCCGTCGAGCGTAGCTACAGCGCCGAGTGCGATCTCTTGCTGATCAACAAGTTCGGCAAGCACGAAGCAAGCGGACGAGGGTTTCGAAATCTCATCGCTCTGGCGTTGAGCGATCACGTGCCTGTTCTGGTTGGGCTGAACGGTCTCAACCAAGAGGCGTTTTTTGAGTTCGCGGGTGGTCTGCAAACCGCCGTTGAGTCGGAGCCCGAGGGCTTGCTCGCCTGGTTCCGGGCCTCGGAGCGTGATCGCAGGGCATTGCAAGACGCCTGACGGCTTTGAGCACGCCCGAGCGTCCAACCTATCCGATATCAACGCAGACATATTTGATGTCGAGATAGTCATCGATCCCGTATTTGGAGCCTTCTCGGCCCTGGCCGGACTGTTTGACGCCGCCAAAGGGTGCGGTTTCGGTTGAGATGAGGCCTGTGTTGACGCCCACCATGCCGTAGTCGAGCGCTTCCGCGACGCGCCAGACCTGACCAAGGTCTTTGGCGTAAAAGTAAGAGGCGAGGCCAAACTCGGTGGCATTGGCCTGCTCGATCACTTCCTCTTCGGTTTCAAACCGGAAGAGCGGCGCGACGGGGCCAAAGGTTTCCTCCGAGGCGATCTGCATGTCCGGCGTGACCTCTGTCAGCACGGTCGGCTCGAAAAACGTTCCCCCGCGGGTGTGGCGGTTGCCGCCTGTTGCGATGGTCGCGCCTTTGCTGGTGGCGTCCTTGATATGCTCCTCGACCTTCTCAACGGCCGGCGCGTTGATAAGCGGACCGACCATGACACCGTCTTCAAAGCCATCGCCGACCGACATCTGCTTGACGGCGGCAACGAGTTTTTCCGCAAACGCATCATAGACGCCCGACTGGACATAGATGCGGTTGGCACACACGCAGGTCTGGCCGTTGTTGCGGTATTTGGAGATCATCGCACCTTCAACGGCGGCATCGAGATCGGCATCGTTGAACACGATGAAGGGCGCATTGCCGCCCAGCTCCATCGAGGTGCGCATCACCTGATCGGCGGCCTGCCGCATCAGAATCTTGCCGACATGGGTCGAGCCGGTGAAGCTGAGTTTTTGCACCTTCGGATTGGAGCAAAAGGTTTCTCCAACGGCCGCACTCTGCGTGGACGTGATGATGTTGATGACGCCCTTGGGCACGCCCGCCTCTTCCGCCAACACACCGAGTGCCAGAGCCGAAAGCGGAGTGAGCGCGGCAGGCTTGGCCACGAAGGTGCAGCCAACGGCAAGGGCCGGTGCCAGTTTGCGGGCCATCATGGCGTTGGGGAAGTTCCACGGCGTTATGGACGCCACCACGCCGACAGGCTGCTTCAACACCATGATACGCTTGTCGCCCTGATGACCGGGAATGACATCGCCATAGACCCGCTTGGCCTCTTCGGCGAACCATTCCACATAGCTTGCGCCGTAGAGTATCTCGCCCTTGGCCTCGGCCAGCGGTTTGCCCATCTCAGCGGTGAGGATGGCCGCCAGATCGTCGGCATGGGCATGCATCAGATCGCGCAGGGTCCGCAGAATGGTGCCGCGCTCCTTGCCGGTCTTCTTTGCCCACGCCTTTTGCGCGCGGTGGGCGGCATCAATGGCCTGGTTGGTTTCTTCTGGTCCCATATCCGGCAGTTCTGCGAGGGTTTCGCCGGTGGAGGGATTGGTGACGTTGAACGTCTTGTCGGTTCCGGCGCGAGCCTGCCAGACACCGTCAATGAGCGAGGCTTCGGCAACAAGGCGCGGGTTGGAAAGGATGGGTTTGAACGACATCAGGACGCCTCCTCGCTGAGCTCAGCGTGCTGGTGGTGAGCGGCGCGGATGGCGGCTTCGATGCCATCAAGCGCTTCGGCAAAAACCTTATCTTGAATGGTCAGCGGCGCCAGAAAACGGATGACATTGCCGTAGACCCCGCAGGTCAGAAGGATGAGGCCGTTCTTCAGCGCCTCCTGGCGAACGGTGTTGGCAAAATCCGGATGAGGCGTCCCGGTTCCCGGCAGGTTGAATTCGATGGCGTTCATAAAGCCCGGGCCGCGGATATCGACGATCTCCGGGATGTCTTCGCGCAAGCTTTCCAGTTTCTGCTTGAGACGCGAACCAATTGCATTGGCGCGGTCGCAAAGCGCTTCCTCTTCGATGGTATCGAGCACGGCATGGGCGGCCGCGACGCCGATGGGGCTGCCGCCATAAGTTCCGCCCAGACCGCCTGGTGCTGCCGCGTCCATGATATCGGCCCGACCGGTGACGGCGGCGAGCGGGAAGCCGCCTGCAAGGCCCTTGGCCATGGTGGTGAGGTCCGGCACCACGCCGGAGTGCTCGGCGTGATGGTCCATGGCGAACAGCTTGCCGGTGCGGGCAAAGCCAGTCTGCACTTCATCGGCGATGAGCAGAATGCCATGCGTGTCGCAGATATCACGCAGCGCCCGCATGAAGCTGAAGGACACTTCATAAAAACCGCCTTCGCCCTGGACAGGTTCAATGACAATGGCCGCAACGCGGGCGGGATCGACATCGGCCTTGAACACTCGATCCAAAGCGGCGAGTGCCTCATCTTGGTCCACACCATGCAGCGGAACGGGGAACGGGGCGTGGAACACGTCGCTTGGCATCGCGCCAAAGCCTGCCTTGTAGGGCACGACCTTGCCGGTCAGCGACATGCCCATGAAAGTACGCCCATGAAAGCCGCCTGAGAAAGCGATAACGGCCCCGCGCCCGGTCGCCGCTCGGGCAATCTTCACCGCGTTTTCCACCGCTTCGGCGCCAGTGGAGACGAACATCGTCTTCTTGGCGAAGTCGCCGGGCACCAGGGCGTTCAACCGCTCGGCGAGGCGCACATAGTTCTCGTATGGCACGACCTGATGGCAGGTGTGAGTGAAACGGCTGAGCTGGTCTGTCACGGCCTCGATTACTTTGGGATGCCGGTGACCGGTGTTAACGACCGCAATGCCAGCGGCGAAGTCGATATAGCGCTTGCCTTCAACGTCCCAGATTTCAGCGTTCTCGGCACGTTCGGCGTAGACTTGCGTCATCATGCCGACACCGCGCGCAATGGCTTCATCGCGCCGTGCGCTCACTTGCTTGTTGGTCAGGCTGGCGGCTGAGGCAGTTTCGGTCACCATGGCTTTGTCTCCCGCTTTGGTTGGCGACTTCGAGCAAATGCGCGAGGCGGCCGATGACAAAACCGTAGTGCGTTTAGGAAGCAGGCATAAGTCTGTTTTCCATTGACGCTAAAGCACTGAAAAATATATCTGTGTGGCGTGACTGATTGGGATATTGATCATGCTAAACACCGCTGAACCCGAAGGCTCGGACCTTGGCCAGCGGCTGCGGATCATCCGCCAGCGGGCCGGCTTGTCGCAACGCGCGCTCGCCAAAAAGGTGGGCGTTGCAAGTGCGACCATCTCCTTGATGGAGGCGGGGAAGACCAGCCCGTCGGTCGGGTCGCTAAAGCGTGTTCTGGACGGTATTCCCATCGGCCTGTCGGAGTTCTTCGCCTTTGAACCGGAGCCCGATCAGACGGTGTTTTATGCGTCCGATGAACTGGTGGAGATCGGCAAGGGTGGGCTCTCGCTCAAACAGGTTGGCCAGAACCTCTTTGGCCGATCCCTTCAAATCCTGAAGGAAACCTACTCCGTTGGCGCCGACACGGGCCGGGTAATGTACGAGCATGACGGGGAAGAGGGCGGCATTGTCGTGTCTGGCCGTGTGGAGGTCACCGTTGGCGACCAACGCAAAATCCTCGGGCCTGGCGATGCCTATCAATTCGACAGCCGCAAGCCGCATCGCTTTCGCCAGGTTGGGCCCAACGAGGCGGTGATCATCAGCGCCTGCACGCCGCCCACCTTTTGAGCCTCTATTTGCGTGCTAGGTGCTGCGGCAGGTGGGGAGAAATGTAACTTTGGCGGAAATAGTCGTGCAGCACCTGCATGGGCTGGGAGAACTCCGCTTCGCGTGGCCAGGCAAGTCCCACATCCATGGTCGGGGTTAGGATATCAGTGGCGGCCGTTTCGAGCCGCTTTCCTTCCAGCGACCAGGGCCGGTAGACCATGTCCGACAGGATCGTCACGCCCTGCCCGTTGGCGATCATGGAGCGCACCGCCTCGACCGATGAGGTCTGCAGCTTGGTTTTGGGCCGGTAGTTGGTGAGGCTCCAATACTTCATGGTCGTGTGGGCCGCCTCATCGACGGTCAGCATGATGTAGTCTTCCTCTGCGATCTCCTCGAAGGTGGCTTTGCCGTTGCGCGCAAAGCGGTGCCCGTTGGCAACCCAAAGGCGTCGCGGTGAGCGCATCAGCGTTTCGGACTCCAGATAGGGGTTGGAGACGTTGGAGGTCAGCATCACGGCCATATCGATGCGGTGCGTCAGGAGTGCTTCTTCGATGCTCTCCCGGTTCATTTCATGGACCGTAATGGTCAACCCGGGATGGAGCTGCGCCAGACGGTCGAGATGGTAGGGCAGGAAGTAGCCAAGCACCGTATAGCTCGCCGCCAGAGAGATTGATCCAGTGAGTTCGGAGCGGCGCTGGGTGAGCTTGGTGGCTTCATCCACCTTTTCCAGAATTTCCTTGCACGACCCCAGGAACTCGCGGCCCGGCTCTGTGAGTTCCATGCCGTACGAAGAGCGCTGAAAGAGGGAGGCGCCGAGTGTCTGTTCCAACTCCTTGATGGCACCGGTTACTGATGACTGGGAGATGGAAAGGGCGCTTGCCGCCCGGCTCACCTGACCGGTCTCAGCGGTTGCGACGAAGTATTTCAAGTGCCGTAGATTCATGCGGACTGCCTAGTTATGCGTCATCTGAAAGAACGATATCGGTTTTTCCGATTGAGTGAAAGGCGTTGAAAAATCTTCTCTCTACAAAAATTACATCATAAAAACAATAATTTATATCATTTTCGATTTTATCGGAAAAACTGATATCACGTCTTCTGAAAATAGAACTGTTCAGTTGCGGCGCTCTTTGGAAGCCTTGAAGGGCTACTGTGAGCGAGGCGTGAATGAAACAGATCGTCGACCTGAATTGCGACATGGGCGAGGGCTTTGGCCAGTGGGTCCTAAGCGAAGCGCCCGACGATCAGATCATGGCGCTGATCAGCTCGGCCAATGTCGCCACAGGGTTTCACGCCGGCGATCCAAACTCGATGAACAAGGTCGTGCAGCTTGCTGGCAAGTTCGGCGTCGGGCTTGGGGCGCATCCAGGTTACCGCGATCTTCAGGGCTTTGGTCGGCGCACCATCAAGATGACCAGCGAAGAACTGGTCAATGACATTCTCTACCAGGTTGGCGCGCTGCGCGAGTTTGGCCGCCGCCACGGCGTGCCGCTTCAACACATCAAGCCGCATGGCGCGCTCTACATGGAGGCGGCGGTGAACGAGGAGCTCTCGCAGCACCTTGTAGAGACGATCGCCAAGACATCCAGCAATGCCATCCTGTTCTGTATGGGCATTTCTCAGACCTATGAGGTCGCCGAGCGCGCCGGCCATCCTGTGGTGCGCGAATTTTATGCTGACCGCGACTATGACGCGTCCGGCTCCATTGTGTTTCGCCGGCAGGTCGCACGGCCCGATCCGGTGAAGATCGCTGCCAAATGCGTCAAAGCCTGCCTTGAGGGCACGGTGACCACCATCGACGGCGAAGACGTCGCCATCGATTTTGAATCGATCTGTTTTCATTCCGACACGCCCGGTGCGCTCGCCATCGGTCAGGCCATCCGAAACGGCCTAACAGAGGCTGGCGTCAAAATCGCGCCAGCCGCCACCGTGCTTGGTCTTTAACAAGAGGGGACATCCAAACCATGGCAACCATTCAATCGCCTCTGCCCGGGACGTTTTACTACAAGCCTGACCCGGACTCCGCGCCCTTCAAGTCTGAGGGTGATGCCGTTGCCGTGGGTGACACCATCGGTCTGGTGGAGGTGATGAAGACCTTCATCGAAGTGAAGGCCGATGCCGCTGGCACCTTCAAGGCCTATGTCGCCGACAATGAAGCGCCAGTGACCGCTGGCGAGGCGCTGGCGGAGCTGTCGGGCTAGAGCAATGGCGATCAAGCGTCTCCTCATTGCCAATCGGGGCGAAATCGCGGTGCGCATTCAGCGCTCTGCCAAAGCGCTTGGGATTGAGACGGTGCAGGTCTACTCGGAGGCTGACGCACCGATGCTGGCGGTTAAGCAGGCTGACCAGGCTGTGTGTATCGGGCCCGCAAAGGCAGCAGACTCCTATCTCAACATCGATGCCGTCATTGCTGCAGCGCGTGAGACTGGTGCTGACGCCGTACATCCCGGCTACGGCTTTCTGGCCGAAAGCGCGGCCTTCGCCCGCGCCGTTGCCGATGCCGGCATGGTGTTTGTTGGCCCATCGGCGGATACCATTGAACGCATGGGCGACAAGGTTGCCGCGCGTGAGGCTGCTGAGGTCGCAGGCGTTCCGGTGGTGCCGGGCTCCAAAGGCCGCCTGGAAACGGTGGATGACGCCGTCCGGATTGCCGGCGACATCGGCTACCCGGTGATGATCAAGGCCGCCGCTGGCGGTGGAGGCAAGGGCATCCGCATCGCATCCAATGCGGATGAATTGAAGAGCATGGCGCCGCAGGCCCAGGCCGAAGCTGCAGCCGCCTTTGGTGATGGCGGGCTTTACCTGGAACGCGCGATCCGCTCGCCCCGGCACATTGAAGTGCAGATAATGGGCGATGGCAGTGATGCGGTGCACTATTTTGAGCGCGAATGCTCGCTCCAGCGCCGTCGTCAGAAGGTTTGGGAAGAGGCAGGCGCCACCTGTCTGGATGAAGAGACACGACAGAGCCTTTGCGCCTCCGCCGTCGCGCTCGCCAAATCGGTCGGGTATCGCGGTGCCGGGACGCTGGAGTATCTCTATGACGAGGCCGCCAACGCTTTCTACTTCATCGAGATGAACACCCGCATTCAGGTCGAGCACCCGGTGTCGGAGATGATCACTGGGACCGATCTTGTGGCGGAGATGATCAAGGTGTGTGGCGGCGCCAAGCTCAGCCACACGCAGGAAGACATCACCCACACCGGCCACGCGATTGAAGTGCGGCTGAACGCCGAAGACCCCTTCATGCAGTTCATGCCTTGGCCGGGGCAGGTGACAGGCTTGCAATGGCCGCAGGGCGAGGGCGTGCGCGTCGATCACTTCCTCTATGCGGGCTACCAGGTCCCGCCCTTTTACGACTCGCTGGTGGCCAAGGTCATCGTGCATGGCGCGGACCGTGCCGATGCCATTGCCAAGCTCGCCACTGCGCTCAGCGCCACCGACATTGGCGGGCTGAAAACAACCATCCCCCTGCACCAGGCCCTGTGCGCCGACCCAACCGTTCAGGCCGGCGCCGTGCATACCCAATGGCTCGAACCCTGGCTCGATGCCGGCCATCTGATGCCGCCCCAATCGCAAGGAGCAGCGTAATGAAGACGCGTTACACCTATGGGGGTGACGAGCACATCTACATCGAAATGGATGATGAGATGTCGCTTGATGCCTTCTTCAAGTCCCTGTCCATGAGCAATGCGGTGCGCGATGCCAGTATTGATGGCATCACCGAAATCTGCCCGGCCAACGCCTCCTTTCAGGTGCGTTTTGACCCGGATGTGATCGCGCCCGATGTGCTGATGGCGCGCATTCAGGAACTCGAGCACAAGGCGGAGGATGCCGAGAAGCGTCTTTCCACGCGCATCATCGAAATTCCGGTCTACTACCAGGATCCTTGGACCCATGAGACGCTGATGCGCTTCCGTGAGCGCCATCAGGATCCGTCGGGCACCGACCTTGATTACGCAGCGCAGATCAATGGGTTTGATAGCGCCGAAGCCTTCATCGAAGCGCACCACTCTCAGCCATGGTTCGTCTCCATGGTGGGCTTCGTGGCCGGGCTGCCCTTCCTCTACCAGCTGGTGGAGCGCGAGAAGCAGCTAGAGGTTCCCAAATATCTGCGGCCCCGCACCGATACGCCCAAGCTGACCGTTGGCTATGGCGGCTGCTTCTCCTGCATCTACTCGGTGCGTGGGGCTGGCGGCTACCAGATGTTCGGCATTACGCCCATGCCGATCTACGATCCAGAGCAAGAGGTCACCTACCTCAAAGACTTCATGGTCTTCTTCAAGCCTGGCGACATCGTGAAATGGAAGCCCATCGACCGCGCCGAATATGACCGCATCGTCGCAGAGGTGGAGGCTGGCACCTACGCACCGCGCATCGCCGAGGTGGAGTTCGATCTTGAGGCCTTCAACGCCGACATGACCGGCACCAACGCCAAACTGCTGGAGGCCCTCAATGACGCTTAAGATCATCAATCCCGGCCTTTCCACCTCCATTCAGGATCTGGGCCGTCCCGGCTATTTCCACCTGGGCATTCCCATTGGCGGCGCGATGGACCGCTTCGCCTTGCGGGCAGCCAACATGCTTGTCGGGAACCGGGAAGACGCTGCCGGTCTGGAAGCGGTCTTTATGGGCCCGGAGATCGAGTTTACCGCGACTGTAACGGTTGCCATCACCGGCGCCGATTTGCCAATCCTGCTTGATGGCGAGGAGCAGCCAGGCTGGACCGCCTTTGACGTCAAGGCCGGCCAAACATTGAGCTTTGGCTTCCTCAAAGCAGGTGCGCGGGCCTATATCGCCGTTTCCGGTGGTATCGACACGCCGCCCGCGCTTGGCAGCCGCTCCACCTATCCCATCGGCGCGCTTGGCGGCGTTGAGGGGCGTCCGATTGCCGCCAGCGATGAGATTCCTGTTGGCCAGGGTGCAGCTGGCAAGGCGGGTGCCAGCGTGCCGTGGAACCTGCGGCGTGGCCCCGGAAAGCCGACACATCTGCGCGTTCTGCCAGGCCTTTACTGGCACCGGATCACCGATGCGTCGGGGCGGAACTTCTTTGATGACGATTGGAGCGTTGCGCCGGAAGCAGACCGTATGGGCTACCGTTTCAAAGGCGGCCGTCCGCTGGACTTTGTCGAGCGCGAGCAACCTTTCGGTGCGGGTTCCGATCCGTCCAACATCGTCGATGGTTGCTACTCCTATGGCTCCATTCAGGTGCCGGGCGGGACAGAACCCATCGTACTGCACCGCGATGCGGTGTCTGGCGGCGGTTACTTCACGCTCGGCGCCATCGTGTCGGCTGACATGGACCTGATCGGCCAGCTTCAACCCCACATGCCGGTCAAGTTCGAGAAGGTCGACATGGCCGGTGCCCTCGCCGCGCGCAAAGACCGGCAGACCATGCTTCAGGCCGTGCGCGACGCGCTGAGCTAGCACCAAACATTACCCTGCATCTCCCCCAATCGAGACTGACCCAACCAGACTACCGACCAAACGGAGGACATAACAATGCAAGTGACCAAACGGCTTCTTGCCACCACTTTGGTGGCAGCTTTCCTGCCCGCCAGCGCCTTTGCCATGGACAGCTGGTTCCCCTATGCGGCGCAGGAAGTGACACCTGCCTTCTCGTCCGATGGCGAGGTGAATGAGATCAGCTACGAAGCGCTCGATAGCGCCAGCGAAGCCTGGAACGTGTGCGTTTCTTTCCCGCACATGAAGGACGCTTACTGGCTTGGCGTAAACTATGGTGTGGTGGATGAGGCTCGTCGCCTCGGCATCAATCTCAACGTCGTGGAGGCCGGTGGCTACACCGAGCTTGCCACCCAGATCAGCCAGATCGAAGACTGTGTGACCGCCGGCGCGCAGGCTGTTGCCATCGGCGCTATCTCCGCTGACGGCCTCAACAATGTGATTGCCGAACTGGCCGGCCAGGACGTGCCTGTGATCGATCTGGTGAACGGCGTCTCATCGACCGATATCACGGCCAAGTCATTGGTATCCTTTTACACCATGGGCGCTGAAACCGGTCGGTATTTGGCCGCGCGTCATCCTGCCGGCAGCGATCCTGTTCAAGTCGGCTGGTTCCCCGGACCGGCAGGTGCGGGATGGGTTGAAGCGGCCCATTCGGGCTTCATGGAAGCGGTCGAAGGGTCCGCGGTTGAAGTGCTTGAACCGCGCTTTGGCGACACCGGCCGCGAGGTCCAGCTGAGCCTTGTGGAAGACGTGATCCAGTCCAACCCGGATGTACGTTATCTAGCCGGAACGGCTGTGACGGCCGAAGCTGCCCAGGGCCTTATCCGCGAGCGCGGTCTGGTCGGTGATGTGGAGCTTCTGTCCTTCTACATGACGCCTGGCGTCTACACCGGGATCGAGCGTGGTTTCATTCTGGCAGCGCCGGCAGACAGCATGGTGATCCAGGGCCGTATCGCTATCGATCAGGCCGTGCGTGCCCTTCAGGGCGATGATCTGGTGGAGCATGTTGGTCCGCAGATCTTCGTTGTTGATCCTGAGAACATCAACGACGTGCCGCGTGCGAACATCCTGCCGCCGGAAGATTTCTCGCCGGTGTTTGCCGTCGACAACTAGATTGGTCGCGTTCCCTCGCGATTGCCTACGGGCTGGGCAGTACTGCTGTTCAGCCCGCCTTTTCTTCCTCTTCACTCCAGCCTGTGTGAGCTTGTTCCGTGCCGCCCCTCATTGAGATCGAAGGTCTGACGAAGCGCTATCCTGGCGTTCTGGCCCTCAATGACGTCGATTTCGATGTCGAGGTCGGCGAGGTTCACGTGCTGTTTGGGGAAAACGGGGCTGGCAAGTCCACGCTTATCTCCATTCTGGCCGGGGCCAATTCAGCCACCGCAGGCAGGGTGCTGCTGGATGGCAAACCGGTGCAGTTCGGTTCGGTGGCCGATGCGCAGGAGGAGGGCATCTACACCGTCTTCCAAGAATTTAGCCTGATGCCGACGCTCACCGTCGCGCAGAACATTTTCATGGGATGGGAGCCGCTGATCGGCCCATTCATCGATCACAAGACCATGCGTCGCCGCTCCAAAGAGATGCTGGCTGAGCTTGGTTTCGATATCGACCCCAATGCTGTCGTTGGAAGCCTTTCGCGGGCCCAGCAGCAGATGGTGGAGATCACCAAGGCGTTTCATGGCGACCTCAAGGTTCTCATCCTCGATGAGCCGACCGCCTCGCTCACCGACAAGGAGGTCGATCACTTGTTCGATTTCGTGCTGTCGCTAAAGGCGCGCGGCGTCGGCATCATCTACATCTCTCACCGTATTCAGGAGTTCGCCCGCATTGCTGACCGGGTGACCGTACTGCGCGATGGGGCCAAGATCGGCACGGTCGATATCGCTGATGCGCATGAGGGCGCGCTGGTGGAGATGATGACCGGGCGGGCCATTGATGAAATCTACCCCAAGATTGCCCACCAGCCTGGCGAAGCTCTGGTGGAGGTCGAAGGCCTCACCACCCACGGCGTTTCCGGTGCGAACCTTTCCATCAAGGCTGGCGAGGTGCTGGGTGTGGCGGGTCTTGTCGGCTCGGGCAAATCCCGGCTTTTCCGGGCCATGATGGGTTTGGCGCACCGCATTGATGGTCGCGTGAAACTGAAGGGCGAGGACGTGACCCACGCTTCGACCGCTGCGATCATCAAGGCCGGCATGTACTACCTCTCCTCGGACCGCAAGCATGAGGGTTTGGATCTGGCCAAGACGTCCAACGACAATCTGGCGGTGAACCTCATCATGGGCGACAAAATCGCCCCCGACGCTGTCTTTGTGGATCGCAAGGGCGTGGCGGGCGAGGTAAACACTATCAGCGAGCGCGTGGAACTGCCGCCCTCTTACCGTCGCAAGCCTGTTTCCCAGCTTTCCGGCGGCAATCAACAAAAGGTGCTGTTTGGCCGCTGCTTCGGCCAGAGCGTTGATGTCTACATCTTCGATGAGCCAACGGTGGGCGTTGATATGGGAACCCGCGCGGCGCTCTACCTCCTGATCAAAGAATTGGCGGAGGCCGGTAAGGCCGTGGTTATCATCTCTTCTGATCTGCCGGAGGTTATGCACCTTGCGCACCGGTTGATCGTGCTTGCCCACGGCACCGTCACAGCGGAACTGACGGGCGATGCCATCGCCGAAGACCGCATTTTGAAACACTTTTTCGATGAGTCCGGAGCTGTCGCATGAGCGCGTCCCCGCAACCTGCCGCCCCTGAACGCAGTGGTCCCCTTGGCCTGTTGCGCACGATCTTCGTGAAGGTGGGCGTTTTGCCCTTTTTCCTGGTGATCGCCGTGATCGTCTTCATGGTCCTGTCCTCGTCCTTCATGACGGCACAGAACCTGTTCAATGTGGCGCGGCAGTCGGTGTTCCTGGTGCTGGTGTCGATGGGCCAGATGCTGGTGTTGATTTCCGGCGGGTTTGACCTTTCTGTCGGGACCGCGATTGCCATCACCTCCGTGGTATCCGCCATGAGCATGGTGTGGCTTGCCGGCATGTTCCCCGACGCGATTTGGTTGGCCATCCTGCTTGGCTGCCTCATCGGCATGGGCGCGGCGCTGATGATTGGCCTCGTGAACGGCATCGGTGTTGCCTATTTCGATGTCTCGCCCTTCATCATGACGCTTGGCGTGTCCTCAGTCGGCGCCGGCCTTGCGCTTTTTCTGACCGGTGGTGTGCCGGTTTCCGGCATGCCCTTTGCGTTCAGTGATGTGTTCGGCTTCGGGCGAATAGGCGGTGTTCCCGTGCCGGTCGTGGTGGCGCTGGTGTGCATCGTCCTCATGTGGGTTTTCATGACGCAGACGCGTCTGGGCACGCAGGTTTATGCGGTCGGCGGCAACATCAAAGCCGCAAGGCTTTCGGCCATCAACACCAAGAGCACGCTTCTCATGTGTTACATGCTGTGCGCGCTCATCGCTTCGCTCACGGGCCTGCTCCTCACAGCTAGGGTTGAATCGGGCGAGGCCAATCTCGGCGCTTCGCTTGCGCTGGAGTCCATCGCGGCCTGTGTGATTGCCGGCGTTTCGCTTCGCGGCGGCATTGGCAATGTGCTCAACGTCGTGCTCGGCGCCTTTTTCATCGTTCTGGTGAAGAACGGGATGAACCTTGCGCAAATCAGCTCCTACATGCAGATGGTGCTGCTCGGAGTTCTATTGATCCTGGCCGTTATCTTCGACCAGCTCCGCTACAGGCTTATCTTAAGCGGCGGGTAGGGCAAGGCGCGGTTCAATTCGGAGCTCCGTTGCACCAATGTTGAGCGTGGTTTCCATCGTGCCGCCTTCCATCACCCCAGCTCCAGTCTCTGCGGATGCGGGAACCTGGTTTGCCTTCGACAAGGTTTCGCTCATCCTTGATGGCAAAAGCGTGCTGCACGAGGTTTCCGTGCGTAGCTCAGCTCGCAGGATCGGCATGGTTGGACGCAACGGCTCGGGCAAGTCGACCTTTGCCCGCCTTTTTGCTGGACTGATTGCTCCCACGACCGGCAGCGTTGAGGTCGATGGCGTCGATGTCGCCAAGGATCGCCGTGCGGCGCTCTCCACCGTTGGCATTCTGTTCCAGAACCCCGATCACCAGATCATCTTCCCGACCGTGGAAGAGGAACTCGCCTTCGGTCTCCTTCAGCAGGGTGCCTCCAAGGCGGAGGCGGCCGAGCAAGTCGCCCAGCTTCTTGCCCAGTTCGGCAAAAGCCATTGGGCCGCGGAGGCGGTCCACAGCCTTTCCCAGGGGCAGAAGAAGCTGGTCTGCCTGATGGCGGTGCTCGCCATGAAACCAAAGGCGATCGTTCTAGACGAGCCGCTGTCGGGTCTTGATATCCCCACACAACTGCAGCTTTCGCGATACCTTGATGATGTCGAAGCGACGTTGGTGCACATTGCCCACGATCCTGACCACCTCCGCGACTATGATGAGGTACTTTGGCTGGAGGAGGGGCGGCTGGTTGCCGATGGCGCGCCGGCCAAGGTTCTGCCGGCCTTCACCGCGCGCATGACCGAACTTGGGGGCGGCGATGCTCTGTCTGACCTCGCCGGTTGAAACG
Organism: Pseudomonadota bacterium; assembly: GCA_038749715.1. GTDB lineage: Bacteria > Pseudomonadota > Alphaproteobacteria > Rhizobiales > MH13 > MH13. The sequence goes on from JBCDHR010000010.1 coordinate 27,930, forward strand.
CCGGCGCATCGCTGGCGCCCGGGAATAAAGTTCGCCCTGTTGTGTGCGGCGACCTTTGTTCTTCTGGCCATCGATAGTCTTGTGTTTCAGGTGGCCGCGTTTTTCGCCTGTCTCCTACTGTTTGCGTTGCCGGGCCGCACTTTTTTCCTGGCTGGCATGCGCGCCTTGAAACCGCTCTGGCCCTTTGTGGTGATCCTCATCGTCTGGCACGGCATTACTCAGGATATGGCCGATGGGCTGGCCATCGTCCTGCGTCTGATGACGGCCGTGGGGCTGGCAACCCTGGTGACCATGACAACCCGCCTTTCGGACATGATGGATTTTGTGCGGTGGGCCTTGCAGCCGCTGGCGCGCTTTGGGCTACAAACGCGCCTTGTCGAACTAGGTATTGCACTGGTAATCCGCTTCACCCCGGCTTTGGCGGCGCAAGGCCGGCAATTGGCGCAGTCCTGGCGTGCTCGCGCGCGCCAAAAGCCAAGGTGGCGGCTCATCCTGCCGCTAACGGTGGCTGCCATTGATGACGCAGAACAGGTTGCCCAAGCATTGCGTGCTCGCGGTGGCTTGATGCCGCACAACTCCGGCGTACCGACGCCAGCAAGGACAGAATAATGGAACGCTCCCTCGCTCTCATCGCCCTTTTCGCCGCGCTCATCGCCGCGTTGGGCCTCATTCCAAGCTTCACGCTGGCTTTCGGTGTTCCGGTGACGGCCCAAACGCTCGGCGTGATGCTGTGTGGAACCGTTTTGGGCGCAAAGCGGGGAACGATGGCCGTTCTTCTGTTCCTGGTTCTGGTTGCCATTGGCTTGCCGTTCCTTGCCGGAGGGCGTGGCGGCCTCGGCGTTTTTGCCGGTCCCACGGTCGGCTTCCTCGTCGGTTGGCCGGTTGCCGCCTTTGTGACGGGCCTCATTGTTGAGCGCTGGCGCGGTGCAAACCTTGCTGTCGTTGCAACAGTTGCCAGCATCATCGGTGGGATCATCATCCTTTATGCCTTCGGCATTGTGGGCATGTCAGTAATCCTGGAGCGTACGCTGCTGGAAGCTGCCGGTTTGGTAACGGCCTTCATCCCGGGTGATGTGATCAAGGCTGTGCTTGCCGGTCTGTTGACGGCGGCCCTGTTCAAGGCGCGGCCGGCCAGTGTGCTGTCCCGCTCCTCCAGCGACGGCTAGGCGCCCAAGATTTCGTGCACTTGCTAGGGTGAGGCCGCCTTGGCCTCACCATCCTAACGCGGTTGCCGAAACCATCAGCAAAACTTGATGCTTAAACGAATAATCATTTTTGTTGACTCCCGGCTTTGTTTCATCGCTTAATCGATTAAGCAAAGCTGGAGAGATGCTCTGACGAACATCAAAACCATTGCTGAAAGCCTCGGTGTTTCCTCCGCCACGGTGTCCAATGCACTAAGCGGCAAGGGGCGCATTTCGGCGGAGATGGCCGAGCGGGTTCGCCGCCGGGCCGATGAGGTTGGCTTTCGACCTAGCCAGGCGGCGCGCGCTCTAAAGACCGGGCGAAGCGGCATCTTGGGTTTCGTGATGCCGGACCTTTCCAACCCGCTCTTTCCCAAGCTTGCGCAGAGCGTTGAAATTGCGGCCACGTCTGCCGGCTACGGCGTTTTGATCGCCGACTCGCGCGGCGATGTTGATGAACAGACCGCGGCGATTGAACGCCTGCGCCAGCGTGGCGTTGATGGAATTGTGATCGTGCCGCATCGCGGGACCCGTCCAAAGATCCAGTCACTCCCTGCTGCTGTGATCCATACGCCCTCTGATCCACTGAACACCGTTTCATCAGATCATGCGGAAGGTGGGCGTCAGGCGGCGCAGGCGCTGATTGACCTCGGCCATCGTGACATTCTCATCCTTGGCGGGGACCGGGCATCCGAAGTGCAGCGTGATCGCATCGATGGCATGGTTGGAGTTCTTGGTCCCGTCGCCCGTCACCGCAAGGTGTGGACCACAGATGGCTTCCCCGACATTGCGGATCTCGCTGCGGCCGGCGTGACCGGCGTGCTGACGACATCCGATCTCATTGCCTTGCGCGTCCTTGGCGACGCCTATCAGGCGGGCATCAAGGTGCCCGATGATCTTAGTATCATCGGCTTTGATGATATGCCGCTTGCCACCGCGGTCCGGCCCACGCTTTCGACCGTTGCGCAGGATGTCGGTCAGATCGCCGAGAAGGCCGTCACACACCTCCATTCCCTCATCAACAATGAGCAGTCGAACGCAGGCGGCATGGTTGTGCCCATGACGCTTACCTTGCGTGCTTCAACGGCTGCCGCTCGCCATCATCAAACAGGAGAACCGTCATGAAGACTTTGATACTGTCGACAAGCGCCCTCGCGCTTGGTCTCGCCGCAAGCGTATCCGTTGCCAACGCGCAGGACCGCACCTTGACCATATCGGTCTATTCCTTCGCGCAGGATGCCTACAAAGAGGCGCTTTACGATCCGTTCGAGGAGATTTGCGGCTGTGAGCTGGTGATTGAGACCGGGAACAGCGTGGAGCGCATGGCCAAGATCGAAGCCAATGCTGCCGACCCGGTGATCGATATGGCGGTGATCTCCTCCCACGATGCGCTGGCGCTAGCCGAGCAGGGCCTGTTGGCGGAAATCGATACATCTGCCCTGTCGAGCCACGACCTTCTTTATCCGTCTGCGCAGGACCCGCTCGGCAACGGCATGGCGGTTGGCTACACTTTCTATGCCAGCTCCATTGTCTATCGGTCCGATCTGGTAACGGTTGAAAGCTGGGCCGACCTCCTCTCGCCGGAGCTCGCCGGTCAGGTGGCTCTGCCGAACATCACCGGCACGCAAGGCCCGCTGACGCTTATGATGCTCAATGCTGCGCTCGACCAGGATGCCGGCGATTTCTCGCCGACGATCGATTCTATCGGTGAAAGCGCCGATGACATCGTCACGTTCTACTCCCGCTCCTCGGAGCTGGCGCAGCTGATGCTCCAAGAGGAAGTGATCGCAGCGCCGGTCGGTCGGTTTGCCTGGAGCCGCTTTCAGGACACGCCTTTTCCCTTTGCCTGGGCTGATCCCGCCGAAGGCCAGGCCGGCGGTATGAACGTGATGATCATGACCAAGGACAATGGCAACGAGGAACTGGCGCTGGAGTTTATGGACTACTGGCTCTCCACCGAAGTGCAGACGCGCATTGCCAATGCCCGCATCGACAGCCCGGCCAACATGGACGTGGAAGTGTCCGACGAGATCGCCGAGAGCCTCACCTATGGCGCTGATCTCATCAATTCGCTGACCATTTTGCCGCCTGAGGACATCATCGCCAACCGCGATGCCTGGGTGGATCAGTGGAACCGCACGGTTATTCAGTAGACCAGTTGGAGCATGCGGCGGGCAGCTTTGCCCGTCGCACTCACAGGGCAGGCAGGCATGTTTGAGAACCGACGGGAAGGCTTGGCACTGGCGCTACCGGCAGCGACATTCACGCTGCTCGTCTTTCTGTTGCCTGTTGCCATCTTCCTCTCAGAGGCTTTCAGGTTTGAGGGCAGCTGGTCGCTCCAGGGCTACATCCAGTTTTTCTCAGAGCCGCTCAATCAGTCGGTATTCTTCCGCACGCTTCGGCTAGGAGCGCTGGTCGCCTTTACGTCGGCCATTATCGGCTATGCGGCAGCGTTCTGCATCGTCAACCTGGATGGCAAGGCGCGCGGGCAGATCTTTGGCCTCGTCGTTCTGCCGCTGATGATTTCGCCGGTTGCGCGTACCTATGCCTGGATTGTCATTCTGGGTCGCACCGGCATCGTGAACGACACAATTGTCGGGCTCGGGCTTTCCGACACACCGATACGCTTGCTCTTCACGGAGACGGCGGTCTTTCTCGGCCTGCTTCAGCTCTTCCTGCCGCTGATGATCATTTCGCTCGTCAGCGCCATGGAGAACCTGCCGCGCGATGTCATACCGGCGGCGCGGGTGCTCGGTGCCAATTGGTTTCAGGTATTCACCCGCATCATTCTGCCGCTCACTAGGGAAGGGCTGGTGATGGGCGGCACGCTGGTCTTCACCGGCGCACTCACCGCCTACATCACACCGGCGATCCTGGGTGGTTCCAAGGTGCTGATGCTCGAAACGCTGCTCTATCAGAAGGTCAATGTGTCGAATGATTTCGTCAGCGCGAGTGTCATCGCGATGATCCTGATTGTGATGAGTTTCTCCGCCAACCTTCTCCTCAAACGTATCGCGACGGCGCGGCGCTAGAATGGGGAGGACGCCATCATGACCGCACGCTGGCCGACCTGGCTCATTCTGGGATTGACGCTCACCTTCCTGATTGGACCGTTCCTGATCATCATTTTTGCTGGGCTTTCAGCCGGGAATTCTCTGGCGTTTCCGCCGCAGGGCCTGTCGCTTAAATGGTACCTCAAAGTGTTCACCATTGAGAGCTTCCATGCGAGCTTCGCGCTCTCCATGTTCTTGGCCGTTTTTGGGACCCTGGCAGCGCTGGTGATCGGCATCCCGGCTGCCTATGCGCTCAACCGCTACGACATTCCGGGCGCTGAAACCATCAAGACGGCCGTCGCAGCCCCGATCATCGTGCCGGGCATCATTGTTGGGCTGGCGCTGCTTCGCTATCTCGTCGTGCCGCTGGACGTCACCATCACCATGGCGCTGTTTGTGGCGCATACGGCCCTTGTCCTGCCCTATGCGGTGAGGGTCGTTTCATCGAGCTTGCAGAATTTGCGCGTGGACATGGAAGAGGCGGCGATCCTGCTTGGTTGCACGCGGCTGCAAGCCTTCACCAAAGTGGTTTTGCCCAACATTAGGGGAGGCGTTCTGGCCGCCTTCATTCTTGGGTTCGTGACCAGTTTCAACGAGGTGCCGGTGTCGCTGTTTCTCTCGGGGCCGGGGGTGCGCACCATGCCCATCGACATGCTCTCCTACATGGAGATCACCTACGACCCATCCGTCGCCGCCTTGTCCGCGCTGTTGGCCTTTATGTGTGTCGCGATCGTGTTCACCGCTGAAAAGTTTTTGGGGTTCTCCCGCTATGTCTGATGCTTTTGTTTCCCTTTCCGATCTGACACTCGCCTATGGCGAGAGCATCGCCGTGCCGAACCTTAATCTCGATATCCAGCAGGGCGAACTAATCGCCCTTCTTGGTCCCTCAGGCTGCGGCAAGACAACGACGATGCGTGCGATTGCCGGGCTTATGCCGGCCAAGTCCGGGACCATCACCATTGATGGGCGCGATGTGACGCGCGTGCCGGCCAACAAGCGCGGCATTGGCCTGGTGTTCCAGTCCTACGCCCTGTTTCCGCATCTATCGGCGTTCGAGAACGCGGCCTTCGGCCTGCGGCTGCAACGGCGGCCAGAGAGCGATATCAGGTCTCGTACACAGGCGGCGCTTGAGATTGTCGGCCTTGCGCACCTGGCAGCGAGGAAGCCCTCTGAAATGTCGGGCGGCCAGCAGCAGCGCCTAGCCCTTGCCCGGTCGCTCGTGATGGAACCAAAGGTGCTTCTGCTTGATGAGCCGCTCTCAAACCTTGATGCGCGGTTACGGCTTGAAATGCGCACTGAGTTGCAGCGGCTTCAGCGCGAGACCGGCATCACCATGGTGTTCGTCACCCACGATCAAAGCGAGGCGCTGGCGCTCGCGGACCGGGTGGTGCTGATGCGCGACGGTGTGATCGAGCAGATCGGCCCGCCAGACTCGCTCTACAACACACCGGTCACCGCTTTCGCGGCCGACTTCATGGGGTTTGAGAACATTTTCGCGGTTGAGGGCACCAGTCTTTCCAGCGACCAGGGCGCTCTGGCGGTTTCTTACGGCGCCGACGCACCCTTTCTTGGTTGGCGTCCTGGCGCTGTTCGGCTTGGTTCAGGAAGCCATGAGGCTCGCGTGCGCAGCGTCGCCTTTGCTGGAGGGCACCGCGAGTATGTCCTTGATACCCAGATTGGCCCAGTGCGTGCGGATGTCGATATCGCGGCGCCAGTCTTTGCCGTCGATGACGCGGTGATGTTCGACCTACCGCAAGAAACCGCCCATCCGCTGAAGGCATCGTGATGGGCGTTTGGGTCGATACCGACTTTGGGTTTGATGACTTGTGGGCGCTCCTTTTGCTGCGCAGCTATGGCATCGATATCGACGGCGTGTCGCTCGTGGCGGGCAACTCGACGCTGGACAATGTCACCCGGAATGCTCTTGGCGCGCGGTTGGCCTTCGAGCTGGATTGGCCGTTTTTCACAGGCACAGCTGAGCCGTTGAACCGGCCGCTTGAGACGGCGGAACGCGTGCTTGGTCCGCGTGGCATGCAGACACGCGGGGCACATCTGCCAGAAGCGCCGCTAGAAACGCTACCGCCTTGTGGTCCGGCATTGGTTGTTTGGTTAGAGGAAAACGAAGGCCCGCGTGAGGTGCTTGCTCTAGGGCCGCTTACCAACCTAGCGCGACTTGCCATGGAAGCGCCGGGTGCCTTCTCGCGCATCTCCCGCCTTGTCTGGATGGGGGGATCGGCTGGTCGGGGGAACCAGACGCCCTTTGCCGAGTTCAATGCACATGCTGATGCCGAGGCGATCAAGGTTGTCGCTGAAACGGGCGTCCCGCTCGCCATTGTTGATCTGGAGGCGTGCCATCAGGCGACCTATGGCGAGGCCGATATCCCGACCGGAATGCCCGAACCGCTTGGCGACCTGATGGGTGGCTACCTTGACATTGCGATCACCCGCGGCCGGGATTGGATGCCGATCTACGACCCGCTGGCGGCTTTGGTTTTTACCCACCCGGAGGTCCTGACCTTCGAGCCGCGTCTGCTGGACGTCGATACCGGCACGTCTGAGACCTATGGCCAAACGCGTTTCGAACCAACTGGCGAAAGCACCGTTTCGCTCGCGACTGGTGTTGCCCCCAACGCCGCACGCCTTTGCTTGGATGGCCTTGCGAGGCTTGTGGTATGAGCGAGCCGGCGGACCTCAACGATCCCGATCTGCGAACGCGGGCCATGCTGGCCGCACAAGCCAAGGTTGCGTTCGATGTGCTGATTGCCGGCGGCACGCTGGTCGATGTGGTGACCGGCCAGTTGCGGCGAGCCGATGTTGGGATCGTCGGTGCCTTGATCGCCAGCGTTCACCCACGGGAACAGACGCCAGCGCACGCTGCACAAAAGACAATAGATGCAACTGGGCTCTTCCTAAGCCCCGGTCTCATCGACATGCATATGCATGTGGAAAGCTCGATGGTCCTGCCGGCTGCCTATAGCGACGCGGTGCTGCCTCGCGGCGTGACGACTGCCGTGTGGGACCCCCATGAGATCGCCAATGTGGCCGGGCATGCGGGTATGGAGTTTGCCCTTGCAGCCGCCGACGCGGCTACACTGCGCTTTCTTACTCTTGCGCCGTCCTGCGTTCCCTCCGCGCCCGGTTTCGAGACCACCGGCGGCGACTTTGATGCGGGGTACATCGCGCAGCTTCTTGCCCGCGATGATGTTCACGGCGTCGCCGAAGTGATGTCCATGCATGCCCTGCTGGAGCGATCACCACGCATGGCGGGGATCGTCCAGGCAGGTCTTGAGGCCGGTAAGCGGGTCTGTGGGCACGCGCGCGGTTTGGCAGATGGAGCGCTCGGCGCCTATGTCGCATCCGGCGTTCAGACCGACCATGAGCTGACCTCAAACGAGGACTTTCTTGCCAAGCTCCAGATGGGCCTGACAATCGAATTGCGCGGTTCGCACGATCATTTGCTGCCTGGGTTCGTTGAGGTGCTCAACGGGCTGGATGCCCTGCCGCAAACGGTGACACTGTGCACGGACGACGTGTTTCCGAATGATCTCCATCGTGCCGGCGGGCTTGATGATGTGGTCCGTCGGCTCGTCCGCTACGGCTTTCCCCCCATCAAAGCGCTACAGGCTGCGACGCTGAATGCGGCCACACAGCTTGGTCGCCGCGATCTGGGCTTAGTCGCGCCGGGGCGGCGTGCGGACATTGTTCTGTTTGAGGACCTGAAAGGGTTTCGCGCTCGCTCTGTCTTGATGGATGGGGTTGTTGTCGCGGAGGATGGCGCCGTGCTGACGTCCAGCCGTCCGGTTCTGCCAGATCCGCAGCTGCTGGATACGGTCAAAACACATGGCTTTGAGGCGAAAGATTTTGAGATACCTGCGTCAGGTGATGAGACACGGGTGGCCACCATCAAGCGACCAAGGTTCACCCAGTGGAGCGAGCGCAAAGTGTCTGTTGAGAGTGGCATCGTCCAATGCCCCGCCGATATGGCGATGATGGCGGTCATCAACCGGTACGTGGGCGACGCTTCGCCGCGCCTGGCTCTGCTTGAAGAGTGGGGGGCGTGGCGCGGTGTTTTTGCGACCACCGTTTCCCATGACAGCCATAACCTCACCCTTTTCGGCCCGGGTGGTTCCCAGGGACGTGAGGATATGGCGCTCGCCGCCAACACCATACGGGCGATGAAGGGCGGTCTGGTCGTGGTGAGGGAGGGCGAGGTTTTGGCCTCGCTTGCACTGCCCTTTGGAGGGCTGATGCGCGCCGAGGCCCTCGGGTCTCTGGCTGATGATTTCGATGAGATTGTTGCGGCGATGGACCAGATCATCGACTGGTATCCGCCCTATCTCGTTTTCAAGGCCTGTTTCGGTGCGTCTCTGGTCTGCAATGCTGGGCCACATTTGAGCGATATGGGCGTGGTCGATACGTTCGATGGAACGTTGCTGGAATCGGTCGTTTTGCCGAACTGAATGCGCCTTTGTATCGCCCATCACACCGCCGACTTGCGATCCTTTCGTCCATCATGCGCAGTCATCCCGATTGCTCAAGGCCCCGCCCTGCTGGTTTGACAGGAGCGGTTGAATTGGAATGCCGCAATGTGTTCGGGCGGACGGTTCGACCTAGCTGAAAGCATGACCAACAGAACGGGCATGGGCCTTGCCGGTCCGGTACCGGAACGAGAGGTCTCACATCCGCGGATTGGATTTCATGACCTGACCTGCTGAAAGCTGCGCGGCTCAACTGGAAACCTATTTGAGCTCCCCCCAACGCGTTGAAGAAGGTTTGCATTCATGGCGGTTCTTGAAACCGAAACGATTAAGGTCGACACGCCAGACACTGACCCTTCCGGCGCTTCCGGCAATGGGAGTGGTGTGGATAAACGGCCCGATGTCGATTTGAACTGGCATGCGCTTAGCGGCCAGGACGCCCTTTCAAGGATCGGTTCCTCCTTGTCTGGATTGAGCGCGGAAGAAGCGTCTCGGCGGCTGACCCTGCATGGCCCCAACGCGTTGCCCAGCGCGCCACCAAGAAGTCTGCTCTCTAGGCTTCTCTCCCAGTTCAACAACACCTTGATCTACGTGCTGTTGGGTGCGGCCGTCGTAACGGCGCTCCTGTCTCATTGGATTGATACCGGCGTGATCCTGGGTGTCGTTCTGGTCAATGCCGGCATCGGTTTCTGGCAGGAAGGCAAGGCCGAGAACGCCTTGGCGGCGGTGCGCAACATGCTGTCGGCCAATGCCAGTGTGATCCGTGGCGGCGTCAGGCGAACTGTTGCAGCCGACGCACTTGTGCCAGGCGATATCGTCCTCATCGAGGCCGGTGATCGTGTGCCGGCTGACCTGCGGCTTGTTCGGGCGCGCGGCCTTCGCATCGAGGAGGCTGCGCTAACGGGCGAGTCGGTTCCAACCGACAAGGATGTTGCGTCTGTCGCTGATGCGGCACCGCTCGCAGAGCGCAGTTCGATGGCCTATTCGGGTACGCTGGTTTCTGCTGGTCGAGCCACGGCGGTGGTTATCGCCACAGGCGCGTCGGCTGAGATCGGACGGATCGGCACGTTGCTTGAGGATGTGACGGAAACCACGACACCCCTGCTGCGTCAGATTGATGTGTTTTCCAAATGGCTGACGGCTGTGGTTCTGGCGCTTTGCGCTGTGATCTTTGCGCTTGCCGTCCTCGTTCGTGGCTACGCTCTCGATGATGCTTTTTTGGTGGTCATCGGTATGGCGGTGGCAGCTATTCCGGAAGGGTTGCCGGCGGTCATCACCATTACCCTGGCCCTTGGTGTTCAGACCATGGCGAGGCGGCAGGCCATCATCCGGCAGTTGCCGGCAGTTGAAACGCTGGGTGCTGTGTCGGTCATCTGCACGGACAAGACCGGCACGCTGACGCTCAATGAGATGGTTGTGCGAACCCTTCAGGTGCATGCCGATGGTCCTGAGATCAGCGTGAGCGGTGAGGGTTATCGCCCGGTCGGTGCCTTGGCTGCCGATAGCGGCAACGATGCTCATGTAATCGAGGCTCACGGTCTGATCGTGACCGGATTTCTTTGCAGCGATGCCGCGCTGGTTAGTGAGGGCGACCGGTGGTCGGTGGCCGGCGATCCGATGGACGGTGCTCTTGTGTCGTTGACCTATAAGGCCGGGCTTGATCCGGACGCGTTGGAATCAGGCTTTGAGGTCCAGGACGAAATACCTTTTGATTCCAGCAACCGGTTCAACGCTGTCCTCGCTGCCAATGAGGGCCAACGTCAGATCCATGTGAAGGGCGCTCCGCATCGGCTCCTTTCCATGTGCGATCAGCATCTGACCGCTAATGGTCCTATGCCGATGGACCAGACCTTGTGGCGGGAGCACATTGAACGCTGTGCCGCCCGCGGTGAGCGCGTTCTGGCCTTTGCGATCAAGGATGCAGGTGATCAGGCGGTGCTTGATGAGGCCAGCCTTGAAGGTGGTTTCACCTTTCTTGGCATTGCCGGTTTCGTCGATCCGCCGCGCCCTGAAGCCATTGAGGCCATTCGCGATTGTCACCGCGCCGGCATCGGCGTGAAGATGGTGACCGGTGATCACCGCACAACGGCTTTGGCAATTGCTGCTGAGCTTGGGCTGCGTACCGCCGACGGTGCGCTCAAAGGATCTGACATTGACAGTTTGGAGATGGACGCTCTGCGCGACAAAGCCTCGCGTATCGATGTGTTCGCGCGCGCCACGCCTGAGAACAAGCTGCGCCTAATCGAAGCCCTGCAAGCTGAAGACCAGGTCGTCTCAATGACCGGCGATGGCGTGAACGATGCGCCAGCCCTGAAAAAGGCCGATGTTGGGGTCGCGATGGGGATCAAAGGCACAGAGGCAGCCAAGTCCGCCTCCCGCGTGGTGTTGGCCGACGACAATTTCGCCTCCATTGCCGCGGCTGTGCGTGAAGGACGCTCAGTCTACGACAATATCCGCAAGGTGATCGCCTGGACGTTGCCGACAAATGGCGGCGAGTCCCTCATTGTAATCGCAGCCATTCTGCTTGGGCTCTCCTTGCCGCTGCTGCCGGTTCACATTTTGTGGATCAACATGATCACCGCCGTCGCGCTTGGACTGACGCTCGCCTTCGAGCCACCATCCGCCACCGTTATGGATCGCCCGCCACGACGTATGAACGAGCCCATTTTGGACGGCGAGATGGTCTGGCGGATTGTCCTTGTGTCGTTGTTGATGGCCGGTGCTGCCTTCTGGATTTTCCTGTGGTCGACCGAGCGAGGTGATAGTGTCGCCTATGCGCGGACGCTCGCCGTCAACGCGATGGTGGTGCTGGAGATCGCTTACCTCTTCTCGGTCCGTGCGCTTGATCGCGACCGGCTGGATGTAAGCACTTTTGTTGGCTCGCGGGCGGTTCTAATCGGTGTTTCGCTGACCATCCTTCTCCAGTTGGCATTCACCTATGCGCCTTTCATGCAGGTCATCTTCCGCACCGAGGCGATTGCTCTCCAAGATCATGGATTGCTGGTCGCCATGGGCGCTGGCCTGATTGTGCTCCTGGAGGTGGAGAAGGTGGTCCGTCGCCGGGTGTGGAAACGGTCTTGATGGGTGTTGGATATCGTCCAGCCTAGAGCGCCAGCGCGACCATCACCCCGACCCCGCCTAAGAGCGTGTAGACGGCGCAGACCAGCGCCGTCTGCCGCAGGACACGGCCCTCCTTGCCGACGAGGCCGACCGTCGCCGCACCGGCGATGATGTTGTGCGGCGCGATCGTGTTGCCAATGGCAGAACCAAAACCTTGGGCGGCGACCATGATCAGCGTGCTCAGCCCAAGTGCGCCTGCTGCCTGTACCTGAAGATCGGTGAAGAGGATGTTGGAGGCCGTCGCCGAGCCGGTGATGAAGGTGCCCAGCACGCCAACCATCGGCGACAGGATTGGCCAGGCCGGGCCGGTGGAGGCAGCGGCTTCGGCAAGAGCGGTTATCATGCCGGACTGAACCATGAGGCGTGACAGGGTCAGCATGACCAAAAGGGCGAGTGTCACCGTCACAAGGCGCTGAAGCGCACTCCACGTCGCTGCGGGGAGACTGCTCAGCCGACCTGTCATAAGCGCACCGATGATCAGGCCACCCCAAAGCAGGGTGCCGGGGTGGTAGAGCGGTGCGAATGATCCCGAGAAGTGATCGTAGAGCCGCCAGTCCAGTGTTGCCGTTCTCAAGATCTCCGCCAAAGGCCCGATAAGTCGTGTCAGCAAAATCAGTGCAACGATCATCAGGTAAGGCGCGAGATCGGCGACCAACTCTTTGGCGTTGAGACCTCCAGCGCTACCGGTGCGTTGCAGGATGCCGACAAACACGACAAGGCCGACCAACGCGCCGGCCATGGAGGGCAGTTCCGGTCCCGCCAAGAAGGCAAAGGCAAGGAAGGGCACGAAGAACACCGCGCCCGCCAACACCGCCCATCCCCAATCTGCCCGGCGCATGGGCCCGATATCGGCCAGCCGCACCATCGCAAACAGAAGGAGCCAGCCGAGACAAGCGTGGAAAAGCGCGACTTGAAAGGCAAGCTGTTGTGCGTCGAGACCCGTGAGTTCCAGCTGGGCAAGCGTTGGCGTTCCTATCGCGCCAAAGGAGACGCCGGCGGCGTGGCCAAGAAGGGCTAGGGCGACAGCCCGAACAGGCGGATAGCCCATGCCGTAAAGAAGCGGAGCGGCGAGGGCGACCGGTGTGCCGAAGCCGGCTGCACCTTCCATGAACAGACCGAAGAACCAGGCGATCAAGATGGCCTGGACACGGCGGTTGGTCGTCAGTCCGGCCAGCGCGTCGCGCAATCTGGCAACGGCGCCGACACCGCGCTGAAAGGCATCCAGAACCAGCGCTGGAAAGATGATCCAGATGATGGTGCCGGTGGAGTGCAAAGCCTCCGCCAACGTGCCCTGGATGGCTGGTAGCAATTGGCCGCTCGTCGTCGTTGCCAGATCAAACGGTCCGATGAACCCCATGGTGAAGACGCCGGCGACGGCCAGACCGGCCAACCCAGCCGTAAGGGCGGAAAGATGCAGGCCAACCATGCCGATCAAAACGCACACAAGCGGAAGTGCGGCGAGAAGGGCGGGCATTGGCATCTCCATGAATGGCGTTCTTGGATTTGGTGATTGCCCAGTGCTGATAGACCCACAAGTTGGGTGAACCACGACTGGAGGTTCCCGAGGCCGGCCAATCCAATCGGTTCTCCTTTGTGCTGCCGATCGGTTCGTGCGAAGGACGCTGGGGCATCCCTATTGTGTGGATGCAGGCGTGGCCGGGCAGGAGTGAGCGATCATGGGTGACGAGGGTTTTGGCCGGGCCGGGCAATCCAGCCCAATCATCTGTCCAGTCTTGCTATGCGGCGGTTCGGGAACGAGGCTGTGGCCGGTCTCTCGACGTGCTTTTCCCAAGCAGTTTGCGTCCCTCATTGGCGATGAAAGCCTGTTTGCCGCCTCGGCTAAACGCCTTGCCGATATGGCGCTTGGGCCCCCTTTGGTTGTGACCGGCGATGCCTATCGGTTTCTTGTTCGTGACCAACTGGCTGAAGCTGGCATTGATCCGCACGCCATCCTGATTGAGCCTGAGGCCAAGAACACGGCGCCGGCGATCCTGGCAGCGGCGCTTTACTGCGCGCAGCATCATGACCCATCCGCCCTGCTCTTGGTGTCACCCTCCGACCATCTGATCCGAGACATCGAGCGTTTCGCGCTGGCCGTGTTTGCCGGGGCCGCGTCGGCGGAGGCCGGCCATCTGGTCACCTTTGGCATCGAGCCGTCGCGTCCTGAGACCGGCTATGGCTATCTCCAGCTTGATGGTGCGATCCGCGAGAACATGCCGACCGCGTTGAAGCGCTTCGTGGAGAAGCCGGATCGCGAGACGGCCGAGGCGATGCTGGCTGATGGTAGCTACCTTTGGAACGCGGGCATCTTCCTGTTTCGTGCCGATAGTCTGATCAAGGCGTTTGAAGCACACGCGCCAGACATGCTCGCCCCGGTTCGCGAATCCGTTGAAAAATCAAGACCCGATCTTGATTTCGTTCGGCTTGATGAAGGTGCGTTTGCCGGTGTGCGGGGCGAGTCCATTGACTACGCCATCATGGAAAAAGCCAATGGTTTGATGGCTGTCCCTTATCGCGGCCATTGGAGTGACCTTGGCGATTGGGATGCCGTCTTGCGCGAGGCGGCCGGAGATGTTGTCGGCGGCGGCGTGGTGAGCGAGGGCAATGCGCTGGCGCTTGATTGCACCAGCAGCTATTTGCGGTCCGATGAGGACGGTGTTTCGGTGGTCGGCATCGGGCTGACCGATACGCTTGTTGTTGCGACCGGTGATGCCGTCTTGGTGGCTGACAAGTCGCGTGCGCAGGAGGTCAAGCAAGCCGTCGATCAGCTAAAGGCGCGCGGTGCCAAGCAGGCTGAAGCCTTCCCTCGCGATCACCGGCCTTGGGGTTGGTATGAGACCCTGGCGCTGTCTGACCGGTTCCAGGTCAAACGCATTGTCGTGAAACCGGGCGCTGCGCTTTCCCTTCAAAGCCATGTGCATCGCTCTGAGCATTGGATCGTCGTATCGGGCACAGCCAAGGTGACGGTTGAGGAAGAGATCAAGCTCGTCTCAGAGAATGAGTCCGTCTACATCCCGCTAGGTGCCAAGCATCGGCTGGAGAACCCCGGCAAGTTGCCGATGGTGCTTATTGAGGTTCAGACGGGCAGTTACCTTGGCGAAGACGATATCGTTCGTTACGAGGATGTCTACGCGCGCGATTGAGCGGGAACTGTATCAGGCTGCAGCCTTGTCTAGACCCAAGGACGCCCTTCGCTGATTTCGCCTTCAAAGCTGTCGATGGCCGGAGACTTCTCCATTGTGAGGCCGATATCATCCAGGCCGTTCAACAGGCAGTGTTTGCGAAACGCATCGATCTCGAAGGTGATCGTGCCGCCATCTGGCCCTTTGATCGTCTGGTTTTCCAGATCAACCGTCAGTGTCGCGTTCTGGCCGCGTTCGGCATCGTCCATCAGCTTGTCGAGTTCATCCTGGCTGACGACGATAGGCAAAATGCCGTTCTTAAAGCAGTTGTTGTAAAAGATGTCGGCGAAGCTGGTGGAGACCACGCAGCGGATGCCGTAGTCGAGCAGCGCCCAAGGGGCGTGTTCACGGCTGGAACCGCAACCGAAATTGTCGCCTGCCACCAGGATCTGAGCGGAGCGATAAGCCGGTTGGTTCAGAACAAATTCGGCGTTCTCGCTGCCGTCCTCATGAAAGCGCATCTCAAAAAACAGGCTTTTGCCAAGGCCGGTGCGTTTGATGGTCTTCAGAAACTGCTTGGGAATGATCATGTCGGTGTCGACATTGATCACAGGCATTGGCGCCGCCACGGATGTGAGGGTGGTGAACTTGTCCATGTCGCTGTCTAACTCCTGATCGGATGCTCTCCTAGCAAGGCCGACATGGTCCTACAAGGTTGATGCATACCGTCCTTGACGGGCCGGCAATCCTCTGCGACTGCGCTGGGTATGGATTTGCCTGAGACCAGCCCTCCCGCCGGTTCTTCAAACACCTCCCGTGCCTCCTCCGCACTCGTCACACTGACCTATGAGGGCGTGGTGCGTGGGGCTCGTCGTTTGGTCCCGGTCTCTGTTTTTGTGATCCCGTTTGGCATTGCCTATGGCGTCGCGGCCATTGAAGCCGGCCTCACGGTTGACCAGGCAATTGCGATGAGCGCGTTCATGTTTGCTGGCGCCTCGCAGTTTGCCGCGATTGATCTGTGGCAGGGGCCGCTGCCTTACCTCTCCCTGGCGCTGGTGGTGCTCGCAGTAAATGCCCGACACCTTATTCTGGGGGCGGCGATTTCGCCCTATGTGAACCAGCTTCCGCCTGGTCGCTGGTTCTTGGCGCTTTGCCTGCTGTCGGACGTCAATTTTGCCGACAGCTACAAGCTCATGAAGACCGGGTATCGCGATGCTGGCCTCATCCTGGGTGGAGGCCTCCTGATGTGGGTAACCTGGTTGGCGGCGACAATTGTTGGTGTGTTTGCTGGGGCGATTGCGACCAATCTGGACTATCTGGGTGTCGATGTGGTGATGGCTGCGTTCTTTGGCGCTCTCACCGTTGGATCAGTTACTGGCTGGCGCACGGGGCTGCCTGTGCTGGTTGCGTGTGGGGTCGCGCTTTTGACCATGCCTCTTTTGCCGTCTGGCTGGAACATAATTGCTGCGGCACTTGCCGGCGGCGTGGTGGGCGCTTTTCTGCCTGCTGAGGACAAGGGTGAGCGGGAGCCGACCGCCCATGGTTGATGCGAGTTCAGCTTATCTTGCTATCGGGCTGATGGCATTGGTGACATTGGGCACACGGATCGGCGGTGCCTATGTGATGCGCTTCGTGCCCTTGTCGGCGCGTGTGGAGCGCTTTTTGGAGGCGATGTCATCCTCCGTGCTGGCGGCGATTGTGGTCACTTTTGTCGCGCGCGGTTCCTTGCGAGAGTTATCGGCCGTCGCCGTGGCGATCCTGGTGATGGTGGCGATACGCAGCCCCGTTTGGGCGATGATTGCCGCCATGGCATTTGCCGGTGGATGGTCCATGCTGGCTGGCTGAACTGTTTGGCTGGTTTGGACCGTCAGGCTTCGGTCTCAATCCGATCCATATCGTCATCCGACAAGCCGAAATGGTGACCCATCTCGTGGACGAAGACATGGCGAACGACCGCGCCAAGCGTTTCTTCATGTTCGGCCCAATAGTCGAGGATCGGTCGTCTGTAGAGCCAGATGGCATTGGAAGTATCGCCGGTGTCGATGGTGGCGCCCCCTTCCGACAGGCCGCGCCCGACAAACAGCCCTAGAAGCTCGAAAGGAGATTGAAGCCCCAACTCATCGAGCGATGCCTGATCGGGAAAGTCATCAACCCGAACGATCACATCCTTGGCCAGATTGGGGAATGGTGGCGGCAAGGTTTTGAAAGCCTCGCGCGCCAAGGCGGCGAAGTCGTCAAGGCTGGGCGCCATGGCATCGGCCCAATGATCAATCGAATTGAAAGGGGCCCTGTTGCCCATATGCTTTGCCTTTCAGAAGCTCGACCATTCGCTGTTTTTCATAGAAGTCCGCTGGGCGAGCAGCAATGGCGAGCACTGCCCCTCGTCACCTTTCGGTGAACGGCTCGACAAGCCAAGTGCCCGCCGTAATAGTCGCCTCAAGGTGAGCGATCGGCGAATCGCACCGGGCAGAGGAGGATTGGATGGTGACTGTGGCGGTAGACATCCAAAAGCGCAGGCTCATTGATGCAACGCTGAAGGCGCTGGGCGATGATCCCGAACGCGGCGAAGTGTTGGTCCGATTTGCTTCGGCGCTGTTCCGTGAGGGTGCGGCAGAAGACATTGTGACCTACACGGCGGCTGAGCTAGCGAGCGTTGCGATTGACGCGTTTGACCGGATCGTTGACCGCCGCACTGGCGATGCCTTTGTACGGGTTTACAATCCCAAGCCGGTGGCCAGTGACGGCGTCTTGTCGGATGTCTCGGTCGTTGAGATCGTCAATGACAATATGCCGTTCCTGGTCGATTCTGTGATGGCCGAATTGCAGGCGGCAAGCGTTGATTTGCGCATGGTTCTGCATCCGGTTTTATGGGTGTCGCGGGACCAGAACGGCCATCTTGAGCAGGTCTACGGCCATCAGCGACCGAGCGATGATGACGAAGCGATCCGCGAAAGCGTCATCCTGTTTCACGTCGAACAGATGGACTCTGTCTCTGACCGCGACACGCTGGAGCAGTCCATTCACGCCGTTCTTTCCGACGTGCGGCTTGCCGTGCGCGACTGGCAAGGCATGCGGCGGCGCGTTGAACAGGTGGTGATGGGTTACAAGACCGATCCGCCGGCCCTTCCGGTGGATGAGTTGGCCGAGGGCATCCAGTTCATCGACTGGCTGCTTGATGACAATTTCACGTTCCTGGGCATGCGCGATTACAAGTTCATCAATGATGAAGATGGTGGCTCGCTGGAGCGGGTGGAGTCGCCCGGTCTTGGTCTCCTTTCAGACCCGGATATGATGGTGCTGCGCAAGGGCGCGACCTTTGTCACGCACACGCCCGAACTGCTCGACTTTTTGCGCCGTCCTGAGCCGCTGATCGTGACCAAAGCCAATGTGCGCAGCCGGGTCCATCGGCGCACCTACATGGACTATGTCGGCCTGAAGACCTACGCCGAAGACGGCACGCTGTTTGGCGAGCTTCGGATTGTTGGCCTGTTCTCGGCCACGGCCTATACGCGATCGACCCGGAATATTCCCTATCTGCGCCGAAAGACCGATCAGATCATGGAGCGGTCGGGCTACGATCCCGACAGTCACTCGGGCAGGGCGCTGGCAAACGTTGTGGAGAGCTATCCGCGCGATGAGCTTTTCCAGCTTGATCTGGAAACGCTGCACCGGTTTGCGACAGCCATCTTGCAACTTGGTGAGCGGCCACGCGTGCGGGTGTTGTCGCGGATCGACCGGTTCGATCGATTTGTGTCGGTTCTCGTGTTCGTGCCGCGCGAGCGCTATTCAACCACGACCCGCATGCAGATCGGCGATTGGCTGGCCGAGCAATACAAAGGTCGAGTCTCGGCCTGGTATGTTGCTTATCCCGAAGGGCCCTTGGCCCGCGTCCATTTCATCATAGGCCGCTCGGAAGGCGAAACGCCGGTAATTGCACAAGAGCATCTGGAAGAGGGCGTTGCCGGCATTGTTCGCACCTGGGCCGATACGTTCCGCACGGCGGTGCGAGCCAGCCAAGACAGTGTGCGTGCCGGCCTTCTGCTGCAGCGCTACTCCGATGCTTTCACCGGCGCGTATCGCGAAGCGTTTTCCGGTGAGGCTGCGCTCGACGATGCGTTGGCGATGGAGAGCCTGGGCGAAGGCCGAAACCTGCAACTTGCGTTTCGTCCGCGTGAGGATACCGATGGCACCCGGATTGATCTGAAGCTCTATCACCGCAGCCAGCCAATCGCACTGTCCGATCGCATGCCCATCATCGAGGCGATGGGCTTTCGCGCAATCAACGAACGCACCTACCGGGTCGAGCGAAGCGATGCCGAACCAGTTTGGTTGCACGACATTCTGCTGGAGCGCGCCGATGGCGAGACCATCGATCTGGAGGATTTGGCCGAGCCGCTAAAGGCTGGCTTTCTAGCGGTTTGGTATGGTCATGCGGAAAATGATGGCTTTAACACGCTGATCACCACCGCTGGGCTGCCTTGGCGTGATGTTGCTGTGCTGCGTGCGCTGGCGCGTTATCTGCGCCAGGCGCTTTTGTCCTTCAGCCAAGACTATGTGTGGGACACGCTGATCCGCCATGAAGCGGTCACCACAAGCCTTGTTGATCTGTTCCACGGTCGGCTTGACCCCAGCAAGGCGGAAGCGGAGCGTGACCAGCTTTCGGAGAAGATCACGGCTGCGATCATGATGGCACTGGAAGACGTATCGAGCCTTGATGAAGACACGATCCTTCGCCGCTTCCTGAACCTCATCCAGTCGATCCTTCGCACCAACTTTTTCCAGCCTGGCAAGGACGGAAAACCGAAGCCGACCTTTGCCTTCAAGATCAATTCAAAGAATGTCGACGGCTTGCCAGAGCCACGGCCCTTGCGGGAGATTTTCGTCTACTCGCCGCGCGTTGAAGGCGTGCATTTGCGTGGTGGCATGATCGCCCGCGGCGGCCTTCGCTGGTCGGACCGTCCGCAGGATTTCCGCACCGAAGTGCTCGGTCTTGCCAAGGCGCAGCAGGTGAAGAACGCCGTCATCGTTCCGTTCGGCGCCAAAGGCGGTTTCGTACCCAAGCAATTGCCACCACGCGACGATCGCGAGGCCTGGTTTGCCGAAGGCACCGAAGCCTACAAGATCTTCATCTCCTCGCTTCTGGATGTCACCGACAATCTGACGCTTGAGGGAATTGAGCCGCCCGATGCGGTGGTGCGCCTGGATAGCGATGACCCCTATCTGGTCGTAGCGGCCGACAAGGGTACGGCGACCTTCTCTGATACCGCCAACGGCATCTCGGAGGATCACGGGTTCTGGATGGGCGATGCGTTCGCCTCCGGCGGCTCGCAAGGCTACGACCACAAGAAGATGGGCATCACCGCGCGGGGCGGCTGGGAGGCGGTGAAACGCCATTTCCGCGAGATGGATATCGATATCCAGAGCGAGCCGTTCACAGTGGTGGGTGTCGGCGATATGTCTGGCGATGTGTTCGGCAATGGCATGCTCTTGTCGCCGGCCATCAAGCTGGTGGCGGCATTCGATCACCGCGACATCTTTATTGATCCCGATCCTGATCCCAAAACGACGTTCGCCGAGCGGCAACGTCTGTTCGACATGGGTCGGTCAAGCTGGCAGGACTACAACACTGAGCTTCTGTCCAAGGGCGGCGGCATCTTCCCGCGCTCATCGAAATCGATCACCCTGTCAGCGGAAGCACAGGCGGTGCTTGGCCTGGAAGAGGCAACGCTAACGCCGAACGCCCTCATGACGTCGATCCTCAAATCAGAAGCTGATCTTCTCTGGTTTGGCGGCATTGGGACGTACATCCGCGCGACCGATGAAAACAACGCCGATGCCGGTGACCGCGCCAATGATGCCATCCGCATCGCTACGCCCGATCTTAGGGTGAAGGTTATTGGCGAGGGCGCCAATCTGGGGTTGACCCAGAAGGCTCGTATCGAAGCTGGCCTTCTGGGTGTGCGGCTCAACACCGATGCCATCGACAACTCCGCTGGCGTGAACTCCTCCGACCTTGAGGTGAACATCAAAATTGCTCTTGGTGCTGCTGAGGCCGCCGACAAGCTGACCCGTGAGGACCGCAACACGCTTCTTGTCGAGATGACCGATGAGGTCGCGGCGCTGGTCTTGCGCAACAACTATCTTCAGACTCTCTCGCTCTCGCTGACGGAGATGAAAAATGAGAGCGACTTTGGCTATCAGTCTCGTTTGATGACGACGCTTGAGAGCTCCGGCCTGCTCGATCGGGCTGTTGAGTATCTGCCGTTTCCTTTGACGCTGACCGAGCGCCAGGAGGCGGGTGAATGGCTGTCGCGCCCGGAACTGGCGGTGCTTTTTGCCTACGCCAAGATCGATCTCTTTTCCTCGCTTCTCGACAGCGACGTGCCGGACGATCCCTATCTGGGCCGCGAGCTTTATCGTTACTTCCCCGAGCCCATGCACGAGCCCTATCGCGAGGAAATCGAAGGGCACCGTCTGCGGCGGGAAATTATCGCTACCCAGCTCTCCAACTCGATGATCAATCGGGGCGGCGCGACGCTGATCCAGATTGTCTCGGATACGACCGGCGCCTCTAAGGCCGATATTGCCTGTGCTTTTGCCGTGGTTCGAGATGCCTACCAGCTGACAGCGCTCAACGAAGAAATTGATGCGCTGGACACCCAGATTTCAGGTGCGCTGCAACTGTCGCTTTATGCTGTGGTGCAGCGGCTGGTGATCGACCGGATCGGTTGGTTCCTTACCAATGTGGAGTTCGGCGAAGGTCTCGCCGATGTCGTGAACCATTATCGCAGTGGCATTGAGGCTTTCGAGCCGGTGCTTGAGCGCACGATGGCACGGCCGGTTGTTGAGCGCATTGCCAAGGACACGCAGGAACTGGTCGACCGGAATGTGCCGGAGGGTCTTGCTGGACGGATCGCATCGATGGCGGTTTACGCCATCTTGCCGGATGTGATCCTGGTGCGTGATGCGTGCAGTCGCGACCCTGAAGAGGTTGCTGAGGCTTACTTTGCGCTTGGCGCGATCTTTGGCCTTGGCCGGCTGGATGCCGCCGCAAGAGATCTTCAGGTTAACGACTATTACGACGCTTTGGCGCTCGATCGTGCGCGCCAGTCGCTTGCATCCGCGCGCCGGCGTTTGACCATTGATGTGTTGCAGCTTGAAGGGGGCTTGGAAGCCTGGAAGGCGGCGCGCGCTGGCAAGATCGAGCGGGTCGCCAGCGCCATGGAAGACATTATCGATGGGGGGTCGCTGACCGTTTCCAAGCTTGCCGTAGCAGGTGGTCTTCTGGATGACCTTGCCTGAACCCCATCTGCCAGAAGGGCCGGATGCGGACCTTCCTGGCCAGGTAGATGGCAAGCCGGTGGATGGCAAAGCGCGGGCGGGTTGGATTCTGTTCGACGCGGCCATGCAACCTTGGTTCACCCTCGTCACGACCTTTGTTTTCGGCCCCTATGTTGTCTCCGCGCTTGCGCCAAGTGCCGCCGAAGGTCAGGCCATGTGGGGCTATGCGGCCGGCGTTGCCGGGCTCGCGGTCGCGTTTCTGTCGCCGCCGCTGGGGGCAATTGCCGATGCTGCCGGGCCACGAAAGCCATGGATTGCCGGTCTGGGCATTGTCATGGCCGTCTGCGCAATCGGTCTTTGGTATGCTGAACCGCGAGTCCCTTACGGCCTGCCACTAGCATTGGTGTTGTTTGCCATCGGCACCGTGGCGGCAGAGATGGCCGGCGTTTTCAACAATGCCATGATGCCTAGCCTGGCTCCGGCCGACCGGCTGGGCAGGTTGTCAGCCCATGGATGGGCGTCGGGTTACCTGGCGGCCATTGTTACGATTGTCATTGCGATCGGCTTCATGGTCGGGTCGCCTGATACCGGTCTTACGCTTTTCGGCCTTGAACCGGTGTTCGACCTTGATCCGGTTGAACGGGAAGGCGATCGCGCGGTCGGTTTGTTCACGGCGTTTTGGTTCGCCTTTTTGGTTCTCCCACTTTTCTTCTTCACCCCCGACAAGCCACGCGTGATGCGCCTGGGGCGGGCCATCGAAACCGGCATGGCCGATCTGGTCCGTGGTCTTCGTGCCCTGCGGAAGGACAAGGCGCTTTTTACCTTCTTGATTGCGCACATGATTTACGCCGATGGGCTAGTCGCCCTGTTTGCCTTTGGCGGTATCTACGGCACTGGCGTTTTTGGATGGTCGATCACCGAGGTTGGGCTTTTTGGCATCCTCCTGACGATTACAGGCTTTATCGGGGCGCTTATTGGCGGTCCGTTGGAAGACAGGCTTGGTGCCAAGCCTGTCATCCTCACAGCGCTTACGATGCTGACATTGGCGAGTTTTCTTGTGGTGTCACTTAGCCCCGGCTCTGTCTTGTTCGTCGTTCCTGTCAGTGCAGGCGGCGAGGGCCTGTTTTCCAGCTTGCCGGAGCAACTTTATCTGGTGTTGGGTGGGCTGATGGGCGCTGCTGCCGGCCCCTTGCAGGCCTCTTCGCGGGCGCTTCTTGCGCGTCTCGCCCCCAAAGATGCGCAGGCTCGAACCTTCGGTCTGTTCGCCCTTTCCGGCAAGGTCACAAGCTTTGTCGGACCGTGGGCGGTGGCCACCGTTACCGCGCTGACGTTGGACCAACGGGCAGGCGTTTCGGTGCTGATCGCCTTCTTTGTGATTGGGGCTATCGTGCTGACGCGGGTTCCAGCAACAGCCCCTAGGTCTCGACCATCGTAACGTCCTCTACACCG
Source organism: Pseudomonadota bacterium (assembly GCA_038749715.1). Lineage (GTDB taxonomy): Bacteria > Pseudomonadota > Alphaproteobacteria > Rhizobiales > MH13 > MH13. The sequence goes on from JBCDHR010000010.1 coordinate 51,617, forward strand.
CATTGTGATCAGGGGGCTTGCCATCGTGAGCGAATTCGGTGAGCCTGCGCGTCTGAGCGGACAGCCAGAGGGGAATGCTGCCCATGTCGAAGACCCGCGTGCCGATGACCCGCGTTCTGGCCGGTGTTTGCGCCGTGTTGGCCATTCTGGCCGTGCCGGGAGCCGCGCTAGCGCAGCTTGATGCGCAGCCGATGCGGTTCACCTTGGTGGACGACGATGTGGACTGCCCGGACTGTCGTTATATCCGTGCGGCTGGCGACATTGAAGCCTACACGGCCGCCCAATTCCGACAGTTCGTGCGCAACTACAATCTGCAAGGCCAGGGTCTCACGGTGGTGTTGAACTCGCCGGGTGGTGACGTTGTTGCCGGGTTGCGGTTTGGACGTGATATTCGCGACTTTGGTTTCCATACCCAGGTTGGGCGGGCGCAGCCATTGCCTACGGGCGGTCATTCCATGCGCACTGGCGACTGTGCATCTGCCTGCACGTTCGCATTTCTTGGTGGTGTGGAGCGCTACGCCGAAGATGATGTAATCGGTGTCCACCGCTTTTACCCAGGGCACATGGAGCCCGATGAGCGGGTCGTTATGCGCCCTGGTGATGAAGCCGTTTCGGCGATGATTAAAGTTTATGCGATGGATATGGGCGTGGATGCCGGTTTCATCGACATGTCGCTCAACGTGCCGCCGTCCGACATGCGCTACATGTCCAACCGCGAATTGCGGGACATGGCGGTGGTCAACATGGAAAGCCCCTTGACCCTGTTGGCTGAGCGCGAGTTCGTCGACGCGAAAGGCCTGCGCCCAACCGAGTAGGGTTTGTCGGGGCTGTGCGTCGCCTAGTGCCGGAAATGCCTCGCGCCGGTGAACACCATTGCTAGTCCGGCTTCATCGGCTGCAGAGATCACCTCATCATCGCGGACCGAGCCGCCGGGCTGAATGATGGCTTCGGCGCCCGCCTCGGCTGCAGCCAGCAAACCATCAGCGAACGGGAAAAAGGCGTCTGAAGCCACCACTGATCCGATGGCAAGCGACTGGTCGATCCCCGCAAGTTCCGCTGCTTCGGCAGCTTTCATGGCAGCGATGCGCGAGGAATCCCGCCGGTTCATCTGACCAGCGCCGATGCCGACCGTCGTACCATCCTTGGCATAGACGATGGCGTTCGATTTGACGTGTTTGGCCACCTTGAACGCGAAACGCAGATCATTGAGTTGGGTCTCGGTCGGTACCTTCTTGGTCACCGTTTTGAGCTCCAGATCATCAGCCTCAAGGGTGTCGCGGCCCTGAACGAGAAAACCACCGGCGACGGTACGAATGGTCTGGCCGGCGGCGCGAGGATCGGCGAGCCCACCGGTTAGAAGGAGCCGCAAGTTCTTCTTTTTGGCGATCAGCGCCTTGGCTTCGTCGTCGGCGCTGGGTGCGATTATCACCTCGGTGAAGATGCTTGTGATTTCGCCGGCGGCGTCTGCCGTCAGCGGAACGTTGGTCGCGACAATGCCGCCAAACGCCGAAACCGGGTCGCAGCGCAATGCCAGTTGATAGGCGTCTTTGAGCTTGGCCGACTGGGCAACACCGCACGGGTTGGCATGCTTGATGATGGCAACCGCCGGTCCGTTGGCGGGATCGAAGCTGCATGCCAGTTCAAAGGCGGCGTCAGCATCGTTGATGTTATTGAACGACAGCGCCTTGCCTTGAACGAGTTCAGCGCGCGCTACGCCTGGTCGTTTTTCACCGGTCAGGTAAAGCGCTGCCTTTTGATGCGGGTTTTCGCCGTAGCGCATCTCCAGCGCCTTGGTGCCGCCGAGCGTTGTGTGCTTGGCAAGCGCGTCCGGCGTCTTGCGGGCGAACCAGGCGGAGACGGCGGCATCATAGCTGGCCGTTCTTGCATAGGCCTTTCCGGCGAGCTGTGTGCGGGCCGCAAGGTCTAGGCCGCCATCTGCTTCGATCCCGTCCAACACCGTTTGGTAATCGTGGGGGTCGGTGACCACGCTGACATAGCGATGGTTCTTTGCGGCTGCGCGGATCATGGCTGGCCCGCCAATATCGATGTTCTCGACGACCGTTTCCTCATCGGCATCGGAGGCCACGGTTGCCTCGAAGGGGTAGAGATTGACAACCAGCAGATCGATGGGCGCGATGGCGTTGGTCTCCATGGCCGCCATATGATCGTCCTTGTCTCGCACCGCCAACAGCCCGCCATGGATTGCCGGATGGAGCGTCTTTACCCGCCCGTCCATGATTTCGGGGAACCCTGTCACCTCGGATACGTCCGTTACCGTCAGCCCTTCCTCGCGCAAGAGGCGCGCTGTGCCGCCGGTCGAAAGGATCGTGACCCCGCTTGCAGCCAGTTTTTGGGCAAACGGAACGAGGCCGGATTTGTCAGAGACCGACAGAAGCGCACGGCGAATGGGGACGATGGAGGTCATGGATCAAAAGGTCATGTTGTGGGAGCGACGCTTGGCGCTACCACGGCCGGCCATTGGGACGAAACCCGCCTGAAGGGTTAGGCCACAGCTTCTTGCGCTGTCGGTTGTTTGGACGTGTCCACTGTTCGCTCGACCACGAAGCGCCATGAGATGTCGGCGGGAAGCGCGGCTTCGGAGGTCACGACAATCTGGTAGGCGTGGCGTGGGCCGCGATAGCCAAGACGGTCGGCCTGGTTGATGAGGGTGATGCTGCCCGCATTGGCCTCAAACAGGATCAAGCATTGGCGCGTGGCGATGTGTACCGTTCTCGCATCGGTTTGTTTTGCGCGCAGGCCGGGCTGCAGGTGAAAATTCAGGGTGAAGGCGTTGCGTCCGCCCGTTGCCACCTTGTCCGTCGGCAAGAGCAATCGGTCGCGGCCTGACAGTGCCCGTCCGTCGTCCTGCAAGGACAATGAGCGTTCGTGATCGACGCCGAACTTGGCGCGGTAGCCGGTATGGCGGCCTGATAGGTTTCTGTCGGCGCCTGTTTCCGCCTTGGCCAGGGTCACTTGCAACCCGCCGGCCAAAAGCTCGGCATCGTCCTGTGTTCCCTGGAAACTGGCCGACGATAGGCCCTGGACGCACAAGGTCGATTGGGCGCCCGTCTGGCGTTGTTGGAAGATGTCCGTGCCGACCGGCTGGCCGATCTCAACGGCGTTTGAGATGATGCGCTCGTTACCATGGCTCCATTCGAAGGCCAGAGCGGCTGCATGCGCTTCACGGCTGGCTGTGCCTTTGGGCGGGCCGGCACAGTCGACCAAAACCACAGATTGTGCCGCCTCCAGGCGGGTGTAGCCGGTGTTGCGCGCGAAAACAGGCAGATGGCCGCGTTCGGTGTCGTAGGTCAGGATGGAGGAGATGAGGTCGCTTTCCAGTCGCGCCAGCGACCGGGTTCCATGGAAACGGGCCACCGAGCCGTCGCGATGACGCACCATACGCAGCATTCGCATGGAAGCATCGATGGTTTGGGTAAGCCGAACAGGAACGGCCATCCCTCGGGTTTCCAATAGAGCGCGCAAGGAAAGCATCTGCGCCAAAAGGGTCGGCAGATCGCCAAGGCGCCGGGTGACAGGTCCGCCGTCTCTGTGGATTGCATCTGCGAGCGCGCCGGCCAGGGCTTCCAGCGTTTTGGTTTTGACGCCGATATGCTCCACCAAGGCGTGTGCGACGCTGACGCAGGCCAGCACAAGCTTGCAGCAGTCGGTTGGATCGTTGACCAGCGAGCGGTGGGTGAAGGCAAAACGGATATCGCCAATGATAGCCGTCATGATGGCGCGGTAGGTCGGCGGGTCCGCGCTGTCGAGCAGGAACGCTGCATGATTGGTAAGGTTGAGGGCTCGGCAGGCGGCAATCTGTGGCGTGCTTACCAGGCCAGGGTGGGTCGAGCGGGTGGCGATCCAGTTGAGAATGTAAGAGCGCGCCTGGGCAGCGGCTGCGGCTGACCTGCTCGGGTCGGTGTTGTAACCGTTGACCGCCCGCAGGTGCCTCAACCAGTCGAAACTGTGCAGCTCCCTGGCGAACGCATCAGTTGGCGGCGTGATCGCAAAAAGCTCGCGGCCGTCCAGATCCACCATGCGTCCGGCCAGCGCGAAATAACCCTGCATGATCTCATCGGCCCGGGTGGGGTCGGTGGTGCGCATGTCGCGCGGGACGACCTCGAACATCGCGCCACGCGGCGACCATGTGCCAACCAGCACGGTTGAAAAAGCAGCGCCGAACGATCGTCCGGTCGCCACAACCCGCGCATTGAGCCGTCGCACCTCAGCAAGGATGGAATGGACCGGACCGGCCATGGTCGCGCGCAACTTCCTTTTGTTTGCAAAATTTGTCCGTGCGCCGCGCGATGCTTTATCGGCGTGCGTGATTGCCCCATGACGTGACGTCATATCCCAAATGATGCGTTTAGGAGATGGTAGGGTTACGTGACGGTTAACACAGCTTGGGCGATTGCTACCAAGCAAACCCTACTTATGAGCGATCACGACACGTGATGGCGGAGCTTGGCGATGAAAAATCCGTCCATTCCACCAGGAGTGTCGGGGCTTGCTGGTGTCATATGCGGTAGCGTGCGGACGGTTCCGTCCGCTTGCCGTGCGCCCGCTGGTAGGGCGGACCAATCGATGGACTCCAACGCCCAATTTGGATGGCCTGCCAGAAATCGCGAAATCTGGTCTTCGCCTTCCTCTGGCTCCATCGAACAGGTTGCGTAGACCAGGGTGCCACCGTGCGCGGTTCTTTTGGCGGCTGCTGCAAGAAGCTCGCTTTGCAGGTTCGCGAGCGCCGATATGTCATCCGGGCGTCGGACATGGGCAAGGTCCGGATGGCGTCGCAGTGTGCCGGTGGCGCTGCACGGCGCGTCTAGAAGGACCGCTGAAAAACGCTGATCAGGCTCTGCGTCGCGCGCGTCGCCGATCGCCGATCTAGCCTGAAGCCCTAATCGCTTCAGATTGTCGGTCAGGCGGCCCATGCGTGATTGTGATCGATCAACGGCCGTGACATCGGCTCCGGCGGCCGCCAATTGCGCGGTTTTTCCACCGGGGGCTGCACACATGTCCAGAACCGTTGTGCCTGATGGGTCCTCCAGACTTTCCAAGAGGATGGTTGCTGGAAGAGCAGCAGCGACATCCTGCACCCACCAATGACCCTCCCTGAATCCCGGCAGCTCGGTGATCCGACCTGGGTTTGCAAGGCGGATGGAACCGGTCGGCAGCAGGGTCGGACTATGTTCAGCGAGTGCGTTGAGTAGGTCGTTGCGACCGATGCTGGGGTTAGGCGTCAGATCAATGGCCGGTTGGTGGCGCAGGGAAGCCAGTACCTGATCACGCGTTGTTTCGCCGTAGGTCTTGGCCCAGCGCCGGGCAAGCCATTCGGGCTGTTCCAGCGCCGGTTCGGCTGGCAGAAGGGCCTTGCCCTCCCGAGCCATGCGCCTGCCCACCGCGTTGACGAGCCCCTTGAGGGCACGGGTCTTCGGGCTCTGCGCAACGTCTTCGACCGCCAGCGTGACAGCGGCATGGGCCGGCATATCGAGGATAAGAAGTTGCGCCGCCAGCACGCGAAGTGCCGCCTGCGCGCGGGCCTGAGAGGGTTTCAGTGGACGGTCTAGGCAGTTGCCAAGCGCCGCGTCCAGTGTGCCCAGATGGCGCAGGGTGCTCAGCGCCAGCGATTGGGTAAGCGCGATATCGGCTGGATTTGAGACCTGTTTCGACCCAGGGCCGTCAAACATGCCCTCAAGCGACCGGCCATTGGCGGTTACGTCAAAGACCAGATCAGCCGCCCAACGCCGCGCCGCCAGACCGGGTGTTTTGGGGCTTGGCGTTTTGGGTCTTGCTGTACGTCTTTCCGGCTTGCGTGCCGGTTCCATTGCCAAGTCTGCTTAGCCCCAGGGGCCATCGCGACCGCCGCCGCTATCACGCTTATCGCGATCCCAGGGGGATGGTCGTGAACCTTCACCGCGCATCGGCGCTGGCTGCTGGGTCAGCGGCGCATCTCCCCAACTCACGGAAAGATCGTTGAGCTTGGCAATGCGCTGTTCCATCGGTGGATGGGTGGCGAAAAGACCAGCAAAGCGAGAGCCCGACAGGGGATTGGCGATAAAAAGATGAGCCGTTGCAGGATTGCGCTCTGCGGTTGGCAGCGGAGCACGCCCTGCTAGCGCGCCAATGCGGGCAAGGGCAGATGCCAGCCAATCAGGACGCCCGCAGATCTCGGCGGCCAGCTTGTCAGCGGCGAACTCACGCGTGCGGCTGATCGCCATTTGGACAAGCATGGCGGCCATCGGTGCAACGATCATGGCGAGCAGCACGCCGACGATCCCAAGCGGGTTGTTGCGGTTGTTGCCGAAGAACAGCGCGAAGTTGCCAAGCATGGAGATTGCGCCCGCAAGGGTTGCCGTGATCGTCATGGTCAGCGTGTCGCGGTTCTTAACATGCGCCAGCTCATGCGCCATCACACCGACGACTTCTTCCTGCGTCAGGTTTTCCAAGAGGCCGGTGGTTGCGGCGACGGCAGCGTTTTCCGGGTTGCGCCCGGTTGCAAAGGCGTTCGGCTGCGGCGTGTTAATGATGTAAACCTTGGGCATTGGCAGGCCAGCATGCTCAGATAGCTGCCGGACCATAGCCACCAGTTGCGGTGCGCTTCGCTCATCGACCTCCTGCGCATTGTGCATGCGCAGCACCATTCTATCGGCGTTCCAGAAGCTGAAAAGGTTCATCGCCGCCGCGATGACAAGGGCAATCAGCATCCCGGTTGTGCCACCAATCATAAAGCCAACGCCCATGAAGAGCGCCGTCATGGCAGCTAGAAGCATTGCGGTGCGCATCGTGCTCATCGTTTCAAACGTGCTCGCGGGTTCAACGTTTCGATGTTTGTCTGGCTAAGGTTATGGGGTTGGCACAGCGGCTTCACAAGGTTTGACCACTCGGCGTGCGCGTCCTAGACCCTTGGACAAGGTCCAGACTGCGAGGTTGAGGATGAGCGATCAATCACCTGAAGAGCGCCGCAAAGAGGCGGGCAAGCGCGCCAAAGCGGAGGCCGCGGCGCGGCGCAAGGCCAAAGATACCGACGCCCAGGCTGCGCCCAAAGAACTGGACGGCCGAGGAGGCCTTGATCCAGTGCGCTACGAGGATTGGGAGATCAAAGGTCTAACGGCTGATTTTTAAGGCTTATTGCGGTCCGGCACCTGCACAGTAGCGGCAGAGTGGCGCGTGAGGAACCGCTTCCAACCGTTCAGCAGAAATGGCGTCGCCGCATCGCGCGCATACGCCATAGGTTCCCGCTTTGATGCGCGAGAGCGCCGCCTCAATCATGCGAACCTCGGCCAGCCCGACCTGGCCAAGCTCTTCAAGCATTTCATCGCTTATGCGGTCGCTGGCGGCTTCTTCAAAATCGGCGGGGCGGGCCTCATCCAGATCATGCTCAATCTCAACAAGCCGGTGGTCGAGTTCGGCCAATCGGGCGCGAAGACGTTTGCGGGCGCGATCAAGGTCAAGTTGGAGGTCAATCATGATGGTCCGTCCTGTTGAAGACCACCATCATGATGCATCTTTAGCTTGGGCGACTTGCGCTGGATCATGCGCCGAATGTGGATTGGCGATGGCGAAAGAGCTCTAGCCGCCGGGCGTGTCCACGGCGTCATCTTCGTCAAGAACGCGTCTTAGCCGCCCGAAGGCCAGCCGGATGCGGGACTTCACGGTGCCGAGCGGCAAACCGGTTTCTTCAGCGATCTGGCTATGGGAAAGCTCGGTGAAGAAGGCCAGTTCAACCAGCTGCAACTGTTGTGGTGGCAGCTTGGCCAGGGCCTCACGAATGCGGCCCTTGCGTCCGTCTTCATCCAGGGTTTCATCTGGATCAGGAAGGCTTTCATCTTCTATCACCAGCGTCTCGGCATCCACGTCCACCGTGCGCTTGCGGCGCAGAACATCGATCCGTCGGTTACGAGCGATCCGAAACAGCCAGGTGGCGACGGAGCTTTTTGAACGATCGAACAGATGGGCCTTGCGCCACAAGGTCACCATCACATCCTGTGCGATCTCTTCGGCCAACGCGTCATCGGCGCCAAGACGCATCAAATAGGCTTTCACCCGCGGCCCGAAATGATCGAAAAGGTGAGTGAAGGCGGTACGATCCTGGGATTGGGCGACCGCCTCAAGCCAATCGGCATGGCGGCTGGCGTCTGCCTTGGCGGCGCGCTTTGCGCGGTCAGCTCCTTGCGGTTGCACCATAACGCCGGCATCGTCCGTTCATTGGATCGTTTGAAACAATTGGGTTTTTGTCCAATTGCGATGTGGCTAGCATATAGCCGCGCATCGTACGAGAATTTTCCCTGACTGACATAGTGACGCATCAGCCATGGGTCGATGCGTGACGCACACAAGGTGCAATGGTGACTGGTGCGGCCGAGCCCCTGCGCCCGTCGTCGAACACCGCTTCGATTTAACGTTTGATGTCACACTGTTGCCGCAGTGCGCCCTAGACATGCGGTTCGGGCGGATGACGGGCAGGGAAGTGGTCGTTGGCCATCCATTCCTTAACCGGCATTTAACATCCTTCGGCCAGTGTCAGGGTAACCCAACTGTAATGGTTTGTGCTTGCTTTGCCGGCTTTTGCGAAGGAAGACGTTAACCATCTGGCGCCGCACTGTCGGTGTCTTGTGTGATGAGCGACCGAGCGAGTTCCTCGATGACCCACTATCGGCTTTCCTTTTTTCAACCCTCACGTCGCCTGAAAATGGCGGTCTACGCCGCTTTCAGCGCTCTTGTCGGTCTTGGCTTGGCAGCGCCGGGCCTGGCTGTTGCCCAGGAACCGACTTTTGTTGAGCAATCGCGCGACTGGGATGTTTTCACCACCACGATTGAAGGCTCGCCTGCCTGTTTCATCGTGTCCAAGCCGCGCAGCTACGACCCGATGCCGGAAAGCCGGCATGGCGATGTGTTCTTTTATATGTCCCGCCGTCCGGCAGCGAGCATTGCCGCTGAGCCAATGGTTCTTGTGGGTTACTCCTTCCAGGAGGGCTCGCAGGTGACCGTCAACGTTGGCGGTACGGCTTTCACTTTTCTGACCCAAGGCCCTCGTGCCTTCCTCAACAATCCGACCGATGGCGATGGCCTTCTGTCGGCTATGCGGGCTGGCAGCGATATGCGGGTTACCGGAACCTCCTCGCGCGGCACCAACGTCTCTTATGTGTTCTCGCTTTCTGGCGTGACGGCGGGCACCAACCGCACCGCGCAGGACTGCCCGGTTTAAGAAGCACCCTAACTGACGCCACGTCTTGGCGTGGCACCAAGTTCAAGCCGCCTTCCAGCGCGTTGCTGGTTGGCGGCTTTTGCGTTATGGACGCGCCTTCGCTCCCCTTTTTTCTCCGGTTTAGTGGCTTAAATCACGCCTATGTCCGTGACGCTTGACCTTGCTGCCTACAATTCCAACGCCCCAACGGTTGATCCTGCGGCGATGTTCAGCGCGCCCAAACAGCAACTCGTTGGTTTGGATCGCGCGGATCTTCTGGAGGCTCTGGGCTCGCTGGGCGTGCCGGAGAAGCAGCGGCGCATGCGCGCGCGTCAGCTTTGGAACTGGCTGTATGTGCGCGGTGTTTCTGACTTTGATTCGATGAGCAACATCGCCAAGGATCTGCGTTCGCGACTTGCGGACGCCTACTCCATTGAGCGGCCTGAGATTGTGGCTGAGCAGATCAGCCAGGATGGCACGGCCAAATGGCTGATGCGGTTTCCTGCTTCCTCACCGACCGAGCAGCCAGTGGATGTGGAAACGGTTTACATCCCCGAGGCAGACCGCGGCACATTGTGTGTCTCAAGTCAGGTGGGGTGCACGCTGACCTGCACCTTCTGCCACACCGGCACACAGAAGCTGGTGCGTAACCTGACAGCCGATGAAATCCTGGCGCAAATCCTTGTTGCTCGTGATCGACTAGGTGATTGGCCTGATCAAGAAACCCCTGCCGGCATGACAGCGCCCGCGGGTGATGTGCGCGCGATTTCCAATGTAGTTCTGATGGGCATGGGCGAGCCGCTTTACAATTTCGACCATGTGAAAAAGGCGCTTTTGATCGCGTCCGACGGTGAGGGCATTTCGCTGTCCAAGCGCCGCATCACCCTGTCGACGTCCGGCGTTGTTCCGCAGATCGAAAAGTGTGGCGCGGAGACGGGCGTCATGCTGGCCATCAGTCTGCACGCCGTGCGCGATGAGTTGCGCAATGAGCTCGTGCCGCTGAACAAAAAGTACCCGATCGCTGAGCTCTTGGACGCTTGCCGAAACTATCCTGGGGTGTCGAACGCCAAGCGCATTACTTTCGAGTATGTGATGCTGAAGGGCGTGAACGACAGCCTGGCGGATGCCAAAGAACTGGTTCGCCTGCTCAAGGGTATTCCGGCAAAGATCAATCTCATCCCATTCAACCCTTGGCCGGGAACACGCTATGAGTGCTCCGACTGGGACCAGATCGAGCGCTTCGCCGATGTGGTGAACCGGGCCGGCTATGCTTCGCCAGTGCGCACACCGCGCGGTCGGGATATTCTGGCTGCCTGCGGCCAGCTCAAGTCTGAGTCAGAGCGTATTCCAGCTTGGAAAAAACGCGCGATCAGCGCCGCTTTGGCCGGCGAAGATATGGACCCGCATGACGCCGCGCATCTGGCTGCTCGCTCTGACGCCGAGGCGGAGTAAGGGGCTGGCATGGCCGGCACCGACGCGCCATCGCAACGCCCTGTTGGCCAACAGGAAGCCGGTCGTGTGTCGGTAACACGCATTATCCTGCGCATCTTGCTTTGCGTCTTTGCCGCATTTGTTGCCGTCGTTGCAGCCTCATTGATCGGAACGTTTGGCCTTTATCGCGGACTGGAAGACGATCCGCTTTACAGCGTGATGGTGCTTGCTACGGCTTGGGCGGGCACGGCTTTGGTAATCTTGGGTGGGCTTCCGGTGCTGGTTGTTTACATGCTTGGCACCGAGCTTATCAGCTTGCGCAGCGTCATATGGCATATGCTGGGCGGCATGGCGCTGATGCTGGCACTCGCCTTTGGACTAATCGATCCAAGTGAGACCGGTGGGCAGCAGCGGTTTGCCGTTGCCGCGGCCGCTGGCATCGTTGGCGGCTTCGTCTATTGGGCGATTGCGGGAAGGAGTGCGGGCCGCGTGCGCGAACGGCTTTACTTCACCGACGGTGACGAAGCGCCTAGCGCGCCTGGGTCGCCAGAAGCTTAAGCGCAAAGGCACCCATCACGCTTGCAAACAGCCAGTCGAAAATGCGCGTTGCGCGTTTCGAACGCTTCAGGAAGCCTGAAATTTGTTCTGCTCCGAGGATCATCGGGATCACTATCGGAATCGCGATCACCAGAAAGAACAGCCCCAAAAACATCAGTTTGCCGGAGGCATTTGGGTCGCTCGGTGAGACGAACTGCGGCAGGAACGTCACGAAGAACAGGATGATCTTCGGGTTCAAAAGGTTGATCATCAGGCCCTTCAGATAGGCCTTTTTCAATGAGCGCGAGGCGGCCGGACCATCGCCTGTCAGTCCTGAGCCGTTGCGCAGCACATCGTAGGCAAGAAAAGCGAGGTAGGCCGCGCCCACCCATTTGAGCACCTCAAAGGCCTCAGGGGAGGCGGCAATGAGCGCTGACAATCCAATCGCGGCGGCGAGTGAGTGGACCACAATGCCCGATGACGCGCCGGCCATGGACATGAATCCAGCCGCGCGCCCATTGGCGACCGTTTGGCCCAGAAATAGTGTCATGTCCGGCCCGGGCGTCAGCGTCAGGGCGATTGCCGCAAGCGCGAAGGCTGCAAGGGTCGGAAGGGCGGGGATGAATTCCATTGGCGCATCCTAGACATCACCCTAGCTTGGTGCCACCCGGAATTTTCCTAGGGCAGGCTGCGATCGACCAGAAATAGGTAGGTGTTGGATCGGAATGGTGCGGCGCCGTCATCGGCGTTGATCACGCCAATCAGCCGCGCATCGGGTACAGGCCGGACATTGCCAGGAGAAATGATGACGGTGCGGCCGGTGTCTTCAGTTCCGCTCCAAGGGGCGATGAATTCGAAATGGTTGCGGGGACCTGAGCCGGCCCGTTTGAAGGCCCGCATGGGCTCGTCGCGGTCGCGCATATAGTAGGCGAACCCTGCGGCGTAGCGCCGTCCCACAGTGACCAGCGTGTCCGGCTCGATCCGGTCGAGATGATGCCCGATCTCTTCTGCATGCTCTGCCCAGCCGAACATATCCTCCAGATTGGTGCGCGACACGATGGGGTGGTCGGGCCGCAGCGCCAGAACCGCCAAGGTGGCGCCGGCAAAGATCCCAGCGAAAACGATGCAGGTGATAAGATTCCACCGTACCCAGCCATTTCTGGCTGTCCCAAGGAGGATGGCCGTTGTGACCAAGATAAGGGCCGGGTAGGCGGTGGCCGCCCAATTGTAGTTCGCGCTTGATTGGAAGGCTTGCAGGCCAAGCAGTGCCAAGATGGGAAGCGAGAAGAACATCAGGAGGCGGTCAGCCTCCGGCCTGTCGCTGCGCCACCGGCGGATAAGCGCCAGTAGGAATGCCGCAAACAGAATTGGACCGGCAACGCCAAGTTGGCTGCCGAAGAATTCTAGAAAGCTGACCGGGTTGAGGGTGAAGCCTTCGCCGGAGATGTTTTCTCCGGTGTGGCTGAATGTGATGAAATCGTTGTTCGCGTTCCAGATAAGGTTGGGGATGAAGCCCAGCATGCCGACCGCGACGCCGAGCCAAAGATCCAATCGTTTCAGGAGCGCGCGCCTGTCAGCCGTCAGCACCAGATAGGCCAGAAGGCAAAGCGGGAAGTAGATCATCGCGTATTTGGCGTTGAGCCCAACGGCAATTGCCAGGCCGAAGCCAATAGCGAACTTGGCGCTTGGCTTTTGCAAATAGAGTGCCAAAGACCACAGGCCGAGAACCCAACACACCAGAAGCGGAACATCTGTTGAGATCAGCAGGGATGAGGCAGCAACGGCAATAGCGAACAGATAGCCGAGGCTGGCGAGAAAGGCGGTGCGCTCATCGTAAAGCGTGCGGCCAACGCCGAAGAGGAATAGTGTTGTCAGCCCGTGCAGAATCGGGGCGGCAGCACGAACGCATCCTTCGGATGTACCGCACACGCTCGTGGTAAGCCCGATGAGCCAGGCGACAAGTGGCGGTTTTGAGAAGTAGCCAAGCGCTGGGTCAAGCGACCAGAACCAGTACTGCGCTTCATCATAAAACAGGTCGAGCGGTGTTAACGACAGCACCAAGAGCCGTGCGCAAACCACCACTCCGGTGATGGCCAGAAGCCATGTCCAGTAAGGGTGGCTGTCAGGAGAGGGCGCCTGCACGGCGTCAGATGATGCGGCGTTCATTGGCGATGGGTTCCCGCATCCTATCGTTCACGTCAAGCGTCTCCGCTGGACAGGTTCGGCCTGATTTTCTATCCGGCATGCCAGATGAGCTTTGAAGGCGCCAACACATGTCTGCAACCCACTCCCTGACTGTTCGTCCCCTGCGCAGCGAAGACCGCGAGGCCTGGCTGCGACTATGGGAAGGTTATCTCGACTTTTATCAGGCAAGCCTTGATCCGGAGGTGACGGAGGTCACCTGGCAGCGCCTTGTTGCCGAGGATGACACTGTGTTCGGCTTTGGGGCCTTTGAAGGGCAGTCTCTGGTCGGGATTGTGCACTGTGTGAAACATCGCGCGACCTGGACCAAAGGATGGTATTTGTATCTGGAAGACCTGTTCACTTCCCCGGCATCGCGTGGAAAGGGTGCCGGTGAGGCGCTCATACAGGCCGTCTATGACAAAGCGGATGCGCTTGAGGCATCGCGGGTCTATTGGCATACCCACCACACCAATGAGGTTGCGCGCCGGCTTTACGATCGGGTCGGTTCGAATGCCGGTTTCATACAATATCGCCGGCCCTGAGCACCAATCGGGCCTGCTTTTCCCCGGTCGAGAACAAAATTGAAAGGTCGCCATGCTCCCCCTTGCTGATGCGCTAGCCCTTTACGGCGCCCTGTTTTTCATTGGCCTGACTGTTGGCGCGATGGGCTTTTTCGGTGCCGGTGTCGCCACTGTGGTCTTCCGTGTCCTTGGCGAAGAAAAGGCTGGCCCCGTCATTCGGGCGATTTTCCCTATCTACTACTTGGTTCTTGCCATCACGACGGGCTTGGCCGCCCTGGCAGGGTTTCTCATCAATGTCGCTGCTGGGCTGGTGCTTGCGGTGATCGCAGGCGGTTTTCTGTTCGCACGGCAGGTAATGATGCCGCGCATCAATGCGCTGCGCGATGAAATCAAACGCGGGTCCACGGCTGCCAAAGGACCGTTCGACATGATGCATGCATGGTCAGTGCGCATGAACATGCTGCAACTGATCGTACTGGTGCTTGTGTTCTGGTTTTTGGCTTTGTCGGTCAGTTAGGCAGTTCGCGGCCGATGCTGCCACCTATGTTGGCTTGCCAGCGCCCCGGTTGCGGCAGTAAGACCGGCGCAGCTTCCCATCCAATTTGGAGTTTTGCGCAATGGCCGCCAAGGGCGATGTCAACAAAGTGGTGCTGGCCTATTCCGGCGGACTTGATACCTCAATCATCCTGAAATGGTTGCAGACCGAGTACGATGCGGAGGTGGTGACCTTCACGGCTGATCTGGGTCAGGGAGAGGAGTTGGAGCCGGCCCGCCGCAAGGCTGAGATGTTGGGCATTCAGGACATTCGGATCGTGGATGTGCGCGAAGAGTTTGTCCGCGACTACGTCTTCCCGATGTTCCGCGCCAACGCTGTTTACGAAGGCGTCTATCTGCTGGGCACGTCGATCGCCCGACCACTTATCACCAAGCACCTCATTGATATTGCCGCAGAGGTTGGTGCTGACGCGGTATCCCACGGGTCTACCGGCAAAGGAAATGATCAGGTGCGCTATGAGCTTTCGGCTTACGCGCTCAATCCGGACATCAAGGTGATTGCGCCATGGCGAGAGTGGGATTTTCCATCTCGCGAGGCACTGATCGATTTTGCCGATAAGCATCAAATTCCGGTGCCCAAGGACAAGCGCGGGGAATCGCCTTTCTCAGTGGATGCCAACCTTCTGCATTCGTCGTCGGAAGGAAAGATTCTAGAAGACCCTGCGGTCGGTGCCCCCGAGTATGTCCATATGCGTACCGTGTCACCCATGGACGCGCCCGACACGCCAACCGAGATCACTATCGGCTTTGAGAAGGGCGACGCCGTTTCGGTCAATGGCGAGCGCTTGTCGCCTGCCACGCTGCTTGCCAAGCTCAACGACCTTGGCCGGGATAATGGCATTGGCCGGCTTGACTTGGTCGAGAACCGCTTTGTTGGCATGAAATCTCGCGGTGTCTATGAGACGCCGGGTGGTACGATCTTGTTGGCAGCGCACCGGGCGATGGAATCGATCACGCTGGATCGTGGCGCTGCTCACCTCAAAGACGAATTGATGCCGCGTTATGCCGAGCTGATCTATTACGGCTTCTGGTTCTCGCCGGAGCGCGAGATGCTTCAGGCAGCCATCGATCTCAGCCAGGAGCATGTGGAAGGCGAGGTGTCGCTGACGCTCTACAAGGGCAATGTGATGGTGAGCGGTCGCCAGTCAGACAAGTCGCTCTACTCTGAAGAGTTGGTGACGTTCGAAGACGATCAGGGCGCCTATGATCAGCAGGACGCGCAAGGGTTCATCAAGCTAAACGCCTTGCGTCTTCGGACCCTGGCTGCACGGCGCAAAAAGATAGGCGGCTAGGCACGCGTCTTGCTATGGACAAGACATGCCAAGTCCCGTTCCCGTCCAACAGTCGAGCGTCAAACATTCTGCGATTGAGGATGTGCAAGGCCTCGCGACCGGCGTCGTGATGTGCACGATGGGCCTAGTGATTTTGACCCATTTGGGTCTAATCACGGGTCAGACGGCCGGGCTGGCGGTGGTGATCTCCTACCTCACCGGCCAATCGTTTGGGCTCATCTTCTTCCTGGTGAACATCCCGTTCTATCTCTTTGCGATCAAAGCAATGGGGTGGGAGTTCACACTGAAGAGCATGGCGTGTGTCGCTGCCCTTTCCTTGGGCACGGAACTGGTGCCGCTCGGCTTTGCCATTGAGCGACTGGACCCGACCCTGGGCGCGATCATGTTTGGTGTTGTGACGGGGATCGGTCTTTTGGCGATCTTCCGCCACAAGGGTTCACTTGGCGGGCTGGGCGTGGTGGCCCTCTGGATACAGGACCGGTTCGGCATCCGTGCCGGGTACATCCAGCTTGGGTTTGACGCGGTGCTGTTTGGCGTTGCCGCGTTTCTGTTCCCGTTTTCGGTGGTTGCTTATTCGCTGCTAGGCGCTGTCGTGCTCAACGGGCTTATCGCGTTCAATCACCGACGCGATTGGTATGTGGTGCATTAAGGAAGGGCTTTGCCTTTCCGATCTTGGGCGTTCTTGGGACTGCAAAAGCCTGCAGCGTTGCTGCAAGTGCTCTAGCTGCCGCTGGCGGCGACCCGGATGGTTGCGCCGCGGTCGCGTTCCATCAGCTCATTAATGCGGTCACGCTCGCGCATGAAGTCCGCAAGGCGGTCGCCTTCCAGCGTTTCTTCGCGTGCCACGCGAATGCCCATCGGGTCCACATGCCGACCGTTGACGGTCACCTCATAGTGCAGGTGGGGGCCGGTCGAGAGGCCGGTCGAGCCCACATAGCCGATGACCTGGCCTTGGCGAACTTCAACGCCTGGAGCAATACCGTCGGCGAAGCGTGTCAAGTGAGCGTAGCTTGTCTGGTAGCCATTGGCGTGGTCAAGGCGAACCCAGCGGCCATAACCAGAGTTCCAGCGAGCATCGAGAACGGTACCATTGCCGGAGGCAATAATTGGCGTGCCGCGCGGTGCTGACCAGTCCACACCATTGTGCATCCTTGTGATTCCCAGGATTGGGTGGCGGCGCATGCCGAAGGCCGAACGAAACCGGCCATTGGGCAATGGGTTGCGGATGAGGAATTTGTTGGCTGAAATTCCATCCTCGTCGAAGTAAAGCAGGGAGCCGTCTTCGGCGGTGTAGCGGTAGAAGCGATGGGTGGTCGCGCCGGTTGATACCGATGCAAAGACCACATCTCCTGATGGATCGCTGTCTTCATCCAACTCGTACAACACTTCCATCGTATCGGCCGGCTGAGCGAGACGTTGATAGTCGAGGTCGTAGGCGAAAATCTGGATCAGCTCGCCTGCGATCTCCATCGGGATCTCGTTGGCAAGGGCGGTCTCATAAATTGACGAGTAAAGTCGTGCTGATCCTTCCGTGTCGGGGCTCGCAGCCGCGAAGACATTGAAATCGACGATCTGCGGTTCTTCGTCGACCCGGTAACCGCCATCTTCGGTCATCGCCACGGTCAACAGATGGGAACGCTCGTCATAAAGGCTGACGCGAATTGGGTCGAACGCTTCACCTTCCAGCCCTGCGGGTGCCATAGCGACGCGCAGTCGGTGACCTTCGCGCATTTCGGTAGTTTGGAGGAAGGTCTCAAAAGCCGTTTCGACTGGCCCAATCGCACCTTCGCGCACGCCATTGTTCAGGAGGATCGATTCCAGCGTGTCGCCTTCCCCGAGCGCGACAATGATCTCATCAAGATCATTGACCGGTGTGACGTCCTCATCCTCGACCTTGCCGATGACTGAGAAGTTTTCTGGAATGACGCGGACTGAAGCAAAGCTTTCCAATGCGTCGATCGCGTTGTCGGCACCCGATGAGGGTAGGCCAATGCCAGCCAGTGCGACGTCGCCGACTGGATCGGCAAATCCTAGCGCGCCATTGGTGCCAATGCCGCTGCCCGCAAAGGATGGTGAGAAGCTGGCCGACGCAAGGCTGCTTTGATCAGCTCCAATGGTGAAGCGGGCAACGTCCGCAGCGGCGAAGGTTACCTGATCGGGCTGCGGAACGGCGTTTTGATCAAGCACGGCCGTTTCAAACGGGAAGGGCGAGGTCCGTACCGCGATCTCGCCTTCCACATCCGCATCGTAGATGAGCGCGGCTGCATCGGCGGAAATCGTGTTGTCAGCGCCGGCATAAAGATTGAGCGGATTGAACGGTGGACGCTCGGCGCTGATGTCGGTGCTTTCGAGCGCCAGCGAGGCAATCACACGAACAAACGGTTGCAGCCGCACGACATCCATGTCGCCTTCGCGATGGATGGTCGACACGTCGATGAGCTGCCGATTGGCGATAGGCTCAGCAATACGCGTGAGGCGGTCGCCTTTTTGGATGCGCCCGTCTTCGTCAATCAGGCTGGCGATGCGCTCGGTCTGAGCAACGCTTGGTGGGATGGAAAACTGCTGGCGGCCATCGACGGCTGCATAGAGCGCGCCGATCATCAGTCCGGTGGAGGCAAGCCCTGTAACGACCGTTCCCGCCAGCCATTTAAAGCTGACGCCGCGATGCTCGACGCGAGACGGGCGCGAAGCATCCAGCTCCAGGGCCGGATCATTGCCGATTCTGATGCGTCTTAAGGTGCGCCGAACAGGTGCCATGCGGTGGATGTATCGCCCAAGGTCCGTGCGGGTAAAGCACTTTTATCAAACCACTTGGTTTGGCCTGTCAGGCAAATGTGGTGCCTTTATGGAACCTGGCCCCTGGGCCGCTGGATGATCTGGTTCAATCCTGCATCAGGGTCAGATGTGATGGCCGGTCAATTGCCCGAATCAGAGTGGCCGTGGCATGAGGTTGACCATGGCATTGTTCAGGGCCCGCAGTCAGGACCGCGACCGCAGCAGCGACCAGCACCGTCTGGCCACTTTGGTGCGCCATATCGGTGACGTGCGCAGCGGTGTTGTGCGTGAGCGCCGTGGTTTGGAGCGGCGTTATGCAGACACTGTCGCTGTGGCGGCCCAGTTGGTTGACACAGATTATGGCGGTGAGCGGGAGAGCGAGGATGAAACGCAACTCGCTCGCGCGGAATCTGATGTGCTCTATGCGCGGCGTCGTATGGCAGAACTCGACCGACAATTGGATCTGCTGGACGGTCTGACCGAGCGGGTGAAGGTTATGTTCGATCCACCCGAAGAGCTGAAGAAACGACGGCAGAGCTAGCCGTCGCTCCCTTTTGCCTAGATGTGTATCTGGCGTTTCTCCACGGCCATCGCTGCCTCTTTGACCGCCTCCGACATGGTCGGGTGTGCGTGACAGGTGCGGGCCATGTCCTCTGAAGAACCGCCAAACTCCATCAGAACAGCGGCTTCATGGATGAGATCGCCTGCGCCTTTGCCTACGATATGGACGCCTAGAACGCGGTCGGTGGTCGCATCAGCCAGAACTTTGGCAAAGCCGGCGGTGGCGTTCATGGCCCGTGCGCGACCGTTGGCGGAGAAGGGGAATTTGCCCGACTTGTACTCGATGCCAGCGGCTTTGAGTTCTTCCTCGGTTTTGCCGACCGAGGCGACCTCTGGCTCGGTGTAGACCACCGAGGGGATGACATCGTAATTCACATGACCAGCCTTGCCGGCGATCAGTTCCGCAAGGGCCAAGCCTTCATCTTCTGCCTTGTGGGCGAGCATCGGACCGTCAATGACGTCGCCAATAGCGTAGATGCCGGCGACATTGGTCTTGAAGTGCCCGTCGGTTTTCACGCGGCCGCGTTCGTCCATTTCCACGCCGACATCTTCCAGGCCAAGGCCCTTGGTGAACGGGACACGGCCTGTGGAGACCAGCACAACGTCGGCGGTGAGTGTCTCGGCATCGGCTTCGCCGCCAGCATGTTCGACAGTCACGGCGAGCTTGCCGCGCGCCTTCTTTTCCACGGCGGTCACCTTGGAGGAGAGCATGAATTCCATGCCCTGTTTTTTCAGGATGCGCAGGAACTGCTTGGACGTGTCGAGGTCCATGGCGCCAAGAATATGATCCAGGAATTCCACGACGGTGACTTTGGCACCAAGGCGCCGCCAAACCGAACCAAGTTCCAACCCAATCACACCGCCGCCAACGACCACCACATGGCCTGGAACCTTGTCCAGCTCCAATGCGCCGGTGGAAGTAACGATGGTCTTCTCGTCAATGTCGAGCGCCACGCCTGGGATGCCTGCGGAGTCCGAGCCGGTGGCAATGACGATGTGCTTGGCTTCCAGATCGGTTGTCTTGCCGTCGTCGGCCGTGACAGTGACCTTGCCAGGCGAGGTGATGGTACCGGTGCCGATATAGTCGGTGATCTTGTTCTTCTTGAACAGGTAGG
The DNA here is from genome assembly GCA_038749715.1 of Pseudomonadota bacterium. GTDB lineage: Bacteria > Pseudomonadota > Alphaproteobacteria > Rhizobiales > MH13 > MH13. The sequence continues at coordinate 71,772 of JBCDHR010000010.1, forward strand.
CGATGCCGGTGACGTTTTCTTTTACCACCTCGTCCTTGAAGCCCATCATCTTGGCGAGTTCCAGCTTCGGCTTGGTGACCTTGATCCCCAGCGTTTCGAAGGTGTGACCAGCTTCTTCAAACACGTCCGAGGCGTGTAACAGCGCCTTGGATGGGATGCAGCCAATGTTGAGGCAGGTCCCGCCATGGGTGGCGCGCTTTTCCACCACGGCCACTTTCATACCCAGCTGCGCTGCACGGATCGCGCAGACATAGCCACCAGGGCCGGTTCCAATGACAATGAGGTCGTAAGCGTCAGCCATAAACTGGAGTCCTTAGGGGGTGGAGTAGGCTTGGGGTTTAGAGATCAAGCACCAGGCGCTGCACGTCTTCCAGGCTTTCCTTGACACGCACCAGGAACGTCACGGCCTCTTTGCCGTCAACGATCCGGTGGTCATAGGAGAGTGCCAGATACATCATCGGGCGGATAACGACCTGACCACCAATGGCCATCGGACGCTCTTGAATCTTGTGCATGCCGAGGATGCCCGACTGGGGCGCATTGAGGATCGGCGAGGACATGAGCGAGCCGTAAACGCCGCCATTGGAGATGGTGAAGGTGCCGCCCTGCATGGCGTCCATACCGAGCTTTCCGTCGCGAGCTGCGAGCCCGAGGCGACCGATTTCCTTCTCGATTTCGGCAATCGACATCTGATCAGCATCGCGCACGACGGGGACAACAAGGCCCTTGTCGGTGCCGACAGCAACGCCAATATGGGCGAAGTCCTTGTAGATGATGTCTGTGCCGTCGATCTCAGCGTTCACCGCCGGGATTTCCTTCAGCGCGTGGGTGACTGCCTTGGTGAAGAAGCCCATGAAGCCGAGCTTCACGCCGTGCTTCTTCTCAAACAGTTCCTTGTACTGTTTGCGGATGTCCATCACCGGGCCCATGTCCACCTCATTGTAGGTGGTGAGCATGGCAGCGGTGTTCTGCGCGTCCTTCAGACGGCGTGCGATGGTCTGGCGCAGACGTGTCATGCGCACTCGATCTTCACGGGCCTCATCGTCCGGTGAGGATGGCGCGCGGACCGAGGCCGGAGCGGAGGCAGCTGGCGCTGCGGTCGCACCGGCGGCGATGGCGTTGATTACGTCTCCTTTAAGCACCTGACCACGCTTGCCGGTCCCCGCTGCAACGGTGACGCCGGTTTCGGCCATCATGCGCTGGGCCGAGGGTGCTGGCGGCATCTCGGTCGATGAAGCAGCTGCTGGAGTTGGGGCCGGTGCGGCGGCTGGAGCTGGCGCTGGCGCAGCAGCAACGTTACCCCCTGCGCCTTCCTGAATTTTCATTAGGAGGTTGCCCGGTTCGACGATGTCGCCGGTTTTCACGGAGATTTCGGCCACCGTGCCAGTGACAGGCGCTGGAATTTCTTGGGCAGCCTTGTCGGTTTCCAGTTCCAGAAGAACGTCATCGGCCTTCACGGAATCGCCAACTTTGACGGAGATTTCCCCGACCTCAGCCTCGGTGACGGATTCACCAGCGCTGGGGGTGATGACCTCAACCAGCTTGCCGCCTGCATCAGCAGCCGCAGGCGCTGCTTCTTGTTTGGCTGGTGCTGCCTCTTCCTTGGGAGCCGGAGCGGCTGCCACCCCATCGCCTTCGCCAAGCATGCCCAGAAGCGTGCCAACTTCGACTGTTTCGCCTTCTTTGACCAGGATTTCGGCGATGGTTCCGCCAGCTGGTGCAGGCACTTCAACGGTTACCTTGTCGGTCTCAAGTTCAACCAACGGCTCATCGGCATTCACCGCCTCGCCGGGCTTTTTGTACCAACTCGCCACCGTCGCTTCGGTAACCGATTCACCTAAGGTGGGAACGCGGATTTCACTCGCCATTGTTGGTCTCCATAGGGCCGCAGACGAGGCGGCCAATGCTGTCCGACGGTTGTCGGGTAAAAGGGGTGAAGGTGGCGGCTCGGTCAGTCACCTAGAGCGTCTTCCATGAAGGCTTGGAGTTGAGCTTGGTGCTTGGACATGAGGCCGGTCGCCGTGGCCGCCGCTGCGCTGCGTCCGGTGTAGCGCGGCCGTTTGTGCTTGGCGCCTATCTTGTCGAGCACCCACTCAATGTTGGGCTCCACAAAGGTCCAGGAGCCCATATTGCGGGGTTCTTCCTGGAACCAGACGATCTCAGCATCCTTGAAACGGGCAAGCTCGACCATCAACGCGCGCACTGGGAACGGGTAGAGCTGTTCCACGCGCAGGATCTGAATGTCGTTGACGCCGCGCTTCTCACGCTCCTCATAAAGATCGTAATAGACCTTGCCGGAACACAGGACGACCCGCCGGATTTTCTCATCCGGCACGAGCTGGATTGGTTCGTCCTTGAGCACCTCAGCATCGTCCCAAAGGACACGGTGGAAGGTGCTGTCAGCACCCATCTCATCGAGCCGCGACGTGGCGCGCTTGTTCCTGAGGAGCGATTTTGGCGTCATCAGGATCAGCGGTTTGCGGAAGTCACGCTTTAGCTGTCGGCGCAGAATGTGGAAGTAGTTCGCCGGCGTGGTGCAGTTGGCGACCTGCATATTGTCTTCGGCACACATCTGCAGGAAACGCTCCAGACGAGCCGATGAGTGTTCGGGCCCTTGGCCCTCATAGCCATGCGGCAAGAGGCAGACGAGACCGGACATGCGCAGCCATTTGCGTTCGCCCGATGATATGAACTGATCGAACAGAACCTGCGCGCCGTTGGCGAAGTCGCCGAACTGGGCTTCCCATAGCGTCAGCGCGTTGGGATAGGCCATGGAGTATCCATACTCAAAGCCAAGTACGGCCTCTTCAGAGAGCATGGAGTTGATAACCTCATAGCGCGACTGACCGTCCGCGATGTGGTTGAGCGGAATGAAGCGCTTCTCATCGCGTTGGTCGTAGAGCACCGAGTGACGCTGCGAGAACGTGCCGCGCTCGCAATCCTGACCCGAAAGCCGGATCGGGTGACCATCGAGAGCCAGCGTGCCAAAGGCCAGAGCTTCTGCGGTTGCCCAATCGATGCCTTCACCGGAATCGATCATCGCTTTCCGGTTGGCGATGAAGCGCCGAATGGTGCGATGGGCTTCGAAATCTTCAGGGACATCGGTGAGCTTGCCGCCGACCATCTTCAGCGTGTCGAGGTCGACGCCGGTCTTGCCCTTGCGCGGGTCATCATCGACCTTGGCTTGCGTCAGCCCGGACCATTTGCCGTCCAGCCAGTCAGCCTTGTTGGGCTTGTAGGCCTGGCCAATCTCAAACTCCTTGTCGAGATCGGCGCGATAGTCGGCCTTGCGCTTGTCGATGTCTTCGGCCGTCAGCACGCCTTCTTTCACCAGCTTCTCAGAGTAGATGGTGAGGGTCGTGGGGTGTGAGCGGATCTTCTTGTACATGATCGGCTGCGTGAACGCCGGCTCGTCGCCCTCATTGTGGCCGAAGCGGCGGTAGCAGATCATGTCGATAACGACAGGCTTGTGGAATTTCTGCCGGAACTCGATGGCGATCTTGGCAGCATAAGTGACCGACTCAGGATCATCGCCATTGCAGTGGAACACAGGCGCTTCGACCATCTTCGCCACATCCGATGGATAGGGCGAGGAACGCGAGAAACGCGGGTTGGTGGTGAAACCAATCTGGTTGTTGATGATGAAATGGATCGAGCCGGAGGTTCGGTGCCCACGCAGGCCGGACAGGCCGAAGCATTCCGCAACCACGCCTTGACCTGCGAAGGCCGCATCGCCGTGCAGAAGAAGCGGCAGCACCTTGGCGCGCTCTTCCAACGAGACCACCTCGGTGGCCTCATCGAACGCGCCAATCTGATCCTGCTTGGCGCGAACTTTGCCGAGCACCACCGGGTTCACGATCTCCAGGTGTGAGGGGTTGGCGGTCAGCGACAGGTGGACGCTATTGCCGTCAAACTCGCGGTCCGACGATGCACCTAGGTGATACTTCACATCGCCAGAGCCTTCCACGTCGTCAGGCGCGTAGGAGCCGCCCTTGAACTCATGGAAGATCGCCCGGTGCGGTTTTTCCATCACTTGGGAGAGGACATTCAGCCGGCCACGGTGGGCCATGCCAAGAACGATGTCTTCAACGCCCAATTGGCCGCCGCGCTTGATGATCTGTTCCAGAGCTGGAACCAATGCCTCGCCGCCATCCAGACCGAAGCGCTTGGTGCCGGTGTATTTGACATCGAGAAACTTCTCGAAGCCCTCGGCTTCAATCAGTTTGTTGAGGATCGCCTTCTTGCCGTTTTCGGTGAACGCAATTCCTTTGTCTGGACCCTCAATGCGCTGCTGAATCCAAGCTTTCTCCTCGCCATCGGAGATGTGCATGAACTCCACACCCAGCGTTGAGCAGTAGGTGCGTTTGAGGATGTCGAGCATTTCCGGGATGGTCGCGAAATCCAGCCCCAGAACATGGTCGAGGAAAATCTTGCGGCTGTAGTCAGCCTCCGTCCAGCCGTAGCTCTTGGGATCAAGCTCGGGATGATCTTCAGGCGCATTAAGCTCCAGCGGATCGAGATCGGCTGCTAGATGGCCGCGCATGCGATAGGCGCGGATCATCATGATGGCGCGCACTGAGTCCCGGGTCGCTTGTTGAACCTGTTCGTCGGAAACTTGGACGCCAACCGTCTGCGCGCCGGCCTTTAGCTTCTCGGCGACGACCTTGGCAGCGGCTTTCTCATCCACGCCCCAGTCGGCATCGAGCGCTGAAACCAGTTCGCCATTGGAGGCAATGGGCCAGTCAGACCTACTCCAGGAGGCGCCGCGCGCATTGTCAGCGACGTCGCCTGCTTCATCGCCCAATTCGGCGAAGAAAGCTGCCCACTCCGCCCCGAACCTGGAGGGGTCCTTTTGGTAATCGGCATATAGCTGATCGAGATAGGTGGCGTTGCCGCCGTAAAGGAATGACGTGGCGGCGAAAGCCGCGTTCGCATCCTGCCGTGCCATCGGCGTGTGTCGCGGAGGTTTTTGCCTCCGTGCTCCCTAGTGGGCGTGCCGCCCGCCGGCACGCCAAAGTTTCATAACCGATTCCTAAGTAAACCGGATGATCACTTATCAACCCAATACGTTTACCAATGTTTTACCAAGTTGAGCCGGTGACGGAGACACCGCGATGCCGACCGCTTCCATGGCTGCAATCTTGTCTTCCGCGCCACCTTTGCCGCCTGAGATCACTGCGCCGGCATGACCCATGGTGCGGCCGGGAGGCGCGGTGCGGCCGGCAATGAAGCCGACCGTTGGCTTCCAGCGACCCTTCTTCTTCTCGTCGGCGAGGAACTGCGCAGCGTCCTCTTCGGCTGAGCCACCGATTTCACCGATCATGATGATGGAGGTGGTTTCCTCGTCGGCAAGGAACATCTCCAACACGTCGATGAATTCGGTTCCCTTCACTGGGTCGCCGCCAATGCCGACAGCCGTCGATTGGCCGAGCCCTTCATTGGTGGTTTGGAAAACGGCTTCATAGGTAAGGGTGCCGGAGCGCGATACAATACCGACATTGCCCTTCTTGAAGATCGAGCCGGGCATGATGCCGATCTTGCATTCATCGGGTGTCATGATGCCTGGGCAATTGGGGCCGAGAAGGCGCGAATTGGATGCCGCAAGGCGTGCCTTCACCTTCACCATGTCAAGCACCGGAATGCCTTCCGTGATGCACGTGATGAAGGGGATATCCGCGTCGATGGCTTCAATGATGGCGGCTGCTGCGCCGCCCGGTGGCACATAGACCACTGAGGCGTTGGCACCGGTTGCCTCTTTGGCCTCGGCGACGGTGGCGTAGATCGGAAGTTCTTTGCCGGCTGCTGGCCCAGCGCCTTCACCTGCGGTCCAGTTGGTGCCGCCTTTTTTGGGGTGGATGCCGGCGACCATTTGGGTGCCGTTATAGGCGAGCGCCTGCTCGGTGTGGAAGGTGCCGGTCTTGCCGGTCAGGCCCTGCACGATGATCTTGGTGTCTTGATTGACAATAATGGACATGGAAGCAGTTTCCTTAAGGCAGATCAGGGTGCGGCGGCTTAGCCGACAGCTTTCACGATTTTCTGGGCGGCGTCGTCTAGGTCGTCGGCGGCGATGACGTTGAGGCCAGAGGAGTTGATGATGGCCTTGCCTTCCTCAACCTTGGTGCCTTCCAAGCGCACAACGAGCGGCACCTTCAGGCCGACATCTTTCACGGCCTGCACGACGCCTTCGGCAATCACATCGCAGCGCATGATGCCGCCGAAGATGTTGACCAGAATGCCTTTCACGTTGGGATCAGCGGTGATGATTTTGAAGGCTGCCGTCACCTTTTCGGTGGTGGCACCGCCGCCGACATCAAGGAAGTTGGCTGGTTCTTTGCCATAGAGCTTGATGATGTCCATCGTCGCCATGGCAAGGCCGGCGCCATTGACCATGCAGCCAATGTCGCCATCGAGCGCGACATAGGCGAGGTCGTGCTTGGATGCCTCGATTTCCTTCCCGTCTTCCTCGGTCTCATCGCGCAGTGCCATCACGTCGTCATGGCGGAAGAGCGCATTGCCGTCGAAGGAGACCTTGGCGTCGAGCACGCGCAGATGGCCGTCTTTCATAACGATGAGCGGATTGATCTCCAGCAGGCTCATGTCCTTCTCGGTGAAGGCTTTGTAAAGCGTTGGGAAAAGCGATTTGCCATCGTCGGCAGCCGCGCCGGAAAGCTCAAAAGCTGCATTCAGCTTGGCGATTGCGTCGGCATCGACACCCGTGCCGGGCTCAATATCGATGGTGTGGATTTTTTCCGGCGTTGCTTCAGCGACCGCCTCAATGTCCATGCCGCCTTCGGTGGAGGCGACGAAGGAAACCTTGCCTGTCTCGCGGTTGACGAGCAGCGAGCAGTAAAGCTCGCGGTCGATGTCGGCGCCGTCTTCGATGTAAAGCCGGTTGACCTGCTTGCCAGCTGGGCCGGTCTGTTTGGTGACCAGTGTGTTGCCAAGCATCTCGCCGACATGGGTGAGCACTTCATCCTTGGAGAAGGCCAACCGCACACCGCCTTTGGCATCCTCGGCCAGTTCCTTGAACTTGCCCTTGCCGCGACCGCCGGCATGGATCTGGCTTTTCACCACCCAGACCGGGCCGCCGAGTGTGTCGGCGGCGGAGGCCGCATCCTCGGCCTTCATGATTGGCACGCCATCAGCGACGGGCGCGCCAAAGCTCTTCAAGAGGGCTTTGGCCTGATATTCATGGATGTTCATAGCGTGTCCTCGGTTGTGCAGGTGCCGCTCTTGGGCCGACGAGACAGATGGGAAGGTTGGTCAATTCAACAGAAAGGGAAAGAAGCCGCCCTGGCGGCCAACGAGTGATTGAAAGGCTTGCCAATTGGCAGTGGAGATGATCGGGCCTTCCTCGACAGCGAACAGGACGCCGCGTCCATGGATGAGACCAAGAAGGTCCATCGACTGTGGGTTTTCCAGAAAGGTTCGGATGTTGATGCCGTGACTGCCGTCCAAACCGCCAAGACGCCAATGAGGTGCGAGCACTTCGCCCTCCAGCAGGGCCTCCAGATCATCCAGGATCGCTAGCCATTGCGGCCCGACTTCGCCGGGAAAGGTGACCGGCAGGGCGGAGGTCTGCTGCGGCGCGGGAATCCATTCGCGGCCATTGTCGGTTTCAGCGCCAACGCGCTCCCAGAAAATGCGGTTGCTGGCAATCATTGCCAGCATATTCTCACGGGCAGACCGGGTGTGGTCCGCATCAGGTGTTTGTTCCAGCACTAGTATCCAGGACAGAACAGTATCAACCGTTCGTGGTCCATCGGCCATCCAGCCCTCCAACCGACCCTGGTGGAGTGCATCAAGCTCGGCGCCATCGGCAAACACGGCATCAATGATGTCCGCCGGCTGGAGCGCCAGCACCAGATCTCCGGTGCCGGAGATCAGATGGGTGTAGGCGTTCAGCCATGCAGCATCCGACTGGTCGAAATCGACGATCAATTGCCCTGTCATTTGCTCCAGCGCCCCGCGGGCCTGTCGCCCGCCGAAAACAGCACCGGTCAGCTGTAACAGATTCTCTCCCGGTTGGGCGGTGCCGTCCGCGTTCACATCCAACCAGAGGCTGGCGATGTCGAGCGGTATAGAAAACGAGGCGTCATCGTCGATGGTCGCCAGCACGTCGCGGGCGGCATCCATGTGTGTTTCAAGATCAAGAAACAGAGTTTCAATGACCGCGCCGGTGAACGGTTCCGGCTGCGGATTGGGCGGTAAACCCAGACGCATGACGGCGATGGCCGTGATGCTATTGGTCACGCCATGGCGATAGCGGCTTTGAAACGCGATCTCGATCCCACGCAGAAAGTGCGCCGCCGCTAGTACGAAGCTTTCGTCCGGCGCAAGACCATCCCGGGCACTCAACGTATCAATGGCTGCTTGGAGGCCGGCGTCAAAGCGCAAAGCGCTTTGGTCGAACTCCACCGCTTCGCGCTCGCCCGCGTCCTCTGTCGAAGTGCCCTTTTGCGCCCATGCGGCTGTGCCTGAAAGCGCTGTGCCCACCACAGCCAGGCACAATCCAAGCACCAAGCCGAAGGAGTGCGTCCGTCGGCGCAGGAAAGGCGCTGGCTGGTCGTGGGTGGCGGACATTGCGCGCTTGAGACTTTCGGTCCTTAGCCGAGGGAGGCGTCGATGCTGATGCAGGCTTCCATGAGGCCCTTCACGGAGCCGACCGACTGGTCGAACGCTTCGCGCTCGGCAATGTCGAGATCGATTTCGATGACCTTTTCGATGCCGTTGGAACCGATCACCGTCGGTACGCCGACATACATGTCGTCCAGGCCATACTCACCCTTCAGCGCGGCGGCGCAGGGCAGAACACGCTTTTTGTCTTTCAAATAGCTCTCGGCCATCGCGATGGCTGCGGCTGCCGGGGCGTAATAGGCCGACCCGGTTTTCAGCAGGCCAACAATCTCTGCGCCGCCATCGCGCGTGCGCTGCACGATCTGCTCAAGCTTGTCCTGAGTCATCCAGCCCATGGAAACCACGTCATCAAGCGAAATGCCGCCGACGGTAGAATAGCGAGTGAGCGGAACCATGGTGTCGCCATGGCCGCCCAGAACGAAGGCCGACACATCTTCTACCGACACGTTCAGCTCCTCGGCGATGAAGTAGCGGAAGCGCGCGGAGTCCAGAACACCAGCCATGCCGCAGACCTTGTTGCGGGGTAGGCCGGAGAACTTCTGCAAGGCCCAGACCATGGCGTCGAGCGGATTGGTGATGCAGATGACAAACGCGTTGGGCGCATACTTCGCGATGCCGGCACCGACCTGCTGCATGACCTTCAGATTGATGCCCAGAAGGTCATCACGGCTCATGCCGGGCTTACGCGGTACACCGGCAGTGACGATGCAGACATCTGCGCCTTCCAGGGCCTCATAGCCCGTGGTGCCGGACAGTTTGGCGTCGAACCCGTCGACCGGGGAGCTTTCGGCAATATCCAGAGCCTTACCTTGAGGGATGCCATCGGCAATATCGAACATAACGATGTCGCCCAGCTCTTTCAGGCCGGCCAGATGTGCCAGCGTGCCGCCAATTTGGCCGGAACCGATCATTGCCAGTTTTTTGCGAGCCATGATTCCCCCTTTTGAGGTCAAACACGCCGCTTGCTCTGATGTGCGGCCGTGCTTGGTCAGACAGCTCTTGGGCTGTCGCACCTAAGATGACGTTTGGGTAAGGTTGATCGCCGTTACCCGACCGGTGGTAGACCCACGGGCAATCAAGCGCAAGTTGGGCAAAGGCATAAACCGTCGTGAAGCGAAGGAATTGATCTTACCTATACGTAAGTTACGAAAGAGCGCGAAGCTTTGGATCAAGCAGCCGCGCGACGCTCTGCCCGCAGATACTCATCCGAGCGCATGTCGATGAGGCGCGATGCGGTGCGGTCGAAGGCGAATGCCTCGTTGCCAGTAGATGCCTTGTAGAGATCTGTCGGCTCGGCATCGGCCGACGCGATGAGCTTTGTGCGCGTGTCATAGAGCGCATCAATAAGGGTGATGAAGCGCTTTGCCTCGTTGCGCTTGGCCATGTCCATGCGCGGAATGTTGTCGATCATCAGTGTGTGAAACCTGCCGGCGAGCGCCAAATAGTCCTCTGCCCCCAAGGGCCGTTCGCACAGATCGGCAAAGCTGAAGCGCGCGACGCCGTGGGCATGCCGCGGCACTGGCACGTCGCGACCCTTGACGGTGACGAAGTCGCTCTCGCCTTCGGCGTGATTGGTCAGCCGCTCCCATGCTTCGTCCATCGCGTGATCGGAGACTGGGCCAAGCGGATTGTACCAAACGGGCGCTGCTTCCAGCTTGTCGATCCGGTAGTCCTTGCCGGCGTCGAGTTCAAAGACCGTAACGTGCCGGGTCAACAGATCGACAAATGGCATAAAAAGGGCACGGTTCAGCCCATCCTGATAGAGGTTGGACGGCATGACGTTGGAGGTCGCGACCAGCACTACGCCATGTTGGAAGAGCTGGGTGAACAGGCGCCCCAGGATCATGGCATCTGCGATGTCGACGACGTGGAACTCATCGAAACAGATCAGCATCGACTCGCTGGCAATCGCCGCGGCTACCGGCGGTAGGGGATCGTCTTGTTTGACCTTGCCCTCTTTGAGCGCCTGACGATGGGCATGAATGCGCTCATGAACATCGGCCATGAAGGCATGAAAGTGCGCACGGCGTTTGCGCTTGATGGCGGCGACCTCAAAGAAAAGGTCCATCAGCATCGTCTTGCCGCGACCGACACCGCCCCACAGGTAAAGACCACGGCGGACCGGCGCCTGTGCTTTGCGCTTGGCGAAAAGCCAACCAAGTGCACTCGATTTGCGGGCGAGCCGCATCTCGGCAAGTTCGGCGTTCAATCGGTCAAGGGCATCGGCTGCGGCGCGTTGGACGCGATCATCATCCAATTCTTCAGCTGCGATCATTGCCCCATAGCGCTCCGAGACACGCAGGTGCGCGGGCAGCAGCGGGGATTGGGATCTGTCGTCTGAGAGGTTTGCAGAAGACGCCATATCGCTGACCCCTGACCTTCCGACGTTTACCGGAAGAAGGTGAGGGCCTCGCCGGTTTCCAATTGCCCGGCATAGCGGGTTGGGCCGGTGCGGAACAATCTGGCAAGCGGCGTGCCGTCTGTCCCGACCAGGGTCACCTGTTGGCCTTCTACGCTCCAGGCCGACAGGGTGGCCAACTGAACATCGCCGCAATTGCGCGTCGAGCCACGGAAGCCACCTTGCCAAGTGGTCAGTGAGAGGTTCACCGAGCAGTTGGCGGCCGGCGTGATGGCCGACCAGACGCCAACCATGTCGTTTTCGTTGATCGCCGCGCCAGGGGCGGTCGATGCTGTGCCGTCGATGGCTGCGGTGTCACCGAGGGGCGCTGTTTCCCCTGTTGCGGGATCGCCAAGTGTTAGGGCGTTGGGGTCTTCGAGCGTTGCCACATCGTCCAGGCTTTGGCTTTCGATTGGTGTTTCTTCGGCCAGCGTGATGGGCTGAGGTAGCGCAGTCGAAGATACGGCGGTGGTTGGAACCGGTGTCAGTGGACGAAGCTGCGGGCCGCTGCTCATGCAGCCCGAAAGGGCAAGGCCGGCAACGGCAAAAACAGGAAGGGCGGCCATGCGCGGTACGCGACTAAACGACATTGGTGACGTCCGTTCCACTTCAACTTGCCCCAGCAACATTCGGGGCATCTCGGCCCGCAAGGGCCTAACACTGCGTCCGTTATAGCCAACAGAAGGTTAACGGCACAACTCGTCTTGTGGTGCGTTTTGCTCGGTCGGTTGTTACCAACACCGGTTCCGGGCCTTCTACATGGCCCGGTTGGCTTCAGCCCGTTTCCGCCAGTGAATGCTCGTCAATCCCATCAAGCCGGGTGACGTCCTGCATCAACGTTCGGATCGGCTGACGCAGGGATTCAGCAAGGCTCACATAGCCAAGATAACGACTGCCCGGTGCCCGATCGCCTTCGGTTTCTCCAGGCGCTTTCTCGACCGCTTTGAGTTCGTTGAAGGACCATTGGCGGAAATCCACACCATCACCCAGAGCCAATTTCTGTGCCGGCGGCAGAGCGGTGCCGAGTGCTATGACGTGGTCGATACGCGGTGCTCCCGCAAAGCCATAAAGGGCAAGCGGCTTGAGAGCCGACGCGCTGGTATCCAGATTCAAGCGCCGCATGGCCCGCAACAACACAGGGTCGGCTTCTGCCGACTCATTCAACGTTGCTGAGTAAACGCGCACGGGCATGGGCTCCGGGAGCCGCTTAATTGCGTCCAGTGCCAAAGCTTCGGCGAGCAATCCGACGCCAACGCCGCCGGATCCCACAAAGAGAATTCCGCGATCAAACATGATCCGCCTTTGATTTTTTGTGCCGCACGCCGCTGATGCGGCGAATCACAACTGGGAGTGATCCCAAGAATTGGCGGGGGGAATAAGGAGCAAACTCAACGAAAGTATGACGTGCCCATAACGGTTTCTGCTTACCCGTTTTGGCCTAGTCCTGCAAGGTTCCAACGAGTGACGCTACGGTATCATCGTCTTCCAACTGCATGGCGGCTGCTACCAGGGCTACAGCACGCGGATGAAGGGGAACATCGCCGTCGGGAATCGCAATTGCCACCACGCCATCGGCCCCGACACTCACACAAACCTGATTGGCCGGTACGACCGTTTCAGTGCCCTCGGTCGCGCTGACGAGACGGATAGGTTTTCCGGATTTGGACGCCTGCTCGCTCATGCCACAGCGTGTCACGGTGTGCTGCCGGGCGCAAGCGAGCCGCGCTTTGATCGTGCGCTGCCTTAGTTGTCGACGCCGGCATAGGCCTCCTCACCCCAGACGCGCTCCACAGTGCGGTTGCGCCCGCAAGAGGTGCGGTAGAACTGATAGCGCAGCGGGTTCTTCTGATAATAGTCCTGATGGTACTCTTCAGCCGGCCAGAAAGTTGGCGCGTCGATGATCCGCGTTGCCACATCGCGCCCCAAGGTGCTGGAGGCATTGGCCGCAGCGGTTTCAGCAAGGGCTCGCTGGTCCGCGTCGAGCACGAAGATGGCCGTGCGGTAGGAGTTGCCGCGGTCGCAGAACTGGCCGCCATCATCGAGCGGGTCGACGGTGCGGAAGAAGGTATGGGCCAACTCGCTGTAGGTCACGGTGTCCGGATCATAAACAACTTCCACGGCTTCCAGATCGCCATTGGCGCCGTGGTTCTGATAGGTCGGATTGGGAAACTGGCCACCAATGTAGCCTGATGTGGTGCGCAGCACGCCCGTCACATGGTCGAAGTCTTTTTCGACGCACCAGAAGCAGCCGCCGGCAAAGATCGCGACCTCTGCCCCGTCGGGGACGTCCGCCGTCATGGGGGCCGGTTCGGCCGTTTGACTGTTTGCACTCGGTGCCAAATTGAGGCCAGCGATCGCCAGCGCAGCGACGCCGACTGTTGCGGCCAGGGCAAGGTTCCAACGATGGGTCATGATGCACCTCCAGGAAGGATCAGTGCCCAGCATATGGTAGCCAACCCTCGCGATGCCACTCGCAGCGTATCACGCCTGCGTCATTGCTTCGTCAGATGGCGCGCGGCGTCGATAGGCCCGGCCCGACCAATCGATCTTTTGGGTCAGGAACATGGCAACCGCCAACACGATGAAGGCAAAGATGGAGCCGGCCAACAGGGCGTAATCCTCAAGCCGCAGGAAGGTGTAGAGCACACCGAAAACCGCGCCGACGATTGCTAGGACCAACGCGCCGAGCCAGGCGCTTTGCATGGAGCGGGCGCAGTAGCTGCCAATCAATGCCGCCGTCGCGCCGCCGCCCGCAAGATAGGCAGTGAGGAAGCCAAAATGCTCCGCAAGGCTTAGAAGCAGCACATAGAACAGAATGAGTGCCAGGCCGACGAAGACATATTGCACGACATGCACATGCTTGCCGGCTCGCAGTTCGATGACGAAAACAGCAAGGAAGACCACCCCGATGAAGAGAACAGCGTACTTCAACGCCCGATCAACAAGCGCGTAGTAGTCGACCGGTTGGAAGAAGCGCACGCCAAAGGCATCTTGGGCGAGACGGCCGAGATAATCATTGCCCGCCAGGTCAAAGGCGAGCGGCACAGCCCGCGCAAGGTGCGGGATCGACCATTCGGCGCCAAAGCCATCATCATTGATGAGGGACCGTTCGGGCAAGGCACCGCCAGTGAAGGACGGGTGCGGCCAGTTGCTGTCCATGACGGCGCGGGTGTCGCGCCCGGCTGGTGCCAGAAAGATGGATTCTGAGCCGTTGAGGATGAGGTTGACGGAAAACTCAACGCTTTGCGGTCCATGGTTGAAGAGGTTGGGCACGTGAATACCATCCATGGTGACACGAGGCTGCGACCCGCCGTGCGGGCGGCTATCTGTAAAGACGCCAGGCGCGCTTATTGCGCTGCCAAGGCTCGGCTCAAAGGGGATGTTTTCATCGCCCCAATTGAGCGCAACGGCATTGCGGATCGCCCGTACCGATGACAGGCCGACCGCAAACCGCGCTTGTGACCATAAAAACCTTGCCTGTTCGTCGGTGATGGAGCGTTGAGAAGGCGCGTTGAACCGTCCGGCAAGGGTCATGTCGGTGGTGAACACCGTGACATCGAAAATGCCACGTGAACGCACTTCGGTCGCCGCTCGCATATCAACGGTGAGGCTGTCGGGTAGGAACACCGCCTCGCGCCGGACGGTGGTTGAAACCTGTTCGCCGTCACTGATCTCAGTGACCTGAAGCTCATAGGGGACGATGATGAAGGGGCCGACAATGCGTTGGCTGCCACCCCAGCTTTGTGCGACCTCGCGTGCTACGTCTCGCGCGCGGTCCTGACGTTCGGAAACAAGGAGCCAGACAAGCGAGGCGGGGATGAGGAGCACCAGGCACAAAAGCCCGAGAAGGAAGAATTTGAGCCCCGGCGAATGCAAGAAGCGCCCGGTTGCCTCGACCATTGTCGTGTTCATGAATTCTGTCGCCTTCACGCGGCACGGCAGGCGCGCCTGTTTGAGCCCCGCAGCGTCGCTAAAGGCTGATTGTGGCGCACATGGGAAGACAAAAAGGAGTGTGTCGGGCGCTTTTTTGTAGTCTCCGAGGCCATGTTTTGCCGGCTTGGTGACTCTACGTATCGCTCGTAATCGACCTATTTGGGCACTCCTCACCAAGCGAGCGGCTGGAAGGCTGCACAACCTTTAAGCATTTATTTGTGATTTCCCGGCCTCCTAAAGGGGCATCGCACCTCGTGGGAAGAGGGGGCGGTGTGAGCCGGTTCCGGCTCCTTACTGGAGGGAAACAATTATGGTTGACGCGATCACCGCGCCGACGAGAGGCATTCTGTCTCGTCTTACCATCACCGCACGCATGGTTCTGACGCTGCTGGGCTTCCTTGTGTTTGCCTGTGCCGGCGTTTTCGCTGTTACAGTTTACACGGTGAGCCAGAACATTCGTGCTGATGCTCAACTTTTGCAAAACACCAGCCTGGAAACGGCCGCTGCCATCATGGCGCGTGACCTACCTGGCTTTTCGGCACGTTGGTCGAGCGGTGGCGACCTGACCGAAGTTCGTATGGATACGCCCATCCCGGAGACGTTCGAGAGCCACGGTATCATCGACGCGATTGGTGATATTACCGGAGAGACGGCGACGCTGTTTGCCTTCGATGCTGAGACCGGCGACTTCTGGCGGCGTACCACCAACATCATCAAGCCTGATGGAAGCCGCGCGGTGGGCACGCCGCTTGGCACGGGCGGTTCGGTGTTTCCGATTGTAGCAGGTGGCGAGACTTATTTCGGTGAAGCGGTGATTTTGGGTCTGCCCTATTTTACTGTTTACAAGCCGATCTTTGGACCCTCCAACGATGTGGTGGGGATCCTTTATGTCGGTGTCGAGAAGAGCGCCATTACCAGCCGTCTGAATGAGATGGTGATGCGTCTTGGACTTGCCGGCCTGGTGGTCGTTCTCTTGGCGAGCGTAGCGGCGACCTTCTTCGTGCGCCGTATGACGCGGCCAATCCCGATGATCACCCAGTCTGTGCAGTCAATCGCCGACGGCGATTGCTCCACCGATGTGCCTTATGAGAAGCGCGGCGATGAGCTTGGCTCACTTGCTCGCGCTGTTGTCGTGCTGCGCGAGAATGCCAAAGAGCGCCAGCGTCTTGAGGCCGAATCCAAGACCGGGCAGGCAGCAACCATGGAGCGGCAGGCCAAGATCGACGAGTTGATCGGCGGCTTCCGTGACACCGCCCAGCACGCGCTTGATGCCATTGGCAACAACACCGGCCAGATGGAGCAGACCGCTCAGTCGCTCAGCACCGTGGCGCTCGATACGTCCGAGCGGGCTGGTGCGGCCAACTCCGCCTCGCAGGAGGCTTCCACCAATGTGCAAACGGTGGCGTCGGCGGCCGAGGAGCTATCGGCGTCTATCGGCGAGATTTCTCGCCAGGTTGGCGACACCAACGCCATTGTTGACCGCGCGACGGAAAGTGTGCGGGCCACGAACGGCAAGGTGGAGAGTCTGTCGGAAGCGGCGCAGAAGATCGGCAATGTGGTCGGGCTCATCTCCGATATTGCCGAGCAAACCAACCTTCTTGCCCTCAACGCCACCATCGAAGCGGCACGCGCCGGTGAAGCTGGCAAGGGTTTCGCGGTCGTGGCCTCGGAGGTGAAATCGCTTGCCTCTCAGACAGCCAAGGCGACCGATGAGATCAGCACGCAGATCAAGGAAATCCAGACCTCGACCGACGAGGCAGTGGAAGCGATCCGCGGCATTGGCGACACGATGGAAGAGGTGAACCGCACCACATCTGCGATCGCAGTGGCCGTGGAGCAGCAGGGCTCTGCGACCTCCGAGATCAGCCGCAACGTCTCCGACGCTGCGACCGGCACTGGCCAGGTGGCTGACAATGTCAGCCATGTGGAACAGTCGGCCGGGCAGACCAGCCAGTCGGCTGAGACGGTGCTGGCGGCGGTGGCTGATCTGCGCCGCGAAGCCGATCAGCTGCAAGGTGGCATTGATGGGTTCCTTGCGGACGTTGCTGCTGCCTAGCGCGCACCGAGCCAACGCGATCAATTATGAAAAAGGCGGCCTCCGGGCCGCCTTTTTTGTTTGTCAGGCGGCTTTCAAATTCACCGCTGATAGTTTGCCGCGTTTTTCTTCCACCAGATCATAGTGGAAGGCCTGTCCTTCATTGACGGCTTTCAGGCCGGCCTTCTCAAAGGAGCTGATGTGAACAAACACATCCGGGCCGCCATTGTCCTGAGATAGGAACCCATACCCTTTGCGGTTGTTGAACCATTGCACGGCGCCGCGTGCGCCGTTGCCCGATCGCCTTCCTTCAGAGCGATGGGCAGAAGGCTGATCTGCGTCGTTCTTGGCGTTCCTGCGGGCTTTGCGGTTGGGCTTTTTGCCCTGTGCAGCAACGTCTGATGGGTTCAGCGGATCGAAGCCCGTCTCTTCAGCCGGTTTGCGTTTCTTGCTTGGCGACTTGGCCGCGTGTTGTTCGGCACGATCAGGATCGGTGGGCACACGCCGCTTACCCTTGCTCTTCGGATCTGGTCGGTCGCGATGGCGATTCTTCTTCCGATCGGCCTTTGCCGCCGGTGTTGGTGAGGTCGATACCTCAACCTTCACGCGTTCAGTTGGTTCGACCGTGCCATGCTCAGGGATCGCTTGCTTGATGATCCGTTCGATATCACGCAGCAGCTTGCGCTCGGCAGAATCGACCAGCGAAATGGCCTGGCCGGTGGCGCCCGCGCGAGCGGTGCGACCGATGCGGTGGACATACGCTTCGGGAACGTTGGGCAGTTCGTAGTTCACCACGTGACTTACGCCATCGATATCGATGCCGCGGGCGGCAATGTCGGTGGCGATGAGCACTTTCACATTGCCCTTCCGGAAACTTTGGAGCGCCTGCTCGCGTTGCCGTTGGCTGCGGTTGCCATGGATGACCGCGCTCATCAGGCCATAGGATTTGAGGAACTTTGCGAGCTTGTCAGCGCCATGTTTGGTGCGCGTGAAAACGATGGCTCGCTCAACCTCGCGCGGTGCCAGAAGATCAAGCAGAACCTCACGCTTTTTCGGTGCTGGAACATGCAGCAGGGACTGCTTGATGCGATCAATGGGCTTGGACTGCGGCGCGAGGGAAATGCGCTCGGGCTGATTCTGAAGATCGCGCGCTAACAGTTCCAGCGGCTTGGGCATGGTGGCTGATAAAAGCACCGTCTGCCGCGTGTTTGAAACCGCATCGACAATTCGGCGCACCGCAGGGATGAACCCCATGTCGAGCATCTGGTCGGCTTCATCCAGAACGATCTGATCGGTCGCGTGCAGACGCACATTGCCAGAGCGGATGTGATCTTCCAGCCGGCCGGGTGTGGCGACAAGAATATCAACGCCAGCGGCCATCGTTTTGGCCTGCACGGAAGCACTGGCGCCGCCGACAATGATAGCGACAACCGGTTTGAGGTTGCGGCCATAGGTTTTCACTGCAATGGCGATCTGCTGTGCAAGCTCGCGCGTTGGCACCAAGATGAGCGCCTTGGCCGTCTTGGGCTTGCGGGGCACGGGCGCTTTGTGCGAATCGCCCTTCTCCTGGGCCAAGGCGTTCAGGAGCGGCAGGACGAACGCGGCGGTTTTACCGGTTCCAGTTTGCGCGATTCCCAGAACGTCGCGGCCATCGCGCATAACTGGGATAACTTGGCCCTGTACGGGCGTGGCTTGGGTGTAACCTTCGCGCGCGACGGCATGAAGGATGGGCTCGGCGAGGCCGAGATCCGAAAATTGGGTCAAGGTCTGTCTTTCAAAAAGGCTTGGCGCCGGCGCGCCTGAGGCAGGCGGGCAGCGCTGGGAGCACCGGGCTTCTTCGCGTTGGTGAGCACGAGAAACGCCACAGCAGCATGATCGGCTACGGCTGGTGCTCGCATGCAGGTCGTCGGCATGCTTCGGGGGGAGGTGACAGGAGCATACAAGGCGCGTCTTCGCGCCCAATGATGTCACCAATGGCTTCTGTTAGCGCAAACTGCGGTAAACGCAAGACCAGTCTTGCATCTGCACGAGGTGCTGGGGGGCATGGGGTGCGGCTGTTGGTCTGTGCCCTTTGCCGGTTTGCCAGGTCGCGCTGCCATGAACAGTTTGGCGCCATGACGACAAGAGAGAAGACTATCCGAACGGCTGATGCCCTGTTTTTTGAAGGCAGCATCGGCGATGCCAGCGTGGAGAACGTCGCTTAGCGCGCTGGCGTTACTAAGAAAACCGTCCACTATCGTTTCCCGTCAAAGGGCGATTTGGTCTCGACCTATCTGGAAGCGCGGCTTCAGCCGACGCTCCAGATTCATGACACTCGGGGGTGAAAGCGGGGAAGCCTTTGGCTACGTCATCGCGTAGATCGATTTGTACTGCTGGTAGCTGAGCAGCGCCTCGGGCCCGAACTCGCGCCCGATGCCGCTGGACTTGATGCCACCGAAGGGCGAACCGATCGAAATCACATAACCGTTTAGGCCGATGGACCCAGTCTTGACCCGCTGCGCCACATCAAGCGCATGGTCATTATCTGCGCTCCAAACCGAGCCACCAAGACCGAACTCGCTGTCATTGGCCATCTCGATAGCGTCTTCTTCGGCGTCGTACGGGATGATCGAAAGAACAGGTCCGAAGATCTCATCGCGCGCGATGGTCGCGTGGTTGTCGACATCCGCAAACACCGTCGGCTCGACGAACCAGCCGCCTTGCGATGTATCGGGCCGCCGGCCGCCGGCGACCAGACGGGCTTCGTCCTTGCCGATGGCGATGTAGCGTTCCACGCGCTCGCGATGCTCTTCGGAGGCGACCGGCCCAATCTGAGTCTCCGGGTCCATCGCATCGCCGACTTTGAGACCGCTGACGAAGTTGACAACCGCGTCGACCACCTCGCCGTAGCGGCTACGCGGCGCCAGGATGCGCGTGCCGAGATAGCAGGTCTGGCCATTGTTCAGCAGGCAGGCGGTCGGGATGCCCTGGGTGAAGGTCTCCATATCGGCATCGTCAAGAACGATCGCAGCCGATTTCCCGCCAAGTTCCAGCGTGACCGGTCGCAGCAGCTCACCGCAGCGCGCGGCGATCTTTCGGCCGGCCTCTGTTGACCCGGTGAAAGCGACTTTGTCCACACCTGGATGCTCAATCAGATAAGCGCCGACCTCGCGGTCCGCCGGGACCCAATTCAAAACGCCGGGCGGTACACCGGCCGCTAGCGCCGCTTCCGCCATGACATAGCTGTCGAGTACTGTCCCCGGCGACGGTTTGATCACCATCGTACAGCCGGCTGCCATGGCGGGACCGAGCTTCACCAGCGATAGGTTGACCGGAAAATTCCAGGGAATGATCGCAGCAACGACACCGACGGGCAGGCGCTGCACATACGTTTCCTTGCCGAACTGCGAGGGACGCGTGTCCTCCAGAACGATGTCGTCAGCCATGTCGGCATAATAATCGAGCAGGCTCGGCGCGACATCGCCTTCAAACGCTCCGGAAATCGAAATTGGCATGCCGTTTTGAGTACTGACGGCTTTGGCGGTTTGGGCTGAGCGGGCGCGCAGCTCTTCGGCAAAGCGGCGCATGATGGTTGCGCGCTCGGACGGGGCCATGCCCGACCAGATGCCGCTGTCAAAAGCCGTGCGAGCGGCTACGACGGCGGCGTCGATGTCGGCTTTGCCGGCTTCGGGCGTTGTGCCAATGGCTTCGCCTGTCGATGCATTCTTGATCGTAAACTGGGCGTCGGTGGCTGGTTGCCGCCACTCATTGCCGATGAAAAACCTCTCGTGCAGCATTCTAAAGTCCTCCCCTTGGTGCGCCTGTAGCGCTTGCGATAACCCTGATTGCGCCCCATCGATGGCGTCATTCACCACCTGATGAGGCTGCGGTTGCGTTACCCGTGTCCGTGCCTTGCTAGTGCCGCGGTTCCATCCGCGATCTCAAGTGGAATTGCACGTCAGTTATCTATTCGTATACGATTAATACACATGCGAATATAATGCAAGATGATTTGATCTTGGGAGTTTTTTGTAGCTTGTTTGCTGAGGTGTCTGGCGGTGACGAAGGGAGTGTCGGAAGGCACCGGATAAAGTGCAAAAAAGGGGTGGAGACCGATGGTCACCACCTCCTTTTTATGGCCGTGCTTCGGGATAGGTTTACGCCGTTAGCTGAAGATAGGCCGTGGCCAAAACCGCGATGATAACCAGTTCGACGACCAGCGGCGGAACCACCGCTTTGTCGAAGCCGTCGGCAACAATCCCGACAATGCGGCCAAAGGCGACCACGCCTAGAAGGATAGCAACGGCAACGAAGCCGAGCGTTTGAGCGGTTGCAAGGCCGATGGCGAGCATGGCGCCGCTGGCGGAGATGCTGGTCGCCGAAGGCGCGCTAGATGAGACAGCGCTTGTTCAGGACATCACCCCCGAGCTTGAGGTGAGCGCGTTCGGCTCGGCCACTATGCGGCATGTCATGGACATGACGACCGTTATCGAGTTCAAGGAGTATTACAGCGACCGGAACGCGGCGAACAGATCATTCCGGAAGCGGCCGTTGAGAGCATTCGCAACGGCGGCGGCCGAGAAGAGTTTGCGGCAGCCGGGTACCAAGACCTGGCCGGTGGCAGCTATCGCGGCCAGTGGTGGGTGTTCCACGATGACCATGGCGCCTTTGCCGCGCGCGGCGTGCATGGGCAAACGATCTACATCGATCCGACGGCAGAGATGGTGATTGTGCGCTTCGCCTCGTTCCCCATCGCCTTCAACAGCCGCATCGACCCAACGTTCCTGCCGGCCCACCGGGCCGTGGCTGAGTATTTGATGGCGCGGTAACGTAACAGCAGGGCAGATCAAGCGTGCACTCGCCGATGCGCTAAACCCGCCGTTCCACCATCATCTTCTTGATTTCCGCAATCGCCTTCGCAGGGTTCAGGCCCTTGGGGCAGGCCTGGGCGCAGTTAAGGATCGTGTGGCAGCGATAGAGGCGGAAGGGGTCTTCTAGATTGTCGAGCCGGTGGCCGGTTTCCTCATCGCGACTGTCGATCAGCCAGCGATAAGCCTGCAATAGGATGGCCGGGCCAAGATAGCGGTCTCCATTCCACCAATAGCTCGGGCAGCTCGTCGAACAGCAGGCACACAGAATACACTCGTAAAGCCCGTCCAGCTTGGCGCGGTCCTCATGGCTCTGCTTCCACTCGCCCTGGGGCTGCGGCGTTGCTGTCTGTAGCCAGGGTTCGATGCTGGCATGCTGGGCGTAGAAGTTGGAAAGGTCCGGCACCAAATCCTTCACCACCTGCATGTGCGGCAGCGGGTAGATTTTCACCGCGCCCGTCACCTCGTCCATACCCTTGGTGCAGGCCAGCGTGTTGGTGCCGTCAATGTTCATCGCGCAGGAGCCGCAAATGCCCTCACGGCAGGAGCGGCGGAAGGTGAGCGTGGGATCGATGTAGTTTTTGATCCAGATGAGCGCATCCAGAACCATCGGCCCGCAATCGTCCATGTCGACATAATAGGTGTCGACGGTGGGGTTGGCGTCGTCGTCCGGGCTCCAGCGGTAGATGCGGAACTCGCGCACATTGGTCGCACCCTCCGGCTTCGGCCAGGTTTTGCCGTCCGACATGGTGGAGTTTTTCGGAAGCGTCAGTTGAACCATAGGTCGGTCTCGTCCCGTGCTCTAAGTCATCCGGCGCATTGCAGCGCGGCGTTGATCATCTGGTTCTGGACCATTTGTGCATCGGCCTCGGTGAAGCCATCGAGGGTGCGCACCAAGGCTTCGTCCTCGGTCAAAAGGGCCAGGAGAAAGGTCTGCTGATCGGCGGTCAGCGTGGAGAGCGCGTCGTCTTCCACGCAGGCGCATACCGTCTCGCTCTCTTCCATCGCCTGCATGCAGGCGGCCGTGATCTCACCCGACATCGGTCCAACGCTGGACTGTGCGAAGGCCGGGGTGGCGAGAGCGGCCAAGAGGAGGGCGTGGGCTAGGCGCATCAGTAGACGCGTGCCTTGGGCTCGATGTACGCGATCTCGTTCGACATGGTGTAGGTGTGCACCGGCCGATCATCGAGCGTGACCTTCTTCTCTTCCACATCGACGAAGGCGAGCGTGTGCTTCATCCAGTTCTGGTCGTCGCGCTCGGAGAAGTCCTCGCGGGCATGGGCGCCGCGTGACTCTTTTCGGTTTACCGCCGATTCCACGGTCACCACGGCCTGGGCGATGAGGTTCTCATACTCCAGTGTCTCGATGAGATCGGTGTTCCAGATCAGCGAGCGATCGGTGACCTTAATGTCGTCGGATGCTGTCCAGGTCTCGTTGATGAGCTTGGCGCCTTCTTCCAGCACATCGCCGGTGCGGAAGACTGCGCAATTGTTCTGCATCACGCGCTGCATCTCCAAGCGCAGATCAGCGGTTGAGCGCGCACCATCGGCATAGCGGGCGTTATCAAGGCGCGTGAGCGAAAGCTCCGCGCTGTCAGATCGCAACTCAGGATGCTTCTCGCCAGCGTCCAGCGTCTCGGCGCAGCGAGCCCCTGCCGCGCGGCCAAAGACCACCAGATCGATCAAGGAGTTGGAGCCGAGACGGTTCGCGCCATGAACGGAGACGCAGGCCGCTTCGCCAATGGCCATGAGGCCAGGAACGGTGCTGTCCGGATCGCCATCGACCTTGGTCAGCACCTCGCCATGATAGTTGGTGGGAATGCCGCCCATATTGTAGTGAACCGTCGGCAGCACCGGGATTGGTTCTTTGGTGACATCAACGCCGGCGAAGATACGGGCTGATTCTGAGATGCCCGGCAGGCGCTCATGCAGAAGCTCCGGATCGAGATGGTCCAGATGCAGGAAGATGTGGTCGCCGTTCTTGCCGACACCACGACCCTCTCGGATTTCCATGGTCATGGACCGTGAGACAACGTCGCGCGAGGCAAGATCCTTGGCCGACGGCGCATAGCGCTCCATGAAGCGCTCGCCTTCGGAATTGACAAGATAGCCGCCTTCGCCCCGGGCGCCCTCGGTAATGAGGCAGCCGGCGCCGTAAATGCCGGTCGGGTGGAACTGGACGAACTCCATATCCTGTAAGGGAAGGCCGGCGCGCAGCACCATGGCGTTGCCGTCGCCGGTGCAGGTATGGGCGGAGGTCGCTGAGAAGTAGGCACGGCCATAGCCGCCGGTGGCAAGCACCGTTTTGTGAGCACGGAAGCGATGGATCGAGCCATCTTCCATGCACATGGCGACGACGCCGCGGCAGGCGCCTTCATCCATAATGAGGTCGATGGCGAAATACTCGATGAAGAATTCTGTCGAGTTGCGCAGCGCCTGACCGTAAAGCGTGTGCAGAATGGCATGGCCGGTCCGGTCGGCGGCGGCGCAGGTGCGCTGGGCTGCTGGGCCTTCGCCGAACTTGGTCGTCATGCCGCCAAAGGGGCGCTGATAAATCTTGCCGTCCTCGGTGCGCGAGAAGGGCACGCCCCAATGTTCTAGCTCGTAAACGGCTTCCGGCGCGTTCTTGCACAGATACTCGATGGCATCCTGGTCGCCGAGCCAGTCTGACCCCTTCACAGTGTCATACATGTGCCAGCGCCAGTCGTCCGGGCCCATATTGCCCAGCGATGCTGAGATGCCACCCTGCGCCGCCACCGTGTGGGAGCGGGTGGGGAAGACCTTGGAGATGCAGGCGACTTTCAGGCCGGCCTGGGATGCGCCAACGACAGCGCGAAGGCCGGCACCGCCGGCGCCAACCACCACAACATCAAAGGTGTGGTCGATGATGGGATAGGCACCCCCGACCAGGCTTGGGCCGTTGGTTGCAGGAGCGGCTGAACCGTTGGTTGCTCCGTTCGATGCCATGGGGGTTAGCCTCCGAAGCTCATTTTAAGGACCGCAAAGATGGATGCGGCCGCAATGACAATGGTGAAAAAGGTGTTGCCCAGCAGGCAGAGGATCTTGAGCCCTTCACTGTGGATGTAATCCTCAATGACGATCTGCATACCCAGGCGCATATGGATGGTGGCCGATAGGATGACCAGAAGCATGAGGATTGCGACAATGGGCGACCCCATGATGGCGACGAACTCGGTGTGCGTTGCACCTTGCAAGCCGATGACCATCACGACGAAAAAGATGAGCAGCGGCACATTGGCCACGGCCGTGACGCGCTGACGCCAGAAATGGTCGGTGCCTTCCTTGGCCGAGCCAAGGCCGCGAACACGGGAGAGGGGGGTGCGCATATCTGCCATAGTGCTCTCCTATCGAACCGCGTAACCGATGATCCAAAGGATCAAGGTGAGGGAGAGCGACCCGGCAAGCGTTGCGCGTGCCAGCCAGTTGCGACCGCGCGCATCCAGGCCGTAACCGAAATCCCAGATGAAGTGGCGCAGGCCGCCGAGCATGTGGTGCATCAGCGACCAGGTGAAACCGAACAACACCAAGCGGCCCAGAATGGAGCCATAAATGTCCGTCACCCAGTCAAAGGCTTCGGGGCTGGAAGCAGCTGCCAAGAGCCAGATAACAACCAGAACTGTGCCGCCATAAAGTGCCACCCCGGTGATGCGATGCAGGATCGACATCATCATGGTGAAAAGCGGACGGTAGACTTGCAGGTGTGGAGATAGCGGCCGGTTGCTCCGCAGATCCGTGTTTGCCATGGCGCGTGTCTTTAAACCTGATGATTTCGCGTGCGCCCTTCGGCCCCCGATGGCCCAGCGCAACATAGTCATGTTTTAGCGTTCTACCTCGAATCGGTCGAGCCGACCAAGGTCGAAACCGATATGGTTTTATTGCCGCACCATGTTACGTTAACGTCATGTTAATTCTCGGGAACTTTTGCCGCTGCGGATATGCGGCGAACAGCGCACTGGCGAGCTACTCCACCAGTTGTATGGTTCGGCCCAACCGTTATTTGCCAGTTCTTTTCCGCCCATGCTCACACCCAAGCCAACAATCCCGGATCATTGTCGCGAGCATGTTCTGCTTATCCCCGAATCGCTGCACGGTATGGCTGATGCAGCGGCGTTGATGGCGCATGGCGGGGCAGCGATCTTCCATAAGAGTATCGCGCGTGACATGCGCGATATCGAGTTCTTCACCAACCGGCCTTGTCTTGCCTACGTTCAGGCCGGCTGCGAGCACTTTTATGGACCGGATGGCGAAGCGTTTGTGGTGCGAGCAGGTGACATGCTGTTCATGCCGCGAGCGCTCTACATGGTCTCGGATTTCGTCAACGCGGCTGGGCCGCTTGAGGCTTTCCTGTTCTTTTTCGACGACCGGACGATTGCTGACTTTCTGCCGAGCATTCCGCAGTCAGGCGTTCACGGAGCCTCAACCCACCGGCCTTTCGTAATCCAAGGGTCCGTCCCGGTGGTTCACTTCATGGATGCGCTGCGGACTATCCATTCGGACGGGGTCGCAAGCCGCGATCTGCTGGCGCTGAAGCTGCGAGAGCTTTTGCTGCTTCTGGCGACCGTTGGCGATGCGGTTCGGCTGAGAAGCTTTTTGACGGCCGATGCGACGACCTGCACCCGGCGCAACATCAAGCAGGTTATGCGTCAACACCATCAGACCAATCTGACGGTCGCTGATTATGCAGAGCTTTCCGGCCGTTCCCTTTCCAGCTTCAAGCGCGATTTTCAGCGCCAGTATGGCACCACGCCCGGTTCCTGGTTGCGCGAGGCGCGTTTGCGGAAAGCCTATGATCAAATTGTCTCGTCCGATGAGACGATTGCTTCGATAGCGTCCGAAGTTGGCTATGCCGACACCTCGCATCTCATCAAGGCGTTCAAGAAGCAGTTTGGTGTGACGCCCAAACAGGCGCGTCTAGAACCCGATCTCGGGCCTCATCAACTGGCCTAAGACGGTGACCCAAAATCACCATTTCTGACCCTTGATTTCTATCGGGCTTGGCCCCAGCGCCCTAGCCTGCGCTCCGATCATAACCAAAGGAGCAGAAAGATGGACATTTGGGTTACGCTTCGTATGACGGTTCGTGCTGGACAGTTTGACGGGCTTAGTAAGTTCCTTGACGCCAACCTGTCGCGCGTGCGCGGGTTTGACGGCGCGCAAAGCGTCGAGCTGTTTTTCGACGAGCCAAGCCGGGCCTTCTTGCTGCACGAAGCATGGCAATCACGCGATCACCATCAGGCCTATTTGGCGGCGATTGAGGAAAATGGCGTGATGGCGCAGCTAATGTCCTTTATGGAGGGCGCGCCTGACGTTACCTACTATCGCAAACTTGATCTGTAGGTTCGGTCCACTTGTGGCGGTTGGCTGGCTGACCCGCCGGGCGAATGATGAAGCCGAACTTGGACGCTCCAAAATGACCTATCGCCTTGCCTCGACGCTAACGGGAACACTGGCCGCACAATTGTGCCTGTGTCTTCTTGTCGTGCCGGACCTTGTGCACTGGCTGTTTGCTCTGACGCCAGGCGATGCTTCTGAGGTAATCGGTCGCCGTGCCGCGATGTTGTTCGCCGGTGTCGCGGTTGTTCTTTTTCTCACCCGCGATCATCCGCCGTCGCCAACCCGGCGGGCCATCGGTTGGGGCGTTGTCGCCATGATGGGTGGGTTGGCCGCAATAGGCATGGTCGAGTTCTGGCGTGGTTTGGTGGGACCGGGCATCGGCGTGGCGATCGTGACGGAACTTGCCGTTGTTTTCGCCTTTGTCAGAGCCAACGCCCGGTCGTAGGCGCTAATCAGACGGCGCCGACATACTCGCCGCGGGCGGGATAGTTGTTCTTGATGGCAAAATCGAGCGCGCCGACAAGCTCTGAGAAGTGTGGGCGCACGAATGGCATGGTCTGAACCGACCCATAGTACAACGTCTGATCCGGGGTCACCATGAACAGTCCTGGCTCGGAGAAGAGCGCCGGCTCCTCAATGCCGATTGAGGTCTTGCCGCGCGAGGTGGAAATGTAAAGGCCCCATTCACGGGCTTTGGAGAGTGAGAGATCGTAGCCGAAGCGCAGCGTGTTAGCGCCGATCTTCTCAGCCATTTGGCGGGCGCGATCTTCGCCATCGGAACTGATGGCGATTGTGGCCACCCTACGTTCGGCAAAATCGGCAACGCGCTTTTGAAATTCGGTGAGATAGGTGGCGCAGATCGGGCAGTGCAGGCCGCGATAAAAGCAGATGACGGTGCCGCGACCGGCGCCATCGCTGGCAAGATCGAAGGCGCCATGATCGAGTGTCGGCACGGAAAGGTCTGGGGTCTTTTCGCGAGGAATAAGCATGGTCGGTATCCTATTGGGTTTGTGAGTTGGCGGCGACACTGCCCGATGATAAGGTATGAAAAAACCGAAAGACCTGACTGATCATCCGATATGGCTGATATTGACCGCTTGACCAACCTGCTTGAACGTTTCCCCCTGCGCGTCATGTCCGCGCCGTTGGACAAAGCGAGCCTGGCCGTGACGGCCGGTGATGGCGGCAGCCCCCAGACAGTGTTCTTCCGCGCCAGGGGCTATGGATTTCGCCTGCCTGTTCAAGACGTTCTTCTGTCCGCGCGTGTCGATTGGGGCGGTGATGCCAATCCACTCTTGGCCGCTTTGCCCAATGAGGTGGTTTTCGATGTCGGAGCCTGCCAGGAGAACACTGGGCTCGTGTCGGTGCTGCATTCGGAGTTGCAACAGGACCGGTGTGGGGCAGAGCCGGTTATCAACCGGCTCGGTGAGGTGTTGATCGTGCGTATGTTGCGCAGGCTGATCGAAAAGGGGTCGACCGAACCTGGATTGCTGGCTGGTCTTTACGACCGACGGATTGGGCGGGCGATTGTGGCCATCCACAATCATCCGGGCCGCGCCTGGCGCAACGAAGACTTGGCCGATGTTGCGGGGCTTTCGCTGAGCCGGTTTGCTGAGCTTTTTCTATCCATCGTCGGTGAACCGCCTGCTGTTTATCTGCGGCGCTGGCGGCTGATGCTGGCGCGTCAGGATGTGATGAAGGGCGACCGGGTGGACGCGGTTGCGCGCCGCTATGGCTACCGCTCGCCGGAGGGGTTCGCCCGCGCGTTCAAGAAGCATTTTGGCCAAACGCCGATTGCTGAAAGGCCGGGACTTGCCACAGCAGCCATGGGTTGATTTCGCCAACGTGTGACGCAGGCCACAGGCGACAAGCCGGTTTTGATCTCAGGTCGCTGTGCCTCGATGAACGACGCCAATCAGCACAAGGATTCCTGCTATGCGCTCCCCCCTGATAATGCCCCTTCTCGTTTTGAGCACGCTTGCTGCCTCACCGGTCTTGGCCAATGAGATCACGGTCACCGCCGATGTGTGGGCCGACAATTGGTTCGCCATGTATGTCAATGGCGAGCAGGTGATGGAGGACAGCGTGCCGATCACCACCGAACGGTCGTTCAATGCTGAGTCCCGCACCTTCCAGGTTTCGCTCCCGGCACAGATCGCCATCGTTGCCATGGACTTTCGGGAGAACGATACCGGCCTGGAGTATATCGGTACCCGTCGCCAGCAGATGGGCGATGGCGGGTTGATTGCCCAAATCCGCGACGCCTCGTCTGGTCAACTTCTGGGTGCCACCGACGGTGGGGCGCGGTGCCTTGTTGTCCATCGCGCGCCGGTTGACCGCGCCTGTGAGCGAGAGCGGAACCCGGTCGCCGGCCAAGGTGTCTGCGGGTTTGAAGCGAGCGCCGCGCCGCAGAACTGGACTGCGGCCAACTTCAACGACGGTGGATGGCCTCAAGCGGTTGTTCATTCAGCGCAGGAAGTTGGCCCTAAAGATGGGTATGACCGCATCCGCTGGGATCGCAGTGCCGAACTCATTTGGAGCCAGGATCTAGAGCAGGACAACACCATCCTCTGCCGCTTCACCATCGGCGAGTGATCGGGCGGCCGATTGACGACCTGGGTCAATTTGCGCGGATGAAAAGACAAGCTGGCTGCCTACCTTCCCTGGGGTGGCTGCCGGCTTTCTTTATTGGTCGGTTGCTTTTGAACGGGAGTACTGACTCATGCCGACGGATACACCTTCCTCTCAATCCTGGCTTGTCATTGGTGGCACGTCGGGCATTGGCCGTGAGGTCGTCCGGCAGCTGTCGGAGGCTGGTCTGCCAGTGAAAGCCTTTGGCCGTAGCGCAGCGGAAGCGGGATTTGATGCTGGTGTGGAGCCGTGTGTGGGGGATGCCCGCAATGCTGACGATGTCGCCAAAGCGCTGGCCGGTGTTTCGGTCGTCGTGCAGGCACTCGGTGTGAAAGAGCGCCCCGGCATGCTTTGGGAGCGTGAAACGCTGTTTTCAGAGGCCACGCAACTATTGTTGCCTGCCATGGAGGCCGCCGGCGTCAAGCGGCTGATCACAGTCACCGGTTATGGCGCGGGCGACACCCGCGCGAGCATGAGCGCCCCGGCGCGGCTGGCCCAGAAACTGGTGCTTGGCCGTATCTATGAGGACAAAGGGCGCCAAGAAGAGCTGATCAAGGCGAGTGATCTGGAGTGGACCCTGGTTCAGCCGGGCCTCTTGACCAACGGATCGCTCTCCAAGCGCTACAAGGTGCTTTCCGACCCCAAATCCTGGCATCTGGGCATGATTTCTCGTGCCGACGTCGCCGACTTTGTTGTGTCGGTCGGCAGGGATGAGACTCATGTGCATGAGACTGTCGTTTTGGCCTAGCGCCCGTTCGTTGCCGGTAACTCACACCACTTTTGGCGTGAAGCGGCATGTGAAGTGGCGCATCTGCTTGGGTTCCCAGGCGACGGTGAAGCCGCGTAGCTGATCCAGCTCGTCCTTCAGTAGTTCGAAGGCTTCGATGACATAGTCGGCATGGGACTGGGTGTAGGTGCGCCGTGGAAAGGCCAGGCGTACGAGCTCCATGGCGGCTGGTTTTTCCGTGCCGTCGGTCTGTCGTCCAAACATCACGCTGCCGATTTCGCAGGAGCGGATGCCGGCGATTTCATAGAGTTTGCACGCGATGGAGTGGGCCGGATAGGCGAGCGGGTCCATATCGGGCAGCCATTGCTTGGCATCGATGAAGACGGCGTGGCCGCCGGCGGGTTTGACGACCGGGACGCCAAGCGCGTCCAGCCGTTCGATGATGTATTCGTTGGTGCGGATGCGATACTGCAGATAGGCCTCATCGACGATCTCCGTGAGCCCTTGTGCCAGGGCATCAAGGTCGCGACCGGCAAGGCCGCCATAGGTTGGGAAACCCTCGGTCTGAATGAGTTTGACCCGGGCCTGCTCGGCCCAATCATCGTCGTTGAGCGCCAACCATCCGCCGATATTGCCGAAGGCATCCTTCTTGGCGCTCATGGTCATGCCATCGGCGCAGGCAAAGCAGTCGCGGACAATGTCGCTGATGGATTGATCAGACTGGCCCGGTTCGCGCTGTTTGATGAACCAGGCGTTCTCCGCGAACCGGCAGCCATCGATAATGAACGGCTTGCCGAAACGACATGCGAGGTCAGCCGTGGCGCGGATGTTTTCCAGGCTCACAGGCTGGCCTCCGCCGGCATTGTTGGTGATGGTGATCATCACGGCAGGGACCGTATCGCCCTTCTGGACCAGAAACTGTTCAAGCGCCTCCAAATCCATGTTGCCTTTGAAAGGATGCAGATTGGCGGCGTCGCGGCCCTCGGGAATGTTGAGGTCTACCGCTTCTGCGCCGCTTGCTTCGATGTTGCCGCGCGTTGTGTCGAAATGGGTGTTGGAAGGGATGCTGCGCCCTGACCCGCCGATGATGGCCATCAGAATGGCTTCTGCCGCACGGCCCTGATGGGTCGGAATGATGTGCTTGAACGGCATCAGGTTTTGCACGGCCGCCTTGAAGCGATCGAAAGAGGGTGAGCCGGCATAGCTCTCATCGCCCTGCATCACCGCTGCCCATTGTTTGGCGCTCATCGCACCGGTGCCGCTGTCGGTCAAAAGATCGATCAGCACATCTTCTGAGTTCAAGGCGAACAGATTGTAGTGGGCGTTCGCCAGCTTCTCCTCGCGCTCGGCGCGGGTCGTCAGGCGGATGGGTTCGACGGATTTGATGCGGAAAGGCTCAATGATCGTCTTCATGTTAGTTCTCCGGTTTGGGTGACCCGGAAATCTGAAGCGACACTTTCCGGGAAGCGCCGCGGTTGCCCCCCTGGAACGGATTGCCGCGCTCAACGCCGAAAAATCATTGCCGGTTTTGGCTATAAGGCTTCGCGTCGGGTGTAAAGATAGCGCCCTTCTCAGGCGCCGTTTGCCGATGGCGCCGTTTCACCACCTTGGACCATGCCTTGGACATTGCCGCCTACGCCCTAATGTTCGGTTCGGCCTTTCTGGCCGCGACTGTTTTCCCCGCCCAATCGGAACTGGTGCTGATCGGCTTTCTGGCCGCTGGCGAACATTCGGTGCTTTGGATGCTGGTCGTGGCAAGCGTTGGTAATGTGCTGGGCTCGGTGGTGAACTACTATCTGGGGCTCGGTATCCAGAGCTTTCGCCACAAACGCTGGTTCCCGGCAAATGATCAGCAGCTTGATCGGGCGCGGGCCTTCTATCATCGCTGGGGGCGATGGTCGCTGCTTTTGGCTTGGACCCCGGTCATTGGTGACCCTCTGACGGTGATTGCCGGCGTCATGCGCGAGCCGCTATGGAGTTTTCTCATTCTCGTTACGATTTCCAAGGTGAGCCGCTATCTGGCGCTGACGGCGATCACGCTTGGGGTTGTCTAAACACTTTCAGGAGTGACCCGTTCATGATCGACCGCCGCCTCGCGCTTGAGTTTCTGCCGGCTGCTGTTTTTCTCCTCGCCAACTTCATGTGGAGCCTGTTCGCGGCAACCGCTGCAGCGATTGTCGCTGCCGTCCTGGCCGTGTTTCTGCGCTATAGGATCGACGGACAGCTGCCTTTTCTGGCGATCGCGACAGTGGCCTTGTCGGTCTTAATGCTTGGCATTGGGTTTTCGCAGGACAATGAAAACTTCATCAAAGTACGCCCGACGATTGGCGGCATCGCTTTTGCTCTGATCCTGGCGGCCGGCTCACTCTTCCGTCCCAGCCTGTTGCAACGCTCGCTCGGCTACAAACTCATCATCACCGATTGGGGATGGCGCATCTTGCACTTTGCCTGGATGGGCATCGCGTTAAGCCTTGCGCTCGTCAACGAGCTGGTTTGGCGCAACACATCCACCGATGCCTGGGTTGCCTACAACTCGCTCTCCGGCCCGTTGGTGTTTGGCATCTACTTCGCTGCGACATGGACCGTCGCCTGGTTTTTCTGGGACGAGGATGATGAGGAAGAAGAGGCGGTATAGCCTGTGCTGCTCCTGGGATAGACATCGCCCAACAACAGTCATTCACCTTAATGGTTGACTGATGGTTTGGTTTAAGGTTATTCATCCAAATGGTTGAACGAGCGCAATCGGACGCTCTTAGCGACGTTTTTAAAGCGGTGAGTGACCCAACCCGTCGGACGATCCTGACGCTTCTGGCGCAGAACGGCCCGATGCGGGTGACGGATATTCATCGCCAGTTCGATCTCAGTCTCAACTCCGTTTCCAAGCACATCAAGGTGCTAGAGCGGGCCGGACTGGTAGCCCGCCGTACCGATTGGCGGGAGCACTTGATCGAGCTGAATATGGCGCCGCTGTCTGAGGTGGATGATTGGTTCGCAACCCTGCGTTCGATCTGGGAGATCCGGTTGGACGCTCTTGAAACCCTGGTGACACAGGGACCCAAGGATAAGGGAGCGAGTGACCATGACTGACCTGAGTATGACTGACCTGACTCTGACCGTTGAGCGGACGATTGGCGCGCCGCCGGAAGATGTTTTCAACGCGTGGCTCGATCCGGCCATGCTTCAACAGTTCATGATACCTGGGCCCGGCATGACGGTGCCTAAAGCGTCCAATGAGCCCAAGGTTGGTGGACGGTTCGACCTGGTGATGCAAGCGGGCGACGATGCCATCCCCCATGCAGGCACGTACAAGGAAATCACCCCTTACGAGCGGCTTGCCTTTTCCTGGGAGAGCCCGTTTTCGGTCGATGACAGCACGGTCACGCTGATTTTTACCCCGAAGGATGGCGGCACGCATGTGACGCTGACCCATGTGCGGTTTGCTGATGAGCAGGCCCGTGACAACCATCGGGGTGGTTGGACCGGTATTCTTGAGGCGCTTGCCGCGCTGCATTCTTAAGGAGCGGGCTTATGGATTTCGCGCTTCTCAATTGGCCAGCGGTTGCAGCCGGTACGGTGCTGGCTTTCGCTTTGGGTATGGCTTGGTTCAGCCCGTTGATGTTCGGCAAGGTGTGGACGACTGGAAGCCACAACATCAATCGGCCAGCGTTCCCACCGGTCACTGCGATGATCATTCAGTTCCTGGCGACCTTCGTTCTGGCGCTGTTCGTTGCAATGACCGAAACAACGGGTGCCTTGCTTGTCGCCATTGCCGCCATCTTGGCGGTTTCGCTGTTTGTCGCGGGCATGGATTGGTTCAGCCAGAAAACTGGCGGTGCCACGCTGGTGGATGCGGGCTATGTCATCGCTGGTGGCGCGCTGATGATCGCGGCTCAAGCTTTGCTCTAGGCGTCCACCCTCAAAACAAAAAGCCCGGCTCAGTGGCCGGGCTTTTTTATGATCTTTGAAATCAGGGTCGCCTTAAAGGGCGGCTTTGACCTCTTCTAGCTGTGCCAGCTTGGTTTCAGCTGCCGTCTTGGCCGCGTCGTCCTTTGCGTCGGTCACGTCTTCACGGGCATCCTGGATCGACTGATCCAGCGCGCCCATGTCCATGTCCTCAACGCGCTGGGCTTCTTCAGCCAGCAAGGTCAGACTGCCAGGATTGGCGTCGGCGAATCCACCGCGCACAAAAATGCGGTCGGTGCCACCATCGGCCATGGTCACCTCAAGGATGCCAGGCTTCAGCGTGGACAGGAACGGCGCGTGGTTGGCCAGCACCGTGAACTGACCCTCAGCCCCGGGCACAACAACCTGGGTTGCTTCGCCGGAAACAAGTTGTTTCTCCGGTGAGACCAGTTCGAAAGGAAAGGCATCTGCCATAGCGTCTGCTTTCTGTTCGCTTAGGCGGCTTCGGCCAGTGCCTGAGCCTTGGCGACCGCATCGTCGATGGTGCCGACCATGTAGAAGGCAGCCTCTGGCAGGTGATCATATTCGCCTTCCACAACCGCCTTGAAGGAGCGGATTGTGTCTTCCAGCGAAACGAACAGGCCAGGTGAGCCGGTGAAGACCTCAGCCACGAAGAAGGGTTGTGACAGGAAGCGCTCGATCTTACGGGCGCGGGCCACGGTCAGCTTATCTTCTTCCGACAGCTCATCCATGCCCAGAATGGCGATGATGTCCTGCAGCGACTTGTAGCGCTGCAGCATTTCTTGCACGGCGCGGGCCACATTGTAGTGCTCTTCGCCGATGATCTGCGGGTCGAGCATACGTGATGTGGAGTCCAGCGGATCCACAGCCGGGTAGATGCCCTTCTCAGAGATTGCACGGTTAAGCACCGTGGTTGCGTCCAAGTGGGCAAACGAGGTGGCCGGCGCCGGGTCGGTCAAGTCATCGGCCGGCACGTAAATGGCCTGCACGGAGGTCACCGAACCCTTGGTCGTGGTGGTGATGCGTTCCTGCAGAGCGCCCATGTCGGTGGCGAGCGTCGGCTGATAACCCACAGCGGATGGGATACGGCCAAGAAGCGCCGACACCTCAGAGCCTGCCTGGGTGAAGCGGAAGATGTTATCGACGAAGAACAACACGTCCTGGCCTTCATCGCGGAAATGCTCAGCGA
>JBCDHR010000011.1:0-97059 GCA_038749715.1 Pseudomonadota bacterium
CGGTGTTGTGCTGTCTTCGGCGCGGAAACGCTCCACAAGTGCAAGCGTCTTGCTCAAGGTCTGCCCGCCCTGCAACGCTCTGCGGCCGGCCGCCTGAATTGCCGGGCCATCCGCCATCGGGTCGGAGAAAGGCATGCCGAGCTCAATCAGGTCGGCACCATTGGCGGCAAGCGCCTTCAGAATGGCGAACGATGTTTCAAGATCCGGATCACCGCCCATCACATAGGTCATCAAGGCTGGCCGGCCTTCGGCCTTCAGGGCCGCAAAACGCTCTTCAATACGCGTGGTCATTCACACACTCATTTCCCGCTCTGTTCCTGCGGAACAACCGCATGGGTTACTGTCTCACCATCTTCCTTGGTGAACGTCTTCACCTTGTCAGCGTTCGGCAGCACCTCAAGGACCTTCTCAGAAGGCCGGGACAGGACCGTGCCGAGCGGCGTGACGACGATGGGGCGGTTCATCAGGATGGGATGCTCGACCATATGGTCGATCAGCTGATCATCAGTGAGGTCAGGATTGTCGAGGCCCAGTTCCTCATAGGGCGTGCCTTTCTTGCGCAGCACCTCGCGCACTGACAGGCCTGTCGCCTTAATGAGTTCCACCAGCTTGTCGCGGCCAGGAGGGGTTTTGAGATACTCAATCACATCCGGCTCTTCGCCAGTGGCGCGGATCATTGCCAGCGTGTTGCGCGACGTGCCGCATTTGGGATTGTGGTAGATGGTGATGGTCATTGCTGGGTGGCTTCCTGTGCTTTCAACGCCTCGGCGACGGTGTGCACATCCTTATCGCCTCGACCGCACAGGTTCATGACCAGAATTTCGTTCTTGCCCATTGTCGGCGCCAGCTTGGCGACATGGGCGAGCGCATGGGCCGGCTCCAGCGCCGGCAGAATGCCCTCGGTGCGCGAGAGAAGCTTGAAGGCTTCCAGCGCCTCAGTATCGGTGATGGGCACATACTGAACCCGGCCAATGTCCTTCAGCCAGGAATGCTCGGGCCCGATACCGGGATAGTCGAGGCCGGCGGATATGGAGTGACCCTCCAAAATCTGCCCGTCCTCGTCCTGAAGCAGGAAGGTGCGGTTGCCGTGCAGCACGCCCGGTTTGCCGCCCGAGAGCGAGGCGGCGTGGCCGTTCTCGATGTCGACGCCATGACCGCCTGCTTCCACGCCGATCAGCTTCACGTCGGTATCATCAAGGAAGGGATGGAACAGGCCGATGGCGTTCGAGCCACCACCGACACAGGCCACGGCTACGTCCGGAAGTCGGCCTTCGACCTCCAGCATTTGCTCTCGGGTTTCCTTGCCGATGACCGATTGAAAGTCACGCACGAGCATTGGATAGGGATGCGGACCGGCGGCGGTTCCGATGAGGTAGTAGGTCTCATCCACCGTCGCGACCCAGTCGCGCAGCGCCTCGTTCATCGCATCCTTCAGCGTGCCAGCGCCGGCGGTGACAGGGATCACCTCGGCGCCCAGAAGCTTCATGCGGAAGACGTTAGGGGCCTGACGCTCGACATCGGTTGCGCCCATATAGACGACGCATTTCAGCCCAAAACGCGCGCACACGGTGGCTGTTGCAACGCCATGCTGGCCGGCGCCGGTCTCGGCGATGATCCGTGTCTTCCCCATACGTCGGGCGAGCAGGATCTGACCCAGGCAATTGTTGATCTTGTGCGAGCCGGTGTGGTTCAGCTCGTCGCGCTTGAAGTAGATCTTCGCGCCGCCCAGCTCTTCGGTCAGCCGCTCAGCGAAATAGAGCGGCGACGGGCGACCGGCGTAGGTGGAATTGAGCCCCTCAAGCTCGGCCTGGAAAGCCGGATCGGCTTTGGCATCCTCATAGGCCTGTTCCAGGTCGAGGATCAGAGGCATCAGGGTTTCGGCGACGAACCGGCCACCGAACAGGCCGAAATGGCCCTGCTCGTCGGGGCCGGTGCGGAAGGAATTCACACCAGAGGGCGAGGGAGCGCTCACGCGGTTGTCCTTATCGGTTGGGCATCTGTGGCTGGCTGGCGCTCTAGGCGCAGGTCTTGAACGGCTTCGATGAAGGCGCGGATGAGCGCTTCATCCTTCTTCCCCGGCGCCGATTCAACACCGGAGGAAACATCGACGCCGGGCGCGTATGTCGCCTTGATGGCATCAGCGACATTGGCCGGGTTCAGCCCGCCGGACAGCAGAAAGCCATGATGCGGGTTGCGCAGATCGTCAGCGAGACCATCAAGCAGTGACCAATCGAAGCTTTTGCCGAGCCCACCAGGGCGGCTGGCGTCTTTGGGCGGCTTGGCGTCCAAAAGCACACGGTCAGCGACTTCGGCCATGGCGTTGGCTGCGGCCACATCCTCGGGACCTGCGACGCCGAGCGCTTTCATGACCGGGCGTCCATAGCGTGCGCGAACAGCATGAATGCGGGTGGCATCCTCCTTGCCATGGAGCTGCCAAATGTCAGGGCGGACAGCCTTGTTGATAGCGTCAAGCAAGGCGTTATTTGCATCAACGGTGACCACCACAATCTGCGACCGGCCGCGGGCCTGATCTGCCAGGCCGGCCATGCTATCAAGATCAACGTGGCGCGGGCTTTTGGGAAAGCTCATCAGCCCAATCATGTCGGCGCCAGCATCCAGTGCGGCGTTCATGGTCGGGGCGGTGGTAAGCCCACAGATCTTGATCTGGGTCGTCTGCATCGCGTTGATCTAACCGTGTCACAGGACCCGCGCAACCCGAGGATGACGACGGCGCCCCCAGCGCCTAAGACAAAACCATGAGTGATCCTTTATCCAGCGAAGAAATTGAGCGCTATGCGCGCCACTTGGTCATCAAGGAGATTGGCGGGCCGGGACAGGCCAAGCTGAAAGCTGCCCATGTGGCAGTGGTCGGCGCAGGCGGGCTTGGGGCGCCATGCCTAACCTATCTAGCGGCGGCGGGCATCGGAAAGCTGACCATCATTGATGACGATCTGGTCTCGCTGTCCAATCTGCAACGGCAGGTTATCCACCAGACCTCGAAGGTTGGTGAGCTCAAGACAGAGAGCGCCATCGCATCTCTTGAAGCCATCAACCCCAATGTTGAGGTGGTTGGTAAAAACGTTCGCATGACGCCAGACAATGCCGCTGACCTTTTGGCAGATTGCACGCTCGTGATTGACGGTTCAGACAGTTTTGAGACCCGCGCGACGTCTGCCGCCGCTTGCGAGCGGTTGAAGGTTCCTTTGGTAACGGCGGCCGTCTCGGTTTGGGATGGATCACTCACGGTTCTCGCGCCGCATCTGTCAAAGGCCGATGGAACCTCCTATCCCCGCTTCGCTGATCTTTTTCCGTTAGCGCCCGAACCGGGATCGCTGCCGACCTGCGCGCAAGTCGGCGTGGTCGGCGCGCTGACGGGCATGCTGGGCACCATGCAGGCGATGGAGGCGTTGAAGCTCATCACGGGTGCAGGCGAGCCGTTGCTCGGGCGGCTGTTGCTGGTCGATGCGCTGACCATGCGGTTTGAAACGATGGTCTATGGCTAGTGGGTCAGGGTTGGCCTTGCATCAGTAGCGCGTGCCATCGCGCTTGATGAAAACACGCTGTGGCTTGCCCTCACCGGCATCTGGGTTCTGGACATAGCGCAGATCAGCATCGGGATACTCGGCTTCGTCGAGATCTGGGCGCCGTGTTCCCACTTCCAGGATTTCCGCAGGCTCGTCCGACAGGTTGATAATGCGGTGGCCGTTGGTCTCGCCGCCCCTAAAGCCAATCACATCGCCGGGCCTCAACTCGGTCTGGCCTTCATCGGCTTCCAGTGTTGGCGTGCCCGCCAGCACATAGACCAGCTCATCTTCATAGGTGTGGTAGTGCCGCAGCGCCGAGGAGGCTTTAGGCGCCAGCGTTGTGTGGTTGACGCCAAACTGGGTGAGATCGAACAGATTGCCCAGTGCCCGCTTGGCTCGGCCATTCGTCGTTGCCGCAAAGGGCTTGGGATAGATCGTCTTTGTGCGCGGCGTCAGATCAGCAATGTTGACTGGCTTTGGCATCGCACAAGCTTAGAGCATCGAGGGCAGAACACGGTCGGGTGGACGGTGCCCATCGGCGAAGGTGCGGATGTTGATGATCACCTTCTCACCCATATCGATGCGGCTTTCGAGCGTGGCCGATCCCATGTGAGGCAGCAGCATTACCTTGTTCTCGCGGGCCAGCTTGATGAGTTTGGGATTGGCCTGCGGTTCATGCTCGAACACATCCAGACCCGCGCCAGCCAGCTGATCGGTCTCCAGCATGCGGATCATCGCGGCTTCGTCGATGATCTCACCGCGCGCGGTGTTGACGATGAAAGCGGTCGGTTTCATCAGCTTCAGCCGGCGGGCGGAAAGCAGGTGGAACGTTGCCGGCGTATGCGGGCAGTGGACCGAGACAACATCCATGCGAGCAAGCATCTGGTCGAGCGAATCCCAATAGGTCGATTCCAACTCTTCCTCGATGGCTTCAGGCACACGGCGACGGTTGTGGTAGTGGATTGAAAGCCCGAACGCCTTGGCGCGGCGAGCGACGGCCTGGCCGATACGGCCCATACCGACAATACCCAGTCGCTTGCCCCAGATACGGTGTCCCAACATCCAGGTCGGTGACCAGCCCGGCCACTCCTCGGCATTGTCTACCAGATAGCGCGCCCCTTCTTTCAGGCGGCGCGGCACGGCGAGCATTAAGGCGACGGTCATATCAGCGGTGTCTTCTGTCAGGACACCGGGCGTGTTGGTGACGATGATGGAGCGGTTGTTGGCCGCATCGACGTCGATGTTATCGACCCCAGCCCCGAACTGCGCGATCATTTTCAGCTTTGGGCCAGCCTGGGCGAGTAGCGCCGAATCGATCCGGTCCGTCACCGTTGGCACCAGGACATCCGCTGTTTTGACAGCCTCCACCAGTTCAGCCTGGGTCATCGGCCGATCTTCGGTGTTAAGGCGAGCATCGAAGAGCTCACGCATGCGCGTTTCGACAATGTCAGGCAGCTTGCGCGTTACCACCACCAGCGGTTTTGTCTTCACCATGCCTGATCTATCCCTCTTCGCCCGCAGAACACTGCAGCGCACCATGTCGTTGGCTTTGACGTATTTTTAACGCCGGAACGCCAGATTCGACACTTAACAAACGCACGCACCAAAGCTTGTCCACCCAAACGAAGGGTCAAGCCTTAGGCATGCGGTGCATGGTTGCAATGCCCACCACAGTACTTGCTTGTTGAAGGTCTATCGCAGCGCACAATGCCGTGTCCAATCCGCCCTTTCCTCGTCGCCAGTTGGTCCGTACTCGCGGTGATCGCCTTGGCTTTGACGATGCTCGGCTCCTCAGCCTCCGTCGCTTTGGCGCAGGCGCCAGCGGTTCAAAATGGCATCACCGTTGGACCGGTAACTGGCTTCCCGCTTCCGCGATTTGTATCGGTTCGGCCCAATGAAGCAAATGTGCGGGTTGGTCCCGGCGGCGCCTATGATGTCGATTGGACCTTTGTGCGATCTGGTCTGCCGGTGGAAATCACCGCGGAGTTTGGCAACTGGCGGAAGATTCGCGACATGGAAGGCGATGAGGGCTGGATCCGTCACGACCTTCTGACGGGACGTCGCACCGGTGTCATTGCGCCGTGGAGCAGTGGCGATCCGGTTCCGGCACGCCGAGCCCCCGATGCCGATGCCAATACACGGTTCCTGTTAGAACCCGGCGTCATCGGAACGCTCATCGGATGCGATGGCCAATGGTGTGAGCTGATCTCAGATGATCCGCAGATTACCTGGCGCGGCTTTGTGCGCCAGACAGCGGTCTGGGGTGCTTATCCTGGGGAACAGTTCGAAGCGAGCCGTTAGGCGCTGGCCGATTTTGGTGATGGTCTTTAGGCGTCTTTGCGACGCACGCGCATCAGCACGTCGACACTGACCAATTCCAGATCGTCGGGCAGGTCCGGCAGCCGGTTCACTGAAACGGCGTTGGATGGCACGTCAATCACCCGATCCTCATGCTCAAGATACATGTGGTGGTGATCGGTCGTGTTGGTGTCGAAGTAGGTACGCGCTGAATCCACCGTCACTTCACGCAAGAGACCTGCTCCGGTGAACTGGTGCAGCGTGTTGTAGACCGTGGCAAGGGAGACATCGACGCCATTCTGCTTGGCGATGTCGTACAGCCATTCAGCGGAGACGTGGCGGCCCTTGCCATCGAAAAGAATGCTGGCCAGCGCCACACGCTGACGTGTCGGGCGCAGACCGGCTGCACGCAACTGGGCTACGCTTCCCGACTGACGTACCGAAAACGTGTCGGAACAAAGATCCATCTGATCGCCATCAACGAGCACATCGCCATCGGCTGATGTGGCTTCGGTCTGACCTGGAATGGCGCCCTCGCTCATGGACGTCTTGCCTCGCGCTGCTTTCACGGTATGCCGGCAGAGCCACCTTGGGCCGCTCCCCTGCAAATGGGTCGCAACAGCGACCGTGAAGCTTCGTTTTGCCGTTTTATGGCCCTTAGGTCAAGCAAGGCGGGGGTTTGTCCGTATATGAGGCCGGTCGTTTGGCCTTTTTTCGGTCCATTGCTTCGACGAACGACTGCGTCGATAGCCGCAATCGCGCCAAAAAAGCTTGTGTTAAGACCGCAAGCTGTTACCACGCCGGCCTGATCGTCTGCCAATGCCGGGAGGGCAAAAGCTTGGCTGGTGGACCGCCATTGAACCTGTTGATCAGGAGCCATCCTTTATGACTGATCGCCCGTCGTCTCTCTCTTATGACCAGCTGATCGAATGCGCTGAAGGCCGCATGTTCGGCCCAGGCAATGCACAGTTGCCGGCGCCGCCCATGCTGATGTTCGACCGCATCACATCGATTGGTGAAGACGGCGGAGCCAACGGCAAGGGCCATGTGCTTGCGGAGTTGGATGTGAAGCCGGACCTGTGGTTCTTCAAATGCCACTTCATCGGCGATCCGGTGATGCCTGGGTGCCTGGGTCTGGATGCCTTGTGGCAGCTCACAGGCTTCTTCCTGGGATGGCTCGGCGAAAAAGGGCGTGGCCGTGCGCTTGGCGTTGGCGAGGTGAAGTTTACCGGCCAGGTCCAACCGGATGTGAAGCTTGTTGAGTACGGCGTTGATATGAAGCGGGTTATGCGCTCGCGGCTCAAGCTCGCAATTGCCGATGGATGGGTGAAGGCCGATGGTGAGACCATTTTCACCGTTGAAGGCATGCGCGTTGGCTTATTTGAACAGGACGCCGCTACCGCTTAGGTAGGGTCGCAAGGGGCGCCTGGTTCGGGCGCTGCTGACCGACGATCCAAAGGAGACCGCCATGCGACGCGTCGTCGTGACCGGGATGGGCATCGTGTCCTCCATCGGCAATAACGTTGACCAGGTTCTGGAAAGCCTGAAGACGGCCAAATCGGGAATCGACACGGCGCAGGACTATGTTGATCTGGGCTTTCGCTGTCAGGTGCATGGCGCGCCGGATATCGACGTGGAAAGCTTGGTCGACCGTCGGTCGATGCGCTTTCACGGCGGCGGAACGGCTTGGAACCATGTGGCCATGGACCAGGCGATTGCAGATGCCGGGCTTGAATCCGGCGAGATCTCCAACCCACGCACGGGCATCATCATGGGCTCGGGAGGGCCATCGACACGAACCATCGTTGATTCCGCCGCCATTACCCGAGAGAAGGGCCCCAAGCGCGTCGGCCCGTTTGCTGTGCCAAAGGCGATGTCATCGACCGCCTCGGCCACCATGGCCACCTTCTTCAAGATATTGGGCGTCAACTACTCTATATCTTCGGCTTGCTCGACCTCAGCGCATTGCATCGGCAACGCCTTCGAGCTCATTCAATGGGGTAAGCAGGACCGAGTGTTTGCCGGCGGCTGCGAGGATCTGGATTGGACGCTCTCTGTCCTTTTTGACGCGATGGGCGCTATGTCATCGAAATTCAACGACACGCCGTCGCGCGCTTCGCGCGCCTATGACAAGAACCGCGATGGGTTCGTGATCGCAGGCGGCGCTGGCGTGCTGGTGCTCGAAGAGTACGAGGTTGCCAAGTCGCGCGGTGCCAAAATCTACGGTGAGATCATCGGCTATGGCGCCACGTCTGATGGTTACGACATGGTCGCGCCGTCTGGCGAAGGGGCCGTGCGCTGTATGCAGCAGGCGCTCGACACCGTTTCCATGCCGATCGACTACATCAACCCGCACGGCACCTCGACGCCGGTGGGAGATGTCACCGAAATCAAGGCCATTCGCGAGGTGTTTGGCGACAACTCACCGGCCATTTCAGCGACCAAGTCGCTGACCGGGCATTCGCTGGGCGCAACCGGCGTGCAGGAGGCGATCTACTCGCTTTTAATGATGAACAATGGCTTCATCTGCGAGAGCGCACACATCGATGAGATCGATCCTGACGTTGCCGACATGCCCATCGTGCGCGAGCGGCAAGACAGCGATGTGGCCGTGGCGCTTTCCAA
This sequence comes from Pseudomonadota bacterium, assembly GCA_038749715.1. Classification (GTDB taxonomy): domain Bacteria; phylum Pseudomonadota; class Alphaproteobacteria; order Rhizobiales; family MH13; genus MH13. The sequence continues at coordinate 8,448 of JBCDHR010000011.1, forward strand.
CTCCTTCGGGTTTGGCGGCACCAATGCGACGCTCGTCTTCAAGCACCCTGACGCGTAACGGTCCAGAGAGTAGTTCATCATGACACAGTTGATGGCGGGAAAGCGCGGCCTGGTCATGGGCGTTGCGAACAACCATTCGATTGCTTGGGGCATTGCAAAGATGCTCGCCGATCACGGGGCGGAGCTTGCCTTTACCCACCAGGGTCCGGCCATAGAGCGCCGGGTCAAGCCTCTGGCGGAGAGCGTCGGGTCGTCCATCGTGATGGACTGCGATGTGGAAGACATCGCTTCAGTCGATGCCGTGTTTGACCGGCTTAAGACCGAATGGGGCTCCATCGATTTTTTCGTCCACGCCGTTGCGTTCTCCGACAAGAACGAACTTATCGGCCGGTATGCGGACACCACGCGGGAGAATTTCTCACGCACTATGGTGATCTCCTGCTTCTCCTTCGTGGAAACCGCCAACCGCGCGGCTGCTTTGATGAAAGATGGTGGGTCCATCGTCACGCTGACCTATGACGGGTCCCAGCGCGTGATGCCCAACTACAACGTCATGGGCGTTGCCAAAGCCGCGCTGGAAAGTTCGGTACGCTATCTTGCAACCGACTTCGGCCTGGATGGTGTGCGGGTGAATGCGATTTCCGCCGGCCCGATGCGCACACTCGCCGGCGCCGGCGTGGCCGATGCGCGGCTGATGTTCAACTTCCAGAAGGAACATGCACCCCTCGGTCGTACCGTGACACTGGACGAGGTCGGCGGCGCTGGCCTTTACCTCTTAAGCGACCTGTCGGGCGGCGTGACGGGCGAAGTGCATTACGTGGACTCCGGCTACAACACGATCTCCATGCCGCGGCTTGAGTCCCTGAAGGCGCAGCAGCAGAACGGCAGCTAGAGCAGCCTCGCGATGCGCTTGGTGATCATCGGTTATGGCTTTTCGTCAAAGGCGATCCATAGGGCGCTTGACGGTCAGCTTGAGAGCCTGATCGTCACCACAACCAAAGGTGAAAAGGCAGACCTGCTGAAGGCCCAGGGTTTGGACATTGTTGTTTTTGATGGCTCCTCGGTCCCCGCTGCCCTTGATGAGGCCCTGCGCTCGGCGACCCACCTCATCGTTTCGGCCGCGCCCACCGATGGCGGCGACCCACTTCTCAAGTGCTTTGATGTTGCAAGCGTCCATAACCTGACTTGGGTCGGCTATCTCTCCACGGTTGGCGTCTATGGTGATCATGGCGGCGCGTGGATCGATGAGACGACACCAGCCACGCCCGCAAGCGCCCGCTCAAAAGCGCGCCGTGCGGTGGAAGCCACGTGGGAGCAGCAGCAGGCCGTGCTCGGGTTTGAGTTGGGAACCTTCCGGCTTGCTGGCATCTACGGCGCTGGTCGATCCGCGCTCGATAAGGTTCGATCAGGCACCGCCCGGCGTATCGTGAAGCCAGACCAGGTCTTTAATCGGATCCATGTGGACGACATCGGCCGTGCGGTTGCCGAGGCGGCCATCAAGAAAGTCGGTGGCATTTTCAATGTCTGCGATGATGAGCCAGGTCCGCCGCAGGACGTCATCACCCATGCCGCCAACCTTTTGGGTGTCGAGCCACCGCCCGAGGTGGCATTCGAGGAGTCCAATCTGTCGCCGATGGGCCGGTCCTTTTACGGCGAGAACAAGCGCGTTTCGAATGCCAGGTTGAAAGAGGCGTTTGGACCGATGCTCTACCCTACCTACCGCGAGGGCCTGGCAGGGCTTCTCGCGAGTGAAGACGAGCCCTCTTAATCCAGGATCTTCTGCATCAGGACGAGATCGAGCCAACGGTCAAACTTCCAACCCACTTGTGGTAGTCGGCCGGTTTCGACGAAGCCAAGCTTGGCATGGAGCGCTATGGATGCCGCGTTCCCAGCTTCAATCCCGCCGATCAATACGTGCACATCTTTGGTACGAGCGTGAGCCTCCAGGGCTTCGAGTAAAGCCTTGGCGAGGCCCCGCCGACGATAGTTGGTATCGATGTAGATGGAGACGGCTTGTGTGAAGCGGTAGCCTTCCTTGGGTCGGTATGGACCATAGGTGGCAAAGCCAGCACAGACGCCATCGACGTCAGCGACGTACACCGGCAGGTCATTGGCGATCTGCCCTTTCCACCAAGCAAGACGGTCCTCGAGATCGACCTGAGTTTCGGTCCAGATCGCCGCGGTCTCCGCGACAGCGGAATTGTGAATAGCCAAGACGGCCGGCATGTCAGCTTCGTTGGCGGACCTGATGAACGGTGTTGTCATGTGGTGCACTCCTGCCCTCCTGTGAGCGCCATCGTTCACCCGATCAAGACCAGGCACTGCGCAAAAATTAAGCCGTCTTATAAGGGTTTGCTTATACTTTCCGCCGCTACGGAAGCTTGCCAAAGTGAGGGTATCGCTGACCCGCTTGAGGATGCCTTCCATGCCCCAGACCATGCGCGCTGCCGTTGTTCACGATTTCACCAAGCCACTTACCATCGATGAAATTGTGGTGCCCGAGGTTGGTCCCGGGCAGGTGTTGGTCAAGGTGGCGGCCTCCGGTGTTTGTCATACCGATCTGCACGCTGCGCGTGGCGATTGGCCGGTCAAACCGTCCCTTCCCTTCGTGCCGGGCCATGAGGGGGTCGGAACCATTGCGGCCGTCGGCGCCGGCGTTACCAGCGTGAAGGAAGGCGACCGGGTGGGTGTGCCCTGGCTGCATACAGCCTGTGGCCACTGCCACCATTGCACCACTGGCTGGGAAACACTGTGTCCCGATCAGCAAAACACAGGCTATTCGGTAAATGGCGGCTTTGCCGATTACGTCATCGCTGACCCGGGCTATGTCGGGCATCTGCCCAGCGCGTTGGAGTTCGAGCCAGCCGCACCGGTGCTGTGCGCAGGTGTCACCGTTTACAAGGGCTTGAAAGAAACCGACACGCGGCCCGGCCAGACGGTGGTGATTTCAGGCATTGGTGGGCTCGGCCATATGGCCGTGCAATATGCCAAGGCGATGGGCCTTCACGTGATCGCCGTCGATATCGCAGACGACAAGCTGAAACTGGCCACCGATCTTGGGGCCGACATGGTGATCAACGCTGCTGAAACCGATCCCATCGCCGAGGTTCAAAAAGGCGGAGGAGCGGAGGGCGTGCTGGTAACCGCGGTCTCAACCTCAGCCTTCAACCAGGGCGTTGGTATGCTGGCGCGCGGTGGCACAATGAGCCTTGTCGGCCTGCCACCAGGCGAGTTCCCGCTTGATATCTTCAGCACCGTTCTGTTCCGCAAAACGATCCGGGGCTCAATCGTCGGAACGCGGGCTGATCTTGAAGAAGCGCTCGATTTTGCCGCCGAAGGCAAGGTTGCAGCGCGCTACACGGCAGAAAAGCTGGACGACATCAACTCGATATTCGATCGCCTTGAGGACGGAAAGATAGACGGCCGTATCGTCATGAGCTGGTAGAAAGCTGCGCTGAAATTTCCGATCTTTTTGAATTAGCAAGTTCTTTACCTTGCCGAGCCACCCTCTAGCCCATCTCGGGTTGTAAGGACTTTTCCGGAGTCCGCCCATCGAGGTCTTTGGGGGAATGATGGTGCTCAGCGCACCCATAGCACGACGTCGCGCCGGCACATTCGGCGCGAGCGATGAACGGTCTTACTGGATGGCGATGGCATTTGCTTGCCTGGTCTTCGCCATCACGGTTGCCGGTTTCGTCTCGCGTCCCGGCCCGGATGGCAGCGTTGCTGTCGTCGTTTCACCGCAGGGTGGCGAGCGCCAGTTGATGCAAACACTGGCCGCGTCGGATGCGATCCTGGTCCGTCAAAGCCGCCTCCCCTGGCTTGCCATTGCCACACCACGCCGCGCCGTCTCACATAACGCTTTTCGCTCTGCGCTGCGTTCAGCTGGCGCCTTGGCACTTCTGCACCCTGCCGTGCTTGCTGGGTGCTTTGATGATTTCCCGCCAACACTGGCCGATTTTCGCGCCCAACAGAGGACCAGCTAATGGCCAGCACCGCGCCTGTTGAATCCACCATGCCGCACGATGATTCCCTTGGTCTTCTGAGGGCACGCTTCGGTCCCATTATCGTTGGCCTGACTTGGCTGAACACCGTGGTCATCGCTATGGTTAGCCTGTTCGTTGTCGCAGGCGCGCCGCTTTTCCTTATCGCAGCCTCAACCGTTTTGGCGGTTGCAACGACGGCAAGCTGGTTCCAGCATCGCACGGGTCAGCTAACCCGCGACCTCTCGGCGTTCACCGTGATGGCGCAAGTGGCGATGCTGGTGATGGCCTTTTCAGGCCACCCTTATCAGATCGACATGCACATGTACTTCTTTGCCACGCTTGCCATTCTGGCGGCGTGGTGTGACTGGCGCCCGATCGTTATCGGCGCTGCTGTCACAGCGGTGCACCATCTGTCGTTGAATTTCCTTCTGCCGCTGGCCGTCTTTCCCGACGGTATGAGCCTGATCCGCGTGATCATTCACGCGGTGGTGTTGATTGCTCAAACCGCAGCTCTGGTCTTCCTTACCCACGCGCTCGTCAAAGCACTATCGACGAGTGCCACGGCACTCACGGATGCGCATGCCGCCACCAGCAAAGCCAGCCAACTCACCGAAGAGGTGCAGGCACGCGCGGACGCAGAGGCGGAGGGCCGCGAACGGTCGGCAAGCCTGGTGCGCGATCTCAACACGCGGACGGCCGAGATCGTCGATCAACTGGCCGGAACGGCTCGCGACCTCGACAGTGCAGCAAGCAAGGTCGGTGACAACACGGCGGCGAGCAAGATGACGGCCGATGGAATTGCTGCCAACGCGGCACAGGCCGCCGAACGGATTGCGACCGTTGCAACGGCAAGCTCTCAGCTGGACCAGTCCATTGCAGATATTTCCAGCCGGCTTGATGGATCACGCGAACGCTCCGAAAAAGGGGCCGCGGAGGCCGAAGCGGCTATGACAACCGTTCAGAGCTTGGTGGAGCGCGCCGAGGCCATTCATCGTGTCATCGAGTTAATCAGCGCCATCGCTGAACAGACCAATCTTCTCGCGCTCAATGCAACCATTGAGGCGGCGCGTGCTGGCGAAGCTGGGAAGGGCTTTGCGGTCGTTGCCAGCGAGGTGAAGAACCTTGCTGAACAAACGAGCAAGGCGACGGAGGAAATCTCCGGTCAGATCGCGGGCATCCAAGAGGCTTCCAACGGCGCTGCCGATGGATTGCGCGGCATTCACGGAGTTATTGGCGATATCAATGAGACGCTCAACGATCTTGCCGCGGTCGTCACGCAGCAGGCGCAGGCGACCAGCGATATCGCGCAAAGCATGGATGGAGCCTCTGCCAATGCCCAGGATGTTTCACGCGAAATGTCGGACGTTCTGGGCGCGGTTGAAGCCATCGAGAGTGAGATGAAAACGGTCGATGCCGGCTCGACCACACTTCTCGACCAGGCCCAAAGCCTCCAAGAAGAAATCAAAGAGGCCTGCAAGCGCTTGGCTGCCTAACGGGGCAGCACATTTGCCGCATTTTGCTCTTTGACGAGGTAACGCTCTGTATGCATCCTGATCGCACGCATCGATCAGGAGTAGAGCATGTCCGTCACCACCGTTGAAACCGGCAATGGCCCCCGCGCGTTCTTTGAGAGCGGTCTTGAGGCCAAGCCAACGCCGTTCGACGCCATTCCGCTGATCGATTTTGGGCCGATGCTCTCTGAGGATCCGGCCGAGCGTGCCAAAGTCGGCGATGCGGTCCGAAAGGCCTGCACGGAGGTGGGGTTTTTCTACGCCCTTAATCACGGCGTGCCCAAGGCAGCAATTGATGCGACGTTCGGGGCCGCGCACAAGTTCTTTGCGCTGCCGGCGCCCGCCAAGACCGCCATCAATGTGGAGCAGTCGGATAACAATCGCGGCTACACGCCATTGCTGGGTGAGAACACCGACCCCAATGGTAAGGGCGACGTGCATGAATCCTTCGATTTTGCGCTCGAGATGGACCCTGACGATCCGGACATGGAGCGCGGGCTGTTCGGCTATGCGCCTAACCAATGGCTGCAAACAGCAGACTGGCCAGAAGCGGCTGCCTTTCGTGATACGCTCCTGACCTACCACCGCGAGGCTCTGTCTTTTGGGGCGCGGATTTTTCAAGCGTTCGCTTTGGCACTTGAGTTGCCAGAAGACTTCTTCGCGCCGAAGATCACCAAGCCGCTCGCCGTCATGCGTGTGCTGCATTATCCACCGCAGCACGGCGCGATTGATGAGAAGCAGATCGGTATCGGCGCGCACTCCGACTATGAGTGCTTCACCATTCTGTGCACCGATGAGAATGCCGCGCTACAAGTGCTGAACGCTGCTGGCGAATGGGTGGAAGCGCCGCCAGTTGAAGGCGCGTTCATCGTCAACGTCGGCGATATGATGGAGCGGTGGACGAACGGCTATTTCCTGTCGACCATCCACCGGGCGATCAACCGGTCGGGGCGGCAACGCTATTCAATCCCGCTTTTCTTCGGACCGAACCCGGATGTGGAGATCGCCGTTCTCGACAGCTGTCAGGCGCCCGACAATCCGCCGAAGTATGATCCGATCCAAGCCGGCGCTTATGTCGAGCAGCGCATTACAGACACCTTTTCGCACCGGCAGGACGACTAGCGCTAACAGCGTCTGAGATGCTCAATCGCGTGCCTTGTCCAACGCCTGGCGCAAGGCAACCATGGCCGGCAAAGCATCCTTGAGGGTCTGAACAACCACGGGGTCAAGGCCATCGATCACGCGCTCCATCTCAGGCAGAAGACCCACCAGCGCTTCAGCGTGGGCGGTTCTGCCGGCGTCTGTGATGTCGACGAGCTTGGACCGGCCGTCGCCGCCGTGCGGGCTGACGGCGATCAATTCCAGTCGCTCCATTTTCTGGAGCGTATGGGTCATGGTGCCTTTGGTGACCTGGAAGGATCGCGCCAGATCAACCGGCGTGCGCGGCCCGCCAAGGCGGATGAAGTGATTGAGCACCCTGAAGTCAGCAAACTTCAGGTGGGGCGCCAGAATGCGCTCCAACTGCGCAACCGAGAGCTGGTTGATGATGCCGATCTCGTTGAAGACGCGGAACCACAAGCGCGGGGCATCCAGCAAATCGTCGAGAGTGTCAGATGGAGCGGCGCCTGGCATCCCAGCCGGATAAACCGGACGAGGTAGGATGCCAAGCGCCGTCTCGTTCGTCATCCCGGCAGCACCCGGTTTTCTAGCGGCCATCGTGGCGTTGCTTTGGGCATCGGCCCATATCCAACCCGAGCAAACATTTGCAGCCGCTCACCCGGCCCGATGCCAACCGCGAGGTCCATTTCCGCGCGCAGGTCATCCATTTCAGGATACTCCTGCAACGCCTGGCTGAGCGGCTGCATGCCAAGGCCAACAGACGTCGCTTTGAGGTTAGCGCGGACATAGTCCATCCCGGCCATGACCTGATCCTGCCGGCTGTTGCCGGGCGTCACGATCCAAACAAAGCCGGCGCTGTTCATGATCATGTCGCGGTAGATATCAAGGCCAGTCTGAAAGGCTATGCTGCTTGTGTCCTGCAGCGCCTGCGGCGTCATCTGACCGATGCGATAAAGCGATTCCAGCAACAGGCCGCCAAGCTCGATACCATCAGGATTGGCTTCGATCTGGCCGCGCGTGAAGCGCATGAGGTCAATGCTCTCCTGCATAGTGTGGTCGGTGTAGACCTCCATCTCGTGGGCACGAAACGCGAGGTCGCGAAGGCCTTCAATTGCCTCATCATTGGCTGCAAAGCCCGTCACTTCCGGCTGGAGCGCCATGAGGGTTTCGAGTGACACCGCCCGAGTAAGATCATGCGGTTCCTTCATCGAGCGCCGCGCGAGGATGTGCTGGGCCAAAGGGTCAGCATCGGCGCTCATCGGTCGGAGTTCGACAGTCGCGACCGCGCGGTCCGGATCAATCCGCTCCTCAGGATAGCCGTCTGGAAACAGGTTGATGATCGCTTCGTGGCCATCGGTGGACGCGGCCAGGCGCAAGACCTCAAGGAAACACCCGAAGCCAATCATGACCTGCCGGGAAAAAGGATCAGTTGCAGGGAGAAGCCGCGCTGGGTCGCAAGTGATCGTCGCGGAGCGATCATCATGGATGGCGACCAGCCACGGCTGCCGGTTGTGCGGGCTTGGTGCCGTCAACGCATAAGAAAGCGCGTTGCGGATCGGATCCTCATAGAGCCGACCCGCATCGTTCCAGGGTTGGCGGGCGCCGACTGGATCGCGGGTCGTGGCGTAAACGCCGGTCGCTGCGCCTGCGGCCAGAATGGCGCCGCCTCCAACAAGGGCCAGCACCTGCCGGCGTGACATCGAAGATCTAGGAGGATGGATCATGGCATGTCCTTTGGTTTGATATCGAACCATTATAGTTCGATATCAAACTAGTCAAGCGACATTGATCGTCGCTGATCGGCTAAGGCAACGTGACATCACGCAACGCCTATCGCGGCCACAAACCCTTTGCCGCCCCCAGGGGCGGTGCTATATGCCGCTTCATGAACCAACCCGCCCTTGCCCCCAAGGCTGAGGTCGATACCGCCGATGAGGCGACCGAACTCAGCCATATCCGCAATTTCTCCATCGTCGCGCACATCGACCATGGGAAGTCGACGCTTGCCGACCGCCTGATCCAGATGACTGGGTCGCTGACCGACCGCGAGATGAAGGAGCAGGTGCTCGATTCCATGGATATCGAGCGTGAGCGCGGCATCACTATCAAGGCGCAGACCGTACGGCTGATCTATGAGGCCAAGGACGGCGAGACCTACACGCTGAACCTCATCGATACGCCCGGCCATGTGGACTTTGCCTATGAGGTGAACCGGTCGTTGGCGGCAGTCGAGGGTTCGCTGCTGGTCGTCGATGCGTCACAGGGTGTGGAAGCGCAGACGCTCGCCAACGTCTATCAGGCCATCGATAATGATCATGAGATCGTGCCGGTTCTGAACAAGGTGGATCTGCCGGCCGCCGAGCCGGAGCGGGTGCAGGAACAGATTGAAGATGTGATCGGGCTCGATGCATCCGACGCGGTGATGATTTCCGCCAAGACAGGCCTTGGCGTGGACGATGTTCTGGAAGCCATTGTGGAGCGGCTGCCGGCGCCGCGCGGTAACCCGAACGCAACGCTGAAAGCGATGCTGGTGGACAGCTGGTATGACGCTTATCTCGGAGTCATCGTGCTGGTGCGCGTGCTGGATGGCCACCTGAAGAAGGGCCAGAAAATCCGCATGATGGGCACCGGGGCAACGTATGACGTTGACCGGGTGGGCGTGATCACGCCCAAGCTCGCAACGCTCGAACAGCTGGGGCCGGGTGAGATTGGCTTTTTGACCGCGTCCATCAAAGAGGTCGCCGACACTAGGGTCGGCGACACGATCACCGACGAGCGCAAGCCGACGGCAACCATGTTGCCCGGTTTTAAACCAGCGCAGCCGGTTGTGTTCTGCGGCCTGTTTCCAGTCGATGCTGCGGACTTTGAAGACCTTCGCGCGGCGATGGGCAAGCTGCGCCTCAACGATGCGAGCTTCTCCTTCGAGATGGAGACCTCAGCAGCGCTTGGCTTTGGCTTTCGTTGCGGTTTCCTCGGGCTGCTGCACCTGGAGATAATCCAGGAACGGTTGGAGCGCGAATTCAATCTCGACCTGATCGCGACCGCCCCATCGGTTGTTTATCAACTGGTGATGCGCGGCTCGGGCGAGGTTGTGGAGTTGCACAACCCGGCTGACATGCCCGATGTGATGAAGATTGAGGAAATCCGCGAGCCGTGGATCACCGCGACGATCCTGACGCCAGATGAGTATCTCGGTGCAATCCTGAAGCTTTGCCAGGAGCGGCGCGGCATCCAGAAAGAGCTGTCCTATGTCGGCTCACGCGCGATGCTGGTCTACCAACTGCCGCTCAACGAGGTGGTGTTCGATTTCTATGATCGGCTGAAGTCAATCTCCAAAGGCTATGCAAGCTTCGACTATCAGATCACCGGCTATGAAGCCGGCGATCTCGTAAAGATGCAGATCCTTGTGAACTCAGAGCCCGTGGACGCGCTGTCGGTGTTGGTGCACCGTACCCAGGCGGAGTATCGCGGCCGAGCCATGTGCGAGAAACTGAAGGATCTGATCCCGCAGCACATGTTCCAGATCCCGATTCAGGCGGCTATCGGCGGCAAGATCATCGCGCGTGAAACCATCCGCGCCCTGCGCAAGGACGTGACGGCCAAATGCTATGGCGGCGACGTTACCCGTAAGCGCAAGCTACTGGAAAAGCAGAAGGCCGGTAAAAAGCGCATGCGCCAATTCGGCAAGGTCGACATCCCGCAGGAAGCCTTCATCAAGGCGCTGAAGATGGACGGGTAGCGTTGATGCCGTTCTTTGCTTTGCGAAGCAAATGTTGCGCAAATTGGATCAGCTCCAAAGCCTCGTAAGGGTCATCGACCCAATCAAACTCGTGTGTGCATGGGTTGCGAACGCCAAGCATAGCTCCTGAAAAGATACGCTGATATCCTTGTTGTTCATCCTTTTCGGATGTTGTTTCCAACTTGCTCCAAGACAGTTTTGGAGTTTTGCCAAAAGTGGATTCCATCAGTGTTGTTGCTGAAACAACCTGGTTGCCAGTTACCGATCGGATGTATTTTTCCACGGCCTTGAAACTGTCGGCAACAGCTTGATTATAGAACCCAGAAGAAAAAAGATCTCGTGAGACATCAAAAATCTCTGGCTCTGAAATCGTGCTCATATAGAGAGAAACCGGCTTTGATTCCTTTCTTGTTGGACTTGGTAAAAGAATTGTACTGGGCGCCTGTAGCTTAAGTGTTGTTCCAAGAGCACCTAACTCCTTCATTAATTCTTGGAATTCCATTATTTTATTTAAAATAGACTTCATTTTCCGAAATATTTCTGCATATTCTCAAATATCAACTCAATTTGCTCAGGTGAAGCATCCGCGGATATATGTATCTGAAAGTTGAGGTTGAGCGTGGGACTTGAGGCAGGACCCTCGCTCTTACCTGTTGATTGATCGGTCTTTACGTCGCCTTTGGTAGTCGGAGGTCTTTGCCTCTGCCGCCTAGAGGTCTCTGATTTTGCGGGCACAGCGTCGCCCGTACCCGGCAAGGGCCCGCCAATAAGAGCGTAGGTGGCCGCCTTGTTTCCCGCAGATCCAGAACCTAATCCCTGTTTCTCGAACCACCGCTTGGCCTTTACTCGATCAATCGACCCCGGAGGGCACAGACTCAAAAGATCATCAGGATAGATGTTCGATAAAAGCTCGGAAACTGCCTCATCATATTCATCGTCCAGTCGCCATTTGAGCGCCGTGCTCGTGGGCTTGTTTTCGCTATCGAGTATGCCAATTTTCGTTAGTTCGCGTAGATAAGCACTTGCGGCATTGGACTGGACCCCTAGATCGGCGGCAATAAGATCGCTGGTTATGCTTGTGGTCGGGGATTTCTGAATGAACTTTCTAACTCCCCACCAAACGGTTTGAGGGATTTGCGGGTAGCCATTAGCGGCCATTGTTCACTCCATGAACCGGTTCGAGTGTCGAAGACACGGGGGGGGGCAATGTGCTCAAGACTAGCTGCGATTCGCGACACCAACAAATCTGTGTTTTTTTGGTCGGGAAACGTCCTATTTGCTACGCTGGCAAAATTAAAAAGCAAGTAACTTTGCTTTCGGAAAGTAAAAACCCGAAATCTTTGTTCGACGTCCGGTGAACCAGTGTCGTTTTTTGGAGCTTTGGTGCGTCACGCCTTCAAACAGTAAGCCAAGCGCTTTATGCGGATCAGTCGTCAGGCTAGGACGCTTGCAAACAGGGAGCCTTCCATGACCGACCTTTCCAATCACGTTGCGCTCATCACCGGTGCCAGCCGCGGCATAGGCGCGGCCACCGCTCATGAATTTGCCAGGCAGGGTGCAAAAGTGGTGCTGGCCGCCCGATCGACGGGCGACATCGACAAGCACGCTGCAGCCATCCGCTCGGAGGGTGGCAAGGCGCTGGCTGTTGCCTGCGATGTTTCAGACTATGACCAGGTGAAAGCAGCCGTCCGGCAGGCTGAAGAGGCTTTTGGGGTGGTGAGCATTCTCATCAACAATGCCGGCATCATCGACCCCATTGCCCGTCTGGATGAGAGCGACCCTGATGCCTGGAGCCGGCTAATCGATATCAATGTGAAGGGCGTCTATCACGGCGCCCGCGCCGTTCTGCCTGGCATGCAAAAGGCCGGCGGCGGCACGATCATCAACATCTCATCGGGTGCGGCCACGAACACACTTGAGGGTTGGAGCGCCTACTGCACGTCCAAGGCGGCTGTGCTGATGCTTACCCGCATGCTGCACAAGGAGTATGGTGAGCAAGGCATTCGGTCGCTGGGCTTATCGCCAGGAACTGTGGCGACCGAAATGCAGGTCCAGATCAAATCATCTGGCATCAACCCGGTCAGTCAGCTTGACCCGTCAGTCCACATTCCCGCCGACTGGCCAGCCAAGACGCTTGCTTGGATGTGCACGGCTGAAGCCGATGACCACCTAGGCGGCGATATCTCACTGCGCGATGAAACCATCCGGAAAGCGGTTGGGTTGGCCTAGGGCAGATCATGGGCAACTGCACACAGTTTGTTCATGCCTGCGGATTGGTCGATCTTGCTGGATCAGGCGATTCATGTCATGAATGAGACTTAATGACGCGTCACGGGAGACGCCATCGACTGGGGTTGGTGGGGCCGAAGAAGCAACCTCCCCGGAATCTTTCAGGCGAAAGGACCGTGGCGTCGTAAGGCAATCTGGAGAGCGGTTGGCAGTTTGATTTGCCAGCCCACCGAAGGAGCAAAGCCGTTCCAAGCGCTTCCGGCATCGGAGGCGAGGCCACCACAGCGAGGGTGGGGCGAACGGTCAAACTCTCAGGTTCGAGGACAGATGGGGACCGTTTGGAGCCACGGATGAGGGTCCAGGCGGTTCAACCTGTCCGGACGCGAACCTGGAGGCTCTATAGATGAACGCGCCCACGCACCCTGATCTTCTCAAAGCAGCAACGCCCGCCCTGCCCGGCGTGATCACCAAGATGGGATCGCGCAAAGTCGCCGTAGTCGGCGCCGGCATCACCGGTGTCACGGCAGCCTATGCACTGGCCAAACGCGGTTTTTCGGTCACCGTTTTTGACCGTCATCGCTATGCGGCCATGGAAACGAGCTTTGCCAATGGTGGCCAGCTTTCAGCGTCAAATGCCGAGGTGTGGAACCATCCCGGCAACATCATCAAGGGCGTGAAATGGCTGTTCTCGCCGGATGCGCCGCTGCTGTTCAACCTCACACCCTCCTGGCACAAATACTCCTGGATGGCTGAGTTCATGCTGGCCATGCGCAACTATGAAGCCAACACGGTTCGTTCCGCGGAGATTGCGATCGCTGCGCGCAAGAACCTGTTCGCCTGGGCGGCCGATGAAGGCATTGATTTTGACCATGTCGACCGCGGGATCTTGCATGTTTACCGGACGGAAAAAGCCACCGCCCATGCACGCAAGGTGAACACGCTTCTTGACAGAGCAGGTCTTGATCGTGCCGAGGTCTCCGTCGCCGAAGCCAAGCGGCTTGAGCCAACTTTAGAAGGGGATTTCAAGGGCGCCTTCTTCACGCCGTCTGACACCACAGGCGACATCCACAAATTCTCCGTTGGGCTCGCTGAGGCGGCCGAGCGCCATGGCGTTCGCTTCGTGCAGGGCGCTGAGATTGACCGTGTGTCCACCTCTGGCGGCATCACCGTGCGCTACACGGTGGATGGCGAGCAGGCGAGCGAGAACTTTGACCAGATCGTCGTGGCTGCAGGCGTCGGATCGCGCGCCCTTGCCAGCCAGTTGGGTGACCGAGTGAATGTCTATCCGGTCAAGGGATACTCCATCACCGTCAATCTGCCGGAAAAGGCAGGCCAGGACGCTGCGCCCTGGGTCAGCTTCGTGGATGATGATGCGAAGATCGTCGCCAGTCGTTTGGGAGATGACCGGTACCGGGTTGCCGGCACCGCAGAGTTCAACGGCTTCAACCGCGACATTCGTGCCGACCGCATCCAGCCGCTTGTTGATTGGTGCAGGTCACTGTTTCCGCACATGCCGACCGAGCATGTTGTGCCTTGGGCCGGTCTGCGACCTATGATGCCCGATATGATGCCGCGTCTCACAAAGGGCAAAGCACCTGGCGTCCATTACCATTGCGGTCACGGCCATTTGGGTTGGACGATGTCAGCAGGTACCGCTGAGATCATCGCAGAGAATGTCGCCCAGGAAGTTCTGAGCGCTTGAGCTCAAGGCCCAGACATAAAAACGCCCAGGCACGCACGGGAACTTGCATGCCTGGGCAAGGGCTGATCCGTTGGACAGGGAAGGACCAAGGAGCAGCTCAACTTGACCGCCTTTAGCCGGAAGGGTTGGCGTCGCGCCGTTTACCGACGCGTGGCCATCTTCCTCAACGCTTCACCGGGCGACTGCGACAGTGGGGTGTTGCCGGCACGCAGCACGTCGTAGCGGGTGATGCCCATATCGCACAGAAGATGGTCATCAAGATCCATCATCGCGCGGATTTCACGGCGATTGTTCCAACGCCGGTAAAGCGTCTTGGCCTCTGTCCATGCGCCTAGAAAAATGGCGGACAGGGGAGGCCGGCCTTGCGAAACACCAGGCAAGCCATGGGTCACGGAATGAACCGTTTTCGTGGTCATCGCATTTCTCCTAGAAGGCTGAATGGGGCGGCACGCGGGTTTGCGGCGACCGGCATTCAGTTTCCAACGGTTGCTTCCTTTGGGGGGTGGGCAACTGTCTTGATATGGACAATGCCGAAACCCTATGGTTCAATCAAACGAATAGTCTTGATCGTTCCATGAAGTTTTTCTGAAAGATAATGGTCGCGCTGTTCGCGACAGGGAGATCGGTATGAACGTCACCGTCCAAACACCCGCGCGCGCTGCCGCAACGCCTCTGCTGGAGCTCGACCTTATGCGCACGCTGGTCGCGATCGCTGAAACCGGCAACTTCTCCGCCGCTGCCGAACGGGTTGGTCGCACGCCATCTGCCGTGTCCATGCAGGTGAAGAAGATGGAAGAGACGGTGGGCGCAACGGTGTTTGTGCGCGACAGCCGCTCGGTCAGCCTGACACGCGACGGAGAAGCGTTGCTTCAGCATGCACGGCGTGTTTTGGCGCTCAACCAGGAAATGATGAGCCGCTTCATCGCGCCCGACCTGGTGGGCGAGGTGCGTTTGGGTGCCCCCGATGATGTTGCTGAACGCTTCTTGCCGCGCATGCTGCGCGGCTTTGCCGAGGCCTATCCTGGCATCGTTCTTGATGTCACGGTTGATGGCACATCGCGTCTGCTTGAAGCGGTAGCCAAAGATGAACTCGATCTTTCCATCGTCACCTGTGAATCCGGTTTTGCGACCGATGGACTTGCGGAAATCATATTCCGAGAGCCGCTGGTCTGGGCCTGCCTTGCCGGCGGCGTGGCGGCAGAGCGCACGCCCATCCCCGTTTCCATGTGGGAAGAAGGATGCAAGTGGCGCCGTGCTGCTACCGAAGCGCTGGATCACAATGCGGTGGACTACCGCATCACCTTCCAAAGCTCGAACATCTCCGGTCAGCGGGCAGCTGTTCTGGCTGACCTGGCTGTCGCACCCTTGTCGAAGTCCCATATCAGCGGCCGCATTGTGGAGGTGAAACCTTCCGTCGGGATGCCGGCATTGCCCGAGTGTGCCCTGGGTCTCGTTGTGCGCGATGACCCGCCACGGCCAGTGCTTGCCGCTGCCGATCTGGTACGCGACTGCTTCAAGAAGCATGACCACTAAATACTATGATCTGCATCGCCGGTCCTTTCTTGCCACGCTGGCTGGCGCAGCCGCCCTTGGGCCATTGTCTCAAAAGGCCGCGGCGATGGGCCCGGCTTTGACCCGTCAGGCCGGTTTCTTTGTGCCGGACGAAGCCGAACCCCACGCCCGCACCTTCATGCAGTGGCCGGTGAGCCGGATCGTCCATCCCGATGCTGAGTTTCTGGGGCTTTGCCAAGAAACCATCGCCGACATCGCCAACGCGATCGCCGATTTTGAACCGGTCGTCATGCTCATGGCGGCCGAGCATGAGGCAGGTGCCCGCCAACTTCTTTCACAGGACATCGATATCTGGCCGATCCCAACGGAGGATCTGTGGGCGCGCGACTCCGGACCGTTGTTTGCCGTCGACGGGCTAGGTGGCCTCGCCGTTCGGCAGCTCAACTTCAATGGCTGGGGCGGAAGGCAAGTCCACACCAATGATGGCAGGATCGCCAAGCGCGTTGCCGAGAGGATGGAGCTACCGTTGCTCGACAATGGCCTTGTCGGCGAACCTGGCGGGGTTGAAGCTGATGGGCATGGAACGCTGATGGCGCACGAAAGCAGTTGGGTGAACGCCAACCGCAACAGCCAATCGCGCGATGAGATCGAGGCCCTGCTTCTGGAGGCTTATGGCACCAGCCAAATGATCTGGGCACCCGGCATCGCGGGCGAAGACGTAACCGATTATCACATTGATAGCCTCGCGCGGTTTGCTGGAGGCGGACGGGTGATCATCCAGATGCCCGGCTTTTTTGATCGCAACGATCCATGGAACATCGCAGCGCATGAAACCCACGACATTCTTGCTGACGCTCATGACGCTGAGGGGCGCCCTCTGGAGATGCTGGTGATCGAAGAGCCGGAACGCGTGCGCGTTCGGTCAGATGATTTCGTCGCGTCCTATGTAAATTACTATGTTTGTAATGGTGCTGTGATCTGCGCGCAGTTTGGTGATGGCCGGGCAGATGGAGCGGCTCGCGAGCAGCTTGCCACCGCCTACCCAGGGCGCGAGATCGTCATGCTGGACGCAGACATCTTAGGCGAAGTTGGCGGCGGCATTCATTGTGCCACGCGCGAACAGCCGCTTGTTTAAGGGTACAAGGAAGATGCAGACCATTACCTCCGTTGCGGACTTGGAAGCGCTTTATGGCTCGCCGGCAGCAGCTGCGACGGTGAAAGTCTCCGACCGGCTGACGGAAGAGTACCGGGCCCTGCTCGCTGCGTCTCCCTTCTGCGCGCTGGCAACCGTGGGCCCTGAAGGAATGGACTGCTCGCCGCGCGGCGATGCGCCGGAAAACGGGCTTTCTGGCCTACTGCGCGTCGTCGATGACAGGACACTGATGATCCCAGACCGACGTGGGAACAATCGGATCGACAGTCTGCGCAACATTGTGCGCGATCCGCGGGTGGCGCTTTTGTTTCTCATTCCTGGGTCCGGCACGACCCTGCGGATCAATGGGACAGCCGTCGTTACGACAGACGCCGAACTTGTCGGAAGCTTCACCGTCAAAGGTCAGGCACCGCGCAGCGTGATCGTCGTGACGATTAAAGAGATATACTTTCAGTGCGCACGAGCGGTAATCCGCGCGGACCTGTGGAATCCTGAAAAGCACCTCGCGCAAGGGTCTTTGCCGACACCGGGTGATGTGCTGGCCGCGCAGTCAGCCGGCACAGTTGGCGGCAAACCCTATGATGAGGAATGGCCGGAGCGCGCTGCCAAAACCATGTGGTAGGCGCCGTTCGAGCGGAAACTTAGCTTTGCAGGGCCTGCAATTGCAGGCTCGTTCTGGCCTCGACCTCTTGCAGGCGGTCGCTGGCGCTTTCAACAGAGTACCTCGCGCCTCGCAGATCGTCGCGCAGGCGTCTTGAATCACGGCGCAGTTCATTGAGCCGCGAGCGCAGGCTCGCGATGTCGGTCCCCTCACCGGCATTGGCGATCTGACCGATGACCGAATTGAGCTCATCCTGATTGGACTCCAATTCGCCCGCCAATCGATCGACGCGTGAGACGGCGCTGTCAAAGTCGCCGCGCGCGCGTCGAACCTGTTCGCCAAGGACATAGCCAGCAAGGAAATCAGGCTCGCTCGTTACCGGGCAGACACTGTTGTAGCCGCGTCCATTGGCGGCCACCTGATAGCCTGACACCGGCGTACAATAGGAGAGGAGGCCGACCTCCCTACCCGCCTGATAGGCTGCCTCATCGACAATGGCCGGCGTATCGCGGCAGGCACGGCGGTGGTCGTCCAACCGATCGAGCGTGCGTCCCTGCTGGCCATCGGCAAGGCCAATGCCATGCCAGTCGCCTTGCAGACATTGCTCGCGGCTCAGCGTTGCACATCCGGCAAGAAGGGTGAGCCCAGCCAAACAGCCAGCAGCAAGAAGTATCGTCTTCATCATGTCCGTTTTGCACCATAGCGCGCCTGTATGGAAGATGAACGGGCTCGGCGTTGATGTGTTCGCGCCGGACCTCAGCAGCGGTTGATCGGCGGCGACTGACGCGGCAGGCTTGCTGTGTCCGAAGTGGGAAACGGGTGATTCTGATATGGCAGCAGGCGATTGGACGGCTGGCACGATTTTACGGACCCTGGCCGGTTTGACCTTCCTTTTGGCGTTGGCCTTCTGGGTAGGTTTACCCGCCCAAGCCCAGGTCAATGCTGTCGTTCCCAGCCCGTTGCCTAGACCTGCAATCGAACCCCTACCGGGATTTGAACCGCGCTACGATGGTGGAGCGGTTGCCCGGCAGCTCTTTGGACGAACGCCAACGCCTGCCCCGCTTGCAGCACGTTCCATCGGCGGGTATGCGCGCGGTTGTCTTGCTGGCGCCATGCCACTGGCGGTCGATGGTCCGGCCTGGCAGGCCATGCGTCTTTCGCGCAATCGCAACTGGGGCCACCCCGAACTGGTGGCCTATCTGCAGAGCCTTGCTGTCGCAGGACGGGCTGATGAAGGCTGGAATGGTCTTCTTGTCGGCGATATGAGCCAACCGCGCGGCGGGCCGATGCTGACCGGCCACCGATCACACCAAATTGGGCTGGATGCCGATATCTGGCTGACGCCTATGCCGGATCGCACCCTCTCGGTGCAGGAGCGCGAAGAGATTTCGGCCATTTCCATGCTCCGCGATGGCACGCGCGTGATTGATCCCGCGCGTTGGACAGAGGCCCATGCTCGTATCATCCGCCGTGCGGCGCGCGACGATCGGGTGGCCCGCATCTTCGTTCATCCAGCCATCAAGGAGCAATTGTGCAGCTGGGAGAGCGCGTCCGCCGACCGGTCATGGCTGAGGCGTATCCGCCCCTGGTACGGGCACCACTACCATTTCCATGTTCGGCTTTCTTGCCCGGAAGGGATGGCGAGTTGCGTCAACCAAAACCCGCCGCCTGCCGGCGACGGGTGTGGAGAGGAGCTCGCCTGGTGGCTTGGGCCCGAACCCTGGCAGCCGAGCGATACGCCCGCGCGTCCTCGTCCCGAGACGACGCTGGCCGACCTACCCGCCATGTGCAGCCAGGTGCTGGTCGCGAACTGATTTTGGTATCGGCTCGCTCTGTTCCGTCGAAACGACCAGCATCCTTCTAGCGCTCCGTTCCTTCGGAACGACCGCATCTAGGCCTGGACACCGGCTCCAATCGGGCAGGCGACACCCGTTCCGCCAAGGCCGCAATAGCCGTTCGGGTTCTTGGCGAGATATTGCTGATGATAGTCCTCAGCAAAGTAAAACGGACCAGCTTTGACGACTTCAGTCGTGATCGTGCCGCGTCCAGCCGATGACAAAGCCCTCTGATACGCCTTAAGCGAGGCGCGCGCCGTTTCCAGATCAGCGTCGTCCGTCAGGTAGATGCCTGAACGGTACTGCGTGCCCACATCATTGCCCTGGCGCATGCCCTGGGTCGGGTCGTGGTTCTCCCAAAAGGCCTTCAGCAATGCATCGAGGCTGGTGACCTTGGGATCAAAGACAATGCGCACAACCTCATTGTGGCCCGTGCGGCCTGAACAAACCTCTTCATAGGTCGGGTTCGGGGTGTGGCCGGCAGCATAGCCAACGGCTGTGACAGCGACGCCTGGCAGTGACCAGAAGGCGCGCTCGGCACCCCAGAAACAGCCCATGCCAACGTCCAGCACCTTGTGGCCGTCGGGATAGGGCGGTTTGAGCCCTTGTCCATTGATGAAATGCTTGTCCGCCGTCGGGATTGCATCGGCTCTACCCGGCAAGGCCTCATTGGCAGCGGGCATATCGGTCTTTTTCAAAAGAGAGGAAAGGAAATTCATGGTGCATGCCTCCTAGCCTGTGCGCAGCGGAAAGATGGGCACCTGATGGGTCAAGCGCCTTGAAACGACTGTAGCACAGGTGGTCGGAGCGACCGGGAGCGTCAAGATGTGATGATGCACACAGTTGTGTGAGCGAGCCTGGGCCACCATTCTTGCATCGTTAACTGTGGAGCCGGTTTGCCATCTTCCTGACGTCAGCACAGCTTTAGGATGGTGCGACGTCTAAGGCCGGCACCGGCCGTTTCGCGACAAACAACAGGACACCATGATGCGCCGTTCCACCCTTTGTCTTCTTGCCAGCACAGGCCTGGCGCTTTTCGCCGGCGTGCCAGCCGTCCACGCGCAATCGGTCGATGCCGCTGGCGCAACCGATGTGGAAGAGCGATTGGATGCGATGCTGACCTTCATGACCGAAAACATCGTCGGTTTGAGCTATCGCTTTGCTGCCGCGCCACGAGCGACCCCCAATGGTGACAGCTATACTCTGACGCTGCCCGGCCTGTCGCTGGAACAGCGCGATTTGCTGATTGAGCTGCCAAACTTTGAAGCTGAGATCACGCCGGTGGGCGATGGCTGGTACCGTGCTGATTGGGATTTCCCGACAAGCATCTCCATGCGCAATCCACGCGGAAATGAACGCATCGACGGCTCGTTCTCCAGCGATGACAACACCCTTACCTTCGCCCCTGAATATGGCGTGGCCCTTCAAGGCAATGTCTCCTTTGAGGAAATGGCGTTTACCGTTTCGGAGGAGAACGTCACGGCGCTGATCGACGGGATGCAGATGGTGATTGACACTGATGAAGAAGATGCGCCGCACACGTTTTCAACAGAGTCGGAGATGAGCCTTTCCGGGTTGATCATCGATGTTCCAGGTGAAGGATCAGTGCAGCTTGATGAGGCATTGTTCGAAGGAGCCAGTGAAAGCCAGCGGCTTGATCTGTTTGCCCTGTTCAACGCCGCGGTACGTGGTCTCGAGCCAGAATCAGAAGAATATCTGAATGCGATGCTGAACGTTGTCAGCGAACATCGCGATGAAACATGGGCCGCTGGGCTTCGCTTCTCCTCAGCGTTGGAAGGTCTCCGGGTTGATGTGGATGGCGTTGACGTCAGCATGGAGCGGCTTGCGACGATCGTGGGTGCCGGCGACCTCGATCAGGCGAGTGCCGATCTGGAAATCGCATTCGACATGGCCGGCCTTGAGACCAATCAGGTGCCGCCGGCTTTTGCCGAGGTTGCGCCGAACGACATCACGATCGATGTGACGGCTGAGGACCTGCCGATCCAACAGATCATGAATGTCGTCTATGATGCCCTTGGCCCGCTTGGCGAAGAAGCTGTTGGTCCCAAGGGCCGTCGCGCCGGCGCCGGTCCGACTGTTGAGCAGCTTCAGTCGATTGATCCGATGGTTATGCTCGGCTTGCTGCTCGGGTCGGAGGCCAAACTGGCGATCAATGAACTGCTTGTTGAGGCGCCCATCGGCTATCTTGATGCTTCTGGCGTGATCGAGCCAGACCCGAATGCCGCATTCCAGGCTGTTGGTTCGTTGGACATCTCGATTGCCGGGCTCGCCGACATCATTGCCTTCACACAGCAAATGGGCGGCGATGCTGCGCAGTTCGCAGCGCTTGCCTCCGCCATTGCTGCCATGGGGGAGGACAGTACCGATGGCGACGGTGTGGCGGTCAAAGAGTTTGCGCTTGAAGTGACGGCTGCCGGTCAGGTGCTCCTCAATGGCAACGACATGAGTGCCATGATGGGCATGTTCCAGTAAGCTGCCAACGGGCTCGTTCGCTCAGCCTGCCGTTTCGACGCGGGCCGCATCCGGCTTGCGTTTGGGGCGGCGGGCAAGAACGGCCAACAACAGACCCAGTCCACCGATGGCAGCCCAGTCCCACCAAGTCAGGGCCGTCTGAAGGATCGGATCCCACAGATACGGCCACACATAGCGCTGGATGAAGGCTTGCGTTCCGTTGAGAAGGTCTGGCGACAGGCTGAAAATCAGCGCACCCAGAGGCTCCGGGGCGAAGCTGGATGGCTGGCTCCAATCGGTGGCGACAAGATCATTGGCCAGCAGCACAAGCGCCAGGGCGATCAGCAACAAGCCGATGAGGCGAATGGGGTAGCGAATGACGGCCATGGCCGGTGTGTCTCCAGGTTCCGCTATCGCAGCGGCGTTGCGTTTCAAGTTGTCTGTTCAGTTTGCCATGATCTACGGCGCGATTGGGGGCACAGCAACCCTGGCGAGCGGCAACGCACGCAATGGTGATGGATGGTGAAAGCTCATCAGACAGGCTGTTGTGGCCGACCGGCGCTGACTTTCACCCGCCTCTCCACAGCCAGGTTTGAGCTTGCCGGCTGCTTCGGCTACACCATCGCCTCGTTCTATATGTGGGGTCATTCATGAGCAGTCCGATTGCCAACAGCTCGGCCAAAGTTGCGCATCTGCCGGTTGCTGACAGGGCGCATCATGATGCGATCCTGAAGGCTGCGCAGGGCGTTCTGGATGCCGAGCGGGCTGGGCTGGAAGCTTTGAAGAGCGCGCTCAATGGCGAGTTCGTCACCGCCGTTCAGATGGTGCTCGCCACGCGTGGTCGGGTGGTCGTCTCAGGCATGGGCAAGTCTGGCCATATTGCCACAAAGATTGCGGCCACTCTGGCGTCGACGGGGACGCCGGCGCAATTTGTCCATCCGGCGGAAGCGAGCCACGGCGACCTTGGCATGATCACCTCCGATGATCTGTGCATTCTGATTTCCAACTCCGGTGAATCACGTGAGCTAACTGATCTCATCGCCTACACCCGGCGCTTCACGATCCCGATGATCGCCATCACCAAGAACCGGGAAAGTCCGCTCGGGCGACAAGCTGATCTCGTCTTGCAGCTTCCTGATGTGCCGGAGGCCTGCACGATCGGTATGGCGCCAACGACGTCGACGACCTGCACGATCGCCTTGGGTGATGCGATTGCCATCGCGGCCATGAACGAGCGGGATTTCGATGCGTCGAGCTACTCCAAATACCATCCAGGCGGTCGTCTCGGCGCGCAGGTTGCGCCCGTTTCAGCCCTGATGCACGCAGGCGCAGGCCTACCACGTGTTTCGGCTGATGCGGCGATGGGCGAGGTTTTGGTCGAAATGACCCAAAAGGGCCTGGGCATCGCCGTGCTGGTGGATGGGGATGACAGGCTGGAAGGCATCATCACCGATGGCGACCTTCGACGTAACCTGGTCGATCTGATGGAAAAATCGGCAAGCGATATCGCCACTGCCGCACCGACTACCATCGGCCCCGATGCCCTGGCGGCGTCGGCGCTCAACCTCCTGAATGAGCGCGAAATAACCGTTTTGGCTGTGGTCGATGATGCCGGCATTTTACAGGGCGTGCTTCACCTGCACGACTGCCTGCGGGCCGGCGTGGCCTAGGCGGCGGGCTAACCCGCCGCCGCGACCAAATGTCGACACCTCGTGCCGCTCAGTTCGGCACGGCATCAGGCGCATACTGAGCGAGAAACTCCGGGCTTGGCGGGATCGGCTTGATCACGTCGATCAACACGCCGTTGGGGTCTTCGGCAATGAAGTGGCGCTGGCCGAAGGGCTCATCACGCAGGCTCAGCAAGATAGGTACATCGGCGCCTGACACGCGTTCATAGATCTCATCGACGTTCTCGACCTCAAAGTTCAGCAGAAGGCCCGACACCTGGCCGCGGCCCTTGGCTGGGATGGTCTCGTGATCGCCTTTCAAGACGGCCAGATTGACCGCATCGTTCTCGGTCGACTGCAAATGCACATACCAATCGCTTTCAAAGGTTGGGGCGAAACGGAAGTGCTCGCGATAGAAGCTGGCGGTGCCAGCAACGTCGTCGGTCATGATGACGGGATAGTACTGGGTGGACTGCATGGTTTGACTCCTCTTCTATAAACATACAATCTGTATGTATCACTGAACTAACATACAGGCTGCATGTATGCAACAGAAGCCCATTCCCAATGCTGACAGAACCCGGACAACCCGTGCCGCCCTTATCGCAGCGGCACGCAGACTGTTCATTGAACAAGGTTATGCAGACACCGGCACACCGCAGATCGTGAAGGAAGCTGGCGTGACGCGCGGCGCGCTCTATCACCACTTTGAAGACAAGGCGGCGCTGTTTGAGGCGGTCCTAGACGCAGAGGCCGAAGCCATTGCCACGGTCATTGAAGCGCGGACCAACACGGACATGGCGGCGCTGGATGCGCTTACGATCGGTGGAGAAGCCTATCTTGATGCGATGATGGAGCCGGGCCGTGCCCACCTTTTACTGGTGGAAGGACCGGCGGCATTGGGCCCCGAAAGACTGGCTTCCATCCATGCCCGGCACGGTGAACGGACGCTCGCGGATGGTTTGCACCATGCGCAGAAACTAGGGCATCTGTCCGGCGTTCCGGCCGAAGCCTTGGCAACGCTCCTCTCCGCGATGTTTGACAGTGCGGCGGTGGAAGTTGCCGGTGGTGCCTCGATGAAAGAGCACAAAGATGCTTTGCGCTATGTGCTTGGCAAGGTTCTTTCAACGGGCTGAATGGACCACACGTGCGGCCGTGCTTTCGCGGATGTGACTTGGTCACATACAACCGTTTAGCATCTTCTTACATGCGCACGCTGGGCGGGCAGCAAAAGCTCGCCAAGAGCAAGACATGTAGAGAAGGGACCATTCGTGGGCACAATGACCATCATCACACCGTTCACGCCTTGGGCTTCATTAGCAGGGGGCATTCTGATTGGCCTCGCCTCCGTACTCCTGATGCGCTCGCTGGGGCGGATCATGGGCGCGACCGGCATCTTGTCGGGGTTTCTCATGCCCTTGTCGCGGGAAGACTGGGCCTGGCGCGCGGCGCTTCTGGCCGGCATGGCCACGGCTCCTGTTGTGATGATGATCGCCACCGGATCTATGCCAGCCGTCCAGGTTCCGGTCTCGACGGCCATGCTTCTGGTAGGCGGTTTTCTGGTTGGCTTGGGCGTCTTCTTCGGTGGCGGCTGTACGTCGGGTCATGGAGTGTGCGGCATGGCGCGGCTTTCGCCTCGGTCGTTCGTCGCGACGCTGACCTTCATGATTGCGACCGGCGTGACCGTCTTCGTCGTCCGCCATGTGGTGGGAGGCTGAACCATGAGCGGTCTCATTCGCTTGATCACCCTATACGCCATCGGCCTTCTGTTCGGCATTGGCATCATGCTCTCAGGCATGGCCAACCCGGCCAAGGTGCTAAACTTTTTCGATGTCGCCGGCACATGGGACCCGAGCTTGATCTTCGTCATGGGCGGCGCGCTCATAACCACGTTGATCGGCTACCGTTTTGTGCTGCCACGCTCCGAAAGCGCCGCGACGCCGCTGTTCGACAAACGCTTTCATCTGCCGACAAACCGATCGATTGACGCCAAACTGGTCGGCGGCGCGACTGTCTTTGGCATTGGTTGGGGCCTAGCTGGCTTCTGTCCCGGCGGTGCTTTGCCAGCGCTCGGAACGGGCGTGCCAGCTGTTTACATCTTCACCGCGGCGCTGATCGCCGGCCTTCTGGTGGCCCGTTTTCTGGCCCATAGGCCGTTCATGCGCCAACCGAGCGGACGCGCCGCCTAGAGCTTAAAGGAGACACGCATCATGTCCGATACGATGCCCCAATACCCGGTGCGCATGGACATCGAACCGGAGGTTACGTCGTTCTTTGATGAGGCGACCAACACGATCAGCTACATCGTGAAGGACCCGAGCTCCAACGCCTGCGCGATTGTCGACTCGGTGATGGACATCAACTACGCAGCCGGCCGCATCACCTACGAGCATGCCGACCAGATGATCGCCGAGATCAAGCAGCGCGGGCTCGATCTGCAATGGATCATCGAGACCCATGTGCATGCCGATCATCTGTCGGCTGCGCCCTACATTCAGGAAAAGCTTGGCGGCAAGATCGGTATCGGCGACCAGATCATGGTTGTGCAGGAGACGTTCGGGAAGGTCTTCAACGAGGGCACGCAGTTCCAGCGCGACGGATCGCAGTTCGACGCTTTGTTCAAGGATGGCAACACCTATCAGGTCGGCTCCATGACGGCATTCACAATCGCAACACCCGGCCATACGCCGGCCTGCATGGTGCATGTGATGGGCAATGCCGCCTTTGTCGGCGACACGCTGTTTATGCCCGACTCCGGCTCCGCGCGCGCTGACTTTCCAGGCGGTGATGCGGCCGAACTCTACGAGTCCATCCAGAAGGTGCTCGCCCTGCCCGACGAGACGCGGCTGTTCATGTGCCACGACTATGGCGCTGGCGGGAAACGCGACATCCGTTGGGAAACCACAGTCGCGGAAGAAAAGGCCAACAACATCCATGTCGGTGGAGGCAAGACGAAGGAAGAGTTCGTCAAGTTCCGCACTGAGCGAGATGCTCAGTTGGACATGCCGAAACTCATCATCCCGTCGCTACAGGTGAACATGCGTGCTGGCGAAGTGCCGACTGATGAGGATGGCAACCCGATGCTGAAAGTGCCGGTGAACGGCCTCTAGACACGTATCATGTCTTCCCTTTTGACACGCTACGTGCCTGCCTTTGGCTGGGCGCGAAGCTATACGCGCGCGATATTGGCGCAGGATCTGACGGCGGCGGTGATCGTCACCATCATGTTGATCCCGCAGTCGCTGGCCTATGCGCTGCTTGCCGGCTTGCCGCCGGAAGCTGGGCTTTACGCCTCCATCGTCCCGATTGTTCTCTACGCCATCTTCGGAACCAGCCAGGTGCTCGCAGTCGGACCTGTCGCTGTTGTCTCACTGATGACGGCTGCCGCGCTCGGCCAGATCGTGGAGCAAGGCGCGATGGGCTATGCGCTGGCAGCGATGACGCTGGCTTTTTTGTCCGGCGTGATGCTGCTCGCCATGGGTCTCTTCAAGCTGGGCTTTCTGGCAAACTTCCTCTCCCACCCGGTCATCGCCGGGTTCATCACCGCCTCTGGCTTGATCATCGCGGCCAGCCAGCTGCGGCACCTTTTGGGCATTGAAGCGTCCGGCCACACGCTTTTGGATTTGATGGGCGGATTGGTCGCCAACATCGCCGATGTGAACCTGCCCACCGCGGCTATCGGACTCTTCTCTCTGGTCTTCCTATGGTGGGTGCGCGGCGGATTGAAACCGATGCTCGGCCGCTTGGGGACACCCTCCGGCTTGGCCGGCCATGTGGCGCGTACTGGGCCGGTCTTCGCTGTCGTCGCCACCACGCTTGCGGTCTGGTGGTTTGATCTGGAAAAGATGGGTGTCGCGATTGTTGGCGATGTGCCGCAGGGTCTTCCGCCCTTCTTGTTGCCTGATCTATCGCCAAGCTTGCTGACAAGCCTGTTGCTCCCGGCGCTCCTGATATCAGTCATCGGCTTTGTGGAATCGGTGTCCGTCGCATCGACACTTGCCGCCAAACGTCGCCAGCGTATCGATCCTGATCAGGAGTTGATCGGGCTAGGAGCGGCTAACATCGGTGCAGGGTTCACCGGCGGCTATCCGGTCACCGGCGGGTTCGCGCGGTCGGTCGTGAACTTCGATGCCGGCGCCCAAACACCGGCAGCCGGCGCCTTCACGGCGCTTGGCATCGCGCTGGCGGCGATGACGCTGACACCGATGATCTACTTTCTCCCAACGGCGACCTTGGCCGCGACAATCATCGTTGCCGTTATCTCGCTGGTGGATTTCTCCATTCTGCGATCAAGCTGGCGTTATGCCAAAAGCGACTTCCTAGCCGTGCTTGCGACTATCCTCGTCACGCTCGGTTTCGGGGTGGAGGCAGGCGTCTCAACCGGTGTGGCGCTGTCCATCCTGCTCTACCTCATCAAAAGCGCCCGGCCACACATAGCCGAGGTCGGTCTGGTCCCTGGAACGCAGCACTTCCGGAACATTTTGCGGCATGAGGTCATCACTGATCCAGAAGTCGTCACCCTGCGCGTCGATGAAAGCCTGTTCTTCGCCAATGCTCGCTTCCTGGAGGATCACATCCAGGCACGCGTTACAGAGAACGGGCCCATTCAACACGTGGTTCTGATGTGCTCAGCCGTGAACGAGATCGACTTCAGCGCGCTTGAATCCCTCGAAGCACTCAATGAGCGGCTTCAGGCCATGGGCGTTGCCCTGCACCTTTCTGAGGTGAAAGGCCCGGTGATGGACCGGCTAAAACGAACGGATTTCCTGAGCCACCTTACCGGGGAGGTGTTTCTCTCTCAGTTCGATGCTTTTGAGCGCCTCAGCACGACCAAAGGGCTCTGACGTAAGTCTTTTACCGAGGTTCCGCTACGGCAAATCTCCCGGATTTCGGGCGCTTGAGCAGAAACTCGTACGCATTCTTCAGCAATTGCTAAAGTATCTGTTAACCATCATTCTGGTTGCGATTGGGCATTCTTCCAACGGTTCACCAACGGCAACCAAAAGGTGTCCCATGGCATCTACTGGCATAGAAGACTCCTCTAAGACCCGCAGCATCATTGAGCGCCTCGTTTGCGAGAAGGTGCTGCCAGAACTGGTGACACGCGCGCACGCCAACGACACGGCCAGCGATGCCAGCAATGGCGATTCACAAGGAGCGTCCTTGTCTCGATCGGCATCATTCCAAGTGGCAGACCCTGCGCCGATCCGGCTCGGTGTGCTCGATCAGCTTCGCATCAAATACGAGCATCTCACAGGGCTTACCAGCTCTCGCCGACCGGCGATGCAACCGAGCTTTTGGTGGCAGTCCGATTGGCCAAAGACCAGTCGCCGGCCTTCAGCACCACCGCCCGGCGCCGAGCGATGTCAGCATCTTCCATACGCCAGCCATCAGCGTTCCACGGCGTCGTAAGCGGTCAAAACTAACCTAAAACAGGTTGGAAGGATCGAACGGTAGTTCGACACGATCCTCGCTATCCCCTGCGATCGTCAGCACTTCGCCCTCCAAGGCAATGTCCATGACGGTGTTCCAACCGGCCGGTCGTGGAACGGCGCCAATGACATGTCTGATGGTGTGTGTTGTCTGCGCAGAGAGCGCGAAACTGGTTGGCACGCCCTCGGCTTGAACAGGGTTGTCCCGAAGCGCGTCGGTATGACCTGCGGCGCCGGCCGCCCGTCCATCCTCAACACCCAGAACGCCCCGGTTGCGTCCATTCCACGGAAAGTCCTCTCGTGCACCGTTAGAGTGCCACAGCATGGTGACGGGCAGCATCTCAGGGTCTTTGAGAACGAAGATGATGTCATTCTCAGCATGACGAGTGACAGCGGACCACCCAAGCGTTGAGCCTTCAGCCTCAACAAGGGTGACGAAGTCTTCTGTTCCGTCGGCGATCGGCACATGATGCAAGTCGATCGGGTCACCGTTTTGCCCTGGCACGGAGCGAACGTCTTCGGACCGCGCTCCAAGGGCAAAGGCGTGTCGCCCTTCGACAATCGGCAGATCGGGCGTCAGCACGGCACGTTTGGGAGAACAGGCAAAACGCGCGCCGCCGGCCACGTCAATCATTGGGTGATGGGCAAACGTTAGCCCACCGGACCCGCCCTCAATGGTATGGGATTGGACTAACAGTGGCGCGTTATCGATTAGCCGGATGGTCTTTGTGATGACCGCACCCATAACCCGTCGGTCGAGCTGAAGGCTTGCTTCGGCATCGCCCCTCTCAGCAACCGACCAAGATGAGTTCGCTGTCCAACCATGGGGTGGAGCCGGTTCAACATCAGACCTGGCAAAAGGGGCGCAGACAAAGTCGCCGGACAGTTTGCGATCAACGAGCGGAATGCTCTCATCGGCCAGAGCGTCGGGTTCTTCCACCCAAGCGGCACGGTGAAGCGGCGTCAGTGTTCGCCCGCGCCAATTAAAGGTGAGCGCCGGGATGTTGCCAACCGATGGATCGATGGTGATGTGCCCGGTGGCTGACCTCAGCTCGATCATGGATGTCCTACCTGCCCTCTTGTCGCCGTTTGCACTGTCCTAGCGCTGATGGGCAGAGAGGGGAAGGAACGGCAAGCCCAGGGTCGGCCTGTGAATTAGGTGGTGGCGACGCGAAGCCGCCGCCACCTTTGCTTCAGCGCTTACATCGCAGGCAGGATAGCGAAGAGCTGAATATGAGCATTCTGCCCAAAGTCACCCGGCAGCACACCATAGGTCTGGCTGTCGCTGTGCCAGTTCAGTGCGAGGCCAGCGGCGAGCTGTTCGCCAGAAAGCTGCAAGCAGTTCTCGAACGTCTGATCGAAGACTGCATTGCCGTCTGCATCAGCGGTGAAAATCGATTGTGAGCCGTCCAGAGCGCCGATCGGTAGATCATAGGTGCCGATGAAGGGTTGGGTTGGGGTCGACGACATGAAGAAGTGCCAAAGCGTATAAACGCCGTTCGGCACCAGATCGCTGAATTCGACCTGAAGATGGCCGGCGCCATTCTCACAGACATAAGATCCGGCACCTTCGGCCGAGAGCCACTCGCCGAGCGTCATGTCCAACGGCTCACCGCGTTCGAATGGGCCAACATCAGTCGCATCGAACGGATTGTGGGCGACCGGCTCGGCAGCTAGGAAGAGTTGGGCGTCTTCATTGGCGTCGTCCGGACCCGGACGGAAAACCGCACCGGTTTCGGCCCAGCGTTCGATGTAGACATCCTGCTCGGGCAGGCCGGCTTCGATGTGGTCAACAAACTCCACGTCGAACTGAATAGGCTCAGCTGCAACAGGCGTTGCCAGGATCGCCGCAGCGGCGACCGAAGCGAAATAGATTCGCGTGTTCATTCCATTATTCTTTCAAGTTGAAGCGCACCGAATGAGCGCAAAGGTTGGGGGGAGACGGATAGGGAGGATGCCCGCAGCGCCCGACTGCGGCCTTTGGGAATGACCATGGCGCTGTACCGTCAGGAGCCACCTTTACGCCGGCGCACAACCCGCGACCTGAAGAAAACCTGAAAGAAAATTGAAAGATTTCTGAATGTTAGGCCGTCCACACCCGGTGCCGAGCACAGCCGCGCGTGGATGGATCAGAAGACTGAAAGGCGTCGAGGACACATAGGCAGGGCGCCGCCTACCCTACAACGCAATGGCAAGCCTGGATCGGAGTTTGACCCACGGGTGCAGTGGAAGGATCACCACCCCTGGCGGTCAACACCTTGATGATCTCCTGGCACCATCAGTGACGGCAATGCTGTTCTTTTGGCTCGCATTGCCAGCAGATGCAGCCTTTACCAAGACCGCCGCCCCAGATCAGGAGGCGCTTGCCGGCCAGAGAGCCGCCGAACCGTCCTAGTAATGCACCGACAGGGAATCGAGCGGCTTTTTGAGTGGCGGTGAGAACTTTGTCAGCGAGATACCTTCAACGGCCGTCTTGTACTCTTCCATGCTCGGCGTTCGCCCGAGGATTGCCGACAGAACAACAACAGGTGTCGAGGCAAGCAGTGACTCACCCTTCTTCTCATTATTGTCTTCCACGACCCGGCCCTTGAAAAGGCGGGTCGAGGTCGCGAGAACCGTGTCGCCCCTTTCGGCCTTCTCCTGATTGCCCATGCACAGATTGCAGCCAGGGCGCTCCAGATAGAGGATGTTCTCGTACTCAACGCGGGCCGATGTCTTGGGCGCGCTATCGTCGAACTCGAAGCCAGAATATTTCTGCAGGATACCCCAGTCGCCTTCTTCCTTGAGCTCGTCGATGATGTTGTAGGTCGGAGCAGCCACAACCAAAGGCGCGTTGAACTCCACCTTATGGTTCGCCTTCTCCAGGTTTTTGAGCATCTGCGCGACGATTTTCAGGTCGCCCTTGTGGACCATGCACGAGCCGACAAACCCAAGGTCCACCTTCTTCTCACCGCCATAGTAGGAGACCGGGCGGATGGTGTCGTGGGTGTAGCGCTTGGAAACATCGACATTGTTGACGTCGGGGTCAGCGATCATCGGCTCGTCGATCTCATCAAGATCGACGACGAACTCAGCGAAGTACTCGGCATTATCGTCAGGCGCCAAAGCAGGCCGCTCGCCAGATTGAATTTCGGCGATCCGCTTGTCGGCAATGTCGATTAGGCCGTGCAGGGTCTGGGCTTCGTTATCCATCCCCTTGTCGATCATGATCTGGATGCGGCTCTTGGCGAGCTGGAGAGACTCAATGAGGGTTTCATCCTCAGAGATACAGATGGCCGCTTTGGCCTTCATCTCCGCCGTCCAGTCAGTGAAGGTGAAGGCCTGATCGGCCAGAAGCGTCCCCAGATGAACTTCGATGATGCGGCCCTGGAACACGTTGTCGCCGAACTGCTTGAGCATTTGCGCCTGGGTGCCATGCACCACATCGCGGAAATCCATATGGTCCTTGAGCGTTCCTTTGAACGTCACCTTCACCGACTCCGGGATGGGCATGGTGGCCTCACCGGTCGCCAAGGCGAGAGCCACGGTACCTGAGTCAGCACCAAACGCGACGCCTTTGGACATGCGCGTATGGGAATCCCCGCCAATAATAACCGCCCAATCATCAACCGTGATATCGTTGAGGACCTTGTGAATGACGTCCGTCATGGAGTGGTAGACGCCTTTGGGGTCCCGTGCGGTGATTAGACCGAACCTGTTCATGAAGGCCATCAGCTTGGGTATGTTGGCCTGGGCCTTCAGATCCCAAACAGAGGCAGTGTGGCAGCCGGATTGGTAAGCGCCATCGACCTTCGGTGAAATCACCGTTGCGGCCATGGCCTCCAATTCCTGGGATGTCATCAGACCGGTCGTGTCCTGCGATCCGACAATGTTCACCGTTACCCGAATGTCCGACCCGGCATGCAGGACCGTTCCTTCCGGCACGCCCACAGCATTGCGGTTGAAGATTTTCTCAACCGCCGTCAGCCCCTGGCCGCCGATTGAAATCTCTTTGGAGGGCGCAAAAACGAGCGGCGCCTCCATGCCGAGCGTCTCTGCCGCGAATGTTTGTAGCTTCTTGCCGAAGACGATCGCGTAAGAACCGCCGGCTTTCATGAATTCGACCTTCTGCGGCGTGAAGGAAGCAGCGATGTCGACATGCTCCTCATTGCCATCTTCGTCGCACAGCTTCTTGGTCTTGGTGTTGATCGTCAGGACCGTGCCGGTTTCGACCGAATACTTCTGCTCCAGAACCGGGTCGCCATTGTTGTTCATGATGGGTTTCCCGTCAGGACCCATCTTCTTGACCCAGTTTTTCAGATCGATCCCGATGCCACCGGTCACGCCGACCGTGGTCAGGAAGATTGGTGAAATCCCATTTGTTCCGGCGACAATTGGGGCGATGTTGACGAATGGCACATAGGGGCTTGCCTGACGACCGGTCCACAAGGCGACATTGTTGACGCCGGACATGCGCGACGACCCGACGCCCATCGTGCCCTTTTCCGCAATCAGCATGACCCGCTTGTCCGGGTGCAGTCTCTGAAGAGCCTGGATTTCCTCCTGGGCTTCCGGTGAGATCATGCATTTGCCGTGCAGTTCGCGGTCTGAACGCGAGTGCGCCTGATTGCCAGGAGACAGAAGATCGGTTGAGATATCGCCTTCGGCGGCGATGTAGGTGACGACTTTGATCTCGTCTTCCACGTCCGGGAGCTTAGTGAAGAATTCCGCTTCGGCGTAGCTTTCAAGAATATCTTTAGCGATCGCATTGCCAGCCGCGTGGGCTTGGCCAAGCCGCTCGGTGTCAGCCTCGTAGAGAAAGACCTGTGTTTTGAGAACGTCAGCAGCCTGCTGTGCGACGTCCAGATTGTCGCCTAGCGCAAGATCAAGCAGCACCGCGACCGAGGGGCCACCCTTCATGTGTGATAGGAGTTCGAAGGCGAAGGTGGGTGAAATTTCCTCCACCACGAACTCACCCTGAATGATCTGCTTGAGGAACTTGGCTTTTTCCCCAGCCGCGCTCGTCGTGCCCGGCAGTGTGTTGTAGATGAAAAACTCCAGAGAGCCTTGGCGGTGCTCGTGGTCGGTGTCTTTTATCTGCTCAACGATTTCAGCGACCAGTGCACCATCCTCAATAGGCTTGGGATGCAAACCCTGGTCTTTGCGCGTGTCGATTTCACTCAAATAGTCTGCGTACAAGCTCATGATTGTTCCGACGGGCTGGTGTTCGGTCAGCTCTGATCACTAGGGCGCACAGACTGCATAGGCGCCGGGATCAGTCTTGTTAGGCGATGTAGTAATTTAACCAAGTTTTGTCTGCCACATAATTCGAACTAGGTGCTTAGCCGTGCAACCCATGGGGGTAGCCCTGCCGAGGCCGGTTCGTCCTACCTTCATTAGGTCAACATATGGAAAACAGCGAATTCACGCCGCTTGGCTTTTCCGACCTGACGGACGATGAATCCTTTATCGTCTCGGTTTTTCGCCACTGGCGGGGTATTGGCCCCGCCCGGTCGATCGCAGAACATCACTTAGCAACGTGGCTGCGCGATGACGTTCTCCACGAGGGGCTTCAGCCGCTGTTTGAGCTTTTTGAAACGCTTCCCGAACGGGAGAAGGGCGTACCGATGAGCGACAGTTCGGTCCTGAGCGCCACCGAAGAAGCGCTCCTTGAAGAGATAGGTGCGGAGGGTCACACAAACAAGCCAGGTGTTGGGCAGTTCCGAGATGTGCTGAACGCGGCCAATGT
The DNA here is from genome assembly GCA_038749715.1 of Pseudomonadota bacterium. GTDB lineage: Bacteria > Pseudomonadota > Alphaproteobacteria > Rhizobiales > MH13 > MH13. Next base: position 43,134 of record JBCDHR010000011.1, read on the forward strand.
CAGCATCCGCTGTGCGTCCGACATCCCGCGGTCGGGTCATGACAGCCTAACAGAGGCTATCAACACCAAAGCCGCGGCCGTGTTTTGCGCCTTATTTTCAGGCCGGTGAGGCGCACCTGTCGTTATGGCAGTCTCACCCTGCCCGGTGGCCGCGATCCAACGCTCTGTTCAGCACGAACGCGACCAAAGCAGTGGTCAAAACCGGCGCCAGGACAAGCTGTGGCTCGGAGAAAAGAAAGATCCGGTATTCGTGGATCATGGCGCCCCATTCCGGTCGGCCGGTGTCCGCTGACAACCCCAGAAAGCCAAGCGAGGCGACTAGGATGACGGCACGGCCGGCGTCCGCGCCAGCTAGCGCCCCCATCATCGGCCAGGCATTGGGAATGAGGTGCCGGCGCACCGCGCCAAGCGTATCGGACCCAAGTGCCATGCTGGCCTGCCAATAGGCTTCTGACCGCAGACGCTCCAAAAGAGCCGCCATGCTGAGGGCATAAGGCGCCCAAGTGCTTGCGATGAGGGCGGCGGAGATCGCGACCAGACCAGCCCCAAAAAGCGCGGACAAGAGGAGAGCCGAAATCAAGGTTGGCAGCGCAAGCGCTGTTTCAGCAAGCCATCGCAGAAAGGCTGACAGACCAGGTGGCCCAAAACAAATGGCAATTCCAGCTGCAAGGCCAATGCCCAGACTCGATATCAGCACTATCAGGATCGCCAAAAGCGAGGGCTGTGCGCCCGCCAACAAGCGCGAGGCGACGTCGCGGCCGAGATGGTCGGTGCCAAGCCAATGATCAACGGATGGTGGTTGCAGCGTTGCTTGCAGATCAACAGCATGGGGGTCGAGCGGCTGCCACATTGTGCCGATAAGCATGAGTGTGGCGATCAGCACGGCCCCAACGATCCCTGAAGGGGTGATGGTGCGCCTCATGCTTTTGCCACCGCGCTGGATGGGCGTGGATCAAGCGCCTTGCGCATCGCCGAACACAGTTGCAGCCCAAGGATGATCCACAAGGCGACGAGCGCGATGTAGGCTTGCAGAACCGGGTAGTCGCGCGCCGCGACGGCATCGATGACCCGCTCGGAAAGCCCGGGGACGCCAAAGACGATCTCGGCAATTGCCGTTCCGCCGACAATCCAAGCAAGATCGGGCGCAATGCCGGCAAGCAAACCGATGGCAGCACGGCGGCGGCCATGACGCCAGACAGCTATGCGAAAAGGCAGCCCTTTGGCCCGTGCGGTACGAAGGTATGGGGCCTGCGTGGTTTCTGCGAACCCGGCACGCACGAGCCTGGAGACACTGCCAATGGAGAAGAAGGCCACGAGGGCGATGGGTAGGACTAGGCGTTCAACGGTGCCGCCGGCAAAGGGCTGTATCCATCGAAGCTCGGCCGCCAGTACCCACAGAGCAACGACCCCAACGGCAAAGGCCGGCAGCGCCTGTCCGGCAACTGCCATTGCGCGCGAGACATTGTCGGCCAGACCGTCAGCTTTGATTGACGCGAAGAACCCCAATGCGGACCCAAGGAGAAGGGCGGTAAGGATGCCTCCCATCCCGATAGCCGCCGACCAGCCCAGCCGTTGAAACAGCTCGCCAGATACCGGAGCTCCGGTTTCAAACGAAACCCCCCAGTCCAGTGACAGGAATCCCTGAAGCCAGAGTATGAACTGCACTGGCAGGTTCTCATCAAGGCCCCATTGGGCCCGGTAGGCTGCGATAAGTTCATCGGTCGCCCTGATGTTTACATGGGAGATAAAGACCTCGACAGGGTCACCAGGCACCAACCTGATAAGCAGGAAACTTGCGGCGACAGCAGCCAGCCATGACACACCTGTCATGCCAACAAACCGAGCCGCCGCAAGATGGGTCATTGCCTATGCCGCGCTTACTGTGATGTCCCGAATTCGGGGCGAATGACGTAGTAGTCCGACCCCCACGGTTCATAGCCAGCCAAACGCGCTGATAGGCCGACATGCCATTCGGGCGTCACCAGGAACGCGACCGGCGCTTCCTCAGCGATCAACTCCTGCGCCCTGTGGGCAAGCGCAATGCGCTCTTGGGGATCAACGGCGGCACGCAGATCAGCAAGCAAACCATCAAAAGCCGTGTTCGACCAACTGGCGTAGTTGCGGGCAGCCCCTGTCTCAAAGAACAGCGACAGGAACAGGCCTGGATCACCCGCTGGCGCGGTATGTTGTGCCCACAGGAACAGATCAAACTCGCCACTGCTTGCCACCTCGCTTGGGGACTCTGTCACCTGTGTGGTTACAGCAATGCCGAGATCGGCAAGGGCCGCGCGGATGACTGGTTGGAACGTCACAAGATCAGGTCGCTGCGGATAGGCCCAAAGCACCAACTCCAACGCTTCGCCGTCCTTCTGGCGAACACCATCACTGCCCATGGTCCAGCCGGCTTCATCAAGCAGTTGGGCGGCCATATCTGGATCCTGCGGCAGCGGCCCTTCAGCAGCAAACGGGTAGGCCGTGGCAAACGCGCCGGTTGCAGGCTGGCCGGCGCGTGCAGCGGTCACCAGGTCATCCCGGTTGATGGCCAGATCAATCGCGCGGCGTACACGGACGTCGTCAAGAGCTGGCGAGCGCGTGTTCATCCACATCATGTACTGATAGGCCACGGGGAAAGACGTGACCGACTGATCGTCATTGCCTGCGAACATGGAGAGGGTCTCAACCGGCAGGTTAAAGGCCATGTCGATCTCGCCGGATGCAAAAGCGAGCGCCAGCGACTGACCGTCTGCAATACGACGGACGGTGACATCGGGGCGCGTATCGGCTCCCGCATAAAAAGTGTTGGGCACCATCTCGATGGCCGTACCGGCATCAAAATTCTCAACCGCAAAGGGACCGGTAAACAATGGCGCGCCATCCGTCTCCAGATAGACGGGGAAGGCCCACTCGGCGAGGATCGACGGCAGAATGGGTGTTGGCTGCTCGGAGGTAACGCTGAGCGTATCCTCGTCCAGCGCTTCAAACGTCAGGCGTCCCGCCGTCGCACGGGCCGATGCGTTGGCCTCACCCGTTCTGTTGAGTGCGTCAGCGACCAAAGTGGCCGTGACCGGCGTCCCGTCTGAGAAAAAGCGGTCTGGCGCAAGCTCCACGAGCCACGATCCGTCACCCTGCTGCTCAGCGGATGTTGCAAGGTTTGGAACAACCTCGCCCTCTTGCGACACACGGAACAACTGTTCGGCGATACCGTGGGTCACGAGCGCCCAACCGGTTGAACCGTCCGCAGGATCCAGCCCCGATGCCAGAAAGGTCTGGCCAACCGTGACGCTTTCAGCCGCAGCGGGCGATAGGGCCAGAGGCGACAGCAAAGCTGCGGCCAGTATGGCCGATGGTATCAGGCGTGTTTTGTCCGAAAGAGGGGACAGCATCATAGCGGTTCCTTTTGTGGGTGGGCGTTGGAATGAAAAGCAAAGCGCTCGTCCAGGACATCGCCGGCGTATCCGAGAGGCGGGATCCGGCCGAGAATGCCGCCGCGCAACGGCGCAGGCCGTTCTGATCGCGGGACCAAGCCGTCGGGCGAATGTGCGAATTGGTGGGCCAGCGCCATCACGGCGTCGGCGTCGGTTTCAGCGTCCAGATCGCCGAAGACGAGCGTGAATTTGGCTGGAGCAGATAAGGCGACGACACAGGCGCGCTTGCATTGGCTCATGCATCGCACTCCTCGGACAATCAGAGAGAACGGTACATCGGTCGCTTCGCGCGCATGCTGAAGAGTTGTCCCGGCCAATTGATAGCCAGGTCGTTCGGTGTCGGGGCCGGCAAAGCTAGGTGGTTTACAGCGCGTGCAGACCGACAGGCATACCTGATTGAGGTTGGCCATGGCGCATCATCTCCCGACTATCCCGAGGCTGTAGCGGGTATCGAAAGACGGGCGATGAAAGCGGGCCGTTCGGCCCAATCCATATGTGGAAAAGGTTCGTCGTCATCACATCACCGTCTCGGGGCACCCCGCCCGAGGTTTGAGTTCAGTGATGGCAGGTCTCCTGACTCGCGGGTCTTGGCCTTTCAGCACCTTCCCAGGTTGGCACTTACGTGCCGATCCCAGTGGCTCATCGCTGAAAAGCTAACCGCTCACAGTTGCGGGGGCAGTCACGGATTTGGCGCCTGATGGCTACACCTCACCGTGTTCCCTTTTCATCCGGCCTGCATTGCTGCCCAGCCAGAACCATCGCCGACAAAGCTGCGGAAGCGGTGTTGGTTTGTCAATGCCGACGTAGAGCTAAAAGTGTTTAGGCCGATCACGGCTCGCCAACCGCTCCAGCGCTCCGGCCAACAGCGACGCTTGTCTGAAACTCACTCAACAGCTTCCAGATCAACTTCGAGCTGAGCCATATCTTCGCCGCCGGCCATAAGGTTCAGCAACTCATCGCGACTGACTTCTCCACGCTCGAACTGAGCTGCGACTTTGCCGTGTATGAGAACCGAGAAATCATCGCCCACGGCCATCGCATGGCGAGCATTGTGCGTGATGAAAACGACAGCGATGCCGTCTTCGCGCACCTGTTTCATCATCTTTAAAACGATGGCGGATTCCTTGACGCCCAAGGCCGAGGTTGGCTCATCCAAGATCAAAACCCGCGCGCCAAAATACATCGCCCGGCCAATGGCGAGCACCTGGCGCTCACCGCCCGACATGGTGCCGACCAACTGCTCGGCATCTTTGACGCGGGTGATACCGAACCGTTGCATCTGCTCCAGAGCAATGCCGTTTGCCTTGGCCTTGTCCAACTGGCTAAACGGACCAAAGCCCTTCTTCGGTTCAGCGCCGAGGAAGAAGTTCCGCCCAATCGTCATCAAAGGGATGGTGCCGACATCCTGGTGCACGGTCGCGATGCCAAGCTGGCGGGCATGACGGGGACTGGCAAAGGTAAGTTGCTCCCCGTCGAAGACGACTTGGCCATCCGTGGCATGATGGTAGCCCGACATTACTTTGATGAGGGTCGATTTGCCCGCGCCATTGTCGCCAAGAAGGCAGTGGATGCGCCCTGGGGTCAGTGCGATTGAAACGTCAGACAGCGCGTGTGTGTTCCCAAAGCGCTTGGTGACGTTTTTTAGTTCAAGGATGGGCGATTGAGACATGGATCAACGGCCTCCCATCAGTGCCATCTTGCGCACATAGCTGTTGGCGAGCACCGCCGCGCCCAGCAAGGCGCCAAGGAAGAGCTGTATCCAGTCGGTGCTCCAGCCGGTGTAGAAGATGCCCGTTGAGATGACACCGAATAGGGCTGTGGCAACGGCCACGCCGCCCACGGTGCCATATCCGCCGCTTAGCAGAACACCACCAATGACCACGACGATGGGGGCCTGAAAGACGTAGCCCATGCCGTAGGTCGCATTGCCGGAATTCCACTGCACGCCGAGGATGATGCCCACCAAAGCGGCTGCAAACCCGGTGGCCATGAAGAGGATGATCTTCACCCGTTCCACTGGCACACCAGCACCACGCGCCGCCTGAAGATTGCCTCCGGTGGCATAGATCCAGTTGCCGAAGACCGTACGCGAGAGGACCCAGAGCCCTATCGCGATCGCGAGCAGCCACCAAAGGATGGAGATGTTGGCCTGCTCCCAACGGCCGGCGAACACAAGCTTGGCGCTGTCGCTAACCGCAATTGAACTCGACGTCACATTGGTGAGGAGGCGCGAGAGGCCCATCGTCGCACCAATCACGATGAAGTTCGTGGCCAAGGTGACAATGAAGGAGGGCAGGCCGGTGCGCACAACAACGAGGCCGTTGGCTAGACCTATCGCCATGCCCATGACCAGTGCGAGGACAATCATGGGCCAGATCGTTAGACCCATATGGGTGGTACCGATGGCAAGCACCATGGAAGCTGCGCCAACCGTTGAGCCTATGGAAAGATCAAACTCACCGGCGATCATGAGCAGAGCAACTGGGACAGCAACGATGCCAAGCTCAGCCGCCAGGTTCATCCACCCCACAGTACCGTTCCAGCTGACGAAGCCGTTGGTGTAGGTGAAGATCGCAAAAAACAGATAGGTCAGAAGGAAGGCTACGATGGCCCCGGTTTCAGGGCGACGGAGCAGGCGTGTCATATCAGACGTCTTCTTTGCATCAGGTGACAAAGCACCTGCAGGGGCTCGAAAGGGGGAGAACAAGTCTGCTCTCCCCCAATACGGTAGCTCAAGGGGGGATGCGGGCTACCTTATTTTTGACTTGGCCTTTTAGGATGCCCCTCGAATGCCCGGATGATCCTGATTGACCTGCAAGGTGCGCTCCACATTGCTTTGGTCAATGACGAGGGGACCTGTCGTTACCGTTCCAATCGGGCGCATGCCAAAGTTGAGGTATTGGTGCGCGATCTGCATGGACAAGAACCCTTGGAGATAGGGCTGCTGGTCCATGGCAAAGGCGATGTCCCCGTCTCGGATCGCTAGCAGTACCTCGTTGGAGAGGTCAGCTGTTCCGATCATGATGTCACCAGCCCGTCCAGCATCCTCAACGGCTCGCAGGGCACTCATGGCTGGCACCGCGTTGAGGGTGTAGATGCCGTCAATGTCAGGATTGGCCTGTAAGGTTCCGCTGATCGCTTGGGCCATGGCCTGCGGGTTCGTGGCATCGCCCGTTCCGATGGTTTGGTACACCGTCTCAGCGCCAGATGCTTCCATCGCATCGACATAGCCTGTGCAGCGCTGCTCCACTGTCGGATTGCCGGGAACCTGATTGAAGCACAGTCCTTGGGTGACACCAGCTTCCGCCTGGATCTCACCAGCGCGGTAGCCCATTTGATAGGGATCCTCACCGACAAAGCCCAATGACCCGTTGGTCCGCCACAAGGCCTCACCTGAGTTATGCGTGAGCACAGGAATGCCGGCCGCCGTCGCCTCTTCGATAAGCGGGTTCATGCCATCGGGGAAAAAGTTGCCGACCAAAAGCATCGCCGGTTCGCGACTGATGGCCTGTTGCAGCAGCCTCGGGTAGTCGGAGGTCATGTTGGCCGTGTCTGTGACGGCGACATATTGGTAGTCGATGCCGAAGGCTTCGGCACCATCATCAAAGCCCTGCTTCACCGCTGCAAAAAACGGCCAGGACAGTGGGCCGCTGACAACAATGATCGGGCCCTGACCTTGTGCTGCGGCTGGCAAAGGCGCTGCCACAGCGATCGAAAGGGCTGCGGCCAAAAGGCCACCTTTTAGGGCAGTCGAGACGTCAGATTTGGCGAGCATGTTTGCCTCCCCCGAGGTTGGTTTTTTGATTTCTTACGGCGTGACACGCCTGTCTCTTGCGGCGTGCCAGTCGCGCAAAAACCAGCATAGCGACACTGCCAAGTCAATAGTTATTCATATTGAATGATTATTTATGCTACGCTAGCCTGACTTTCCCAAATCGGGGTAGATACCAGGCATGTGGGGTTGGGCAATCGCCCCGCTGGAAGAGGCACATCGATAATGCGCAGCGTTCTTTGTTACGGAGATTCAAACACTTATGGTCAAACATCAGCGGATCGACCTGCTGACAGATTTGGCCCGCATGAACGCTGGCCGGGCGTTCTCCGTGCGAAGTTGGGCAGTGGCTGGTTGGTGATTGAGGAAGGGTTGAGCGGGCGAACGACCGTCCATGATGATCCGATTGAGGGGGCATTTCGCAACGGCCGCCGTTACCTCACACCGTGCCTTCTCAGTCACCGGCCCTTGAACCTCATCATTTTGATGCTGGGAACCAACGATCTGAAAACGCGTTTCAACCAACCCGCCAGTGAGATCGCCATGGGCGTGCGTGCGCTGATCGAGGACATCAAGCTCACCGATGCAGGCCTAGAAGGCCAGATGCCTGAGGTGCTGCTGGTGTCCCCGCCGCCTGTTCTCGTTGATCTAAAAGGGTGGGAGCCGGTGTTCATGGGCGCGCGCGCGAAATCGCTGGCGCTCGCGGAGGAGTATGAAAGGGTGGCCGACGCGATGGAGGTTCATTTCTTTGACGCTGGCAGCGCGGTACGCTCAGGGACCGAGGACGGCTTTCACCTTGATCTTGAGGGACACGCCGCGTTGGGCCACGCGCTGGCAGAGCAGGTTCAGCTCATTGGCTGGCAACCGGAGATTGCCTGACCAAGCCGACTGGCGGACACTCGTTCCCATACAAAGGATACCTCATGCCCGATATGCGTTTTGCCCCAGCACCAGTTCTTTTGGAACAGAAGCTGTCAGGTGGGCTCAACCAGACCAGCGTACGCGGCCACAATGAGCGGTTGATCCTCGACCTGTTGCGCCGGGAGGGCACCCTCTCCCGTCTTGAGATTGGCAAACATACCGGGCTTTCGGCCCAAACGATCTCGGTGCTCGTTCGGGCGCTTCTCAAAGATGGATTGCTGCTTGAAGGTGAGACAAGCAAAGGACGGGTTGGGCCGCCAACCACACCATTTTCCCTGAACCCCGATGGAGCTTTTGCGCTGGGCATTTACGCCGGCGTTCGCGTTATCGACGCCTGCCTTCTCGATTTTCAGGGCACGCTGCGTGAAACGCATCGCCGCCACCTCCAGAAGGACGCGGATGTCGCCACACAGGTTGAAGAGCTGGCTACTCAACTCTTGTTGGGAACATCCGCTGGTCGGCGAGGCCGGTGTCTGGGGATTGGGCTGGGGGTCAACAAGGCGCACTGGTCGGCGGCTGCAGGCGGTGATGATCGCGGCTGGCATCCAGCTTCCGGGATGGACAAGGTCGAAGACCAGATGACCAATTCCACTAGCCTGCCATGCTACATCTTGGAAGACACGACCAGCGCGGCGACCGGCCATGTTCTGTATGGCGACAGGGCGACCGGATCGAGCTTTCTTTACTGCCATGTCGGCGCACAAACACGCATCCGGGTCGTGCTCGGCGGACAAGCACAGGTTGGACACAATGAGGCCCTGGCCACATTACCCGGACTTGCGGCTCTGGAAGAAAGGCTCACGGCGGCGGGCCACTCCGGTGTCGATGTGTGGATGGGCAATTCCATTCCCGTGGAGGCCCACGAAACCTTCCAGAACTGGGCCCAGGATCTGGCGAAACAGGTCACCTCTGTAAGCCGCGGCCTGCTGGCCTTCCTCGATGTCCCACGTTTTGTGCTGGTGACATCACTCGCCGAGCAGGACGCGCACGAAGTCGCCGAAGCAGTTTCATCGGCGCATCAATCACAAGCTCTCGATGTGCATGCTTTTACCGGACACAACGCCCAGTGGGCGAAAGCATCCGGCGCAGCCGCCTGTGTTTTGTCTGATCGGTTTACGCCCGGCTGGAATGAAGGATCGGCAGCTTAGGGCGGTGGGGATGGTTCCGCGCAAAACAGCGACAGGTGTAGTACTGATATGGCGGGGAGAGAATCCGCCATTGCTTAACCCCTAGGCTTCAACAAGCATCTGACCGCGCCATCCTGTCCTAGACGAGCACTCCTACCAGCAGCAGGTTCAGCCAGCAGACATCTCGCAGTTGCCGACCATCGGGCCGCGAGAGACCTTTCGCCCCGGCCCTGCGAAAGGGCCGGGGCGCAATTGGAGTAAACTCAGTTCATAGACCCCATGAACGTCGCCACTTCTTCGAGTGAGATGTAGCGTTCCTCGGACGGACCCGCTTCAGCGAAAACCCAGGAAACGGCGGGAGCAGATACATTGCCGTTTGCATCGAATGTCACCGCGCCGGTCGCGCCCTGGTAGGAGACCGTGCCGCCTCCTGAAAGAACTTCCATCGCACGGGCAAAGCCATCAACCGTAGCCGGGATCGCTTCTCCTTCTGGATCGGTGACGGCGGGAACCTTGGCCGCGATGTCTGCCCCCGTCGCGTCGCTGCCAGCCGCGTGATAGGCAAGCAGCGCGATCGCTGCGGCGTCGAAAGAATTGGCAAGGCCCGGGCCGCTTGGCGGACCATCGAACTGCTCGGTGTAGGCGTCAACGAACGCATCAGCGCTTGCAACGCGCGGGCTCGATGTATCGGTACCGACGAAGGAACCAAGATTGTCGAGGCCGACGGCGGTACGAAAATCATCCGACTTCAGCGAATTCGCACCGATCATTGTCGATGTGCCGCCAAGGCCAATCCACTCGCGCACGAACGAGATTCCCTCGGTGGGATAGAGCGCCAGGTAGAGCGCCTCTGGCTGATCGCGCAGAGCCTGAGTGGCTTCCGCGCGGTAACTCGGCTGGGCATCGTTGATGGCGATGGATTCATGAACCGTGATGCCGACCGCCTCGAAGGCTTCGGCAGCGATACGGCCAATATCCTGGCCCCAATCATCGTTCTTGAAGACGACCGTGATGCTTTCAATACCGCCGTCCTGCGCCAGCATGGCTGCAACAGCAGCCTGCACGTCAGCGGTAGCGAAGGTGCGGAACCACAGACCGTTGGCTTCGCCCGATGCCGCAATTTCGGTGAGACGCGTTGAGGAAGAGCAGCAGGACATCTGCATCACGCCGGCAGGCGCGGTCACCGAGGTCAGGATCGGGATCGAGATGCCTGAGGAAACCGTGCCGATGAGCAATTGAACGGCGTCAAGATCGACAAGCGCGCGCGCCGCATCGACACCGACCCGGCTGTCGTTCTGGTCGTCGCGCAGGATCATATTGACCTCGCAGCCATCGACGCCGCCGGCTTCGTTGATCATGTCTCCGACCCAAAGCGCAGTCTGGGCAATCGGTTGACCCCAATCGACCGAGGTCGGATAAACCGTGCCGACATCGACCGAGCAATCCTGTGCCATCGCCGGTGCAGCCTGCATACCAATGGAAAGCGCGATCGCGCCACCCAGCCCCAAAAGCAATCGTTTCATCGTCCACTCTCCTACTGTTTTACTTCAAGCACGGCCTTATCGGCCATTTTGGTTGGTTTTTGCGAGATCCGCTCCGGCAGCAGCCCCTCTGGGCGCCACAGAAGCATGCCAACGATCAAAGTGCCAATGAGAATGTACTGAATGGACCCAGCGTCGAGCTGCATGGAATCCGGGGCGAGCCGCGTGAGTGCGAAACCCGAGAGCGTCCAGACCCCCCAAATCAGCACCGCGCCGAGCACCGCACCACGATTGTTGCCGGCCCCACCCACGATCAGCATGGCCCAGACTTGGAACGTGAGAACAGGCAAAAGGTCCTGAGGGCTGATGAAGGCGGTGTAAGACACATAGAGCGCGCCCCCTGCACCCATAATAGCCGAGCCGATGACCAGCGACCAAAGCCGAAGTCGGGCGGGGTTCTTTCCCAGCGCCCGCGCAGCTGTTTCGTCCTCACGGATGGCACGCAGCGCGCGCCCAAAGGGCGAATGCACCAGCCGTTCGATCCCCCACCAAACAAGGGCAAGCACCACAAGCACGATGGCGAGAAACACCAAGCCGTAGGTGAAGGTATCGCCAACCAGCTCTTCGAACGGTCGAGGGAAGCCGCGCAAGCCTCGCGCGCCGCCGGTCAGCCATTGTGAGTTGCGCACCAAGGATTCGAGCGCAACCGCAACACCGAAGGTAGAGATAGCGAGGTAGTCATGTTTGAGCCGCAGCGTCAGAACGCCCACGACCCAGGCAAGCGCGGCAGCAAAAAGAATGCCGCCTGCAACCGCCACCAACCAAGGCAAATCAAACCCACCGAACTGGTCCGGTTCGGCTCCACTGCCCAGGATCATTGTTCCGTAGGCGCCCGCACCAAAGAAAGCGACGATCCCGCCATTGAACAGGCCGGTGTAGCCCCATTGGAGGTTCAGTCCGAGTGTGATGATGGCCATGATGCCGGCCATGGTGAGAAAGAATGACAGGTAGGAGATGAGCCCGATCATCGTGGCTCCTCACCGAAAAGCCCTTGCGGCCGCAGGATGAGCACTGCGAGTATAATCAGGAACGGCATCGCCGGTGCGTAACCGGGGGGCAGCAGCATCAGCGCAAGGCCGGACGCAATGCCGACGATGAAACCACCCAGCACAGCGCCATAGACGCTGCCTATGCCGCCCACGATGGTCGCAGCGAACACCGGCAGGAGAAACACATGGCCAATGAGCGGGTTCAGCTGGTTGGTCAGCGCGTAAAGTGTTCCCGCTGCTGCTGACAAGCTACCCGCAATGATCCAAACGGCAACAATGACAGCGGACAACCGAACGCCAGCGACCTGAGCCAAGCTTGGGTTTTCGGCTACGGCGCGAATGGCAAATCCGAAGGTGGTGCGCGTCAAAAGGAGGTGAAGCGCGAACATCAGCACCAGCGCGAGGCATAGGACGAACACCTGATCGGGCTTGATGAGGATGAGGGGATCAAAGCTCAGCACATGGGCTCGTGCGATCTCTTGGCTGTAAAGCTGGGCGTGATGCCCGAAGATCAGAACGATCACATTGCGGATGATGAGCGCGACGCCAAAACTCGCAAAAACCATCGACAGCGGGTCAGCTTTCAGACGGATACGACGGAACACCAGTCGATCGATGATCACCGCCGACAGGCCCGTCACAACCATCGCAATCACCATGGCAAGTGCCAGCGCGCCCGTCAGAGTTAGCGGAGCAAACGCCTGATCGAGAACAGGAATCAAAGCGGAAAACAGCCCGTCGAACACCAAAGCTGCGTAGGCACCAATCGCGAGCAGCTCGGCATAGGAGAAGTTGGCAAAGCGCAGCATGTGCATGATGAGCGTGAGGCCGATGGCCCCAAGCGAAATGATTGCGCCCGTCAGCACGCCATCGAGTATGGCCTGGATCATGCGGCGTTCATCCGTTTGCCGCCGAGATAAATCTCGCCCACCACTGGATCGTTGGCGATCTGTGCTGCTGGCCCGTCAATCTGGTTACGCCCTTCGGCAAGGATGTAGCAGTGGTCCGCGACACGCAGCGCTTGCTTCACATTCTGCTCAACCAGCAGCACCGTCACACCCTGATCAGCCAGCCCGCGCACCATATCGAGCACTTCAGTGGCGATCTTCGGTGACAGGCCGGCAGAGGGTTCATCTAGGAGCATCACCTGCGGTCGCTTGGTCAGCGCCATGGCCATCGCGAGCATCTGTCTCTGACCGCCGGAGAGTGCGCCGGCCTTCTCGCGCTGCTTGTCGTGCAGGGCGGGGAACAGCCCATACAGTTCGACGATCCGTGCACGTGGCTCGGGTGCGCCGCGCAAGGTCAGCGCTAGATTTTCATCAACGGTCAGTGTGCGGAAGATGTTGTCCGTCTGCGGCACGTAGGCCAGTCCGTGCTCACTCATCAAATCCGGGCGTAGACCTGTGATCTCTTGTCCGCTCAGCCTCACCCGCCCATCGCTGACCGGCACAAGCCCAGCGATAGCTTTGATCAAGGTCGATTTGCCCGCGCCATTGGGGCCGATGATCGTGGTCAGCTTGCCGGCCTCAGCGACCAGATTGACCCCGACCAAGATTGGCAGATCTCGCACGTAGCCCGCTTCGACGCCCTCCACCTGCAGGCTTGTCATGCCGGTGCTCCAAGATACGCGTCGAGCAGTTCGGGGTTTACGCGGGCCTCCTCGGCCGTACCCTCGAACATCACCTTCCCTTCGGCCAGTGCTATCACCGGGTCGCAATGGCGCATGACGAAATCCATGTCATGCTCTATGATCACGAACGTGATTCCACGCCGGTTCAGCTCTTCGATCCGGTCGATCAGGATTGCGGTCAATGACGGATTCACACCGGCAGCCGGTTCATCAAGCAGGATCACCTTTGGGTTGCCCATCAAGGCGCGGCCAAGCTCCAATAGCTTCATCTGCCCGCCTGAGATCTTGCCCGCCGGGTGTTCAGCGAGATGGTCGAGCGTGACGAACTCTAGGACGTCTTGCGCCTTCTCACGCAAGGCGTGCTCTTGCTCAGCGACCCGCCCACGCCGGAACAGAGCGCCTGGCACGCTCTCGCCGATCTGGGCCGGCGGCGCGAGGAGCAGATTGTCGATGACACTCATGCGCTTAAAGGGACGTGGAATTTGGAAGGTGCGCGCAAGCCCCATCCCGAAGAGTGCTTCGGCAGACCGGCCGGTTACGTCCTTTCCGTCCAAGGTCACAGTGCCGGCGCTCGGCTTCAACGTGCCAGCAATCATATTGAACAAGGTTGTCTTGCCGGCGCCATTGGGGCCGATCAGCCCGGTCATGCTGCCGCGCCGAATTTTGAGCGATACGCCATCGACGGCGCGGAACGTTCCGAAGTCGCGGGTCAGGCCAGAGAGGGTCAAAACCACTTCGCTCACGCGCCGTGGACCGCATCAGTTGGGTTGGTGTTGAGATTGTACTTCATGATCCGGCCATGGCGGCTCGTGCGGTCGCCTTCCAGACCGTAGACTGGCCCGTCCGGCCCGCTTGCGTGAGCATGAATGCGATCGATGGCCTGCCTATCCTTGTCATCAAGGGTCAGCGAAAACGCCTCCAGCGTTTTGGGCAGATGGCGGGCATAGCGCGCGCCGACGATCGCTGCCGCAACCTGGGGCTGATCGAGTACCCATCGCGTCGCCACGCTGGATAGGGACACGCCGTGCTTGTCGCCGATGGTTTGCAGGGTCGTCAAAAGCGCCTGGAACAAGTCCCAAGACCCAAACTCGTCGATGATCAGGCGGTACTTGATGAGGCTACGGTTCTCAAAGGCAAACCCAGGGTCGGGCTGGCCGAGCCATGCTGGTGAGAGAAACCCTCCGGCAAGCGTGCCATAGGCCAATATCTGCACATCCCGCTGTGCGCCCCAAGCGCTGAATTCGCCACCCGGGCGCCGGTCCAGTACCGAGTACTGGACCTGTGCTGAGACCACATCAAACCCGGCATCGCAGAACCGGTCCATCACTGGCGTGTCCCAGTTCGTGGTGCCCAGATTGGCGATCTTGCCTTTGGCCTGGCACGCCTTGAGCACATCGAGTGCTTCCACGGCGTTCCCAAGGCTTATGTCCCACCAATAGAACTGCACCAGCGGTATGCGGTCGATCTGCAACCGCTTGAGCGATCGATCAACAATGGCCTCAACCTCATCGGGACGGATGTCAGCAAGGCGCGCAAGGTCCGGCACCAGCTTGGTGTGAACGACCACCTTGTTGGCGACTTCGGCTCCGCGACGGTTACGGACATCAGCGATGAACGTGCCGATCATCTCTTCAACGCCTGTGTAGATGTCCGCGCAGTCGAAGGTAGTGATTCCGGCGTCCAGAAACGCCTCCATGTCGGCGATGGCTTTGTCTGGACGCACCTCGCCATGGTCGCCGGCAAGTTGCCAGCCACCCTTAATGACGCGCGAAATGGCATGGCCGGGCCGAAGCTCGGCCGTTTCAACCTGCGTCTTGGCGCTCATGAGGTCTCGCCCTGCCAATAGGGGTCAGATCGCTCGTCGGGCAAGCCAGTGGTCGCGGCGTGGGAGAACCAGCGCTTGCCTTGCCGGATCACCTTAAAGCGCCCACCGCAGTGTGGGTCGGGACAGGCAATTTCGGCGTCAGTGGTCATCCAGTCGTCGTCATCGGTCACGCGCTGTTTGGCCGGCAGCAACGGCAAGAGCGCCGCCAGCGCGTACATGGACACCTTCTGCTGGTTGTCGAAGACAAGGTTCTCGCCAATCACCTGAAAGCTCTCACCCTCGATGTGCCGACAGACAGGCGTGCGACCATCAAGGACCGTCTCGACCCGCAGATCGAAGAGCCAGAAGCCCCTGTCCCCATCTTTCTTCATCACGCAACCTTCCGCTCGACCGGACCCAAAACTCCGCACGGCCGTTCGGTGTTGCCGACCATTTTTGGATATGAAATAGCACGTTCCAAAGAAGCGGCGGCCCTGTCAAGCGAAGGCGTAAGCCTTGCCATCAGTTTGGTTTCGCGCGCTTTCCAGCACGGGATGACCAAACGCATGACAAACCCTCCCGACCGTTTCCGCCTGTCAGATACACTTACCGTCTCCCGCGCGCTGACCGGCCTGTGGCAAGTCGCTGACATCGAGAAAGACGGCAACATAATCGATCCGGAACAAGGCGCGGACTGGCTTTCGGCCTACGCCGAGGCAGGCTTTGATACCTTTGATATGGCAGACCATTACGGCAGCGCCGAGATCCTCACCGGGCATCTCCTAGCACGCGGCGTCACACCACGACCGCACGCCTTCACCAAATGGTGCCCAGCCCCCGGGCCCATGACAGCCGACGTGGTACGCGCAGGCGTTGAAGATCGGCTAAAGCGGCTCGGGGTTGAGCGGATCGACCTCCTGCAGTTTCACTGGTGGAGCTTTGAACATCCAGAATGGCTTGATGCGCTGCACGAACTTTCGCGTTTGCGCGATGAGGGCCTCATCAACGAACTGGGCGTGACGAACTTCGACGCCGCTCATTTTAATCTGGCGCTATCCGATGGCGTACCGCTTCTGACCAATCAGGTGAGCTTCTCGCTGATGGACCGCCGCGCGACAGGCGATCTCGCCCAGATATGCGCAAAACATGGCGCCTGGCTGCTTGCCTACGGCACACTCAATGGCGGATTCCTGTCTGAAAAGTGGCTGGGCCAGCGCGAGCCGGCCGACATCGCAGACTGGTCGAAGATGAAGTACCACCGCTTCATCCAGACTGCCGGTGGATGGGACGCGTTTCAGACCGTGTTACAGACGGTAGCGTCCATTGCCGCAAAGCATGGCGTGTCCGTCTCAAATGTTGCGACGCGCTGGGTGCTCGAACAGAAGCGAGTGGCGGGTGTGATTATTGGCGCGCGGCTTGGCGAGGCGGTCCACACCGCAAACAACAGCCAGCTCTTTTCTTTTCAACTTGATGATGCGGACAAGGCAGCGCTGGAAGAGGCCTTTGCAGCCACCAAGTCCATTCCTGGCGATTGCGGAGATGAGTACCGCACGCCGCCCTTTCTAACCGCGTCGGGCGACCTTTCTCACCATCTTGATGCCCTACCAAAACCCTTCGAACCGCAGGCCAGCGACACAGGCGCCGAACAAGTTCTGACAGGGTCATACTGGGAGGATGTTGCGGGCTACTGCCGCGCGCAACGGATCGGTGACCGGATTCTGGTTTCCGGCACCACGGCGGTTGCCGGAGCCGATCGCGCCGTCGCCCCACAGGACGCGGCAGCACAAACCACTTACATTCTCGACAGGATCATCGCCGCAGTTACCTCGCTTGGTGGCACCGTGGCCGACATCGCCCGAACGCGGGTCTACATTGCAGATGAAGCTGATGTGGAAGCGATCGCCCGCGCCCATGGCAGGGTGTTTGGTGATATCAAACCGGCGAACACGCTCTATCGGGTCGCCGGCCTGATTGGGGATCATCGGGTTGAAATCGACGCTGAGGCAATAGTCCGATCCTAGCTGATCTGATGTCCCGTGCTGAGAAAGGCTCGAGGGTTTCACGCTGCAACCGTGTTCAAGGGATCACAGACATAGCCGCAGAAGCTAGTGCCAGCCCGGCGTTTAGGCCTGAAAATATCTAACGGACCTTAACTGTGTAGTAAATTGAATGTTATTTGACGGACCATGCGCTGTATTTTAGGCACCCTTTTGAATAAAATATAAAAAAGCGTTACCATTTTTTTTGGAAGACTTATACAAAAATAAGATGTCTGGCCTAAATGACGAGATTTCTAACGAGTTATTCGAAACGCTAACCGAATGAAACACGACAGCTGAAAACTTGAAATCGAAAGACGCCCAGTTGCCGCCGTGTTCGTGGCCCAGCAATTCAAGAAAGGTTCTTTGCAGGCTAAAATCTGCATGACGCCTTCAACGAAGCAGAGGCGATAAGTCTTTGCACGAAGTGCCGCCAATATTTGTCCTCAGTCTCCATCAATCCGCCGCAGTCGGAGCACGTCCCGCTCGAGGTCTTTGAAGATACGGTAGACAGGATGGAAAAGCGGCCTGGTCTGGTCGGCCAACCGCGCGCCGTCGTCTTCCACGAAAAAGAGAACAGGCTGCACGCGCATGCCGTGTGGTCACGCGTGGATGCGGAGACCATGACGGCGAAGCACCTGCCGTTCTTCAAGAACAAGTTGTTCGCGCTGGCGCGTGATCTTCACCTTGAGTTTGGTTTCGAGATGCCGCGCGGCATGGCGGAAAAAGGCGCAAGCGATCCGACCAATTTCACGCTTGCCGAATGGCAGCAATGCAAACGGCAAGGCGTCGATCCGCGCTGGCTCAAAAAGTCCATTCAAGACTGCTGGTCGCGCTCCGATGGTCTGAACGCTTTTCAAGCCAGTTTGATTGAACGCAGCTTTCATCTCACCAAGGGCGACCGTCGCGGTCATGTCATCGTCGATCACACGGGTGAGGTCTATTCGCTGGCCCGGATGCTGGGCGTCAAAACCAAGGACGTTCGAGCGCGTCTTGGTGAGGGCGACACGCTTCAAGGCGTAGATCAGAGTATGCCGAGCTGGCGCGCCATGCGGGGAATCGGTCTGTCAGCGCTTATGTACGCGAGGTGGTCTTTCGTCCGGTTCAAGGACACAGAAGCCATGCAAAAGAGATCTGGCCAATATGCTAGGGCTGTTCGCCGTGGTTCAAAACACTGGAATTGGGACACAAAGAAAGAAGTTGCCGGGCTCCAAACAGACTACCTGTTCTTAGTGATATCCTCGATCCAGGTTTTTGCAGCAACGGCTTGAGGCAGGCCGCAGGTGCCTATTGCAAGCAGCGAAACTTGCTCCAGCGCTGCATCCTCAATCCCTTCCGACTTCGCCCGGCGCGTGTGCGAGTGGACCGCACCTTCAGATCCGGTTCCCACCGCCAGAGCAAGTTTGACCAACCGTTTCTCGCGATCGGTCAAAGGGCCGGCTTTGCTAGTAGCCTCGCCAAGCGCGGCATAGGCACTCCAGACATCGGGGTGGTCTTGAGCGATAGCGCCAGGTGGCCCAGACATCGGTTTGCTCATGGGGTGGTTTCCTCAACTAGAGTAATCGTCAATAAGTCGGCTTGGCTTGGCGAAGGCTTCCAGGTCATTTTGATCATGGACGGTGACCGTCGTCCCATTAACCTGAACGCCATAGGCCTGAAGGCTCTTGAACGCGCGGCTCAGATTTTCTGGAGTCATCCCCAGAAGAGAGGCCATGCGACGCTTTTCGGTCCAAAGCTCAAACGTGGCTCCGCCGCCGGCACGCTTTTGTTGACGCAAGAGATAGTTTGCAAGCCGTTCAAGCGACGTGCGCAGCTTCAGACTCTTTGCGTTCTTGACGACCGAACGGTAGCACTGCGCCAGCTCGGCCACGATCGATCGCGCGAAATTCGGATCAAGATCGAAGACAGCCCGAACATCCTGGCTTGGCAGCAACGCGATGCGGCTTTTTTCCAGAGTGCGCGCTGACATGAGGTAGGGCGCATCCTTGATGCTGGCGGCAAGGATGAAGGTCGATACCGGTCGAACGGCCGCCATGCTGGTTTCCCGACCGTTCCATGCCGCGAAGAGTTCGACCGTTCCATCCAGCACAATGTGCAGGAAATCACTTGGATCGCCTTCCGTGATGAGATCGACATGGGGCGGAAAGTTTTGCACGTACGAGCCTCGCATAAGGCCCTCGAAGTGCTCTTCGCCCATGTCGCTGAAGATCTCCAGACCCCGAATGTCCGGATAGTCAGCTTTCGCCATACCTAATTTCATTGTCAGTCCCGATCCGACAAATATCAAGCTTTTAAATGATAAATGTCAAGTCCTCTCTTGATGTTGCAGCGCACCTGGGATGACCTCCATTCGGCGCCGATAGGACATTGTTTAGGCGACTATTTATTTCGCACGCTTGGTTTTTCTAAACTGATCTGGATCAAATTCCACGCCGCATCAGAAGCGCAGATCAGTTCCGTTCGATACCGCGACCGACCTTGGCCGCCCAAGACGGAGAACCTGCATGGACGTGATGCTAGCCTATGACCACTCGCGGAACGCGCGAATTACGCTCGACGCGGTGAAGAGCCTTTTTGGTCCGCTGAGCCCAACGGTCACCTTGATTTCCGTAATTGAGGACGTGGGCAGTGCGACCGCAGATGCCGATGAATTGTTTCAGGAGCAGTACGCAGCGCAGAAGAAAGGCGCTGAAGATGCTGCTTCGGAACTGGAAGCTGTCGGCATAAAAACCACCGTCGTCCTTGCTGAAGGCGATGCACGCAAGATGATCTTGCGGGCAGCGGAAGAGCGCCAGCCTGACATGTTGGTGTTGGCGCGCCACAGCCATCAGCCGGACAGCGGCCCGCTTGGTTTCATCACCAAAAGGCTCGACGCCATCGCTGAAGAGTTCGACCACATGACCTTCGGGTCTGTGTCGGCCTTCCTCGCGCGCCGCGTGAAATGCCCCCTCCTCATTGTTCCCACCCACGAAGCTGCCGCGACCGCGCAAGCGGCCGAATAGCGCTCAGAGGACACGACTATGAAAGTCTCTGACGTCTTCCGGTTCAAAAACCGAGAGATTCGCGCGCTCCACCTCACCTGGATTGCGTTCTTCATCACATTTTACGTGTGGTTCAACATGGCGCCACTGGCGTCATCCATGCTCGCGTCTGTCGACTGGCTGACTCGGGATGACATCCGCCTGTTTGCTATCGCCAATGTGGCGCTCACTATTCCCGCCCGCATCATCGTCGGCATGGCGCTTGATCGTTGGGGACCACGTCGCGTGTTCTCTGTGCTGATGGTCTTGATGGCCGCTCCAACGCTGTTCTTCGCGTTTGGCGACAGCAAGATGCAACTGTTTGTGTCGCGTCTCATCCTATCATCGGTCGGTGCGGGCTTCGTGGTCGGCATTCACATGACCGCGCTGTGGTTCAAACCACGCGATATCGGCTTCGCCGAGGGGTTCTATGCCGGCTGGGGCAATTTCGGTTCCGCTGCGGCCGCAATGACCATCCCAACCATCGCGCTTGTCTTTTTCGGCGGCGATGATGGCTGGCGGTATGCAATCGCCACATCCGGCGTGATCATGGCGGCTTATGGTGTCTTCTACTGGTTCGCTATAACCGATGGACCGACCGCCGACACCCACAAGAAATCCCGCAAGAGCGGCGCGCTTGAGGTTTCGACCTACCGCGACCTGGCCCTGCTGGTGCTGTTCACAGTGCCGTTGGTCGGCATCCTGTCGATCCTTGTCTACCGCGTGCAGCGCATGGGCTACATCGACGGCCTGACAGCTGTGTTCTGCTATGGCGCGATTGCGGTGGTGGTTGCCTTCCAAGTCTGGAAAGCCATCCGGGTGAACCTGCCGATCCTGCGTCGCGGAGTGCCCGAAGACGACCGCTATCCGTTCTCCTCGGTTGCGGCCCTCAACACCACTTACTTCGCCAACTTCGGCGCGGAACTGGCCGTTGTGTCGATGCTCCCGATGTTCTTCCAGGAAACCTGGGGCCTTAATCCGGTAACCGCCGGTCTGATCGCGTCGGCCTTCGCCTTCGTCAATCTGGTTGCCCGCCCCATGGGTGGGCTGGTGTCAGACAGAATGGGCAACCGCCGGTTTGTGATGCTGGCCTACATGATGGGCATCGCCATCGGCTTTGCCATGATGGGTCTGCTGGACTCCAGCTGGCCGCTCATCATCGCCATCGCGATCACCATCGCCTGCTCGTTCTTCGTGCAGGGCGCTGAGGGCGCGACCTTCGGTATCATTCCGTCGATCAAACGCCGGGTTACCGGTCAGATCGCGGGCATGGCCGGCGCCTACGGCAATGTCGGAGCGGTGTTCTACCTGTTCATCTTCATGTTCGTGGAACCCTCGCAGTTCTTCTTCATCATTGCGACCGGCGCGATGATCAGCTGGGTGGTTTGCTTCTTCTGGCTGAAAGAGCCGCAGGGCGGCTTTGGCGAAGAGTATGTCCTGTCGTCTGTCGACCAGGCCATCGCAGCCGAAGCGGTAACCCGGCGGGAGACCGAAGAAGAGCTCGCCGTCATCTTCCAAGGTTCGCAGCGGGTCGCGTTGGCCGACCGGGGTGACAAGCTCACCGTTACCGCGAGCTACCGCGATCTGGGTGAGCTACGCGAGGCCCTTGCTCGGCTTGGTGGTGCCCCCAAGACCACCCCTGCTGAGTAGACGCGGCTGGACGGCGCCGCGCTGAGGGTGCCGTCCAGCTTCCCCCAAACCCGGTCGAAGGAACGGGTTTAAAGCCGCCATTTGGCTGGTCGGATCAAGGTTCCGCAATGCCCGAGGCGAACACGCTACCAACCGGCACATGGCAAGAGGCCATGCCCGCCGCGTGACAATGCAAGGACAGACTATGGGACAGGATCTCAGAGACTATAAGCCAGATGACGAGGCCTTTTGGACCTCCACCGGCAAGAGCATCGCCAACCGCAATCTTTGGATTTCCATTCCATCGCTTCTGTGCGGATTTGCGGTCTGGCTCTACTGGGGGATCATCACTGTTCAGATGATCAACCTCGGTTACCCGTTTGAAAATTCAGAACTTTTCACGCTAACGGCGATTGCTGGCCTGTCTGGTGCCACCTTGCGCATCCCGGCGACATTCTTCATTCGCATCGCCGGCGGGCGGAACACGATCTTCTTCACGACCGCATTGTTGATGATCCCTGCCATCGGCACGGGCATGGCGTTGCAGAACCCCGACACGCCGCTCTGGCAATATCAGATCCTGGCCCTCCTATCGGGGATCGGCGGTGGCAACTTCGCCGCATCGATGTCCAACATCTCCTTCTTCTTTCCAAAGAAGATCCAGGGCTATTCGCTGGGCATGAACGCCGGCCTTGGCAACTTCGGCGTTACCACCATGCAGATCGTCATCCCTCTTGTGATGACCTTCGGGCTGTTCGGCGGCGAATCTCAGACGCTGGTGAACACGTCGGGCACGCTTATCGGCCGCATTCCGGCCGGCACGGAAACCTTCATTCAGAACGCCGGCTTGGTCTGGCTTCTGGCGCTCGTTCCGCTCGCCTTCCTTGGGTGGTTCGGCATGAACAACATCCGCGATGAGCATGTCTCGCCGAACATCCCCAACCCCTTCGGTGCGTTCGGCATCATCGGCTTCATGTATGCCATTGGCCTGACCGCAGCCGGCTTCGGCCTGTGGCTGATGCTGCCGGCTGCCGTTGGCGGCTCAGGCTTTGGTATCTCCAAATGGTTCGTGCTGCCGATCGTGATCGTGCTGACGGTCGTTGCGCTGAAGCTGATCCCTGGTCAGATCGGTCAGAACCTGACCCGCCAGTACAAGATCTTTGGCAACAAGCACACATGGGCGATGACGGTCATTTACGTGATGACGTTCGGCTCGTTCATCGGTTACTCGGCTGCCATGGGTCTGACCATCAAGGTGGTCTTCGGCTTCCAGCACATCATGGTCGACGGTGTTCTGACCCATGACACGGCCAACGCCAACGGTCCGAGTGCGCTTATGTTCGCCTGGATGGGGCCGTTCATCGGCGCTTTGATCCGTCCGATTGGCGGTGTGTGGGCTGATCGGGCCGGTGGCGCGAAGGTCACGCAGATCATCTCCGTGGTCATGGTCGCCTGTGCGCTGGCGCTCGCCTACATCCTTCAGCAGGCCTACGCGTCCGCCACGCCGGAAGAGTTCTTCCTGCCCTTCCTCGTGCTGTTCCTCATCCTGTTTGCAGCAACGGGCATCGGCAATGGTTCAACCTTCCGCACCATCGCCATCGCTTTCGACAAGGAACAGGCAGGGCCAGTCCTTGGTTGGACGTCTGCCATCGCGGCCTATGGCGCCTTCCTGATCCCACAGATCTTCGGCGAACAGCTGCGGGCCGGATCACCGGAGCTGGCACTCTACGGCTTCGCCGCCTTCTACGCGGTCTGCATCATCATCAACTGGTGGTTCTACCTGCGGCGCAACGCCTACATCCAAAACCCCTAGGGGACGAGCACTTCCGTTGCGCCGTATCGGGCGGCGTAGCAGCCTAACTCTTATGAGGAAACAACGATGAGCCATCTGCTCGACAGACTGAACTTCTTGCAGTCCAAGGAACTGGAAAAGTTCTCCAACGGCCATGGCCAGGTCACTCGGGAAGACCGCTCCTGGGAAGAAACCTATCGCAACCGCTGGCGTCACGACAAAGTGGTGCGTTCCACCCACGGCGTGAACTGCACCGGGTCGTGTTCCTGGAAGATTTACGTCAAGTCTGGAATCGTCACCTGGGAAACCCAGCAGACTGATTACCCGCGCACTCGGGCCGGCTTGCCCAACCACGAACCGCGCGGATGCGCCCGTGGCGCGTCCTACAGCTGGTATCTGTACTCGGCCAACCGGGTGAAGAACCCGCTCATCCGCGGCTCCTTGATGAAGCTGTGGCGCAAGATGCGGCAGTCCAAGAGCCCCATTGAGGCGTGGACGGCGATCCAGCAGGACCCGATCCTGCGCGCGTCCTACACGGAGAAACGTGGCACGGGCGGCTTTGTGCGCGCGAACTGGGACGAGGCGACGGAAATCGTCGCAGCCGCCAACGCTTACACTGTTCGGACCTATGGCCCCGACCGGGTGTTCGGCTTCTCGCCGATCCCTGCCATGTCGATGGTCTCATACGCTGCAGGCTCGCGCTATCTGTCGCTCCTGGGAGGCGTCTGCATGAGCTTCTACGATTGGTACTGCGATCTCCCCCCAGCCTCACCGATGATGTGGGGCGAGCAGACCGACGTGCCTGAGTCAGCCGACTGGTACAATGCAGGCTATCTGCTGATTTGGGGCTCCAACGTGCCGCAGACGCGCACGCCCGATGCGCACTTTTATACCGAGGCGCGCTATCGCGGTACGAAGTCGGCCGTCATCTGCCCCGACTATTCAGAAGCCGCGAAGTTCGGCGATGTTTGGCTGAACGTGAAGCAAGGCACTGATGCTGCGCTCGCCATGGCGTTTGGCCATGTCATCCTGCGCGAATTCCACGTCGACAGGCAGGCGGAGTACTTTGAAGAGTACTGCCGCAAATACTCCGACTACCCGATGCTGGTGAAGCTTGAGGAGAAAGACGGCAAGCTCGTCCCCGGTCGCTTCCTGCGCGCCGATGATCTCAGCGATAAGCTGGGCGAAGAGAACAACCCGGAATGGAAGACGGTGGCCTGGGATGAGAAATCCGGCGGTCTCGTCGCACCCAACGGTTCGGTTGGCTATCGCTGGGGCGAAGACGGCGAGTGGAACCTTGAAGAAAAGGCCGCCGGCGACGACACCTACCTGAGGATGTCCTTCCTCCTGGAGGAAGACCGTGACGAGGTGGTGGGCGTCGACTTCCCCTATTTTGGTGCCGATGCCACCGAAGAGTTCTCAACCGGCGACAAGCGTCCCAATGTCCTGACGAGGAACATCCCTGTCAAAACGGTGAAAACTGCCGAAGGCGAGTTCAAGGTCGCAACCGTGTTCGACCTGACCTGCGCCAACTACGGCCTTGACCGTGGCCTGGGTGGTGAGTGGGTTGCCAAAGACTTCGCCGAGGACGTGCCGGGCACGCCCGCCTGGGCGGAAAAAATCACCGGCGTTTCCGCAGACAAGATCGCCCACGTGGCACGCGAGTTCGCGCAGAACGCGGAGAAAACCAACGGCAAGTCCATGGTCATCATCGGGGCCGCGATGAACCACTGGTACCACATGGACATGAACTATCGCGGCGTCATCAACATGTTGGTGATGTGCGGATGTGTCGGCCAGTCCGGTGGTGGCTGGGCGCACTATGTGGGGCAGGAAAAATTGCGTCCGCAGACCGGCTGGCAACCCCTGGCCTTCGCGCTCGATTGGGGTCGTCCGCCACGCCATATGAACTCGACTTCGGCCTGGTACGCCCACACGGACCAGTGGCGCTACGAGACACTGACAGCTGGCGAGATCCTCTCGCCGACGGCGCCTGAAGGCGATTGGGACATTTCCCTGATCGACTACAACATTCGTGCTGAGCGGATGGGGTGGTTGCCATCGGCCCCACAGCTGAAAACCAATCCGCTTGAGGTGGCCAAGGCGGCCAAGGCTGCCGGTAAGGAAGTCCCGGCCTATGTCGCCGAGCAACTGAAATCCGGCGATCTGGAGATGGCCTGCGAGGATCCTGACGATCCCGCGAACTGGCCGCGCAACCTGTTTGTCTGGCGCTCCAACCTTTTGGGTTCCTCAGGCAAGGGCCACGAGTATTTCCTCAAGCACCTTCTGGGCACCGATCACGGTGTGCTGGGCAAGGACCTTGGTGAAGAGGGCAAACAATTGCCCAAGGAAGCCAAGTGGCATGAGGACGGCCCGCGCGGGAAGCTTGATCTTCTCACTTGCATCGACTTCCGCATGTCAACGACGGCTGTTTACGCCGACATCGTTTTGCCGACGGCGAGCTGGTACGAGAAGAACGACCTCAACACCTCCGACATGCACCCGTTCATCCACCCACTTCAGGCGGCGGTGGACCCGGCTTATGAGTCGAAATCGGATTGGGAAATCTTCAAGGCGATTGCCAAGAAGTTCCAGGAGGTTGCACCGGAAATCCTCGGCAATGAGACCGACATTGTCGCGCTGCCAATCCTGCACGACACGCCTGCGGAAATCGCGCAGGACCAAGTGCGCGATTGGAAGAAGGGCGAGTGCGATCTCATCCCCGGCAAGACGGCCCCCAACTACATCCCCGTGGAGCGTGACTACACAGCGATCTACGACCGTTTCACCGCGCTTGGTCCGTTGATGGATAAGGCCGGCAATGGCGGTAAAGGGATCACCTGGAACACGCAGCACGAGGTGCAGTTGCTGCGTGACCTGAACGGTGAGCATGCAGAAGGCCCCGCTAAAGGCATGCCGAAGATCGTATCGGACATCGATGCGACCGAGGTGATCTTGATGCTGGCGCCGGAGACCAACGGGCAGGTTGCGGTGAAGGCTTGGGACGCATTGTCCAAGGCCACCGGCCGTGACCACACGCACCTGGCTCTGCCGAAGGAAGAGGAAAAAATCCGCTTCCACGACATTGCCGCCCAACCGCGCAAGATCATCTCTTCGCCCACCTGGTCAGGCCTTGAAAGCGAACATGTTTGCTACAATGCCGGCTACACCAATGTGCACGAGTTGATCCCCTGGCGGACGCTGACCGGACGGCAACAGACCTATCAGGATCACCAATGGATGCTCGCCTTCGGCGAAGGCTTCATGTCCTACCGGCCTCCGGTTGACCTGAAGACCATCACCGACGAGGTGCACACCGATAAGGACAGCCCGCATGTGGTGCTGAACTTCATCACGCCGCACCAGAAATGGGGCATCCACTCCACCTACACCGACAATCTCTTGATGCTGACGCTCAACCGCGGCGGTCCGGTGATCTGGATCTCCGAGAACGACGCGGCGACAGCCGGTATCGTCGATAATGACTGGGTGGAACTCTACAACTCCAACGGGGCGCTTACGGCCCGCGCAGTGGTCTCGCAACGCATGAAGGACGGAACGACCTTCATGTACCACGCGCAGGAGAAGATCGTGAACACGCCGGGCTCTGAGAAAACCGGCAAGCGCGGCGGCATCCATAACTCGGTGACTCGCGCCGTCCTCAAACCAACGCACATGATCGGCGCTTACGCGCAGCAATCCTACGGCTTCAACTACTACGGAACCGTCGGCTGCAACCGCGATGAATTCGTCGTCGTTCGCAAGATGCAGAAGATCGACTGGCTCGATCGCACTGCCGAACAAGCCAACCAAGAAGCAAGCCAACAGGAGGCTGCCCAATGAGAGTTCGAGCCCAAATCGGGATGGTGCTGAACCTCGACAAATGCATCGGGTGTCACACGTGCTCAGTGACCTGCAAAAACGTTTGGACCACGCGCGACGGTGTCGAATACGCCTGGTTCAACAATGTCGAAACCAAACCAGGCACCGGCTATCCCACAGACTGGGAAAACCAGGACCGTTGGAATGGCGGCTGGGAAAGGACGAAGTCCGGCCAGCTGCAGCCCAAACAGGGCTCAAAGTGGCGCATCCTAGCCAACATTTTTGCCAACCCGGACCTGCCGCAGATCGATGACTATTACGAGCCGTTCGACTTCGATTACGATCATCTGAAGTCGGCGCCGGAGATGGAGGCATTTCCGACGGCCCGTCCGCATTCCAAAGTCACCGGAGAGCGTATCGAAAAGATCGAGAAAGGTCCTAACTGGGAAGAGATTCTCGGCGGCGAGTTCTCCAAACGGTCGCAGGATTACAATTTCGACGGCGTCCAGAAGGAGATCTACGGGGAATACGAGAACACCTTCATGATGTATCTCCCCCGGCTGTGCGAGCACTGCCTTAATCCGGCATGCGCGGCATCCTGCCCCTCCGGTGCGATCTACAAGCGCGAGGAGGATGGCATCGTCCTCATCGACCAGGAAAAGTGCCGCGGCTGGCGCATGTGCGTTTCCGGCTGTCCCTACAAGAAGGTCTACTACAACTGGTCGACCGGCAAGTCGGAGAAGTGCACGCTTTGCTATCCGCGCATTGAATCCGGCAATCCCACGGTCTGCTCTGAAACCTGTGTCGGGCGCATCCGTTATCTCGGCGTGATGCTCTATGACGCCGACAAGATCGAGGAGGCAGCTAACGCCGAAGCCACCACCGATCTGTACGACTCGCAGCTCGACGTCTTCCTCGATCCTTTCGATCCTGTGGTGGTTGAAACTGCACGGACAGACGGGATCCCGGAAGACTGGATCAAGGCTGCCCAGGACAGCCCGATCTGGAAGATGGCGATGGTTTGGAAAGTGGCGTTCCCGCTGCACCCGGAATACCGCACCCTTCCCATGGTTTGGTACATCCCGCCGCTTTCGCCGATCCAGAATGCGGCGCAAGCCGGCGCCATTGGCATGGATGGCGCGATGCCGGATGTGCGCTCACTGCGCATCCCGGTGAAATACTTGGCCAACATGCTCACCGCTGGGGACGAAGAGCCGGTGGTCGAGGCACTGGAGCGTATGCTGGCGATGCGTTCTTACATGCGCTCGAAGACGGTTGAAGGTGTCACCGATGCTGGCATTGCCGCCCGCGTTGGGCTCAGTCCGCATGTGATTGAGGACATGTACAAGATCATGGCGCTCGCGGATTACGAAGACCGCTTCGTTATCCCAACCACTCACCGCGAACAGGTCGAAGAGGCCTACGAATTGCGCGGCGGATGCGGCTTCACCGACGGCAATGGCTGCTCAACCGGTATGTCGAAGGGTTCGCTGTTCGGATCGGCCAAACGGCCTGTCTCAGTTGCGGAGGCGATGAACTCATGATTGACCGTGCCCTCAAAGCCCTGTCGCTGATCCTCAGCTATCCCACCCGCGAACTGCAGGATGCGATGCCGGAGATTGCCGCCGTTCTGTCCTCGGATAGGCGGTTCACCTCGGCCTTGCGCCGGGACCTGCGCCCGCTGATGGAAAGCATCGCGGGCCGCGACATCTATGATGTCGAGGAAGAGTTCGTGATGCTGTTCGACCGCTCACGCACCCTGTCGCTCAATCTGTTCGAGCATGTTCACGGCGAAAGCCGCGATCGTGGTGGCGCGATGGTGTCGCTGATCGAGATGTACCGGGATGGCGGGTTTGAACCAGCCACATCGGAGCTTCCCGATCATCTGCCGGTGCTTCTTGAGTTCCTCTCTTCGCGCCCCGAGGCCGAAGCGCGGGAGGTGCTGGCCGACGCAGCACACATCCTCGAAGCGCTGAGGGCCCGGCTTGAGCGGCGTGAAAGCCTCTATGCCGCGGTTTTCGCCGCACTTGGTCAGCTTTCTCAGACCAATGCTGACAAAGAGAAGGTCGCCGAGCTGCTCGATGAGCCTGACATCGATCCGAACGACTTGGAAGCACTCGATCAGGTCTGGGAGGAAAGCGAAGTCGTTTTCGGTCCCGACCCGAACGCCGGCTGCCCCCAGGTGCGCGAGATGCTCGCGCGCATGGATGAGCCCGTGAACCCAAGAGCTTCACTCCCGCGGGCGCACTTGCCCGCCGCAGAATAGGGGAGACAGAACCATGATTGGCAATTTTGATATCGATTTTCTGATCTTCGGGATCTTGCCCTATGCGGCGTTGACCATCCTGGTGATTGGCTCCATTGCCCGCTACGAGCGTGATCCCTTCACCTGGAAGAGCTCGTCAAGCCAGCTCCTTCGACGCAAACAGCTCATTCTGGGTTCCATTCTATTTCACGTTGGCATCCTAGTCGTGTTCTTCGGCCATCTCTTCGGCCTGTTCACGCCCATCTGGCTCTTGGACATGTTGGGCATTCCCTATGCGCTTAAGCAGTGGGCGGCCGTTCTGGTTGGCGGGTTCTTTGGTGTGATTGCGTTGATAGGCGCAACGCTGCTCCTGCATCGTCGTCTGACTGATCCTAGGATCCGGGCAACCTCAAGCTTTGCCGATGTCGGGATCATGGTCCTGATATGGCTGCAGCTTGTGATCGGGCTTGGTACGATCTTCCTGACGCTGCGGCACATGGACGGCGCTGAGATGATCCTGTTCATGACGTGGTCGCAGAGCATCGTGACTTGGAACATCAATGCTTGGTTGCATGTGGTTGATGTCCACTGGCTTTACAAAGCCCACATCTCTCTGGGGCTCGTCATTGTCGCGCTGTTCCCGTTCACGCGGCTCGTGCACATGATCTCCGGGTTTGTGGCGCCGTTCCGCTACCTATTGTGGCGACCCGGCTATCAGATCGTTCGCTCCCGCCGGACGTCTGCCCTTCCTGAGAGAAATGGCGTTCTGTTGGGATCGCCCGCCGCCGCGTCAGCTCGCGATCCCAATCGTTCCTCCGGTGCTGTCGGCACGCCGGCCGAGTGAGGGGTGAAAGAGTATGACCCAGAACGACCAGGTCAGCGTGAATGGCCAGACCATCGCTCACAAGGCCATCGCTGCGGAAACGCAAAACCATGTCGCACCGCGCAACGCGGCCAGCTCGGTCTGGTCAATGGCGACCAACGCGCTCGTCGTGCGGTCCTTGCTGCTGCAAGAGGCGACGCGACGTGGGTTGAAAGCCGACCCGGTCGAAGTTGCACCCGGCCGGTTTGAAACCGATGAGGAAGCGCGCATCCGCGCGCTCCTTGATGCTGCTGTCATCATCGATCCTGTCGATGAGCGTGACGTTCAACACGAGTGGGAAAAGGATCCTGAGAAGTACCGCACACCACCCTTGTGGGAGGTTTCACATATCCTGTGCGCCTGCGATCAGGCGAACCAGGACGCTCGTTTGGCGGCCTATCGGCGCTGCAAGTCGCTGCTAAGTGACCTTCAGTCACAACCAGGGCGATTCAAGAAGCAGGCCGAACAGCACTCAGACTGTGGTTCAAAGAGCCAAGGCGGTTTTCTGGGTCAGATGCGGCCGGGCGACACATTGCCGGAGTTCGAAGCAAGCCTGCGAACGCTCGGCGAAGGGGATATCGCACCCAAGCCCGTGCGGTCGCGCCATGGCTATCACATTGTAAGACTGGATGCCTTGGCATTGGGCAGGGTGCTGCCCTTGGACGTTGTCCGCCCGAAGATCCGCATGGCCATGGAAAAGGCGAAATGGGCACAAGCGGCATCAGCCTTTGTCAATGATCTCGCGGCCAAGGCCGACATTCGAGGTCTGTCAAAGAACCGACCTCTAACCCCCATTCTTGGCACGTCGAGGAGCGCATCATGACCACTATGCCGCTGCTTGATCGACGCGGTGACTGGATGAAACCCGCCGACAAGCTCCTCATTGCCGACCCGTTGGCCTTTCTGGTCGAAGACCATCTTAGGCATCGCCAGATTTGCAGCTTCCTGATCGCCAATGCGCGCAGGCCGCAGCCGAACTTCGAAACAGTTGCGTTGGCGCTTGCCTTTTTGCGGCATGAATTTCTGCTTCACGATGCCGATGAACGGGCAAGTCTTTATCCGCTCATGCATGCCAGATGCGAGCCCGACGATGAGATTGAACTTTTGATCCAACGGCTCATGGCTGACCATGACACCGCCCGTGAGATGGCCAAGATGGTCTGCGAGATCCTGGAAGGTGCCTTGGAAGGACCGGAAAGCTTGGACAACGAGGAGTCCGCCCAACTGCTGGCCTTTGCCGACAAGGTGAAGCGCTACATCACCCTGGAAAATGCGATCATTCTGCCCCTCGCCCGCACCCGACTGACAACTGAAGACTTGGCGACCATTTCAAAGGCAATGCTGCTACGCCGAGGCGTGGTGATGTCATCTACTGAGCGGGTCCAGCCAAGGTCGAATACGCTTGTGGAGGCCGATATCGAGCCTAACCGGCAACGCTCCTTAGAAGGAAAAGTGCGTTGAACAGGAAAGTAGCTTTTCGCCAGGTTTCCACCTTCGCCTTCATTATCGAAGACGTAAATGCGGGCGATGTGCCAGGGGTCCTGGCGGTTGGTCGCTGCAGGGCAGGTATTGGGTCATGATAGGCTTTACCATGATGCCAGGCCGAGGTGACACGGACTTGCTCCTGGCCACATTGGCAGACGACCTGCAACGCCGAGGGCTATGCGTGTGCGGATGCGTGCAGATCAATACGGAGCGCCTTGACGGCCTTCCCTGCGACATGCTGGTTCGCGCCGTCCCAACCGGCAACGTCTACAAAATCTCGCAAGATCTTGGTGGCGGATCGCGCGGCTGCCGACTGGATGCGAACGCCCTGGAATCGGCGGTTGGCGATGTCACAGCGGCATTTGAACGTGGCGTGGATGTGCTCATTCTCAATAAGTTCGGCAAGCACGAGGCGGAAGGCCGCGGTTTTCGCGACTTGATCGGTGAGGCCGTGTATCGAGGCGTACCTGTCCTGGTCGGGCTCAATGAGCTGAACCGCCCCGCATTCCTGGAGTTTGCGGGGGAACTCGCGGCACCAATCCAACCGACCATTAAGGAGCTAAGAGGCTGTATATTGGGGCGTATCGCAACAAACCCAGGCGTTGAGAACATCGCCTAACGGTTACGGAGCGCTTGGGGTGCTAGCTGGTACTTTGGCTCTTCACCCGCGACCCGTGACAAGACCAATCAGCACGGAAAACCAAGCGAAGCGACGACCTGGCAACGGGTGTTGTTTGGATCCAGTTTTCCGTTCAAAAAAGAATCTAGAAACGAACATCTAACGGAAAAATGGCGGAGAGTGGAGGACTTTGTTCGAACTCGGAGCCAGTCAATCGCGGTTGTGCCGGAGGCACAGAGCAAGCAAATATGGCGGACAGAGAGGGATTCGAACCCTCGAGACGGTTGCCCGCCTACACGCGTTCCAGGCGTGCGCCTTCGACCACTCGGCCACCTGTCCATTTGCTTCCGTGCAAAGGCGCACGCAAACGTTCTTGAAGGTCTCAGCGGCAAGCACCAAGCCATCAACAATGCCTCAAACTTCGATAAAGCCTGAGAATGCGCGTGGTTAGCGCGGCTCCACGCCGGTTTCAAGGCCCGTTGGCCTGCCTGTGACGAAATTCCGATAAGTGCCGATGTGCGGCGACGCGTCGGCTTGGATCATGGCCAACATGGGCGTAGCCAACCGGCGGCCCAAGGAGGGGTCTCGCCGATGACACAGCTGATTTTGTTCGTAGCCTGCGCGCTCTTAAGTTTCGCCTGGTTCCTGGTCCATCTCCTCATGGGCGGCAAGGAGGTCGCCCGACCACTGCTGGCGGCCGACCTGCCCGATATCGTGCTGCAAACGCTTTATCTTTGCTGGCATTTCACATCGATTGCTATTGCTGTGATGGCGGCGTTTTTCGCCATGGCCATCTGGCTCAGCGCGCCACCCTATGCCGTCGCTGGAACGCTGCTCGCGGCCGGTTTTGTTCTGGTCGGTGTTGTCATCGCGCCGCTCAAAGGATGGCGCTATCGCACCATCCCTCAAGGCTGGTTGTTCGTGCCTATCGCGGCCATGGGTGTCGCCGGCCTGATGCTCGGTTAGACGCTGCCTTAAGCGCGCAGAACGCCGCCGGTTGCCTTTTCGACAGCGCCGACGATCTTGGCGGAGACTCCATCGATCTCTTCGTCGGTCAGCGTCTTGTCGCGCGGCTGAAGCGTTACCTCGATAGCAAGCGACTTCTTGCCCGCCTCCACATGCTCGCCGGCATAAACGTCGAACAGTGACACATCGGCGATCAACGCTTTTTCGGCGCCCTTGGCTGCGCGCACCACCTTGTCCGCCGCAAGCGCCTTGTCGACCACGAAGGCAAAGTCGCGCCGAACCGGCATCAAGTCATGCAGCGTCAGCGGCGGCTTGGTGCGCGTCGCCTTGCGGCGCGGCGCAGGAATGGCATCGAGCGTGATCTCGAAGGCGACCAGCGGCCCTTCCACATCGAGGGCCTTGAGCAGGCGCGGATGGAGCGTGCCGAAATGCCCGAACACATCCTTGCCACGGCGGATCGTGCCGGACTGACCGGGGTGATACCAAGCCGGCGCTTCGGGATCGATCTGGAGCGTTGACGCCTCAAGGCCAAGATC
Source organism: Pseudomonadota bacterium (assembly GCA_038749715.1). GTDB lineage: Bacteria > Pseudomonadota > Alphaproteobacteria > Rhizobiales > MH13 > MH13. The sequence goes on from JBCDHR010000011.1 coordinate 77,358, forward strand.
GTCGAGCAGCGACAGAGCATCGGCCTTGGCATTGAAGACCGAGACTGAGGGAAAGTCGCCGATCCAATGGCGGCCCTGCCCAGCCATCACGGCCGTGCCGCGACGTACGCCGCAGGCGACAATCGTCTGGTCGTCGGGCGCATCTCCAGCGAAAACCTGACCGACCTCGAAGAGCGCGACATCGCGGGTGCCGCGATCAACATTGGCCTGAACATTGCGCAACAGACCTGGAAGCAGGCTGGGGCGCATGGTGGCCATGTCGGTCGAGATGGGATTGGCAAGCTGAAGCGCACCATCGCCGCCGCCAAAGGCTTCCGCGTCGCCCTGCGGGATGAACGACCATGTAACGGCTTCCATCAGTCCGCGAGCCGCAAGCAGACGCTTCGCACGGCGGGTCTTTTTCTGCATGTCGGTCAGAACGGACTTGGCCACCGTTTCGCGACCGATAGAGGGCGTGACCGGCACGCGATCAACGCCTTCGATCCGCATGACCTCTTCGACAAGGTCGGCCTTGCCCTCAATGTCGGGGCGCCAGCTTGGCACTGCCACTTTCAGCTCGTCACCCATGCCAGCGACCCAGAAGCCTAGGAGTGACAGCACCGCCTTGACCTCATGGGAGGGCACGTCGAGCCCGGACAGGCGCTTGACCTCCGCGACCGGGAAATCAATCACCTTGTCAATTTCGGGGATCGCGCCAGCGATGGTCTTTTCCGTTGGGGTGCCACCGATCAGGTCGACAACCATTTGGGTGGCCAGGTCGAGACCTTGCTCGTTGAAGGCCGGATCGACGCCGCGCTCGAAGCGGTAGCGCGCATCGGTGATGATGCCGAGCTTGCGGCCGGTGGAGGCGATGTTTTCAGGCACCCACAGAGCAGACTCGATGAGCACATCGGTGGTGTTCTCATCACAGCCGGATTCTTCGCCGCCCATGATGCCCGACAGGCTCTCAACACCGCTCTCGTCGGCGATAACGCACATGGTGGCATCGAGCGTGTAGCTCTTACCATCCAGGCCGTTGAAGCTCTCGCCATCAGAAGCTTCGCGCACGGTGAGATTGCCCTTCACCTTGGCGGCATCGAACACGTGCAGCGGTCGGCCACGGTCGAACGTGACGTAGTTGGTGATATCCACCAGCGTGTTGATGGGGCGCAAGCCAATGGCCTTTAGGCGCTTTTGCATCCAAAGCGGAGACGGGCCGTTCTTCACGCCACGCACCAGGCGCAGGGCAAAGGTCGGACACAGGCTCTCGCCTTTGAAGTCGAGCGTGACGGAGACTGGGCAGGCGCCCTCACCAGCGATGGGTGGGATCTGACCATCCTTCATCTTGCCGACACCAGCGGCAGCTAGATCGCGCGCGATGCCGTGGACGCCCGTGCAGTCGGGGCGGTTTGGCGTGAGCCCGATATCGATCACCGGATCATTGAGTTCGGCGAAGGTCGCGTAGGCCGTGCCGATCGGCATGTCGGTTGCCAGATCGATAATGCCATCATGCTCGTCTGACAGCTGAAGCTCGCGCTCGGACAGCATCATGCCGCGCGATTCCACGCCGCGAATCTTGCCGACTTGTAGGGTGACATCGATACCCGGAATGTAAGCGCCCGGGGGGGCGAAAACGCCGGTCAAACCTTCGCGAGCATTGGGCGCACCGCAAACGACCTGAACAAGCTCACCGGAGCCATTGTCGACCTCCAGCACCTTCAGCCGATCAGCATCAGGATGCTTCTTGGCGCTGACGACCTTGGCGATCACAAACGGAGCATAGACCGCGCGATCATCGACCTCTTCGACCTCTAGGCCGATACGGGTCAGGGTCTCCACAATCGTGTCGAGGTCAGCGTCGGTCTCAAGGTGATCCTTGAGCCAGGAAAGGGTGAACTTCATGGCGTTCAGGTCTTCGTGGCAGAGGCAAAAAGAGGGGGATGTTTACGAAGGCTGGCAAATCGCATGGATCGTGTCGCCTTGCAATGCTTGGCGCTTTCGCTACACCGGCGGCCATGCTGAAATTGATCTTCATGGGCACGCCGGATTTTGCCGTGCCCACGCTTCTAGAACTCGTCGGGCAGGGGCACGATGTTATTGCCTGCTATAGCCGTGCGCCGGCACCGGCCGGACGTGGCATGGAGCTTCGGCGTTCCCCCGTGCATGAACAGGCCGACGCGCTCGGCATCCCCGTGTTCCATCCGGTCAACCTGAAATCAGATGAAGAGAAGGAACGCTTCGCCGCTTTGGAGGCCGATGCCGCCGTGGTCGTGGCTTATGGCATGATCCTGCCCAAGGCGATCCTCGAAGCACCGGAGCATGGCTGCTACAATTTGCATGCCTCTTTGCTCCCCCGGTGGCGTGGGGCGGCGCCGATCAACCGCGCAATCATGGCAGGCGATGAAGAAACCGGCGTGATGGTGATGAAGATGGCGCGCGGGCTCGACACCGGGCCAGTGGCGATGGCCGAGAGGCTGGCCATCACAGACACGATGACGGCCAAGGATGCCCATGACCGGCTGGCGCGTCTTGGTGCCGACCTCATGGCCCGAGCCATGGCTGCGCTGTCCCGCGGCTTGCTGACCTTGACAGAGCAGGAGAAAGAGGGCGTTACCTACGCGGAGAAGATAGCCAAGGCTGAAGCCAAGATTGATTGGGGCAAACCAGCATTTCAGGTGCTCCGCCACATTCACGGTCTCTCGCCCTTTCCAGGTGCCTGGACGGAGTTTGATGCCGGTGCGAAACGCGAACGCTTGAAAGTGCTGCGAGTGGAGCCGGCTGAAGGGTCTGGCGCGCCGGGCGCCTTGCTGGACGGCCATCGTATTGCCTGTGGCCACGGGGCGGTGAAGCTGATTGAGGTTCAGCGTGCCGGCAAGCAACCCATGGACATGTCGGCCTTCCTCAACGGCGCCGGACTGACGCCCGGCAGTGTTCTAGGGGGGAACTGACGCATAAGCGGTCGGGCCGACGGCCCGGAGCGTTGCGCCGAAAATCATCATGCCCCGATTCAAGCTTCTGGTCGAGTATGAAGGCGGCCCCTTTTCGGGCTTTCAACGTCAGCAGAACGCTCCATCGGTACAGGGCGCGCTGGAAGCGGCCATCCTCGCCTTTACCGGCAAGACGGTGACGCTCAAAGCGGCAGGCCGGACCGACGCAGGCGTTCATGCGACCGGCCAGGTCTGTCATGTCGACCTAGTCAAAGACTGGGAGCCTGACCGTGTGCGCGACGCGATGAATGCGCATTTGCGTGACGAGCTGGTGGGCGTGCTTACGGTCGAGGCCGTCGGTGAGGAATTCGACGCGCGTTTTTCCGCCAAACGGCGGCACTATCGCTACACGATCCTCAACCGACGCACACCGCCGGTCTATGAGCGCGGCAAGGTGTGGGGCGTTTCACGCCATCTCGATATCAACCTGATGCAGGCCGCTGCAGACAGGTTGGTGGGTCATCATGACTTCACGACGTTCCGTTCCGCGCACTGCCAGGCCAAGAGCCCGGTACGCACGCTGGAAGGACTGCAAGTCAACCGCGAGGGCGAGCATGTCTTCGTGCATGCCTGGGCACGCTCCTTCCTGCACAATCAGGTCCGCTCCATGGTCGGCGCTCTGAAACTGGCTGGCGAGGGCCGCGCCACCGCCGATGACGTGACAGCCATGCTTGAAGCGCGCGACCGCACCCGCTGCCCTGCCGTCGCGCCGCCTGATGGGCTGGTCTTCACGCATGTGGAATATTGAGAGCGGCTGGAGACCCTAGACAATCACCGCGTCGACCGGTCGCCTCAGGGACATCGGCATCGCAGGTGCCCGACCGAAGCGAACGACCAGATCGGGCCGAGCCTCCGGCGCGCCGAGCCAGCTTGCGAATGCCGGTCGGACTGACGGCACCTCAATCGGCTGGTTCACATGGGCGTTGCGAATGCCGAGCACCGTAGCTTGAAGCGCGAACCGCTGAAAACTCCTGCCGACTTTGACCCAGTGCTCTGGGTCGGCGCGATCTCCGGTGAAGACCGCAATCCCCGCCGACGAGGCGACCTGACTGCTGTACCTGTCGTTCTCCGCTTCCTTGGTGAGGAAGGCCGAGAACAAAGCGCCGCCGACCCATTCGGGCACGACCGGATTGCCTGTGCAGGCTGAAAAGAGACCATCGCCGGTTTCCACCGCGCGATTGGGACTGAACCTCAACCACTCGCGCAGTTCTGCAACAAAGGCCGGATCGTCAATCTGGGCGCTATTGCCCTCAATGACGAACTCGGTGATCGCCGCCAGATCAGCTTCGCTTGTGAAAAGGGAAACCGAAACACCAGGCTCGCTGATAGCCAATTCCAGCGTTCGGAGATCATCGTTTGAGAGCGGCTGACCATCATAGTTCGACCGGGTGGACTGGCGAAATGGGATGGCTTGGTAGAGCTCGGTCTCCAGCATCTGCGCCGGTCCAAAGCTAGCGATCACCGATGGCGTCGAGCCGCCTTCGACTTCGATGTCGGCAAACTGTCCGCGCGCGCCTGCTCCGATGGCAAGGTTTTCAGCAGCGCAGCCAAGACTGATCCAGAGATGATGGTCATCGGGGTCAACGACCTTCGTCCGCCTTGTGAGGTCGGGCAGGATGCGCACGCTCCTCAGCGTCGGCTCGAACTGCCAGGGCTGGGTGTTGTGGCTGTTGGCGGCGAGCGTCGCCAGGCGAATGAGTTCGCGCGTTGCCGGGGCAACGTTGGGGCGAACGCGCTGCTGGGCGACTTCTCCTTCGTAAGCATCCAGGCGCGGCCAGAGCCCATAACCGGCGGCGCCGATCGCACCAACGGCCAGCCCTGTCCCCAATACGGCGCGTCTCGAAATCATGGTCCTGCAACCGCCTCGTCTCGATTGGATGCACCATACTATCTCAGTGCGGCCAAATTCGGTTGCGGTTGGTCAATCATGGGATTGGTTCTGCTGCTTCCGTCGGTCAAACGACAAGGAAACAAGCGATGCCGATAGCCCACGACTACAGCCAGTCGACCGTATCGACACTGTCATCAACTTGCCAAAGGCTGCTCAATGGCGGGATCGAAAAACCCTTCCAGAACACGCTCGTAGATCCGGACCAGGGCTTCAAGATCGTCGAGCGCAACGTGCTCATCGACCTGATGCATGGTCTGGCCGATAAGGCCGAACTCCACCACAGGGCAGAAGTTCTTGATGAACCGAGCGTCAGACGTTCCGCCGGAGGTGGACAGTTCCGGCGTTTGGCCCGTTTCAGCTTCGACCGCCGTAACCAACGTGTCGACAAACGGGCCCGGCTCGGTAAAGAAGGCTTCGCTGACGTCCTGCTTCACGGTAAGCTTGTAGGAACAGCCTTGCCAGACGATGGAATCCAGTCGCTGACGCAGCTCGGACTCCAGCGTTGCGCGTGTCCAGGTTGAGTTGAAGCGCACGTTCACCCGCGCCATGGCCCGCTGCGGAATGACATTGGTCGCTGAATTGCCGGTGTCGATGGTCACCGGTTCCAGATTAGACGGCTGGAACAGGTCGGTACCTTCATCAAGTGGCGCTTTGAGCGCGACTAAAGCTTCGGCGAGGGGGTTCAGCGGATTGGCGGCAAGATGCGGATAGGCGACATGACCCTGCATGCCTTCGACGGTAATGGTTGCGGTGAGTGATCCGCGCCGCCCGACCTTGATCATCTCACCCATCGTGTTCGGGTTGGTCGGCTCGCCAAGCAGGCAGGCATCGATCCGCTCACCCTTGGCTTGGATATGCGCCATTAGAGGCTCAGTGCCGTTGATGGCCGGGCCTTCTTCATCGCCCGTCATGATGAAGGACAGGCGTCCACCAAGGTCGGTTCCACGCTTCTCCAAAAACCGGGCCGCGGCGGCAACCATGGCGGCAATGCCGCCTTTCATATCTACCGCGCCACGGCCATAGAGCTTGCCATCCTCAACGGCCGCGGAAAACGGCCCATGCGACCAGTCGCCGGTATCACCCTCGGGCACCACGTCCAGATGCCCAGCAAAGGCAAAGTGCGGCGCATTGGTGCCAGGCTCAGCGCCCTGAACTGCAAAGAGATTGGCAATGTCGGGCGTGTCGGGTGCGGAGAAGACCGGCTGATCGCAGGCGAAGCCAAGCTCAGTCAGCATACCAGCCAGCATCCCTAAAGCGCCCGCGCTATCTGGCGTTACGCTTGGCTCGCGGATCAGTGCGGTAAGGACCGCGGCTGGGTCAGAAAGGTTGACCGCGCTCACGCATCATCCTCGTCGAGCGGGTCCGGCGGCGCCCTCGTTGGCACGGCATCGCTTTCCCAGCCGAAGCGGTTGGGTTTGCTATCGCCTTTACGCACGCCCAGCCAAATGGTGAGGATGATCATGATGGGCGGGATCAACATGCCGAGCGCGAAAAAGCCGGTCATGTTCAGATCGTGCAGACGCTTGACGGAAATGGTGATCGAAGAGATCGAGGCCGCTGTGTAAATGAGCGACTGAATCGGCCCCATCTCCCAGACAGGCACACCGGTATCCGGATCGATCACGATCACGCCGCTCACGCCGACAATGGCCGTTAGCAACAGCAGCGACAGCCAGTAGACCTGGCGGCCGACGCGGCCATCAAAGCGGAAGAACACCCAGAAGAGGGTCCGCCAGTCGAAAGGCCCAGCCGGGCCCACCGGACCGCTGCCTTGATCAGGCGCACGCGGAGGTAAGGGCGGTGGCGCGCTTGGGTTCGGATCGTTGGAAGAGGGGGGCGCATCCGACACGGTACGAGGCATTCCTTTTTGGCGACATGGGCGGGAACGGCAGATCCCAATGCCGACGCCTGCCGCTTGCAGCAGGGAGCGTCGGTGCCTCCTACATGTTTGGGAATGCCCCGGCTTTCAAGCCCTTACCGGCACGATCCTTACCGGACTTGACCCAAGGGGTGCCTAGTAGGCCGTTGGGGAGCGGCTCGTCAGTCGGTCGACATCCTTGCCGGTTGGATCAATCCGCGGATTGGGACCGAACTGGTTCATGGACGGTGACCCGCCACCAAACAGGAGCAAGATGAGCGCGTAGATGTTGATCAGCGGTACCAGAAGCAGCGCCATCCACAACCAGCTGCGATCCATATCGTGCCAACGCTTCAGGGTCATCGCGATCAACGGCCAAAGGCACAGGAGCGCCGCCGTCATCAAGCAGAAGGGCTGAGGTTCAAGCGTGTAACGGAACGCGGTTTCAGCGGGCTGAAGACCGACATCCATCAAGACGACATCGGCGCACAGGCCTGTCGCCAACAGGATCAGCACAACCAGAAGGCCGAACCAAAGATCACGTCGCCGGAAGCGGCCATTTGGGGATAGAAAGAAGCTGATCATATCCGTCTCCTGCTTCGTTTCCCCTGGCCCGTTTTGTTATCCTAGTCGCGCAATAGCTCGTTGATGGATGTCTTCGAGCGCGTTTGTGCATCCACCCGTTTGACGATGACAGCGCAGGCAAGGCCAGGCCCCGGCGTTCCGTCCGGCAAGGGCCGGCCCGGAACGGTTCCCGGGACAACGACAGAAAAGGGCGGAACTTCGCCGCGGAATGTTTCACCGGTTTCACGGTCGATGATCTTGGTGGACGCCCCGATAAACACACCCATAGATAGCACCGCACCTTCGCGCACAACCACACCTTCGGCAACCTCGGAACGAGCACCGATGAAGCAATTGTCCTCGATGATAACCGGCCCAGCCTGAAGCGGTTCCAGGACACCGCCAATGCCGGCGCCACCTGACAGGTGCACGTTCTTGCCGATCTGGGCGCAGGAGCCGACCGTCGCCCAGGTATCAATCATTGTGCCTTCATCAACATATGCACCCAGATTGAGGAAGGAGGGCATGAGAACGGCGCCGGGAGCGACATATGCCGAGCGGCGGACCACGCAGCTTGGCACAGCGCGGAAGCCTGCCTTTTCGAAATCAAGCGCGCTCCATCCATCGAACTTGGACGGGACCTTGTCCCACCAAACCGCATCGCCTGGGCCACCCTTGATGACCTCCATCGCGTTGAGGCGAAAGGAGAGAAGGACGGCCTTTTTCAGCCACTGATGTACGGTCCAAGTGCCATTCTCGCCGCGGGTCGCGACACGTGCCTCGCCCTTGTCGAGGAGATCAAGGGCCGCATCGACAGCATCGCGTACCTCGCCCTGGGTATGGATGTCGACTTGGTCACGCGCCTCAAAGGCTTCTTCGACCGTTTTTTCGATGGCGCTGTGGTCGGTCATGGCATGGTGCATCGAAAAGGTCCCCCAGAATTCTAACGTTTAGTTTTGGCCGTTTGGCGCAGCCATTGTGCGCAAGACATCATCCAGAAAGTCGGCCAGATGGTCTGTGACATAATGGACGTGGTTGTCGGTCCGGCCTTCCAACTCCCACTCCTCATGGAACATGTCACCGGTGCCACGTGGCACGATAAGCGTGGTCAGCATGCCACGCTTATGGGGTTCCAGAAGGTTGCGAGAGAGATCTTCAAACATGGCAGCGCGACTTGGCTCAATCCCCGTGACGTTGAGAAAACGCTCATAGGTCTCGCCGTTCGGCTTGGGCAGCAGGTCGGCGGCGACGATGTCAAACACATGCCGGAACTCAGTCGATACGCCAAGCCGTTCGAGGACCGCTTCGGCGTGTTTTTTTGTCCCGTTGGTAAAAACGTATTTCTCTCCCGGCAACGCCTGGATGACGGCGTCGAGACGCGGGTCAGGTTCGAGGACCGAATGATCGATGTCGTGTACGTAGTCGAGGAAGTCGTCGGGCGTGATGCCCTTCTCCACCATCAGGCCACGCAGCGTGGTGCCATAGTTTTTGTAATAGTCCTTCTGCACCCGGCGCGCCTCCTCCCGCTCAAGCCCCAAGAGCCTTGAGAGATAAGAGGTCATCTTATCATCAATCTGCTCAAACAGATTGGAGTGGCGCGGGTAGAGCGTGTTGTCGAGATCGAAGATCCAATGCTCCACGCGGGCAAAGGGTTCCAGGCTTAAGTCGGTTTCGTGCGAAAGGGCCATGAGGTGTCTCTGGTTCGCCTTCTGCTTTGCTAGCGGGTGATCAGCGTGCCAGCGCCATGGGCGGTGAACAGTTCCAGCAGAACGCAGTGGGGTGTCTTGCCGTTCAGGATCACGACGCCTTCCACGCCCTGCTCGACGGCTTGGATGCAGGTTTCGACCTTCGGGATCATGCCGCCGGCAATCGTGCCGTCGGCGATCAATTCGCGCGCCTTGGCGATGGTAAGTTCCGGCATCAACTTCTTGTCGGCGTCCAACACGCCATCGACATCGGTGAGGAACAAAAGCCGGCTCGCGTTGAGTGCACCAGCGATGGAGCCGGCGAAGGTATCCGCGTTGACATTGTAGGTCTTGCCATCCTGACCGGCAGCGACGGGTGCGATGACCGGGATGAGCGCCTCGCTGGTGACCATGTCGAGGACCGCTGGGCGCACCGTTTCTGGCTCGCCGACAAACCCTAGGTCAACGACCTTCTCAATGTTGGAATCGGGATCACGTGCGGTGCGGGTCAGCTTCTTCACCGTCACCATCTGCCCGTCCTTGCCGCACAGCCCGATGGCCTTGCCGCCGGCGCGGGTGATGTCTTGCACGATCTCTTTGTTGATCGAACCTGCGAGCACCATTTCGACCACTTCGATGGTCTTGTCGTCGGTGACACGCAGGCCACCCTCAAACTTACTCTCAATGCCCAGCTTATCGAGCATGGCTGCGATCTGCGGACCGCCACCGTGAACGACGATGGGTTTGATGCCGGACTGTTTGAGGAGCGTGATATCCCGCGCGAAGGCATCGGAGAGCGCTGCATCGCCCATGGCGTGACCGCCATACTTCACCACGATGGTCTGGTCGGCGTAGCGCTGCATGAAGGGCAGCACCTGGCTGATCAGCCGCGCCTGGCGCACAGGCTTGGGTTCCAGCGGTGTATCGGGGTCGTCGTCGAAGGGCATGGGCTTGGGCGTTGGGAGAAAAGAGGTCGAAGGGTGGACACCGGTTCGCTCGCTGCGTCAAGCGCTGTGTCAGGAGTTCGTAAAAAACGCCGATGATGCGTCACCGCGCTAGATGGACAGTGGCAACGCGGTCGGTACGATCAACAGGCCAACAAGGCTCAAGCCATGACACTTTTGACGACCCGCGACCCCTATTCCTATCGCGCCGACCCGGCCGTCCCGTCCTTTGACGATGCCGGTGCGGTGACCTTCATGGATGGCGAATGCGCGCTTTGCACCGTTGGCGCGCGCCTGATCGCGACTCTGGACAAGGCCGATCGTTTCAAGATCTGCCCGGTCGAGACGCCACTGGGGCGCACCATGCTTGCCCATTATGGGCTAGAGGTTGGTGACCCGGAAAGCTGGCTGCTGCTTGTCGATGGAAAGGGCTACACGTCTCTGGATGCCATAATCCGAGTTGGTCGATTGATTGGTGGCATCGGTTGGCTGTTGCAGCCACTGCGCCTGTTGCCGCGAAGCGTGCAAGACTGGCTCTACCGCCGCATTGCCCGTAACCGGTACGCGCTGTTTGGCAGAACCGACATGTGTGCCGTGCCCGATCCGCGTTTGCGTGCCAAACTCATGGATTGATGGCGGCAACCCTTAGGCCAGCGCCTATTGGCCGTCTTCAAACTCCAGCGCGCCCAGATCATCCAGAAGGCGGGCGATTAAGCCGCGCAAGACGTCGACCCCTTGCCGTTTCTCCGACGATGTCAACGCCAGGAAGGGATAAGCGGCGGGGCGCTTGGTAATCGCCTCTTGTGTCGCGCCTTTCACGCGCTCCACCTGCCCGGGCTTCAGCTTGTCGATCTTGGTGAGCACGATCTGGTAGCCGACGGCCGTCTCGTCGAGCATCTTCAGGATTTCAAGATCATTCTTTTTGAGCCCGTGACGGGCATCGATCAGCACGAAGACACGAGCCAGTTCCACACGCCCGCGCAGATATTGGCGGATCAGCCGGTTCCACTTGTCGACCGCATCCTTGGGTGCCTTAGCAAACCCGTAGCCCGGCATATCGACAATGCGCAGGGGCATGTCTTCAGCGGTAAATAGGTTGAGCTCCTGCGTGCGTCCGGGTGTGTTGGAGGTGCGCGCAAGGCCCTTCTGACCAGTGAGCGCGTTCAGCAGCGAGGATTTGCCGACATTGGAGCGGCCAGCAAAGGCTATTTCGGTGCGGCCATCGTTCGGCAGACCCGAAGCAGCAACGACACCTTTTTCGAACAACCAGGGGCGGGCGAAGACTTGGTCGCCCGCATCAAGAAGCTGGTCTGATAGCCCGATTGCCTCGAGCGATTGCATGGGTTCGGTGCGACCGGCGGTTACTCCGCCGGCTCCTTCGCCGCATCCTTGTCATCAGCTTTGGCGGCGTCTTTGGGCGGCTTTTTGATCATGTTGCGAAGATTATCCCACAACTCGATCTTCACGCCGTGGCGCTTCATGATGAAGGCCTGCTGGATGACCGAAAGGAAGTTGTTCCATGTCCAGTAGATCACCAGGCCAGCGGGGAAAGTGGCCAGCAGGAAGGTGAAGATGATCGGCATCCAGTTGAAGATCATCGCCTGCGTCGGATCGGTCGGCGCCGGGTTGAGCTTCATTTGGACGAACATGGTGATGCCCATCAGGATCGGCCAGACACCAAGCACCAGGAACGCGCCGATGAAAGGCACTGCCGACGGGTCATAGGGCAGAAGTCCGAACAGGTTGAAGACGGATGTCGGGTCGGGAGCCGAAAGGTCCTGAATCCAGCCGAAGAACGGCGCGTGGCGCATTTCGATGGTGACGAACAGCACCTTGTAGAGCGCGAAGAAGACCGGGATCTGGATGAGCACGGGCCAACAGCCGGCGATCGGGTTGATCTTCTCCTTCTTGTAGAGCTCCATCATATGCTTCTGGAGTTCTGGTTTGTCGTCCTTGTAGCGGTCCTGAAGCTCCTTCAGCTTTGGCTGGACCTTCTTCATCTTCGACATGGACGCATAGGACTTGTTGGCCAGCGGCAGGAACACCAGCTTGATGCCAACGGTCACCAGAAGGATGGCGACACCGAAATTGCCGAACATGCCGAACAGCCATTTGATGGCAAAGAACATCGGCTTGGTAAGGAAATAGAACCAGCCCCAGTCGATCAGCAGCTCGAACCGATTGACGCCGAGCGTGGCCTCATAGCCATCGACGATGGCGACTTCCTTGGCGCCGGCGAACAGGCGATTTTCAAGGTCGACCGTCGCGCCCGGTGCGACTTCAAAGCCACCGCCGAGATAGGCAGCAACAAAGCTCTCGCCGGAGGCGATCTGGTCCACGCGAAACTCGCCGCGGAACCGGTCAAGCCCGGATGGGATCAGCGTTGCTGCCCAGTATTTGTCGGTGATGCCAAGCCAGCCTGCCTCCACGTCGCGATACTGGGTGGGGCCATCATCGCGCAGATCGTCATAATCGATCTCGGCCAGGCCATCCTCGCCGAAAAAGCCGATCATGCCCTCATGCAGAATGAACATGCGGCTGGTGACCGGCTCACCATGACGCGCAATCAGGCCATAAGGATAAAGCAGCACGCCAGCTTCAGAGGCGTTGTCCACCGACTGGCTGATGGTGAACATATAGTCTTCGTCGACCGCAACGGTGCGGCGGAAGGTCAGGCCCTCGCCATTGTCATAGACAAGCGTGACCGGGGTGGAAGCTGTGAGTGTTGTGTTGCCTTCAACCTGCCAGATCGTGGACGCCGTCGGCAGGGTCGCTGAGCCGCCAGCACCTTGGGCCCATCCGAACTCGGCATAAAACGGCGATGGCGTGCCTGACGGCGAGAACAGGATAACGGTGTCGGAATCCTCGTCGAGCGTCTCGCGATACTCGCTGAGATGGATGTCGTCGATCCGACCACCTTCCAGATTGATGGTGCCGGTGATGTGCGAGGTTGCGATGTCGATCCGAGAGCCGGCTGCCACCACGGCCTCCCGGTTAAGGCTCGTCGGGATACCGGGGATGGTCGCATCGCCGGTGACGCCCGCTGAGGTCGGGGCGCTCTCATCGACAATGATCGGGGTGCCATCGGCACCAAGGGTTGGGGTTTGCTGCGCCTCCAGGCGGGCGCGTTCGGCTTCCATCTGCGGGCCAACATAGAGATATTGCCACACCACCAGAATGCCCAACGACAGGGCAATGGCGAGGATATAATTGCGGTTTTCCATGGACTATCCGGCGGTTGGGCGCGTGTCGGTGGTCGTGTCAGCCAAGTTGGCGCGAGCATGAACCTTTGCTAGCCCGCGCTGTAATGCCTCGATCAGCGATGCGAACGGCACGCTGGCCGCGAGCGGTCGGGCTATGAGCACATAATCACAACCGGGCCGAAAGCCTAGACCCCGTTCGGTCGCAATTGCCGATTTCAGGCGTCTTTTGATCCGGTTGCGGACGACTGCACCGCCAACTCTACGGGTGACGGTGATGCCAATGCGGGGCGGCTCGGTGTCGTTGCGGCGGCGACTTTGCATGACAAAGGGCGCCTGATGCGCCCTTTGGCCACGCTTAGCGGCCAGGTAATCCTGTCGTCGGATAAGCCGACCTAAAGGCGCCTGTCCAGCCTGCTTCCCGGTTCCGGGAAACGCCTTGCCACCCTCGCGATCGGCCGCCGAAACCCGTGCCATCGACCGGCTGCGGCGCGCCGCGCTAGGCGCTCAGGCGCTTGCGGCCACGCGAGCGGCGGGCTGCCAGCACTTTGCGACCACCTTTGGTGGCCAGACGGGCGCGGAAGCCGTGGCGGCGTTTGCGCACCAGCTTGGAAGGTTGATAGGTCCGTTTCATCTCTCAAACTCGCCGATAGGGTTAAACAAGGGTGCACGCCCGAGTGCCGGTGCGTCCAAATCCTTGGCAAACTGCTGAGGTGCCGACGCGTTGCTTCCCACCGGAGCCAGCCGCGCCAGAACAGGCCGCGCTTATGCGGGCCATCAAAGCAAAAGTCAACAAAGTCGGGGTATTTGCGGATGCTCGGTTTGTTTGGTCGACCTGCCATGCCTTTTGGCCGCGACGTGATCACGACGTGCTCACCATGTCGATGACGCCATCTGACGGAGAACGGCCCACTGCATAACGGGGTTTCACAAGGCCGTGTGATCGCCCGCGAGGCCGATGATTTCCTAACCTTTCGCTGTTATCTGCCCTTCATCACGCGCCGCAAGCGCTCCCCCCTATTTGCAACGCCCTTGTCTGCCAGGGGCCACACAGTGAGTTTAAGGAATTGACCCCATGGCACCGCCCTCGAACGACACGACCATGACCTCTTCGCCGCCCGCCCCATCGTCCCCTTGGGCCTCCCGCGCCAAGCGCTTTGCGCCGCTTCTCGTCATCGTTGGCGCAATGGCGGCAGCCTTTGCCTTTGGCCTCAACGACCATCTCAGCCTGTCCTCGCTTATCCGTCAGCGCGAGATGCTCGCCGGCGTGATCGAATCCAATCTGCTGTTGTCCGTCTTGGCCTTCGGTGCTCTCTACGCCGTCGCCGTGGCGCTAAGCTTTCCAGCTGCCAGTCTTTTGACGGTCGCTTCTGGCTTCCTGTTCGGATGGCTCGTGGGTGGTGCGACGGTGGTTGTTGCTGCCACCATCGGCGCGACAGCGCTCTTTCTGGCAGCTCGCACTGCCTTCGGCCAAGCGATCACGGAACGGGCCGGCCCGACGCTGAAGAAGCTCTTGGACGGCTTTAAGAACGACGCGTTCAACTATCTTCTTTTCCTGCGCTTGACGCCCCTCTTTCCGTTCACCCTGGTCAATGTAGCCCCGGCGCTCGCCAACGTGCCACTGCGCACCTATGTGCTGGCAACCGGGCTTGGTATTGGCCCGGGAACCTTCGCCTACGCATTTGTTGGTTCAGGCCTCGATAGCGTGATCATGGCACAGGAAGCGGCTGACCCTGGATGTGCCGCTGCTGGTACCTGCGCGATCGACCTCGCCTCCCTGGTGACCACCGAGATCATCTTGGCGTTTGCCGCCTTGGGTACCGTCGCGCTCATTCCGCCGCTTGCCAAAGCTTGGCGTGCGCGCAGGAAGAGCCAGGCCTAATCACCGCCGGCCAGTCCGAAACCACCTTTCCACCCATCCGGACCGCGCTTGGCCCGGACCACAGCGCTGCATACGTGCGACAAGGATTCGACATGTCCGCTGACTACGTTCTGCCAACGACTGTCTCATCGGAGACGACGCAAACCCTGACCCCCGATGTCTGCGTTATCGGCGCCGGCTCGGGCGGTCTCACCACCGCTGCTGTCATGGCAAGCTTCGGCGTTCCGGTCGTGCTGATCGAGAAGCACAAGATGGGCGGCGATTGCTTGAATGTTGGTTGTGTGCCCTCCAAGGCCATTCTTGCAGCGGGCAAGCATGCCCATGCCATAACCACCGGACCGGACTTCGGCGTCCATGCCGTTGGCACCGATGGCAAGCCATTCGACGTCGACTTCAGCCGGGTTCACGATCACATCCACGAGGTGATTGGCACGATTGAGCCGAACGATTCCGTGGAACGATTTGAGGGCCTCGGCGTGACGGTCCTCGGCGGCGAAGGTCGCTTTGTCGATGCCAACACCGTGATGGTCGGCAACACGACGGTGAAAGCGCGCCGCTTTGTTGTTGCGACCGGATCGCGCCCGTTTGTTCCACCGATCCCAGGCATCGATGAGGTACCCTACCTCACCAATGAAATTCTCTTCGACCGCAAGGATCTACCGGAGCATCTCATCATTGTCGGCGGCGGACCTATCGGGCTTGAAATGGCTCAGGCGCATCGCCGCCTCGGCGCGCAGGTGACGGTGGTCGAGGCCGCAGAGTTGCTCGGCCGCGAAGACCGCGAGGCCACTGGCATCGTCAGGACAGCTTTGGAATCCGAAGGCGTCGTGCTGCACGAAAAGGCGCTGGTGACCAATGTCGCCAAGTCGGACAGCGGCGGCATCATCGCGACGGTAAGATCCGGTGAGGGCGACGACGCCACGGAGATGCAGGTGGAAGGTTCCCATATTCTCATTGCCGCCGGACGCGCTGTGAATGTGGAAGGGCTCGACCTTGAAAAGGCCGGGATCACCTATGATCGCCGTGGTATCAAAGTGGATGCCGGTCTACGCACCACGAACAAGAAGGTCTACGCCATCGGCGATGTCGCCGGCGGCCTTCAGTTCACTCATGTGGCCGGCTATCATGGCGCGCTAATCTCGCGAAACATTCTGTTCCGCCTGCCGATCAAGCAGAATGCGACCATCTTGCCGAAGACGACCTACACCGACCCTGAAGTCGCATCGGTCGGCATGACGGAAGAGGAGCTTGCCGGACGCGATGACATCCGCATCCTGCGCTGGCCGTTCCATGAGAATGACCGCGCCATCGCCGAACGGACGACCGAAGGCTTCATCAAGGTCTTCACCACCAAGGGCGGCAAAATCTTGGGCGCCGTGGTGGTTGGACCGAAAGCGGGTGAGATCATCTCTTTGTGGGGCCTTGCCGTTGCAAAGGGCTTGAAAGTCAGCGACATCACCGGATGGG
Organism: Pseudomonadota bacterium; assembly: GCA_038749715.1. Taxonomy (GTDB): domain Bacteria; phylum Pseudomonadota; class Alphaproteobacteria; order Rhizobiales; family MH13; genus MH13. Next base: position 93,815 of record JBCDHR010000011.1, read on the forward strand.
TCGCCGCCTACCCAACACTTTCGGAAGTGGGGCGCCGCGCCGCGGTAGAGTTCTATAAAGGAGCGACCGATAACCCGACCCTGCGTTCAGTTATCGGCTTTCTACGGCGTTTTGGATAAACTATTTCGTCAGAGCCGGTGGCCTTTACTAGGCCAACCGGCATGACCTTTTAACGAAGACTATGACGCAGAACGGTAAGCCCCCATCCGTCCCCAAGTATCGCCGAGGCGCTGGCCTTTCCGCCAAACTCCTCGTGCTGACCATCTTTTTTGTCCTCCTTGCCGAAGTGCTGATCTTCGTTCCGTCGATCGCCAACTTCCGCAATGTGTGGCTGCAAGACCGGCTCGCCGATGGCGAACTGGCTGTGGCCGCGTTGGACCCATCGACCTACGGGCCGGACGCCTCATCCAGCGATGCGATGATGCAGCAGGTCTTGTTGGAGACGCTGCAGGCCCATGAGCTTGTTCTTGTCACCGACACGGCGCGGCTGATGCTGGCGCAGCGCACCGGCATCGATGGCTCACTGGTTGCCGATCTTGCCGTCGATGTGGGCGCGACCACCTCGCAGCCCATGACCGCGATTGTCGATGCCTTTCGAACGTTGGTGGAAGGCGACCGGGTGTTGCGCATCTATGGCATGCCTGCGCCACCGGACGGGCGCTTTGTCGAGGTCGTGGTTGAAGAACGCCATTTGCGCGAGGCGATGCTGACCTATTCGCGCAACATTCTCATTCTCTCCGTTATCATTTCGCTGATCTCGGCGGTGCTCGTCTATCTGGCGCTTAACGCGCTGTTCGTTCGTCCCCTGCGGCGATTGGATGCGGCGATGGCAGCCTTCGCCGATTCTCCCGAAGAACCTGGATCTGTAATCGTTCCCTCCGGTCGGCGCGATGAGCTTGGCAATGCCGAGATGCGGCTTGCCTCCATGCAAACCGATCTACGCACGATGCTGACGGAACGCCGGCGACTTGCCGATCTCGGATTGGCGGTCTCCAAGATCAACCATGATCTGCGCAACCTGCTTTCAAGCGCCCATTTGCTGTCCGAACGCCTGGACATGATCGCCGATCCGCATGTGCAGCGGATCGCGCCGAAGATCGTACGCGCCATTGATCGTGCCGTGTCGTTCTGCGAGGCAACGCTTGCCTATGGGCAGGTACGTGAGCAGGCGCCGAACCGCTCCACGTTCGCGCTCGCCCAGTTGGTCGATGAGGCGGCTGAGTTTGCCGGGCTCACCGGGCATAATGCTGTGACCTTCAAGAACGCGGTCGACCCAGTGCTTGCCGTTCGCGTGGGTAAGGACAATCTGTTCCGTATCTTGCTCAATCTGATGCGCAATGGCCGCCACGCGCTGGAAGCCACCGGTGCAGCTGAGCATCCGCTGACACTTTCGATCTTTGCCGATATCGATGGCGAAGACCTCGTCCTGACCGTGGCTGATACCGGACCCGGGATTCCCGATGCGATGCGCGAACGGCTTTTCCAACCGTTCAAGGGCGACGCCGGGCGTGTCGGTAGCACGGGGCTTGGGCTCGCCATCGCCAAGGAGCTGGTGGAGGCCGATGGCGGCACCATCGCGCTTGGTAGCGACCTCGAAACCAACAGTTCCGAGGCCGAGGAAGACGGCCAGGAAAACCGAACGGACGGCCCTGGCGCGGTGTTCGTCATTACCCTTCCGAATGCCTGCGTCATGGAGGCGGCTTAAGCCTCAAAAAGCGTCGTCGCGCCCGCTTGCAATTGGCCAAACCTTGGGCTAATCGTGCGCGCCTTGACGGGGCCGCGCTGCAAGACGCGCGCCGCCGTGATCTAGCACCGGTAGCTCAGCTGGATAGAGCACCAGACTACGAATCTGGGGGTCGGGAGTTCGAATCTTCCCCGGTGCGCCATTTCCAATAAACCTTTGAACCAGCTAATCGCGCCGCGCCCAGTTGCGCATAACGATATCGACTGCTGACTGCACGCCGTCTTCCCTGGCCAACTTTTCCGCCAAGCTCTTGGCGTTGGCCCGCAGGTCGGCGCTACCGGTGATTTGAGCGATGCCCTTGGCAAGCCGTTCCTCGGTGAGGCGACTGCGCTTAATGGGTTGGGCACCAACGCCAAGATCAGCACTCAAGCGACCCCAGCCCGGCTGATCGCCAAAGAAGGGGCAGATCAGGCAAGGAACGCCAGCGTGAAAACCTTCCGCCGTTGTTCCGGCGCCGCCATGATGCACAACAGCGGCCATGCGCGGGAAGAGCCAGCTGTACGGCACCGGTGGAATGGCGATGATGTCGGCCCCGCCATCGACATCCAGATCAGCCCAACCCTGCGCGACCACCCCACGTTGTCCCGCCTTGCGAAGGGCCCCGCTGACCAGTCGGCCCAAGGCCTTACCGTCCGTGCTCGTCATGCTGCCAAATCCGACAAACACCGGCGGTGGGCCATCTTCCAGAAAGGTCACCAGTTCTTGCGGCGGGGAGAACTCTTCTAATGACGGCAAGCGCCAGGTTCCTGTCACATGCGCATGAGGAGGCCAGTCTTGTGGACGAGCCATGACCGATGGACTGTGCGCGTGCAGGACGGGAATCACGCCGGCGCCGGGGGGAAACAAAACCGACCGCACATCTTTGATTGGCGGCATGCCAAGTGACTGGTCGCGGAAACGATTGACGCTTTTGCGTAGGGCACCGAAGGAGGCATTGACCAACCGATAGGTTAGTTGATTGAAGCGCGGCAGACTGAGAGATGGCAAGCCCATTGCGGGGAAGGCGCTGGTCGGTACGATCATTGGCTGAAGCGCGCCGAGAAAAGCCGGAATGCGCAACTTCTCAGCCACATGGGACGCGGCAAAAAGTTTGGAGTGAAAGATGATGGCATCTGGCCCGAAAGACCTGGCAGCCGACCAAACCTGGCGCATCAGTTCAGCGCTGATCGGACCAGATCGTCGCGCCAAACGGATGCCGGCCATCATCCGTCTGATGAGCCCAGCCCCGCCCTCCATCATCGCGCGCCCGTCAGGTGTTTCAATGGCAGCAAGCGATTCATCCGACATGGGATAGAAGGGCACGCCATGCTGGAGGGCGAACTCTTCAAATCGCTCAGACGTGGCCAGAAGAACATCGCAGCCAGCCACCCGCAGGCCTTTGGCAAGGGCGAGGAAGGGCTCTACATCGCCACGGGTTCCGTATGTGCAGATGAGTATCTTGCGCGGTTGTGCATCCATGCCCACGCGTTAGCAAACTGGCCTAACGAAGGGAACGCTCGCC
>JBCDHR010000012.1:0-78783 GCA_038749715.1 Pseudomonadota bacterium
AGCGTCGGCTGATAACCCACAGCGGATGGGATACGGCCAAGAAGCGCCGACACCTCAGAGCCTGCCTGGGTGAAGCGGAAGATGTTATCGACGAAGAACAACACGTCCTGGCCTTCATCGCGGAAATGCTCAGCGATGGTGAGACCGGAAAGCGCCACACGAGCACGGGCCCCGGGAGGCTCGTTCATCTGGCCGAAGACGAGCGCAGCCTTGGAGCCTTCGCCGCCGCCTTCCTTGTTCACGCCGGATTCGATCATTTCCCAGTAAAGGTCATTGCCCTCACGGGTACGCTCACCGACGCCAGCGAACACGGAGTAACCGCCATGCGCCTTCGCGACGTTGTTGATAAGTTCCTGAATAAGCACGGTCTTACCGACGCCGGCGCCGCCGAACAGGCCGATCTTACCGCCACGGGCGTAAGGGGCCAGCAGGTCGACAACCTTGATGCCGGTGACCAGAATCTCAGCTTCCGTCGACTGCTCGGAGAAGGCCGGAGCAGGCGCGTGGATCGGCCGCTTGGCTTTGTGCGGAACCTTGCCTGCATCATCAATCGGCTCGCCGATCACGTTCATGATACGGCCCAGTGTGCCATCGCCAACTGGTACCTGGATCGGGGCGCCGGTGTCGGTCACGTCCTGACCGCGCACCAGGCCTTCGGAGGTGTCCATGGCGATGCAGCGCACGGCGTTTTCGCCAAGGTGCTGCGCCACTTCCAGAACGAGGCGGTTGCCGTTGTTGTCGGTTTCAAGCGCATTCAGGATCGGCGGAAGATCGCCGTCGAACTGAACGTCCACGACGGCGCCGATCACCTGATATACGCGCCCTGTTGCATCTGCCATGAGAAGCTCCACTCAAAAGGTAGGTCTAAAGCGCCTCAGCGCCTGAGATAATTTCGATCAGTTCTTTGGTAATCTGCGCCTGACGCTGGCGGTTGTAGGACAGCGTCAAACGGTCGATCATCTCGCCCGCATTGCGGGTCGCATTGTCCATCGCGGCCATACGCGCGCCCTGTTCCGACGCTGCGTTTTCCAAGAGCGCCTTGAACACCTGAACGGTCAGGTTGCGTGGCAAGAGATCGTCCAGAATGGCGTTCTCATCGGGCTCATACTCGTAGAAAACGGGCTCTTCGGAAGGCTCGAATTCGGCCGGGATCAAGCGCTGTGCGGTCGGCACCTGCGAGATCACCGATTTGAACGCGGCAAAGTACAGCGTGCAGACATCAAACTCGCCGGCCTCGAACATGGAAAGCACGCGCTCGCCGACTTCCTCTGCCTGGGTGTACCCAATCGACTTTACCGCGCGGAACTCGATGGTGTCGATGATGCGACTGCCCATATCACGCTTGAGCTGGTCGTAGCCTTTCTTGCCGACAGCAAGAATTTTGACCTCTTTGCCCTGATTGATCAGGTCGCGGGCCTGCTGGCGGGCAAGGCGGACGATGGACGAGTTGAACGCACCGCAAAGACCGCGCTCGGCCGTGGCGACCACCAACAAGTGGACATTGTCTGATCCATTGCCTGCGATCAGCGGTGAGGCACCTTCACCACCGCCTGACATTTGCCCGGCGGCGAGGTTGGCGAGCACGGCGCTCATGCGGTCAGCATAAGGACGTGCGGATTCGGCGGCGGTCTGGGCACGGCGCAGTTTGGCTGCCGCGACCATTTGCATGGCCTTGGTGATCTTGCGCGTTGCCGTCACCGACGAGATGCGGTTGCGCAGGTCCTTCAACGATGGCATGCGGCTTAAGCCTCCAGCTTACTTGTCTTGAGGCCTTAAGCGAAGTTCTTGAGGAACTCGTCGAGGATCACCCGCAGCTTGGAGTCGCTTTCATCGGAAAGCTTGCCCTCGGTGCGGATGGTGTCGAGAAGGTCGGCATGCTTGTCGCGGACAAGTAGCAGCAATTTCTGCTCGAACTCGCCAACCTGGGCGACGTCTACCTTATCAAGATAGCCGTTCACACCGGCGAAGATCACCACAACCTGCTCTTCGGTCTTCAGCGGCGAGAACTGAGGCTGTTTCAGAAGCTCAGTGAGGCGGGAGCCGCGGGCGAGAAGCTGCTGGGTCGTCGCATCCAAATCCGAGCCGAACTGCGCGAAAGCAGCCATCTCGCGATACTGAGCGAGTTCACCCTTAATCTTGCCAGCGACCTGCTTCATGGCCTTCACCTGAGCAGAGGAGCCCACGCGCGAGACCGACAGGCCGACGTTCACGGCCGGACGGATGCCCTGATAGAAGAGATCGGATTCCAGGAAGATCTGACCGTCGGTGATCGAAATCACGTTGGTTGGAATGTAGGCCGAGACGTCGTTGGCCTGGGTTTCAATCACCGGCAGGGCGGTGAGGGAACCGGCGCCATTGTCTTCGTTCATCTTCGCAGCGCGCTCAAGAAGGCGGGAGTGAAGGTAGAAGACGTCGCCCGGGAATGCTTCACGTCCTGGTGGGCGGCGCAGAAGCAAGGACATCTGACGGTAGGCGACAGCCTGTTTGGAAAGATCGTCATAGGCGATCACAGCGTGCATGCCATTGTCGCGGAAATACTCGCCCATGGCGCAGCCGGCGAACGGTGCGATGAACTGCATCGGTGCTGGATCAGATGCCGTAGCAGCAATGATGACGGAATACTCAAGCGCGCCACGCTCTTCCAGAGCCTTCACGAACTGGGCAACGGTGGAGCGCTTCTGGCCGACCGCGACATACACGCAGTACAGCTTCTTGGACTCATCGTCACCGTCATTGAGTGGCTTCTGGTTGAGGAAGGTGTCGAGGATGATGGCGGTCTTGCCGGTCTGGCGGTCGCCAATGATCAGCTCGCGCTGGCCGCGCCCAATCGGGATGAGCGCATCAACGGCCTTGAGGCCAGTGGACATTGGCTCATGCACGGATTTGCGTGGGATGATGCCCGGTGCCTTGACGTCGACCTGGCGCATTTCAGCGCCTTCGATCGGGCCTTTGCCGTCGATCGGGTTGCCAAGCGCGTCAACAACGCGGCCAAGCAGGCCCTTGCCGACGGGGACTTCCACAATGTTGCCGGTCCGCTTGACGGTGTCGCCTTCTTTAATGCCGCGGTCATCACCGAACAGCACGACGCCGACATTGTCGCTTTCCAGGTTCAGCGCCATCCCTTGGATGCCACCTGGGAATTCGACCATCTCACCGGCCTGGACCTGGTCTAGGCCGTAGACGCGGGCGATACCATCGCCGACGGACAGTACCTGACCAACTTCCGTGACTTCAGCCTCTTGGCCAAAGCTTGCGATCTGCTCTTTGAGGATCGCAGAGATTTCAGCGGCCCGAAGTTCCATCAGCCAACCTCTTTCATAGCGTATCTGAGTGCGTTGAGTTTTGTTTTGAGCGACGTATCGATCATGCGGGAGCCGACCTTGACGATAAGCCCGCCCAGGATCGACGGATCGACCGTCTCTTGGAGGGCAACGTCAGTGCCCAGCTTTTGTTTCAAGCTTTTCGCCAGTGCATCGCGCTGTGTCTTGTTGAGTTCCACTGCGGAGGTCACTTCGGCAGAGCGCTCGCCGCGCTTGTCAGCGGCCAGCTGCCGGAAGGCTTTGATCATGCCTGGCAAAGCGAAAAGGCGGCGGTTTGAGGCAACCACGCCGATGAATTGTGCGGTCAATCCGGTGACGCCGGCCTTATCAAGGACAGCGCCGAGCGCTTTGGCCTGATCGTCAGCGGTGAAGGCCGGGCTCTCGACCAGACGACGCAGATCATCGCTGTCGTCCAGGAGGCTTTGAAGGCCGGTAAGATCGGATTCCACGGCTTCAATCGCTTTGGAACCTTCGGCAAGCTCAAACAGCGCTGCAGCATATCGGCCTGCAACACCGGATGTCAGGGATGATGACGACAAGGGAGCCCCAGCTAGTTGGCCGTGTTACACGAGCGCGACCTTTTAGGAGGTCGCCTAGGTAACGCATTGAATTATTGATGTTTTTCGGTCGGTCAGCAGCCCGTTCAAAGGCGCTAGTCCCGGAAAACGCGGTGGAAGTACCATACCGGTTGATGGGACGCAACCAAGCCGAAGGGGCTACCATGTCGCGGGGGACGAAAGGCTATGGGAGCGCTATGAGCGCCGCCTTTGGCTTTGACTGGCGTTGCTAGAGCGCGGCGGGAACGTTGACGACGAGCAGCAGCGCTGCGCAGGCGACCTCAAAGCCAAGGAAGAACAGCGGTTTTTCGCTGCGTGCATGGTCAACAACGACGGCTGTGGCACGCCCAATCGCGGCGCCGACATAGACGAAGGCGAGCATCAAAAAGGCGATGGGGCTGAAAAGCAGAAGTGCACCGGAACCGACACCGACCCACACAGCGCCACTGGCGGCACGGATTTCAGATTTGCCAAGGCCGCTGTTGTCGGCGGGGCGCAGGCCAACGAAGTCCATCGTCGTGTGGACACGCAGCCATCCAAAGAGGCCGAGGCCAATTGTTGCCAGCGCAACCAGCGCATTGATGCCGTTGCCGATCAACTCCATTGCTACCAAGCTCCTGTCACTTAAGGGCACGCCGGGGGGAGGGCGGGCTGTGCGACCCAGGTTGGGTCGTTTGCTCTGTTTTGTTTTACGAACAAGCGTGCGTAGCGGTTCACTGTCGGTTGCAGGTGCGCAAGCGAACGCGGCTGCTCACACAAAACTCTGTGGATCGACATCCACATCGATACGCATGTCACCACGTGTGCGGTCGGCTCGGCTGAGCCAATCAGCGACAAAGCTCTGGGTTGCCCTGCCCCGCGGGCCGCGCACCAACAGGCGTTGGCGATGGCGACCGCGCAGCATGGCAAGCGGTGCGTCCACAGGGCCAAGCACATCGATCTCGTCGGGTGGCCGGGCGATGGCTTTAAGGTGCTCGGCGTGGCGTTTGACGGCTGCCGTGTCACTGCCTGAAACGATCACTGCAACAAACCGAACAAAGGGCGGCAGATGGGCCTGCCGGCGAAGGTTCTCCTCAACCGCATAAAACCGGTCAGCATCGTGCGCTAGCAGTGCCTGGAGGGCCGGGTGCTCGGGCATGTGGGTCTGTATGAGGCCGATACCTGGCTTTTCAGCCCGACCGGCGCGCCCGGTCACCTGGGTGAGAAGCTGGAAGGTCCGCTCCACGGCGCGTGGGTCTCCCTGTCCGAATCCGATGTCTGCATCCACAACGCCGACAAGGGTCAGGCCGGGGAAGTTGTGGCCCTTGGCGACCAACTGTGTCCCGACAATGATATCGACCTCGCCGTTTGCGACGGCTTCCAGTTCGGCCTTCAAGCGCTTGGGTCCGCCCATCATGTCGGAGGAGAGGACGAGCGTGCGGGCATCGGGGAAACGTTCCTCGACCTCCTCGGCTATACGTTCAACGCCCGGACCGGAAGGAACGAGAGAGTCTTCCTTTCCGCATTCCGGGCACACCTTGGGCATCGGTTCCACATGACCGCAATGGTGGCAATTGAGCGTCTGCGTGAAGCGATGCTGCACCAGCCAAGCCGAACACATGACGCATTCAAAGCGATGGCCGCAGCTCCTGCAGAGCGTTAGCGGGGCATAGCCGCGGCGGTTGAGGAAGAGGAGGCTCTGCTCGCCGCGTTCCAGCGTGTCGTTGATGGCCTCGACAAGTGGTGGCGCTAGCCACTTGCCGCGTTCGGGCGGCGAGCGACGCAGATCGATGGCAGACAGAGTGGGTAAAGGCCGGGAGGCATAGCGGGCAGGTAGGGGAACATGCCGGTAGCGCCCGGCCTCTGCGTTTATGCGTGTTTCGACTGAGGGTGTGGCGGAGGCGAGGATCATCTGAGCTTTTTCAAAACGCGCGCGGACAATGGCCATGTCACGGGCGTTGTAGGACACCCATTCTTCCTGCTTGTAGGCGGCCTCATGCTCCTCATCGATGATGATGAGGCCGAGGTCTGCAAAGGGCAGGTAGAGCGCTGATCGGGCGCCAATCACCACCTTGATTTTTCCCTCCGCCACGCCGCGCCAGACCTGTCGCCGGGTCTTTGGTGTGATCCCGGAATGCCATTCGCCTGGCAGCGCTCCGAAGCGTTCGGCAAAGCGATCAAGTAGCGCGGCGGTCAGCGCGATCTCGGGCAGGAGAATGAGCACCTGTTTGTCTTGGCGCAGCGCGTCGGCGACGACTTCGAAGTAGACTTCTGTCTTGCCGGAACCCGTGACGCCTTCCAGCAGCGCGACGTCCAGCAACCCATCTTTGGGTCCCTGGGTCAGGAGCGCATCCACGGCGTCGGCTTGGCCGGCGGTCAGTGTGCGTGGATCGAAGTTGGGGTCAGGCTCGACGCGCCCTGGTTCGCGTTGGACGGTGATCTGTTCCAGCGTGCCTGCGGCGACGAGACCATTGATGACGGCGGTGGAAACGCCGGCGAGATCGGCAAGGCCGGGCTTGGTGTAGGCATCGTTGCCGGTTATCACCTCCAGCACTTTTTGCCGTGCCGGTGTCATGCGTTCCGGGTCTGGGCCCGCGCGACGCACGGCGGTGACCGGAGGTTCGCGCTGCATAAGCTCCTCGCCGCGCGTTACCATGCGTGCGACCATGCCGGGGGCGGAGAGCGTCCAGTCAGCCACCCAATCGATGAAGCCGCGCAAGGGTGAGCGGATGGGCGGGGCATCCACCACCGCTTCGATCGCTTTCAGGCGCTTGGGGTTCACGTCATCGGTGCTTTGCCCCCAAACGGTACCGAGTACCAGGCGCTTGCCAAGCGGCACTTTGACAATGGAGCCATCCACCACCGACTGGTTCTCGGCGATTTGGTAGGTCAGCGGGCCGGGCATTGGCGCAGGCACCGTGACGGCGACCAATGTGCCGGCGGGGTAGGGTGTGCCCGAATCATTCTGTTGGGATGGGGATGACGCCAGCATGCAAAAACGATAGACGAGCGCGGAACCGGCGGGTACCCCGCCTCCAATCGTGATCACGCTTGCCTAGGACCAGACCTGATGAAGTTTTTTGTGGACACCGCCGACACGGCCGACATTGCCGAGCTCAACGATTTGGGTCTGCTGGACGGCGTTACAACCAACCCGTCGCTGATTGCGAAATCAGGTCGCGATTTTAAAGAGGTGATCGCCGAGATCTGTGGCCTCGTCGAAGGGCCGGTTTCTGCGGAAGTCACCGCCACCGAAGCCGATGCGATGATCTCCGAAGGCCGCGAGCTACGTCAGATCGCTGACAATGTCACCGTGAAGGTGCCGCTGACGCTGGATGGTCTGAAAGCTTGTAAGACGCTGTCGTCGGAAGGCATGATGGTGAACGTCACGCTGTGCTTCTCCGCCAATCAGGCGCTGCTCGCTGCCAAATGCGGCGCGACGTTCATCTCACCCTTCATCGGCCGGCTCGACGACATCAACATCGATGGGGTTGAGCTGATCGAAGAGATCCGCGCGATCTACGACAACTACCCGACACTTGAGACCGAGATTCTCGCTGCCTCCATCCGGACCGCCAACCATGTGAAGCAGGTCGCCATGATTGGTGCGGACGTCGCCACAGTGCCGCCGGCGGTTCTGAAGGGTCTGGCCAAGCATCCTTTGACCGACAAGGGTCTGGAAGCGTTCCTGGCTGACTGGGCCAAGACGGGCCAGAGCATTCTTTAAGGCGCGTTGGCGCTATCTGGATGGTGCCGCACGAAGGTCTGTTCGGTTACCGTGCGGCCCCAGGATCGACCGTCTTTTTCGCTTACGAGGACGAAACCTGCGCGTTCATAGAGCACGCGGGCGGCATCCAAGCCGGCAAAGGTGGATAGTTCCACGGTTGGGATGTCGCGGGCATCGCAAAACGCCATGGCGCGGTCCATCAGATCGCGTCCCAAGCCCTGTCCATGATGCTTGGGATGAACGATGAACCAATGCAACACAGCAGGTCTTTGGGGTGAACGCTGACCGTCGATTGCAATGCCGGCGATAACTTCATCGCCGTTTGAGGCCCACCAAATCTCGTTGTTGGTGTGATCTAGCCGGGCAACGAAATCAGCTAGCTCATGCGCTACCTTTGCCTCGAATGCTGCGCCGAAGCCCGCCAACTGTGCATAGTAATCGGCATGCAGCGTGACGATCCGGCCAATCAGGGACGGTGTGTATCCTCGACCGAAGGTAATGGCATCGGTCACAGCGCCTTCGTCATAAAAACCGAGTTTGGATCAAGACCATAATCTCCGAACGGCTCGCAGTAGGTGAAGCCGCGCTTTTCATAGAGTTTGCGGGCTGGCTCGAAATAGTCGAACGATCCGGTTTCCAGCGATAGCCGTTGAAGCCCTTTGGTCTCAGCGTGGCCAATCAGGTGGTCTAGCATCTGGGCGCCAATACCGTTGCCGCGTTTCGCCTCAACGGTGCGCATCGATTTCACTTCGCCATGGGTTGCCTCGCCCGGCATCGGGTCGATCTCTTTCACTGCGCCTATGACGAGAAGATCGTCATCTTCCCAGCCGGCGAAGAACGCCACTTGGGGAACCTTCAGCGCCTCAAGGTCAAGGGCATGCACGCTCTCTGGTGGCGTGACCGCGATGTTGGTGTCCAGGTGATACTGGAGAAGGTCGATGATGGCGGGGTGATCAAGATCGCCGGGAATGATGCGCATAGTAGGTCTCGACATGTTGGGGGGTCATGTGCGGGCGACGGCAACATGGTAGGTGCAGGCGTCTTTGGTGGTGTTTTGAAAGTGTTTTTCGGCCGCCCCGATTAGGCCGCAACTGTCGCCGGGTTCCAGCACATGGACATGCTCGTCCATGGTGAGCGTCAGCTGACCCTCAAGCACATGGACCACTTCCGATCCGATGGAGGGGGCGGTTGCCGGGATCAGCACATTTGCACTTGCCGGCAGATAGACCTTGACCAGTTCGACCGGAAAATCGGCGGCACGGAAGAGCTGCCGGCGGACATAACCCGACTCAGGGTCTTCCCACAGCGATTGCTCAGCAGCGCGCTGAACCGGCCCGGTGCTTTGCTCGGCGCGGATGAGAAGGCCGGCCAGCGTTAAATCAAAGGCGTTGGCGAGCCGCACCAGCACGCTGGCCGTCGGGCTCATCTCGCCACGTTCTATCTTCGAGATTGCTGCTTTCGACACGTCCGACCGAGCGGCGAGCGCCGACAAGGACCATTTGCGCGCCTGCCGCTCAAAGCGAATACGGCGCGCAATGGCTTGACCAGACGTGTCCACTAAAGTGTCCATTTGTCTTTAATGGTGGACAAAAGGGTGCGGAGTCAAGGTTCCCGCATGACTAAAAAAGGCCCCGGCGGAGTGCCGAGGCCTTGATGTTGTTTGATTTGAGCTCCCGGATCGCTGATGGCGTCCCGGACTTCGGTCCAGACAGTCACGGGCAGGCGTTGGAGCGCTGCATGTGCAACTCATTGATGGCCTGATCCAGATCGTCGTCCCAGGGTATCTCCCAGGCCGCGATGTCATGCTTCAGCTGGTCCATCGTCGTTGCGCCAATGATGGATGATGCAACGAACGGTTTGGATGTCGTGAAGCGGATAGCGGTTTGGGAGTAGTCGATCCCGCGCGCGTCGCAGAGGTCGAAATAGTCTTCCAGGGCGGCATCGGCACCCGGTGTCTGATAGCGGTTGAGGCGACCAAATAGGGTGCCGCGGGCGCCGGCTGGCTGCGCTCCATTGCGATACTTGCCGGTCAGATACCCTTGGCCAAGCGGCGAGTAGGCAAGCAGCCCCACATCCTCGCGCATACCGACCTCGGCCAAATTCACCTCATAGGTGCGGTTGACGATGTTGTAGGCGTTCTGGATCGAGGCGATGCGCTCCCTGCCCGATTTCTCCGACTCTGTGATCCACCGCATTGTGCCCCAGGAGCTTTCGTTGGACAGGCCGATGGCGCGCACCTTGCCGGACTTCACCAGCGCGTCGAAAGCATCCAGCGTCTCTTCGATATCCACTTCGGGTCCATCGGACGGCTTCCACACGATGGGATTGGTGCCAAAGATTGAAAACGGACGCCCCGGCCAGTGCAGTTGGTAGAGGTCGATGTAATCGGTCTGGAGCCGTTTGAGCGATGCATCGACGGCATCCATCACACGTTTGCGGGTCGGCAGGCTTGGCTGGTCCTTGTTGGGCGAAAACCAGGTCATGGACGTCGCGCCGACCGCTTTTGTGGCGAGGATGACCTTGTCGCGGTTCTTACGGTCGGCGAACCAGCTGCCAATGATGTTTTCGGTCGAGCCTTGGGTCTCCGCTTTGGGCGGTATGGAGTAAAGCTCTGCGGTGTCGAAGAAATTGATGCCCTGATCGAGGGCATAGTCCATCTGCTCATGGCCTTCGGCTTCGGTGTTCTGCTGGCCCCAAGTCATGGTGCCTAGGCAGATAACCGACACGTCCATGCCGGTGCGTCCCAGGGGGCGCTTTTCCATGGGTGCTGTCCTTTGGTGGTGTATTCAGGCTGTGGGAGGCGCGTCAGCTTTGGGTTTCGACGCGTAAGATGAGGTCTTCAACGTAGGGCAGAATGCGCTCGACGATCAAGCCGATGCCCTCGGCGGTCGGATGGATGCCATCGGGTAGGTTGAGATCCGGCTCGGCGGCCACGCCGTCGAGGAAGAAGGGATAGAACACCGTTTCATACTGTTCGGCGAGCCGGCCATAGATCGGGTTGAACCGCTCGCCATAGGCTGCGCCCATGTTCGGCGGTGCGAGCATGCCGGTTAGAAGCGTTGGCAGCTCACGGTCTTGAAGCGAGGCCAAGATGCCGTCGAGCGACTGTTCGGTGACACCTGGATCGATGCCGCGCAGCGCGTCGTTTCCGCCCAGTTCCACAATCACCGCGTCGGTTTCCGGTGTCAGCGCCCAATCAAGGCGGGCTAGGCCACCGGTCGTCGTATCGCCCGATACGCCGGCGTCGATCACTTCGATATCGTAGCCGGCATCCAGGAGGGCTTGTTCCAGCTGGGCCGGAAATCCTTCGCCAGGTGCGAGGCCGAAACCGGCTGTCAGGCTGTCGCCCAAGGCCATGATTGTCACCGTCTCTGCGCGTGCCGTTTGGCCTGCCAGGGCCAGGGCCGCCAGACCCGCCATCAGCCAGACAAGGGCGCGCCTTGGAAAAGCGCTCGCGGCGTTTTTGACGATCGAGCGGGTGCGCGGGGCTTGGTGCATGGGACTGGTGTTCCTATCTGATCGGACAACGCCTTCCAGACGTAAGGCGCAGGACGGCTGGTTTCCAGCTACCCCCTTTCACAGTTTTTAGGACAGGCGTGTGACCGATCTTCCCTCTACCGATCCGATCGTTGCGTTGAAGGACGTTCACCTTTCGCTGGGATCGGGTGCCGCACGCGTCGATATTTTGCGCGGGGCGTCCCTGTCTGTCGCGCGGGGCACGAGTGTTGGTCTGGTCGGACCCTCAGGCTCCGGCAAATCGACACTGTTGATGGTGCTGGCTGGTCTGGAGCGACCGACATCGGGAACCGTTGTGGTTGCCAATGAAGAGCTTTCGGCTTTGTCGGAGGATAAGCTTGCGGCCTTTCGAGGCCGCGAGATAGGTATCGTTTTCCAGTCGTTCCATTTGATACCCACCATGACGGCGCTTGAAAATGTTGCTGTGCCGCTGGAACTGGCCGGTCATGCCGATCCGATCGGTACGGCCAAGGCCGAGCTTGAGGCGGTAGGGCTGGGAGAGCGGCTTTCGCACTATCCAACACAGCTTTCCGGTGGTGAACAGCAGCGCGTGGCCGTGGCCCGTGCCCTGGCGCCGGAGCCAGCGATCCTGGTGGCCGATGAGCCGACGGGCAATCTGGATGGCCCGACCGGCACGCAGATCGCCGATCTTCTCTTCGAAGCCCCGGCGAAGCGCGGGACAACGCTGGTGCTCGTGACCCACGATCTTGGTCTGGCTGAACGCTGCGACCGGATGGTTCGCCTGGAGGAAGGTTGCGTGGTCGATGCCCGGCAAGCCTCCGTTTCGGCAGCGGCGGAGTAGCGCCGATGGCTGATGTCGCAGCAACGCCCGCAACGTCGCTGGCCCGCGTCCCTTCGCCCTTACTGCTCAGCCTGATCTATGCCGTGCGCGAGTTGCGCGGCGGCCTTTCCGGGTTTGCCATCTTCCTAGCCTGTATTGCGCTCGGTGTGGCGTCCATTGCGGGAGTTAACGCTCTTGCCCAGTCAATGACCGGCGGGCTTGCCAATGAGGGCCGAGCGATCCTGGGCGGTGATGTTTCACTGGAGCTCATCCAGCGGCAAGCCTCCGCCGATGAGTTGGCCTTTCTAGAGGGCACCGGCGCGCAACTGACGGAAATCGCCGATCTGCGCGGCATGGCGCGCAGTGCCGATGAGCAAAACCAAACAGTCGTTGAGATCAAGGCTGTCGAGACGCCCTATCCGATGGTGTCGTCGCTGACCTTCACCGATGAAGCCGGAGCGCTGCGCGACGACTTGCACACCGCGCTGGCGTCCGAGGACGGTGTCTTCGGTCTGTTGGCCGAAGGGACACTGGCCGCGCGGCTAGATGTGGAGGTCGGCGAGACGATCCGCATCGGCGAACATGCGTTTGAATTGCGCGGTATCATCGAACGCGAACCGGACCGCCTGTCCTCAGGCTTCGGGTTTGGCCCACGTGCCATGATGTCTCGTGAAGGGCTCGATGCCAGCGCCCTGGTGCAGCCTGGATCACTGGTGGAATGGGAGTACACGCTCGGTTTTGCTGAACCCCTGGCTGTCAGCGGACTGGATGCTTTCCGTGCCGACGCGCTCGACACACACCCAGATGCCGGATGGCGCATCCGCGACCGGACGGAGGCAAGCCCGCAACTTTCCCGGGCGATCAACCAATTTGCCCAGTTCCTCACTCTGGTTGGGCTGACCGCCTTGGTCGTCGGCGGCGTTGGTGTTGCCAATGCTGTGCGCTCTTTTGTGGAATCCAAACGCAAGGTCATCGCGACGTTCAAATCCTTCGGCGCTGCCGGTCCGTTCGTGTTCCGGGTGCAGTTCTTCCAGGTTATGATGATTGCCGGGCTCGGTATCCTCATCGGGCTCGCTATTGGCGGATTGGTGCCATTCTTCGTGCAGACGCTCTTTGGATCGCTGCTGCCCGTGCCGCTCGACGCGCGCCTTTATCCAGCCTCGCAGGGCCTTGCCGCGCTCTATGGTGTGCTGGTCGCGCTCGCCTTTGCCCTTTGGCCGCTTGGAACGGTCCGGGACGTGCCGGCAACGGCCCTGTTCCGAGACGGAATTGGGACGGCGTCTCGCCCCCGTCTCATCTATTTGGCCGGCGCTGCTGCTGCGATGATCGGTCTTGGGGTGGTGGCGTTTCTGGTCTCCGACAGCCGTTTCATCGCCCTCATCTATCTTGGAGCCGCGGGCGCAAGCTTCGTCATTCTTCGGCTGGTGGGATGGGCCGTTATGGCGGTCGCCCGACGCGTGCCGCGTCCACGGTCGACTGTTGCTCGGCTGGCGCTTGGTAACATTCATCGCCCGGGTGCGCTCACCCCTTCGGTGATCTTGTCGCTTGGCCTTGGTTTGACGCTGCTGGTGGCGCTCGCACTCATCGACGCCAATCTTCGACGTCAGCTAACTGGCTCAATACCTGAAGTCGCGCCGAGCTTCTTCTTCCTCGATATTCAGAACCATCAGTTGGGCGACTTTCGCTCGTTGGTCGAAGGCGCTGCGCCCAACGCTGTTTTGGACAGCGAGCCCATGCTGCGCGGTCGGCTGGTCGCGCTCCAGGGTATCCCGGCTGCCGAGTTCGAGGCTCCGCCCGAAGCAGCCTGGATTTTGCAAGGCGACCGCGGGATTACCTATTCGGAGACTGAGCCCGAAACAGGCTTTCTGACCGAGGGCGAGTGGTGGCCGGAAAACTATTCAGGTGAGCCGCTTGTGTCGTTCATCGAGGAAGAAGGCCGTCAGCTTGGCTTGCAGATTGGCGATGAGCTGACCGTCAATGTGCTCGGCCGGGAAATCACCGCGCGCATCGCCAACTTTAGAGAAGTGGAATGGCAGTCGCTGGCGATCAATTTCGTGATGGTGTTTTCGCCCAACACGTTTGCTGGTGCACCGCATGCCCATCTGGCGACGATCACCTACGATGAGGAGGTAGGGGATGCGACCGAATTGGCGCTTCTGCGTGAGGTAACAGCGACATTTCCCGGTGTCACATCGGTGCGGATTGCCGACGCCTTGGACGCGGTGAACGCCTTGGTGGAAGACCTTGCGCTGGCCGTTCGTGGCGCAGCTTCGGTGACGCTCATTTCCTCCATCTTGGTTCTTGCAGGTGCATTGGCGGCCGGACATCGCCACAGGCTCTATGATGCCGTGATCTTGAAAACCCTAGGTGCGACACGCGCGCGTATTCTGGGAGCGTTCTTGCTGGAGTACACGCTGTTGGGTTTGGCGGCTGCCGTCTTCGGCCTTGGCGCCGGCACGCTGGCAGCCTACGCGGTGCTCGAATTTGTGATGAGCGCAGGTTTCACGTTCCTGCCTGGAATTGCCTTCGGCGCTGTTGCAATTGCCCTGGTGCTCACCGTCGGGCTCGGTCTTGCCGGCACGTGGCGCATCTTGGGACAAAAGCCAGCGCCGGTGTTGCGGAACCTTTGACCTGACAGCATGGGCCTTAGCGAGACGGCATAAATCGCATTAGCGTTTTCTTGAGCAAACGGGGCTGGTGCCCCCTTTTGGTCTTGTTAAAGCTGGGTTTCATATCCATATTCCTGCAGAATTCTTCAAAAAGGTCCGGGCATGGCGTCCGGACCTCAGCTTTTGGCCGATATCGACCATTGGGAGATCAGATACGATGAACAACGACGTCCGTCATAACTACGCGCGCACTGCCGGCGTGCAGGACGCCGCAGCAATTGATGAGGGCCTTCGCGCTTACATGCTGAAGGTCTACAACTACATGGCTCTTGGCCTGGCGATCACTGGCATCGCGGCCATGGGTATTGCCATGTTGGCAACTACCAACGATCCGGCAGCTGCTGCGGCCCAGATGGCCAACGGTACCCTGCTGACGGGCCTTGGCGTGGCGCTTTACGGCTCGCCCTTGCAGTGGGTGGTCATGCTCGCACCTCTCGGCGCGGTGTTCTTTTTGAGCTTCCGCATCCAATCGATGAGCGTTTCCACCGCACAGCTGACCTTCTGGGTCTTTGCCGCGATCATGGGTGTATCGCTCTCCTCGATCTTCCTGGTGTACACCGCTGAATCGATCTCCCGCGTGTTCTTCATCACCGCGGCTGCGTTCGGTGCGCTGAGCCTTTGGGGCTACACGACCAAGAAGGATCTGTCCGGTTGGGGCACCTTCCTGTTCATGGGTCTGATCGGTGTTATCATCGCATCGATCGTGAACATCTTCATCGGTTCCTCGGCCATTCAATTCGCCGTTTCCGTGATCGGTGTTCTGGTGTTTGCTGGCCTTACGGCTTACGACACGCAGCGTATCAAGACGATGTACTTTGAAGGCGACAGCCTGGAGGCTGCTGGCAAAAAGGCCATCATGGGTGCTCTCAGCCTGTACCTGAACTTCATCAACATGTTCATCTTGTTGCTGCAGCTGTTCGGCAATCGCGAATAGGCGCGGCCTTCAGCAAGATCCAATTAAACCCCGGTGGCGACACCGGGGTTTTTTTGACTCAGGCACCACAAGTTACCGCACTAGCTACAACTCGAGCCTGACGCTCAACGGGCCTTCAACGGACATCTGCCATGATGGAGCCATGTATCAACGAATGGCACATGAAGGAGCCCCCATGCGCATGTCTTATTTCGCTTGCCTGACGTCCTGTCTCATGGTGTTGGCGCCGGGTGCTGCCTGGTCGAAGTTCCCAGATGCCGTGAATGATCAGATCACCGACTCGGTGACCCAAACCGACACCAAGGTAGAGGGCGAGGCGCCGGCGCTGTCGACGGAGTAGTTTCCAAGAGGCGACCACCTAAACCATGAACGCAGCCGAGCCTGCGTTGGGCCCATCTCGGTGTCAAAAATTAGTATCCCAAGTCCCGGGGTACTTTTGCCCTCTCGCTAGCGGCGCACCGCTAAGATACCGGCGGCGGTGATGAGAATGAGGCCGGCAAAAGTTGGCAGGTCGGGCCGCTCTGCGAAAAACAGAAAGCCCCAGATGGTGGCAAAGCCGACATAGGAAAACTCAAAGGTTCCGACGATGGAGATCGGCGCCTTTTGATAGGCCATCGCTGTGCCGACCGAGGCTACCAGAAGCATGGCCGCCAGAAGTGCCATGCGAAGCCATTCCTGCTGGTCCATGGCTTGCCAGGCCGCTGTCATAAAGCCATCGGAAGGACCCAGTGGCAGCGTCGTCACGACAATCAATCCCAAGGCGCCCAGTACGACAAACATGCCGTGCAGCGAGAAGGCGAGCGCAAGCGGGTGCTCGTCCTTGCAATGAACGCGGGTCAGCACCATCGCGAAGGCAAAAAGCGCAGCACCGAGCACTGGAAGAAGCGCAAAGAGGGTGAAGGCATCGCCGCCCGGTCGCAGGATGAGCCCGACCCCAACAAAGCCAAGCAGCGCGGCGACGCCCTGCAAGGGTGTGACTGTGTCGTGAGTCCAGAGCGCGGAAAACGCCACCATGAAGAGCGGTAGGGTGTAAAGCGCTGCAGCGGCAGCAGCGAATGGCATGTGGGGAAGGGCCGCATAGTAGGCCACCCAGACCAGCACCAGGAGCAGGCTGCGCAGCGATACCCAATGCCATGATTGCGGCAGAAGGCTGCCGCGAAGCCCCAGGTAAAGGCCGACGGCGAGCAGAAGCGGAACCAAAAGGGCCGAGCGCAGGGCGAACAGTTGCCACATGCCGATCTGCGACTGCGTGCCCATGACTTTCACGACCATGTCACCAATCGACATGGCGAAGACAGCCGTGACGATGATGCCGACGGCCAGCGGTATGGAGTCCTTGGAAGGCGAGGGGGTGCTCATAGGCCGACGCTATGCCCGGGCAAACAAGGCGCACAAGGTCGATTGGGATGGATTGCGTTCGGTTAAAACATCAATTATTCATGAAATATGGATATGAATGATGCAACCGAAGCGTTTGCCGCGCTCAGTCAGCCGCTGCGCTTGAAGGCTTACCGCCTTCTTGTTCAGGCGGGTGGCGACGGGCTGATGGCCGGTGAGATTTCCGAAGGGCTCGACGTTCGTCAGAACACTATGTCGGCCAATCTGGCGGTTCTTCTGAATGCCGGGTTGGTGCGCCGTGAGCGCCAGGGCCGCACCATTCGGTACTTCGCCAACTATGAGACGATGCAGGCTCTTCTGGCGTTCCTTCTGCAAGACTGTTGCGGTGGGCGCCCTGAGCTTTGCGAGCCATTGATACAAGAGATTGCCTGTGCCTGCTGACCAAACACCAACTTTGTCTCAACGTGTCGGAGCGGAATTCATCGGCACAGCGTTCTTGCTCGCGACCGTGGTCGGTTCTGGCATCATGGCCGAACAGCTGGCGGGCGGAAATGTTGCTATCGCGTTGCTTGGCAACACCATGCCGACAGGCGCCATTCTGGTGGTGTTGATTACCATGCTGGGGCCGATCTCCGGCGCGCATTTCAACCCGGTGGTGACGCTGGTCTTTGCCTGCCAGAAGCAACTGGCTGACAAAGATTCCTGGGCCTATGTCGCCGCACAGGTAGCTGGCGGGCTGATCGGCGTTTGGGCGGCCCATCTGATGTTTGCCGAGCCAGTGTTTCAAGTGTCTGCCACCGAACGTACCGGGCCAAACCAATGGTTTGCCGAAGGCATTGCGACCTTTGGTCTGGTCTTTACGATCCTGGCCACGCTCAAAGCGCGGCCAAGCGCAGTTGCCATGGCGGTCGGGCTCTACATCACGGCGGCCTATTGGTTCACCGCCTCAACGTCCTTTGCCAATCCAGCAGTGACCATCGCCCGCGGGTTCTCCGATACTTTTGCGGGCATACGTGTGTCGGACGTGCCGGGCTTTATCGTCAGCCAATATGTCGGGGGCATGCTGGCACTGGCGGTGTGCGTGTGGCTGCTTGGCCTGAAGGTCGGCAAGCGAGCGATTGCGGCGCAAGCCGGGGAGGCTGCCAGCCATGACTGATATGCCCAACATCGACCTTGAGAGCCTTCAGCCCATCCAGGCTGCTGCGTTGGGCGACACGCTCGATCGCCCGGTCCGGGTGATGATGCTTTACGGATCGCTGCGGGAGCGATCCTTCTCGCGCTTTCTAACCGAGGAGGCGAAGCGGGTGCTGGAAGCGCTTGGAGCGGAAGTGCGGGTTTTCGATCCGAGCGGACTGCCGCTTGTTGATGATGAGCAGGGCTATGATCCCGCATCCGACCATCCCAAGGTTCAAGAGTTACGAGAACTCGCGCTCTGGTCTGAGGCGCAGGTTTGGTGTTCGCCGGAGCGTCATGGCGCCATAACGGGCGTTATGAAGACCCAGATCGATTGGCTGCCCTTGGCGCCGATCGGCGGCGTTCGCCCAACGCAAGGCCGCACGCTGGCGCTGATGCAGGTCTCCGGCGGGTCGCAAAGCTTCAACACCGTCAACCAGATGCGCGTGCTTGGTCGCTGGATGCGGATGATCACCATCCCCAACCAGTCGTCGGTGCCCAAGGCATGGGCTGAGTTTGGCGATGACGGACGTATGAAGCCGTCGGCCTTCTACAACCGGATGGTCGATGTGATGGAGGAGCTGATGAAGTTCACCCATCTCACACGCGGGCATGCGGCCTATCTGGCGGATCGCTATTCGGAGCGGGTAGAAACGCGTGAAGAGCTCTCCAAGCGGGTGAACATACGTTCCATCTGATGCGTTCTTCTTGATCTTGGCTGGTTCAATGTCATGTCTTGGGTATGAGCCGGTCCAAGCACCCGAACGCAACGCCCGACAACGCTCCTCCGGTGCGGGCACAGGCGCTTGAAACCCCGGCAGGTGGTGGCGCTTTCAATCTGCCCAAGCTTTCCGTCGGTGTTTTTCTGACCGACCAGCCTGGCCATGAGATTGCCGTAGGCTCCGACAAGCTCGCACCTACACCGCTTGCCAAGGATCAGGGTTTCATCCTGCCGGCCGGGGCGAGCGGGCTCTGCCATTACGAAAACGACCACACCTATCTGTCCGTGGAGCTGGATGAAGGCTTGCTGCGCGAAGTCGGATTGGAACGCCCTGATGCAATCAACCCGCAATTTGGCGCCTTCGATCCGTTGACTTTGCAGCTTGCCCGATCCGCCCTTGATGTTTCCGATGCCCCTAGCGCGCTCTACCGTGAGACCATGCACCGGGCACTGGCCGCGCATCTTGCGCAGAACGTTCAATCCATGCCGGACGATGTGGCGGCCTTGGATGATGCCCGCCTCAGGCGAGCCGTTGCCTACATTCATGATCACCTGGCGGTTGACATCTCCTTGGAGGTCCTTGCCGGTGAGGCAGCTATGAGTGCGTTCCATTTTGCCCGAGCGTTCAAGGCTGCGCTCAACGTCTCGCCGCTGCAGTATGTGATCGGTGAGCGCATGCGCGTCGCAGGCGTGCTGTTGAAAACAACTGCTCTGCCGGTCGCCGAAATCGCCTTGCGCGTTGGCTATGAGGATACCTCACGCTTCGGCAAGCACTTCAAACGGGCCTTTGGATCAACGCCGGCGCAGCATCGGTCAGGTTGAACTCCATGCCAACACTTTTGGGTTCTTGAAGAACAGCTCAGGGTCGCCCTCGTCGAGTCCATCCAGTTCACCGCAATACTGCCAACCCGCCTTGTCGAGCAGGGCGCGCATCGCGGCGTTGGATCGGTTGGTTGACGTCCAGACCTCAGGGAATGTGCCTCCGGCGTACGAAAGAAGACTGGAACCAAGCCCGCGCCGTCTCATGTCAGGTTTGACGATGAGCAGAGAGATGAACGGCTTTTCAAAGAAGTAAGCATGGTCCAGGCAGCAGAATGCCTGAACCTGATCCTGCATGATCGCCACGCTCAGGCCGCCACGGTCCGCCACCGATCTGATGTAATCAGCCCTGTCCTTCGAGCCGATGACCAGTGCGTCCAATGCGACGGCTGCGGCGATCTCGCGTTGATCAGATGCCGTTTTGATCTCCAAAAGCGGACTCCTAAAGATGACACTGGCGCGGTGGCGGAAAGCTCAGGCGAACGGCGAAATGAGCTGTGGTCGCTCACCCACTATGAACTCACATCGGATGGCCGCGCAAACCGCAAGAATGACCCAATGGACGCCAAGAATCGCGCCTGCGGGCTGAGCGGTCGTTGGGCATTGTCTCCTCATCGCAGCGAAACACCGCTGCCAAACAAGGAGACAGACCTATGACCAAGTCCAAACGGACCAAGACAACCAAAACCATCGCTTCCACCGCTCTTGCTTCGGCCCTGCTTTCCGGCACGGCCCTGGCTTCTGAGGTGCAGACCCGCACCGTAACCTTCGACAGCAACGGCACGGCCATGGCCGGCACGCTCTACCTGCCGGCTGATCATGATGGGTCTGCTCTGCCGACCATTGTCGTGACTGGCGCCTGGACCACCGTTCAGAAGCAGATGCCGGCCACCTACGCCCGCGAAATGGCGGCGCGTGGCTACGCAGCCTTCACCTTCACCTTCGACTTCCGCGGCTGGGGCCAGTCTGGCGACCTGCCGCAGAACATTCGCTTCCGCGAGGACCCGACGGCCAAAACGGCGGACATCGAAGCCGCCATCGACTTCGTCGCAACGCTGCCCGAAGTCGATGCGGCCAACATCAACGGTCTCGGTATCTGTGCGTCCGCCGGCTACATGGTCGACGCTGTTTCCGGTAACGACCTGATCCAGCGGGTCGGCCTTGTCGCCCCCTGGCTGCAGAACGAAGAGATCGTGCAAGCGGTCTATGGCGGCGAAGAAGGCGTCAGCGGTCTTATTGCTCTGTCGCAGCAGGCAGAAGCCGAGGGCGGAATGATCATTCCGGCGGCTGGCCCCGAAGGCGCAGAAGGTGTGCTGATGCCCATCGGCGGCTACTATTTTGAGGCCGAGCGAGGCGCGATCCCAGAGTATGACAATCAGTGGAACCAGACGAGCTGGGAAGGCTGGCTGACCTACCACCCGGCGGACCATGGCGCGGCGCTCGATAAGCCGCTGGCTATCGTCCACTCCGAGGCCGCTGCTATCCCCGATGGCGTGCGCAGCTTCCTGGATGGCTTTGCCGGCGACGCAACACTGCAGTGGCTGGAAGGCGTCACCCAGTTCGACTTCTACGACAACCCCGAAGACGTGACACGCGCGGCCGACACGATGGCCGCTCACTTTGCTTCCTGATCTCCATCCACGCATGGGCACCGACCCCTGGGAAACGCCATAGGGTCGGTGCGCCTTGAAAGGACCAAAACAATGAAACTGACTGCTTCAACCATCGCTGCGCTCGCCATGAGCGCCTCCGCAACGGCCGCTTCTGATGTTCAACTGGGCGGCACGCCACTTACTCTCGACACCCTCGTCGATCAGGCTGAAATGGTGCGCATCGCCGACGCCATTGATGCCGGCGTCGATGCCAAAGACTGGGAAGCGACACGCAGCCTCTTCACCGATGAAATCACGGTGGACTTCACTTCGCTTATTGGCGGTGATCCGGCCACCATCCCGGCCGATGGCCTGATCGCTGGTTGGTCCGGTAACCTGACCGCCGAAAAGACGTCGTTTCACCTCCGTGGCAACCACCGCGTCACGTTCCACACGCCAGACAGCGCGACCATGGTCTCCCATGGTTATGCCTGGAACCGGATGGAAAGCGGGGCTCTGCCGGAAAATGGCGGCGAAGCGCTGTGGGAAGTTTGGGGCACTTACGTCCACGGCTTTGTGCGCACTGAGGACGGCTGGAAGGTGAACGCCATGACCTTCACCGCCACGGCCCAGCGCGGCAACAACTTCGTCCGCGATACGCCGGGCTCGTAGTCACGGGTCCAGACAGCAGGAACCCCGGCGGTGACGCCGGGGTTTCATCGTTGGTCCGTCAGGTTTTTGATCATCCAAAGATGCGATCTGTCTGCGTTGGTGGGATCAGACAGATAACCGCGGGCTTTATAGAAGCAATAAGCCGTCTTGGTGCTTTCAAGCTTGATCTTTTCGGCCCCACGGCGGGCGGCAGCCTGTTCAATGTGCTTCAGCAAGCCAGAGCTGACGCCCATGAAACGATGGTTCGGTTCGACATAGTTGAGGAGCACTTTGTCGTCGCGGCTCAGACATGCAACGCCCGCTAAATCGTCGTTGCGAAGGGCCAAGTAAATGGCGAGTGAGCTGTCCTCGATCCAGCGCTTCACCTGGTCGGTCGTTTTGTTGGCCAATCACCGGTCGAGTCGGCCTGATTGGTTCGCATAGTCTTGTTGACACAGTTCGGTGATGGATCGTCTGAGAAGCGCACAAGCGGCCTCGGCATCACTGGTTTCGGCTGGTCGGATGGTGATGGGTAATGCGCCGGAGGCGCTCATACCACGCTGAGCTTCGGCTTCTTGTCGAAGACTTTGAGAACCTGCTTCAAATCATGGCCGCGTTTGAGGATTTGTCCCGACGCGGCCACCACTTTGTAGGCTCCTTGGCGGCGGGCCATCTTCGGGTCCTTTTCGATGGTGTAGAGCGGCACTTCTGCCGTCCGTCGAAAGACCGAAAACACCGCCTTATCCTTCATCAGATCGATGGCGTAGTCGCGCCATTCACCCTCGGCGACCATGCGTCCATAGACATTGAGAATCATGTCCAGTTCGCGGCGATGAAACGACACCTGCGCTGGCGGGTTCTGAGAGGGTGGCGCGTTATTGGAGGTGACGATCTTGATGATCGGTTCTGCGTTCGACGTGCCGGGATCGGCTTGGCCTCGGGCTTTGCGGTGGGCATCCAACTCCACCGGGAGCGATGATTCCTGAGAAGAATCCGTCATGTAGGCCTTGGCTCTCGCGCGTGGGTATCAGATAGTCACCGGAGGCCGAGTGTTTCAGTGAAGCTTTGATTTGGCAAGCCGCCTGCGCACTGTGTGCGTCTGAGCGCCGATCCCGCTATCCACAGCGCCACATTATTGCCCAAAAACAGTCGCGATCGCGCCTTTTACCGGCCCAACTGGTCGCGTCATGTCTCAATCGTTGCTTGGCGGCACGGCGTCGGCTTATCAGACCCTCCAGCCCCCAGCCCCTGATGGGTTGGCGTCGTGCTCCATTCAAAAGGAACGTCCGTCCTTCGTCCAGCCGGGCCTTCCAAAAAAACGTCAAAGAATGACTGCCCGTCATGGCTATGCCATGGCGGGTTTTTCGTGGCTGGTCACTGCCCAAAACTGACTAAGCTTCCGCCGACGATCGTGTGAACAATGCGCCATGGATCGGATTGATCCAAGACGATCACATCTGCCCTTTTGCCCGTTTCGAGCGTCCCGCGATCGGTCAAGCCCATGGCGACCGCCGCGTTGGCGCTAATGAGCTTCCAGACGTCGGCGAGGGCCAGGACCTCGCGCGTGACGAGATGCTCGGCGGCGCGCAAAAGGCTTGGATAGTAGTAGTCGGACGCGAGGACAGTGCAGAGGCCCTCGCGGATCGCGTCTTCGGCGCTCAACATGCCCTTGTGGCTGCCGCCGCGCAGCACGTTGGGCGCGCCCATGATGACGTGTTCGCCGGCCTCAACCGCGCTGGCAGCTGTCTGCTTGTTGAGTGGGAACTCGCTGACCTGCATGCCGAGCGCACGATGACCTTCTCGCTCCTCAACAGTTGCCTCGTCGTGAGCGAGCATGATCGTGTCGTTCTGTAGTGCAAGGGCGGCGACGTCCCTGATCCGATCCTGGACAAGGGGCGCGTTGGCGGCCACGCCGTCAACGAGTGCGAGATAGTCCTCGAGGGAAACACCGGCACGTCGCGCCCATTGGTCGAGCTTGGCTTCCTTGCCGGTGCGCATCGCCTCCAAGGTCGAGGTGGTGTGGTCATTGAAGGCGATGGCGGGCGTTGGCTCCTGAGTAAGCCAGTTGGCAAGATCGGCGATCGGTTCGTGGGCGTAGACCTCCCAGCGCAGCTGCACGCGGTGATCGGCAAGTGCCTGTTCGCGAAAGGGTGTCAGCGAGGCCATGAAGTGCCGCGCAGCTTGCAGACTGCGCGCCCCAGGCTCCCAGGAAATTGTCAGCCCATGAAAGGCCGTGACGATGCCGTTGCTGACGAGCTGCCGGTCAACCGACGTCATTGCGATGGGGAACGCGATGTCGACGCCCGGCCTTGGATGCAGGTCGATCTCGAACGCATCGCCGTGAACGTCAATGATGGCCGGCAGGACGTAGTATCTGCGGCAGTCGATCTGGATGGAGTCCTTGGCCGGTGCATCGACAATCAACCCGTCGGCAAGATGTAGGTCCGCCGTTTCCAAAGGCCCGTCGGTTCGAAGCGCCTGTCCGCCGATGAGGCTGATGGATTGGGTCATCCGTCGTTCCATTTGGATTTGAGCCCGTCAGCGGAAGGCGTGAAAGGTGGAGCGTCTAACCATCCAGCTTAACGGGCTCGTGACAGTTCAGGGTCGCGCTACCCCAAACCTTGTGATGCTGCGCAGGACCCATTCGAATGGCCCCAGCGAAAAGCCGGTGCGCCAAAGCATGACGAACAGGCCCAGCAGAATGGTGGTCGCCACGGCGATGATGACGGCCATGGCCGGCCCAACCGCATCCCAAGCCCCAAGGCCATAGGCCGCGAAAACGGTGCTCAAAATCAGCGACTGCCCCAGGTAGATGGTGAGGCTCGATCCGCCGGCCCGTAGAACCTTTTCCATCAAGGGCCCGGCCGGTTTAGCAATGGCCGCGATCAACCCGAGATAGCCGATGGTGGCCAGCGGGGCGAATAGGATGATGAGGACATCGCCAAGCATCTTGTCGTACCAGACAAGTATGGCTGAGGCTGCCAGGCCAAACAGGATGCCAGGAATGAGAAAGAACCGACGCGCACGTTGCCAGAGTGGGTGATCAGGCCGGTCGATAAGCCCCGATTTCACCGAAGCAAGCCCGAGGCAAAACCATCCAAGCGCCGAGAGGCCCTGAAAGACCAGCAAGAAGGGCATGAGGATAGCGAAGGTAATGCTGCGAAACGTGACCGTTTCCAACCAGCTTCCTTCGGTCATGATCTCGCGTTCCAGGTCCACAAGCTCGGCTGGCTGGTCCGGGACAAAGGCTAGGAGTACCGCTGCGACCACAAGCTGAGCCACCAGGAGCCCGGCGCCAAACCGCACCAGCTTTGCGACCTGCCAATCGCGCCAGAAGTACAGAACAGATCCCGTGATGGCGTAGACGACCAGAATGTCGCCGGGAAAGAACAGGCAACCGTGCAGCAGACCGAGGATTGCCAGCCCGACCATCCGGTTGCGGTAGAGCCTGCCAAATGGCAGCGACCGGCGCTCGGCTGATCGAATCTGGAAGGCCAAACCGACGCCGAACATGAACGAAAAGAGGCCATAGGTCTTCAGCGTGAAGAGCCCGCCCACAAGCCATGTGGCAATCTCATCCGCTGAAGTCTGTACCGTCGCGCTCGCGAAGCCATTCGGGCTGGGGAAGGCCATGAATTGCACGTTCACCACAACGATGCCGAAGAGCGCCATCAGACGCAGATAGTCAGGCATCAAGGCACGATCGGCCATGGCGTTCGGTCTCTTCGTGCCGGGTTCAGGAAGCTCTCTTTCGAGCAACAATTGGCGAGGTTAGCAAATGGGATAAGTCCTCAACCCAGACAGCTCACCCGAACACCAGCCCGCCATCGACAATGAGGTTCTGACCCGTCACGGCCCGTGCCCATGGGCTTGCGAAGAACAGGACGGCGTCTGCCGCCTCTTCCGGCGTGGTCACAGAACGCAACGGCGTGGAGCCTGCAATGAGGTCGAAGACGGCATCGGGCGTCGCAGCGCTTGCGTCGGTGGTGCGCAAAAGCCCACCGGAGACCATGTTGACGGTTATCCCTTTGGGTCCAAGCTCGGCTGCCGAGGTACGGGTGAAGGCCATCAGGGCCGCTTTGGCGGCGGTGTAGTCGTGATAGGGAACAACCGGGTTCTGCACGAGATTAGTGCCAATGGTGACGATGCGGCCAAAGCCTTGGTCAGCCATGGCGGGGGCGACGGCCTGGATCATGGTCAGCGCGCCGGTGACAGCGGTGCCAAACTGGGCGTTCAGCGCATCGGGTGAGAGGCTTTCGAGCGTGTCTCGGGCATCGCCGTTGAAGCTGTAGTTGGCCAGCGCATTGTGGATCAGCGTTGTGGGCGCTCCCCAGGTTTCAGAGACCGTATCCACCATCGTCTTCACGCTTGCTGCGTCACGAACGTCGCCCTGGACTGCCATGGCCCTGTCGCTCAGCTTGGCGGCAAGCGCTTCAGCTTTGTCCTGGCTGTTGCGGTAGTTGATGGCGACACGAGCACCCTCACGTGCAAAGGCAGATGCGATGGCCGCACCAAGGCCGCGACCGGCACCAGTGACGAGAACGATTTGATCGGAAAGAGTTTTGCTCATGGCTGGGCACTCCAAAGGTTGTGGAAATGGTGGGTGGGTCCGTGGCCATGGCCGACGGACAGCATGTCGGATTGGGCGATGGCCGTCGCGACGTAGGCTTTGGCGGCAGCGACCGCCTCTTTGAGTGGGCGGCCATGGCCGATCTGGGCTGCAAGGGCTGAGGAGAGAGTGCATCCGGTGCCATGGGTGTTTGGAGTGGCGATACGCTCGCCTTCAAACCAGGTGACGCCGTCGCGGGTTGCCAGAAGGTCGGAGCAGTCTTCGCCTGTCAGATGCCCGCCCTTCACCAGAGCGGCGCCAGGGCCGTGGTCCAATAGGGCGACGGCCTGCTCTTCCATATCTTGACGGTTGACTGCGACGGGTACCTCCAGCAGGGCAGCAGCTTCCGGCAGGTTGGGCGTTATGACGGTGGCGTGGGGCAAGAGCGCGCTGCGCAGTGCGCCAACAGCATCTTCATCCAGAAGACGCGCACCGCCCTTGGCGACCATCACCGGGTCAAGCACGACAGGAACGTCGGCGTGATCTTTCAGTGCGTAGGCAACCGCGCGGGCGATGTCGCCGCTGGCGATCATGCCGATCTTCACGGCGTGCACGTTGATGTCCGCGAACACGTCATGGATCTGATTGGCGACGAAGTCTGGCGGAACGAGATGCACGCCGCTGACACCTTGTGTGTTCTGGGCCGTGAGCGCGGTAAGTGCAGCCATGCCATAGGCGCGCTGGGCTGAGATTGCTTTCAGATCGGCCTGGATGCCGGCGCCGCCGGAAGGGTCGGAACCGGCGATGGACAGGATGTTAGGAATGGCGTCCGTCATGTGGCGGCTCCATCGGTCTGATTGTTTGGTGGAAAGAAGGATTTGGCGGCTGCCTTTGGATCAGGCTGGCCGCAGATAGCTGAAACGACGGCAAGCCCATCGGCGCCTGCACTCAGAACATCGTGGGTGTGCTCGGCTTTCAGTCCACCAATGGCGACCGTCGGCAGTGGCGAAAGGGCGCAGAGCTCAGCCAGGCCATCCAGCCCGATGGGTGGGCTGTGGTCGCCTTTGGTGGCGGTGGCGAACACCGTGCCGATGCCCAGATAGTCAAGCAGGCTGATCTCGGCCGCTTCGATATGGGCTTCGGTTTCACAGGACAAACCGACAATGGCATTAGGGCCCAGTCTTTGGCGCGCGAGCGCAACCCCGTCATCGCTTTGACCGACATGAACGCCGTCGGCGTCGGCTGCGACGGCGGCATCCACATCGTCGTTCACGATCAGCGGAACACCGGTTTCTGCCAGCGCTCGTTTCAGCGCTCGCGCCATCTCCGTCATTTCTTGGGTGTTGGCGCGTTTGTCCCGCAATTGCACCAAGGTTGCACCGCCAGCGACGGCCGATTGAACCGTCTCAACCAGACCGAAATCGGCGCACAAATCGCGGTCGGTCACGAGATAAAGACGTAAGGTCTCAGCTTTGAACGGCATGAAGCTAACCAACCTGGCCAACGGAAACGGCGGCGATGCCGGACTGATCGGTGGCCTCAAGCGCATCCATGAATGCAGGCAGAAAGCTGCCGGGGCCTTGCGAAGCTTTATGAGCCTGTGTGCCGGCTTCGGCGAAGTGCGCGCAGGCCGCAATGGCAGCTTCAAACGGAGCGGCGACGGCCGCATAAGCGCCCATGACCCCGGTGAGGGCGCAGCCCATGGCTGTGATCTTGGGCATCCGTTCGGACCCGCCGGCAATGAGGGTGCTGCGTGTTCCGTTGGTTACAAGGTCGGTTTCGCCGGTGACCGCGACGATGGCTCCGGTCTCTTCCGCCAGCGCCTTGGCGGCTGATGTGGCAGCATCGACGCTGTCGCCGCTGTCGACGCCCTTGCCGGCCCCTTGCTCGCCCGCAAGCGTGATGATCTCCGACGCGTTGCCGCGAATGATGCTTGGCTTCAGCGTTGCCAGCTCCTTGGTGACCTGGCTGCGGTAAGGCGTTGCGAAATGCGCAACTGGATCAAGAACCCAAGGCTTGCCGACGTCGTTGGCCGTTTCAGCCGCCGTCAGCATGGCCTTTGCCCAGGGCGCGGAGAGCGTGCCGATGTTGATGGTAAGCGCCGCCGCGACGGGCACGAAATCAGCGACTTCTTCCTCCGCATGGATCATCGCCGGTGAAGCCCCGGCGGCGAGAATAGCGTTCGCCGCCATCGCCATGGCCACATAATTGGTGATGCAGTGGGTCAGCGGTGCCGCGCCACGCATGGCGGTCAGCGCATCGGAAGGTGGCAAAGCGGGAAGGGTGGAAGCGGCGGCGGCCATTCATGTCTCCTCACGACGTCAGGAGACAAAGGGGCGTTGATCGGTCCCTTCGCCTTCCTACGCCAGCATTATCTGGGTCAGGTTCAAAGGGTACGTCTCAGCCACAAGGGCGCCCCTGGCAGGTATCAGCATAGCGACCGGGGCGGGGCGCGCAAGCATGAACGCGTGATAGCTGCTATGCGCCCGATACAAAAGAAAACGCCGGGGCAGTGAAGCCCCGGCGCTTGAGAATTGGTCAGACTGCGAACTGTTGGATCTATGCCGCTGCGGCCAGGTTGCGCAGCACGTAGTGCAACACGCCGCCATGCTCGACATATTCGATCTCAACCTCGGTATCGATACGGCAGAGAAGCTCGATCTCCTTCTGCGTGCCATCGGGGTAAACGATGGTCGCCTTCACGATATCGCGCGGCTTCAGATCGCCGGACAGGCCGTGGATTGAGACCGTTTCATCGCCCTTGAGACCGAGGGTCTTGCGAGTGTCGCCACTGGTGAACTCGAACGGGATCACACCCATGCCAACGAGGTTGGAGCGGTGGATACGTTCAAAGCTTTCCGCAATCACCGCTTTGACGCCCAGAAGGTTGGTGCCTTTGGCCGCCCAGTCACGCGACGAACCGGCGCCATATTGCTCGCCACCAAAGACGACAAGCGGAACGCCTTGCTCTTTCCACGCCATGGCTGCCTCGTAGATCGAGGTTTTCTCACCGTCGGGACCGAGCGTGTATCCGCCTTCAACGCCGTCCAGCATCTCGTTCTTGATGCGGATGTTGGCGAACGTACCGCGCATCATGATTTCATGGTTGCCGCGTCGCGAGCCGTAGGAGTTGAACTCACGAACCGGAACCTGGCGCTCTGTAAGGTACTGACCGGCAGGCGTGGTGTCCTTGAAAGAGCCAGCAGGCGAGATGTGGTCGGTGGTGATCATGTCACCGAGGATCGCCATAACGCGGGCATTCTCAATGTCAGCGATCTTGCCTGGCTCCTTGTCCATGTCCTGGAAATAGGGCGGGTTCTGGACGTAGGTCGAAGCCGGCGGCCAGTCATAGGTCTGACTGTCGGTGGTCTCCACGGACTGCCATTTGTCATCGCCCTCAAAGACTTCGGCATATTTGGAGATAAAGGCTTCGCGCGTCACCGTCTCGTGGACGAGATCGGCGATTTCCTTTTGTGTCGGCCAAATGTCTTTCAGGTAGACATCGTTACCGTCCTTGTCCTTGCCGATCGGCTCACGCGTGAGGTCGATGTTCATGTCACCAGCAAGGGCGTAGGCAACGACCAGCGGTGGTGAGGCCAAATAGTTGGCGCGTACATCCGGGCTGATCCGGCCTTCAAAGTTACGGTTGCCGGACAGGACGCTGGTGGCGACGAGATCGCCATCGTTGACGGCTTTTGAGATTTCTTCCTGTAGCGGGCCAGAGTTGCCGATACAGGTGGTGCAGCCATAGCCGACCAGGTTGAAACCGATGGCGTCCAGATCTTCCTGCAGACCGGCCTCTTCCAAATACTGCGACACGACCTTCGAACCCGGCGCCAGCGAGGTCTTGACCCATGGCTTGCGGTCGAGACCCTTTTCGCGCGCTTTGCGGGCGACAAGCCCGGCGCCGATCATCACATAGGGGTTGGAGGTGTTGGTGCAGGAGGTGATGGATGCGATCACCACCTTGCCCGACGACATCTTGTAGTCCTCGCCCTCGACCTCGACTTCGGTATCTAGGGGACGTTTGAAGGTCTCCTCCATTTCCTTTTTGAACGCGGAGGCTGCCTCTGTCAGCGCCACGAAATCCTGCGGTCGCTTGGGGCCGGAGATGGCGGCACGGATGGTGCCCATGTCCAGCTCAAGCGTGTCGGTGAAGACGGGCTCATAGCTGCTGTCGCGCCAGAAACCGCATGCCTTGGCGTAGGCTTCGACAAGAGCAAGGCGCTCGTCGTCGCGGCCGGTCGTTCTCATGTAGCGCAGCGTTTCATCGTCGATTGGGAAGAAGCCGCAAGTCGCTCCATACTCCGGCGCCATGTTGGCAATCGTCGCGCGGTCTGGCAGCGGCAGCCGATCCAGACCGTCGCCGTAGAATTCGACGAACTTACCGACGACGCCCTTCTCACGCAGCATCTGCACAACTTTGAGCACCAAATCGGTTGCCGTGGTGCCTTCAACCATCTCACCCGTCAGCTTGAAGCCAACGACCTCTGGAATGAGCATCGAGATGGGCTGGCCGAGCATGGCCGCCTCGGCCTCAATGCCGCCAACGCCCCAACCGAGGACGGCCATGCCGTTGACCATGGTGGTGTGGCTGTCGGTACCAACAAGCGTGTCTGGATAGGCGATGGTGTCGCCATTCTCGTCCTCGTCGGTCCATACGACTTGGGCGAGGTACTCAACGTTCACCTGATGGCAGATCCCCGTTCCCGGTGGCACAACGCGGAAATTGTTGAACGCTTTCTGTCCCCATTTCAGGAAGGTATAGCGCTCCATGTTGCGCTCATACTCGCGGTCGACGTTCATTTGGAATGCGCGCGGATTGCCGAACTCGTCGATCATCACCGAGTGGTCGATGACCAGATCAACCGGGTTAAGCGGGTTGATCTTTTCCGGATCGCCGCCAAGCGCTACGATGCCATCGCGCATGGCTGCAAGGTCCACGACGGCCGGAACGCCGGTGAAGTCCTGCATCAGAACGCGGGCTGGGCGGTAGGCGATTTCCTGGTTGGATTTCTTTTCCTGAGCCCAGGTGCTCATGGCGTCGATATCGGCCTTCTTGACGGTCTTGTCGTCTTCGTGACGCAGCAGGTTTTCAAGCAAAACCTTGAGAGAGAAAGGAAGCTTGGAAACGCCCGGAAGGCCGTTCTTTTCGGCTTCCATGAGGTTGTAGACGGTGACTGTCTGACCGCCGACGGTCAGATTTTGGCGACATTTGAAACTATCGAGCGACATCGGTGTCCTATCGTTCAAGATCTAATCTTGGGGCACGGACCGGCGCTATTCAGCTGTCGATCGGTCGATCGCAATTCGATACCGGACTTGAAAGTCCGGTTTTTCGCTATGATGCCTGGTCCTGCATTCCCGATTTGGCAGGTTGCGCGTGACATAACCGGTTTTATAACGCTTTCAAAGAGCAACGTTGGTCGCGCCTAGCTGGTCCGCGTTTTTGGGGGTGTGATGGTGTGGACCGAAACGGTCGTTGAGTTGGGTGGTCTGGCCTTGGCCCGGGGCGGCCGGGCCCTTGCTGCTGACCTTGACCTCACGGCTCAAGGCGGAGATGCGGTGGTGCTGGTGGGGCCCAACGGGTCCGGCAAAACCAGCCTGTTGCGCGTGTTGGCGGGCTTGGCTGAGCCAGCATCGGGCGATCTTCGGGTGGCGGTTGCCGGTGCTGAGGCCGATACGCCTCGGTCGGCTCTGGTGCACTTGGCAGGTCACCAAGATGGGCTGAAGGCGGCGCTGACCGTTCGGCAGAACCTCATTTTCTGGCAGAGCTATTATGGCTATGAGGATGGGCTTCCGGTTGAGGATGCACTGGCACGTCTGGGCGTCGGCCATGTGATGGATCTGCCGGCAGCGGTGTTGAGCCAGGGGCAGAAACGGCGGGTTGCGCTGGCTCGGCTTCTCGTTGCTCCGCGGCCGGTCTGGCTGCTTGACGAGCCGACCGCCGCCTTGGACGTTGCTTCAACTGAACGTTTTATCATCCTTGTGGAAGATCATCGCCGCAAAGGTGGGATTGTCATCGCAGCGACCCATATGCCGCTTGGCCTGGCGGATCTGATCACGCTCGATCTGGCCAGTTTTCCGCCCGATGGTGCGGACGGATTGTCCGCGCCGATGGACGAGGAGTCCTATTGGTTGGCGGGGGCCACGTCGTGACGGCTCAACCTTTTCGCTCCTTGATCGCGCGGGACGTTCGTCTGGCCATCCGTGTCGGCGGCGGCGCGTTGGTCGGGACGCTGTTCTTTCTGGCGGTGATTGTCACCGTGCCGTTTGGCATTGGGCCAGATCTCAACCTTTTGTCGCGCATCGGGCCAGCCATCATGTGGATCGCAGCACTGTTGGCGACGCTGATCGGGCTGGAGCGCTTGTTTCAGTCCGACAAGGATGACGGTGCGCTGGACCTTCTTAGGCTAACCGACGCGCCTGTTTCGGTGTTTGTCATCGCCAAGGTGATTGCGCACTGGCTCGGCGCCAGCCTGCCATTGGTTATCGCCACGCCGTTGCTTTCTCTTCTCTTGGCGCTGGAGCCGCGGGCGATCCTGGCGCTCACGGCAACGCTGGCCGTTGGCACGCCCGCTCTGTCGTTTCTAGGGGCGGTTGGAGCCGCTCTGGCTGTGACGTTGCGTCGCGGGGCGCTGTTGATGGCCGTCATCATTCTACCTTTTTCCATCCCGGTGCTTATCTTTGGCGTTGCGGCAACGCGTGCTGCTATCGTTGAGCCTGATCCGTTCTGGCCGCCCTTTGCGCTCTTGGTTGCGACCAGTCTTATTTATGCGGTCGTGGGGACCCTGGGTGCAGCGGCGACGATCAAGATCAATGATGGTTAGGAGGGGCGGATGCATAAGCCCCAGTTTGGAAAGCCGGGCGCTGCCATGCTATGCGCCAGAAAATGGCCGTGAAAACGGAACGAAGCGAGCCTGATGGGTATCCTTGATTATGCCAATCCGACGCGGGTCATGCGCTTTTCGCGCGTGGTCAAGCCATGGGTCGCCGGTCTTGGCGCCCTGGTGCTGGCGATTGGCCTTTACATGGCATTCTTCACCGCGCCTGCCGACTACCAGCAGGGCGAAACGATCCGCATCATGTATCTGCACGTGCCGATGGCGTGGCTTGGCATGTTTGCCTATGCGCTGATGGCACTTTCTGCCTTCGGAACGCTCGTTTTCAAGCATCCAATGGCGGATGTCTCCGCCAAAGCGATGGCGCCAATTGGTGCGACGTTCACCGCAATCTGTCTTATCACCGGTTCGCTTTGGGGCAAGCCGATGTGGAACACTTGGTGGGTGTGGGATGCACGGCTGACGAGCGTGCTCATTCTCTTTCTCGTTTATCTCGGTATCATTGCGCTGTGGCAGGCGATTGAAGAGCCCATAAAGGCTGGCAAGGTGACGGCCATCATCACCCTTATCGGTGCGATCAATCTGCCCATCATCAAGTTTTCGGTCGACTGGTGGTACACGCTGCATCAGCCGGCCTCCGTGTTCCGTTTGGACGGGCCGACGATCTACCCGGCGATGCTCTACCCGCTCCTCATTTGTGCGGTCGGCTTTTCCCTCATCTTCTTCTGGCTGCATCTCATGGCGATGGATAACGAACTGAAGCGGCGGCGTGTTCGCGCGTTACAGATGCGCGCCGCCCGTCGAGCAGCCCCTGAATCGACCGCGCTGCCAGCCGGCCAAACGGCCTAACGCGCGCGAGAGGTTTGCCATGGTGATCGATCAGCATTTTGGTTTTATCGCCTTTTCCTGGCTTGCCGGGATCATCGGTTTTGCTGGGATCGGGCTTTGGATCTGGCGGGACCGCAAAGCGCTCGACAAGCAACTCGATAAGCTTGAAGCCGACCTGCCGGCCGATGCTTCAAACAGGAGAGGCGGATGAGCGACCAGGCGGTTGAGACACCGCGTCGCAAGATCAATTGGCTGGCGGTTTCACCTCTGGTGCTCTTCTTGGCGCTGGGCGGGGTGTTTGGCTATCAGCTTCTGTTTGGCGGCCCGGCAAACGAGATCCCGTCGGCGTTGATTGGTGAACCTGTTCCTCAAACCTCTTTGGAGCCTCTTGAAGGACAGGGCACCCCAGGTTTCGGGCCGGGTGATCTTGAAGGACAGGTGACGCTGGTTAATGTCTTCGCATCCTGGTGCGCACCTTGCCGCCAGGAGCACCCGATGCTGATGGCGCTCGCCGATGATGATCGTTTCCAGATCATCGGGATCAACCAGAAAGATCAGCCGTCAGATGCGCGGCGGTTTCTGGAGACACTTGGCAATCCCTATGACCGGATCGGTGTCGACCCCAATGGCCGGGCATCCATTGAGTGGGGTGTCTATGGCGTGCCGGAGACCTTCATCGTCGGTGCCGACGGTGTGATCCTGCACAAGCATATCGGCGTTTTTGATGCCCGCGATGTCCAGGAGAGCTTTCTGCCAATCATCGAAGAGGCGCTGCAAAGCGCTGGGTCCTGATGGGCAAGCCTTCAGGGGACAAGACGTCAGCCACCAGTGGGGATGGCCGAGTGATGGAGTTGTACGCTTCACCAATTCGCGCTGGCATTGCCGTGCTCTTCATGGGTGGCATGGGCCTGTTTCTGGCAGGACTTGCTGTCTATTCGATCATCGTCAATCAGGGACAGCTATCCATCATCACCTATCTGTCCGTGCTGGTTCTGATTGGATTTGGTCTGTTTGTGGCGTTCCCCGCCTATCAGCTTTTCCGGGCAATTGCCGGACGCCTGCCACTCGTCACCACGGACGGAGTGACCGTGCACCGGATGCGCCTGGGGCTTGGGAACACCGAGATTGCCTGGGAGCATGTGGGTGATCTTGGCCTGAAGCGCGGCCTTTGGATCATCTTGCTGGATGGGCGCATCAAACAGGGGCGTTTTCGCCAGTCTCTGGTCGGCGCCCAAGGGCTGTGGTTGCCAGCGCTCCTTGTCTATGGCGGCGGCGCACGGACGGTACGATTTATCAACGATCACCGACCCGACCTGCTGGCGTCGGTGCGCGATAAGGTGATGCCGCGCAAGCGTTAAGTGCCCCGAACGGGCTGCTATTTCGGCAGCTTGGCCGTGGCTTCGATCTCCACCAGCATTTCCTCGTTCATGAGGTCGCAAATCAGAAGCGTCGCGGCCGGGCGAATGTCGCCGAGGACCTCACCGGTGACGGCGAAAAGATCGTCCGCATGCTCCCGCCTGGTGAGGTAGTAGTGAACACGCACCAGCTGGTCGAGCGAGGTGCCGGCCTCTTCCAGCACGCTTGCAATGGTGGCCAGCGCATTGCGGGCCTGGTCTTTGATGGCCTCAGGCATGGTCATGGTTGCGTAGTCGTAGCCTGTGGTCCCGGCGACATGGACATAATCCCCATCGACGACGGCACGGCTATAGCCAGCCTGCTTTTCAAACGGCGAGCCAGAGGAAATGAGGTGACGGGTCAGGGCAGATCTCCAGGCAAGTCTCCAGAACGCCAGCGTTCGAAAAGTTCCCTTGCGGCCTCGCTCCACTCCGCGACGGGCGGGCGAACATCCGGTGCGCCCTCGTTGAAGTAGGCGGCATAGACAGTTTCGGTTGCTGGGTCCGCGACGAGGAGGCCAATGGCAAAGGTGCACTGACCTGGGACGCAGCCTGATTGGTAGAGCAGGTCGCCCTCTGCGGTTGGAAATGTTCTTGCAGCAAGGTGTTGAGCGAACAGAAAAAGTTCATCATCCCAAAGCTGCAACAAAGCGTCGAAGACAGGCGCGTGGGCGTAGAGATCGTCTGCCAGCTCAGCGTCATTGTGATCTGCGAGCATCCTGCTCAGCCGATCCCAGCCCCAGGTGGGCTGCGGCCTGTAGCCAATGGGCCCCAGGACTGTCAGGCGACGGTCCAGGTCGAATAGAAAGGCATCGCCAGCTGCGTGCAGATCCGGTGGGCTGACAAAAACAAGCGCTCGCTCGCCGACGCTTATGTCGTAGCGCGTGCAGCCGCGTCCGAGTGGCGGTGTGGCTTCCAGAACACCATCATGGACACTCACCACCATAGGAGCGGGAGGACACTCTTCCGTGTCGCCCTGAAGGCGGAAGACAGCTGCTGCAATCTCGTCGTCAGCATTGGGTAGCACTGCACCCCGCGCGATGTTGGAGGCGGTGGCGAGGACGGTGTCGCCTGCGCGTAAGGTCTGCAAGCCGCCATCCTGATCCAGGGTAATGGTCAGAGCATGTCCGCCGGTCAGCATCAAAGTGTCGAGGGTCTGCGCCACCAAGGGTGCGGCATAGCTAAGTGCCAGAGTAGTCAGCCCAAAGTGCAGGGAACGAAGCATTTTCATCGGCGCCATAGCGTCATCAGATTGTTGGCCGGCAGGGAGATCTGCACGATCCGGGTCAGCTTGTTCTCCATGCACTGCTTCTCCACCCAGTCAATCGATTTGTAGCCGGCCGACGGTCGCTCCGCCCGAATGGCGGCATCGAACCTTTGATCGCCTTCACTGGCGTAATCCTCTCCGCGCTTGAAGGGGCCATAAAGCGTCAGGACACCTTCCGGCTTAAGGGCGCTGGCGAGGTTCGCCAGAAGCGCCAGGGCATCGGCCTCACTGATCAGATGCAGGAGATTGGCAAGGAACAGGGCGTTGGCAGGCTCACCGGGCCAGGGCGTTTTGATAGCGTCAAAGGCAATCGGTGCTTTGATGTTGCTTGCGCTTGCGTGGGTGATCCAAGCCGCGATGCTTTTCAGGCGCTCCGGGTCCAAGTCTGTTGGCTGCCAGGAGAGATGTGGCGTGGCTTCGGCGAGTGCGATGACGTGCTCGCCCGTTCCACTTGCTACCTCCAGGACCAGCCCTTTTTGGGGCAGATGCGGCACAAGCGCATCGATGATCGGGCCAACATTGCGGGCAGCAGCCGGTGCAAAGAGACGGTCGTCGCTTGGTTCTCTTTTCTCGGCAAAGGAATGGCGCGGGTCGGTCATGGGTTTAAGGGTTCCTGTGGTTTGGTCAGACGCGGGCTGATGCACCCCGAAAGTTGGCCTTGCCGCAGTGCAGCATGACGGGCGAGATGATCACGCCAGTTGGATTTCTAAAGCAAGGCGATGGCATGTCGAAGACGGATGCGGGCAATTTTTTTGAGGACTTCACGGTTGGACGGGTTCTCACACACGCGACCCCGCTCACTCTGACAGATGGCGATGCCAGCCTCTACCGCGGGCTTTATGGCACCCGCACTGCTGTGCAGTCTGCCGATAGTTTCGCCACTTCCATTGGTTATCCTCGCGCACCTCTCGACGATCTGCTGGTTTTTCACGCCGTCTTCGGCAAGACGGTGCCCGACATCTCGCTGAACGCAGTGGCGAACCTTGGTTATGCCGAAGGCG
The DNA here is from genome assembly GCA_038749715.1 of Pseudomonadota bacterium. Lineage (GTDB taxonomy): Bacteria > Pseudomonadota > Alphaproteobacteria > Rhizobiales > MH13 > MH13. The sequence goes on from JBCDHR010000012.1 coordinate 37,659, forward strand.
TGTTTCACCGGCCCGTCTATGCCGGCGACACGCTTTCCTCGGTTTCTGAAGTCGTCGGGGTCAAAGAGAACTCCAACGGCAAGACCGGCACAGTTTATGTGCGCACCACTGGCTCCAATCAGCGCGGTGAGGTGGTCCTCTCCTATGTGCGCTGGGTGATGGTGCGCAAACGCGACGCATCAAGTCCCGCGCCGGAGCCATCGGTGCCGGAAATGGTATCCGCCGTGGATGCCGGCCAGCTGGGTGGGGGCGTTCCCGCGCTCGACGTGGCTGAATGGGATGATGCGCTCTCCGGTTCGCAGTTTTTTTGGGAGGACTATGAGGTCGGCGAGCGCATCGATCATGTCGACGGCATGACGGTGGAAGAGAGCGACCACATGCTCGCGACCCGCCTTTACCAAAACACGGCCAAGGTGCACTTCAACCAGCACACCGAAGGGCAGGGCCGTTTCGGTCGCCGGCTCATCTATGGTGGCCATGTGATTTCATTGGCACGGGCGCTGGCTTTCAATGGGCTCCAGAACGCCTTCCACATCGCTGCCATCAATGGCGGTCGGCATGTCGCGCCTTTGTTTGCTGGCGACACGGTCTATGCCTGGAGCGAGGTGCTGGATAGGGCCGCGATTGAAGGACGATCCGACATTGGCGCACTCAGGGTCCGCATTGTTGCCACCAAGGATGTGCCCTGTGCTGACTTCCCGTTCAAAGACGATGATGGCTATGCCGACGGCGTGATTTTGGACTTTGATATGTGGTTGGCGCTGCCACGGCGTGCCTGAGGATCAGGCGTTCGGACCGAACCGCTGTTCGATGTAATCCTCGACAATGCCTTTAAAATCATCGGCAAGGTTGGGGCCGCGCAAGGTTTTCACCTTTTTGCCGTCGATGAAAACGGGAGCTGCCGGTTGTTCGCCTGTACCTGGCAGCGAGATGCCAATATCGGCATGCTTGCTTTCCCCCGGGCCGTTCACGATACAGCCCATAACAGCGAAGGTTAGCTGTTCAACGCCTGGATAGCGATCCTTCCAGTCCGGCATCTTTACCCGGATCATGTCCTGAACGTCTTGGGCAAGTTCCTGGAACACTGTTGAAGTGGTCCGGCCACATCCGGGGCATGCCGCCACAACCGGGATGAAAGAGCGGATGCCCATCGTCTGTAGTAGCTCCTGGGCAACCTGGACTTCCTTGGAGCGGTCACCGCCAGGCTCTGGCGTGAGCGAAATGCGGATGGTGTCGCCGATCCCCTGTTGCAGAAGAATGCCCAGCGCTGCCGATGAGGCCACGATGCCCTTGGACCCCATGCCGGCTTCGGTCAGGCCAAGATGCAGGGCGTAGTCGGATCGGGCGGCAAGCGCCGTATAGACCGCAACCAGATCCTGTATCTGCGAGACTTTGGCGGACAGAATGATCCGGTCGCGGCCCATGCCGATCTTTTCAGCATGGTTGGCAGAGATGAGCGCCGACTGCACCATCGACTCGTGCATCACCTGACGGGCGGTCAGGGGTGAGCCTTGCTCGGCATTCTCATCCATCAGATGTGTCAGGAGTTCCTGATCCAGTGATCCCCAATTGACACCGATCCGAACGGCTTTGTCGCGCTTCATCGCCTCTTCAATGATCAAGGCGAACTGTTTGTCTTTCTTGTCCTTGAAACCGACATTGCCGGGGTTGATGCGATACTTCGCTAAGGCTTCAGCGCAGGCCGGATGATCGGCCAGGAGTTTATGGCCAATATAGTGAAAGTCGCCGACGAGCGGGACATCGACACCCCATTTATCGAGCTTATCGCGCACATGCGGGACCGCCGCCGCGGCTTCATCACGGTCGACTGTGATGCGAACCAGTTCTGACCCGGCCTTTGCGAGCGCGGCCACCTGGGTAGCCGTGGCGCGAATATCGGCTGTGTCGGTGTTCGTCATGGACTGAACGACCACGGGCGCGTCGCCACCAACGATGACATTGCCCACGCGCGCTGCCACGCTCTTTCGGCGCGGCAGTATCCCCGAGAGATAGCCGGTTATGTCGGAGATGGGTGCGGGCCGATCAAGCATACGCTAGGTATAAGACCGGTCCCGTGGCACCGCAACCGAGAGACAAGGTCGTTAGAGCGAATGGGTATGTTGATTGATGGCCGATGGCACGGTGACGCCGACCGGTCCATGCAAGATGGGACCTACCGCCGGGAGCCAAGTGCGCTTCCATCGACTTTTGATGACGCGACGCTAGGGGCCTTTTCGCAAACGCCCGGTCGGTTTGTGTTGGTTGCATCATCAAGCTGCCCCTGGTCGCACGGGGCGGTGCTAGCATGGCATTTTAAGGGGCTTGCGGATCGGATAGCACTCCAGATGGTCGGCGGGCCGCGCGTCGAAGGCTATGCCCTTCGGCAGGATGGCCCGCTCGGCCCACTTGGGCTTCGCCATGTTCATCAGCTCTACAGCGCGACAGATGCCAGCTACACTGGCAGAGCGACGGTGCCCTTGGTCTGGGATGCCCAGAACGAAGTGGCTGTTTCCAATTCGTCCGAAGCCATCATGCGCGCCTTTGATTCGGTCGGGTCCGGCCCTGAGCTGTTTCCCGAAGCGCTGGAAGACAAAATGGCGGCCTTTCTACCAAGGCTTTTCGACGGGCTTTCCAATGCCGTCTACCGTGCAGGGAAGGCGCAGCGACAGGATGAGTATGAGGACGCGACCGCGTCGGTGTACGCGACGCTCCACTGGCTGGAAGAGCGTTTGACGGGCCAGAGTTTCGTGTTCGGCGACGCTTTAACGGCTGCGGATTTGCGGCTGTTTGCGACGCTCGTGCGTTATGACACGGTTTATGCAACGCACTTCCGGTGCACGCGTTACCGTCTGACCGATTTCGAAGCGCTCTGGCGGTTCACGCGTCGCATCTTCCAGATGCCCGGCGTGGCGCAGACCGTTGATTTCGAGGAAATAAGGAGCGGCTATTACCTCAACGACGGATCACACAATCCATTCGGTCTGGTTGGCGATCAACCGGAGATCGATTGGACGGATCAATCCGGCCTTTCTTGAAGCTCATCAAGGTGGTCGGATCGAGAATTGCTGCATTGCAAAAAACCCAAGGTGGCGTATGGTCCGCCGGATTTTGATTTAGGCAGACGAGGAGGCCATCATGCCGCTGACCTTGGATCTTTCCGGACACACCGCCGTCGTGACCGGTTCAACCTCCGGCATCGGGCTCGGTGTAGCGACAAGCCTTGCTGAAGCGGGCGCCAAAGTGGCGTTGAACTCCCATCTTGATCGCGAGGAAGACTATCAGATCGCCAAAGACCTGGCGGCCAAGACCGGCGTTGAGGTCGAGTATATCCAGGCCGACATGTCCAAGGGTGAGGAGTGTGTGGCGCTTGTCGAGACGGCGGCCGAGAAGCTCGGAACCGTCGACATTCTCGTCAACAATGCCGGCATTCAATATGTCGCGCCGGTGGAAGATTTTCCGGTCTCCAAGTGGGACGCGATCATGGCCATCAACCTGTCGAGCGCCTTCCACACCATCCGTGCGGCTGTTCCGGGCATGAAGGAGCAGAAATGGGGCCGGATCATCAACATCGCCTCGGCGCATGGCCTTACGGCCTCTCCCTACAAAAGCGCCTATGTGTCTGCCAAGCACGGGCTGGTTGGTCTCACCAAGACCATCGCTCTTGAGCTGGCGGAGGTCGGCGGCACCTGCAACGCCATCTGCCCTGGTTATGTGCTGACGCCTTTGGTTGAGGGCCAGATTCCGGACCAGATGAAGGCCCACAACATGTCGCGTGAAGATGTGATCCGGAACGTGATGCTCGACCGCCAGCCGACCAAAGAGTTCGTGACGGTCGAACAGATGGGCACGTTCACCGTGTTCCTGGCGTCCGACATGGGTGCCCAAATCACGGGCTCTGCTCTTCCCGCCGATGGCGGTTGGACCGCGATGTAAGCTTTCAGGACAAGCAGAGTATGGCGCAGAAAACGGTCAATCTTGCCCTCCAGGGTGGAGGCGCGCACGGCGCATTTACCTGGGGTGTTCTTGACCGCATTCTGGAAGATGGCCGGCTTGGTTTCGAGGGCATTTCGGGCACCTCTGCTGGTGCGATGAACGCCGTGGCGCTGGCCGATGGTTGGTATCAGGCCGGATCGGACGGAGCGCGCGAGAAGCTTGAGAACTTCTGGCGGCATATCTCACGGTCCGGATCGTTCTCCATCACCGATCAGCAGCAGGAAATCCTCGATCGTTTCCTGAGCTTTTGGATGTGGCCGCTCAGCGGTATGAACGGGAACGGCAATGGTGGGTTTGCCAAACTGTTTCCAATGGCTCCCTGGGCGAACCCCTTCACCTCGCAGATCACCAGCCCCTACGACGTCAATCCGCTGAACATCAATCCGCTACGCGATGTTGTGGAGCGGCTGGTGGATTTTGAGCGCGTGGCTGCCTGCAATGACTTCAAGCTGTTTATCGCCGCGACCCGGGTGCATTCAGGCAAGATTCGGGTGTTCCGCCGGGGGGATGTGACGGCAGATGCGGTGTTGGCGTCCGCCTGCCTGCCTTATGCGTTTCAGGCCGTCGAAATCGATGGCGAGCCCTACTGGGATGGCGGTTACACGGGTAATCCGGCCATCTATCCGTTCTTCACGGAGACTGAGACTGAGGACACGGTGCTGGTTCAAATCAATCCGATTGAGCGGGCTGAAACGCCCAAAACCAGCCAGGAGATTTTGGAGCGGGTTTCGGAAATCACCTTCAACGCTTCGCTTCTTCGCGAGTTTCGCGCCATCGACTTCGTCAATCGTTTGATTGATTCTGGCAAGCTTGAAGGCAGTGAGTATCGTCGCAACAGGCTGCATCGGATCAATGCGTCCGAGGAGCTGGCCGACCTGGGCGCCGGCTCGAAGTTCAACACAAGCTGGGCGTTCTTCACCAAACTTCGCGACATAGGTCGCGATGCTGCCCAAGAGTTTTTGAACGAACACTTCGATGCGATCGGCAAGCACGGAACGGTCGATTTGCGGGCCGCTTTCTCTTAAAGCTATTTCCCATGATGGATCGCGCCGCTTTTGATGCTGTGTGTGATGCCCTGCCGGCCACTTTCATGGTGGTTCAGTGGGGCGATGCGCATGTGTGGAAGGTGGGCAATGAGGCCAAGAACAAGGTCTTTGCCATGTCGACCTTTTGGGTCGGCAAAGACGGTGGGTCCGATGACCCAAAGAATGGGCAGCATGGCATCGTCCTCAAGGTGGCGCCGATGAGCTTCCAGATGCTGACTGAAGAGGCCGGCATCATGCAGGCGCCTTATCTGGCGAAAGGCCAGTGGATTCGCGTGGTCGAGGATAGTCCGCTCACCGATGAGGACCTTGCCGCCTATGTGCGCGAAGCCCATCGCATCATGGCCGGCGGGCTGACCAAGAAGCTGCAGGCTGAGTTAGGGCTCACGGATTGGGTCGCGCAGGGGCCGAACGCGGGACGCAAGTGATGAGTCGGCTCTGGACGCAATTGTTGGTTGGGCTTGCTGTATGTCTTGCCGCGACCAGTGTGCGCGGCGAGACGGTGACCGTCTTCGCCGCAGCGAGCTTGAAGAACGCCTTCGATGCCATCGAGACAGCATTTGAGGCCGAAACCGGCAAGGATGTTGTTATCTCTTATGCCGGCACGTCGGTGCTCGCGCGTCAGATCGAGTTCGGCGCGCCGGCCGATGTGTTTGCCTCCGCCAATGATGCATGGACGGACTATCTGGCCGATCAGAACCTCATCGATCCGGCGAGCACGACGAACTTTGCCGGCAACAGTCTGGCCCTTATCGCACCGTCTTCCCTGGCCTTGGACGCACCGTTGGACCTGGCGTCAGCCAATGACCTTTTGGCTTTGCTCGGTCAGGACCAGCGGCTTGCGGTCGCGTTGGTTGAGGCCGTGCCGGCCGGGATCTATGCGCGTGAAGCCCTGACATCGCTTGGCGTCTGGGAAGCCTTGGACGGTCGCTTGGCCCAAACCGACAATGTGCGGGCGGCACTGTTGCTGGTCATGCGTGGTGAGACGCCGCTGGGTATCGTTTATGCCAGCGATGCGGCTGTCAGCGAACGCGTCCGTGTCGTCGCTGATGTGCCTCAATCCACGCATTCCCCCATACGGTACACCGCCTCGCGCGTCACTGCATCAGGATCGCCTTCGGCGGTCATGTTTCTGGACTATCTTGAAGCCGATGCTGCGCGCTCTGTTTTGGCAGAAAATGGCTTTCTTGAGCCGCGGTGACGCGTGATGGCGGATTGGCTCGGACCTCAGGAATGGCAGGCGGTGGCGCTCTCGTTGCAGGTCGCGGTTGTCGCCACACTGGTTAGCCTGCCATTGGGCCTTTACGTGGCTTACGTCCTGGCGCGGCGGGATTTCTGGGGCCACGCCGCACTCAACATCCTTGTCCATCTGCCGCTCGTTTTGCCGCCTGTGGTGACAGGTTATCTGCTTTTGCTCAGTTTCGGGCGACAGGGCTTGATTGGCAGCTTTCTGGACCGCGCGTTTGGGCTTGTCTTCGCTTTCAATTGGACGGGCGCAGCCTTGGCCGCCGGCATTATGGGTTTTCCGTTGATGGTTCGCGCCATCCGGCTGGCGATTGAGGCGGTGGATCCTGGCCTGGAGGAGGCGGCTTCGACGCTTGGAGCGTCGCGATTGAAGGTTCTGGCCACCGTAACGCTGCCGCTCGCTCTGCCGGGGATTGTGGCCGGTATGGTGCTCGCCTTTGCCAAGGCCATGGGCGAGTTCGGCGCGACCATAACCTTTGTTTCCAACATTCCCGGCAGCACGCAGACGGTTCCATCAGCGATCTATGCCTTCCTTCAGGTCCCGGGAGGTGAGGCGAGCGCTGTGCGACTGGTCTGGGTATCGATTGCCGTCTCGGTGGCGGCGCTTTTGGTTTCGGAGCTTTTGGCACGGCGGGCTATGAAACGGGTGCAGGGCCAATGACGAACGCTGCCGGCCTGTCCGTCGATCTCAACCATCAGCTTGGCGCAATTACGTTGCGTGTCGCGTTTGACGTTCCGCCTGGTACGGTTACCGCGCTTTTTGGCCAATCGGGAGCCGGCAAGACCAGCATTCTGAAAGTGATCGCCGGGCTGACGACGCCAGATGAAGGGCGGGTTGTTTCCGGCGAAGACGTGTGGACCCAGCAACCGGGCAATCGGTTTGTGCCTGCCCATGCGCGCGGCGTCGGCTACGTGTTCCAGGATGCGCGCCTGTTCCCGCACAGGTCTGTTGCAGCAAATCTTCGCTATGGCGATCGCAATGCTAAGGGCAGGCAGCCGCTTGTGCGCTTTGACGATGTGGTGGCGTTACTCGGGCTTGGTGATCTGTTGAAACGAAGACCGGCGGGCCTTTCCGGCGGCGAGCGCCAGCGTGTCGCGCTGGGCCGGGCCCTTCTTTCCCATCCGCGTGTTTTGCTGATGGATGAACCGCTGGCGGCACTCGACGGTGCGCGCAAGGCGGCGATCCTGCCACTCATTGAGCGCATTCGCGATAGCGTTGCCGTGCCGATCCTCTATGTCAGCCACGATCCGCAAGAAGTCGCCCGGCTGGCGACCAACGTTCTGGTGCTTGAGGACGGCAAGGTCCTCAATGAAGGACCTCCGCTTGCTGTCCTTGGCGGTCCAGTGGCAGACGGCCCGGTGGCAACACTGCCCGGCAAGGTTGTCGGCAAGAACACCGTTGATGGACTTTTTGAGATCTCCGCGGCGGGCACCCGGCTTTATGCGCCGGCCTTCCAGGCGGCTTTGGGCGATGAGGTGACACTGACGATTGCGGCGCGTGATGTAATGCTTGCGCTGACGCGTCCGAGCGGTCTGAGCGCGCTCAATCAGCTTGAGGTCACGGTCAAGGATATCACGCCGGTTGATGCGGCACGTGTTGATGTCGTGCTTTCAGCGGGCAATGCGACCTTGTTGTCGCGGATCACCCGGAGATCAGCCGACCAGCTTATCCTGCGGCCCGGACAGACGGTTTTTGCCGTCATCAAGAGCGTCGCGCTCGCTGACGGGAAGTCTGGTCATCTGCAGGTGATGGACGTCTAGATCGGTTCAATCAGTATCGCGCGGAAATCATTGACGTTGGTCAGAGTCGGTCCGGTTACGACCTGGCTGTCGATGGCCGCGAAGAAACTGTGTGCGTCATTGTTGGCGAGTGCCTGATCGGGATCGAAACCGGCCGATCTGGCCTTGCTGAGCGTGTCCGGGGCAACCAAGGCGCCGGCAACCTCGGCTGCACCATCCACTCCGTCTGTGTCGCAAGCCAAAGCGTGAATGCCCGGCGCACCATCGAGCGCGATGGCCAGCGCAAGCGCATATTCGGCATTGGGTCCACCAACGCCTTTGCCGCGACGGGTCACCGTGCATTCGCCACCTGACAGGAGGAGCGTGGGCTGCGTGATCTCAGCCCGTAGCTTCAAGGCCATCGCCGCTTGCTGCGCCGCAAGCTCGCGTGCCTCGCCTTCCAGATCATCGCCAAGAATGGTGACGGCGATGCCGTCCTTTTCAGCGATCGCCTTGGCTGCTTCGAGCGATTGCGATGGCGCAGCGATGATCTGATTGGTGGTCGTCGATAGCCTTGTGTCAACGGGTGCTACGACGCCCGTATCGCTGGACAGCACTGCGCGTGCACTTTCTGGAAGAACGATCTTGTAATCTTCAACGATGGCCAGCGCGTCGGCAGGCGTTGAGGCATCGCCAACCGTTGGTCCCGATGCGATGTAAGCTGGATCATCGCCAGGCACATCGGAGATCATCAGCGCCAGCAGCGATGCCGGATAGGCTGCCGCCGCCAGCTGCCCGCCTTTGATACGTGACAGGTGCTTGCGGACGACGTTCATCTTGTCGATGGGCGCGCCGGAGGCCAACAGCGCTTCGTTGACCGCCTGCTTCTCAGCAAGCGTCATGTCGCCAGCCGGATCGATCATCAGGGCAGAGCCGCCACCGGAAATAAGCGCGAGAACGAAAGTGTTCTCATCTGCCGTTGCCAGGAGCGCGCGGAGCTCGCGGGTTGCCTCCATGCCCGCCTGATCAGGCACCGGGTGGGAGGCGCTTTTGAGCGTCAGCCCCTGAAGCGGACGCTCATAGCCGTACCGCGTGATGATGAGACCGTCGCACGGACCCCATTCGGCTTCGACAGCTTCGGCCATGCGGGCAGAGGCTTTGCCCGCGCCGATCACCATGACCTTCCCATCTGGCTTGGGTGGCAGCGCCTTTGGCACACAGACCATCGGGTCCGCGACACGGACGGCTTCGTCGAACAGGGAGCGGAGAATGTTAAGCGCAGTCATGCCAGCTTGGTAGCGGATGCCTTAGCGCCAGGGAAGCGTGCCCTTGGGCAATTTGCGCGCAAGACTGTCGAGCAGAGCGACGAGCGCAAGAACGACCACCACGGTGACGACGGCGATGGATGACGCCAATGTGGTGTAGCCGCCATCCTCATAGTTGAAGAGGACGACGCCAATCGTCTCGGTGCCTGACGACCATAGCAGCGCAGAAACGGTGAGTTCATTGAAGGCCGTGAGAAACACCAGCATCGCGCCAGCGGCTGCCGCTGGTAGCACGCCAGGCACCAGCACTTGGGTGAAACGCTGCCAGAAGCCTGCGCCGCACATGGCGGCGGCTTCTTCCAGCCTGGGGTCCATCTGGCTGAAGGCGGCCGTCACGGGGCGCAGAGCCAGGACGAAGAAGCTGGAAAGATAGGCGATGAGGATGATGGCGAAGGTGCCGTAGAGACTGATCCCGATCAGCGGCAGCGGGCGGATGAACAGGAGTATTATCGAGATCGCCAGCACAATGCCGGGTAGGGCGTAGGGCGTTTCGACCAGCGCTTCGAAGATTACGCGTCGCCGACCGGACAGGCGCGACAAGGCATAGCCGGACGGCAGAGAAAGCAGCATCAGGATTAGTGCTGCGCTGCCTGCAAGAAGGAAGGAGTTGGTGAAGGCACGTGTCGTCACATCCTGACGGAAAAGCACTTCTGCATAATTGCCGAGTGTGAAGGTCTCCGCGCTGAGCGGCATGCCGTAGGATGGCAGGAGGGACGCTGCGACAAGGGCGGTTAGCGGTGCAACAAGCAGCAGGCCGTTGAGTGCCCAAAGCCCGATCTCCGATGGTAGGCGCGCGCTGCCAAGCTTGAAGGGCGCCAAGGGCTTTTCCGCTTCCAACTTGGTTGCGTATCTTGCCAACACCAGCGCTGACAGAAGTGTGCCGATGCCCGCGATGAAGGAAACCAAAACTGCGAGCGTTGCGACCCTTGGGATCATGCCTGTGCCGAAGCTTGCCAGGCGCTGATAGATCAGCGTTGGCAGCGTCAGATAGTTTTCTGGCATGCCCAAAAGCGCTGGGATGCCGAAATTGCCTACCGAGGAAACAAAGCAGAGCGCGAAGGCAGCCACAAGGAAGGGCGCGAGCATCGGAAGGCCGACGAAGGAGAAGGCCCGCCAGGGACCAGCGCCGGATGCACGCGCGGCTTCGATTACGTCGCCGGGAATAGCGCGTAAGCCCGCGCGCAGCGTGATGAAGGCGAGGGCTGTGTGTTGCACGCCCAAAAGCAGGATGATGCCTTCGCGCCCATACATCGGGTTTGCTGTTCCAGGAGGTGGGGCTAGCCCAATTGTTTGTAGCAGCGCTGATGATGGGCCGAAGAGTTGAAGCCAGGCGAGGGCTGTCACCTGCGGTGCGATCATAAGCGGAAGCAGGAAGGCAATGGAGAGAAATCGTTTACCGCGCAGATCCGTCGCTCCGACAAAAAAGGCGAGCATTCCGCCGAGGCCGAGCGAGATGAAGGACGACCAGATCGACACATCGAACGTGTTGGCCGTCGCACGAACGGAAGCGGTGCGGCTGATCTCGGTCCAGAACGCTTCAAAACCCGGCGCAGCCGCAGCGATGAGAAGACGGCCGAGCGGAAAAACAGCCAGGATGACCACTGCGCCGACCAGGACCCAGTAAGGCGTCGAGGCATCCATCCGCGACAGCGCGAATGGTACGCGTTGCGAAAGGCTGCGAGCGGGATCCTTCGGTTCGACATGATGCCGGGTTTTGGCCCGGCGGGCAGGCGCGCCAAGGGTCTGGTCGCTCATTGCCGACCCTCCCCTTTGATTGTTGTTGGCGCGCCTTTTCGCTGCATACGGCTGGAACGTCCTTACTGGCCGAACATGTCGGCAAAGCGGATGCGGTTCTCTTCAGAGTTGGCAAGTGCCTGAGCCGGGTCGAAGCTCATGACGGTGATCGCATCGCGGGCCGGGAAGCCAGCCGGCAAGTCGATGGCCGGATGGGCCGGTACATAACCCTGATCTGCCGCCAATTGTTGGCCTGCCGGTGATAGGAGAAAGTCAACGAAAGCCTTGGCCGCATCGGGGTTCTGCGCGGTGGAAAGGATGGCCACCGGCTCTGTTACAGCAGAGACGCCTTCGGTTGGGAAGACGAACTCAACCGGCGCGCCATTGGCTTTCTCGCGGATCGCCAGGAAGTCGACGACCATGCCGAACAGCTGCTCACCGCCGGCAACAGCGTTGAACGTACCGCCATTGCCACCAGCGGCAATCGTGTCCATCTCGGCCAGGGTTTCATAATAGTCCCAGCCCAGATCGAGGTTGGTGGTCAGCGTTTCCAAATGGATGAGCGCGGCGCCTGAGGTCAGCGGGGAAGGGATGCGGATTTGGCCCTGGGCATCCTCGCCAAGGAGATCAAGCCAGCTTTCCGGCTGGAACGGTGCGGCGGTGTTGTAAACAATGCCGGTGGTGATGAGCTTGGTTGAGAAGTAGTAGCCTTCAGCGTCGTAAAGGCCGTCATCGTAAGCAGACGTATCAGCGTCCGGATGGGCCATCAGGCGACCTTCCTGCTTCAACCCTTCCATGGTGACCATGTCGGCGATGAGAAGGACATCGGGCTGCGGGGCGCCAGCCTCAAACTCGGTGGCGAGGCGCGCCATCATCTGGGTGGTGCCATCGCGCACCCACTCAATTTCGACATTGGGATGGGCAGCCGTAAAGGCATCCACGGTTTGCTGGGCGTCGGCGTTTGGCTGAGAGGTGTACAACACCAGAAGGCCCTCAGCGGCTTCGGCTGGAACCCAAGCGATTGGAGAGAGGATAAGCGCACCCGCGGTAACCACCGCAGCTGAGAGTGTTTTGAACGAGGTTGCGGCGGATCGGGACGGGAACATCAATGTCTCCAGTGTTGAGCAGGGGAACAAATGACCGTCGCCTATCGGCCTGGCATAACAAGTCTGTGACGGTTGGCCGTTTCTACCAAGCTTTTTCACTCAAGGCATCAGGATGCGCGGGTTTGGGCTGGTCAAAGTCAGGCGTGTTGATTGGCCTGCTTCGATGCCGGCGTCCGGTGCTGTGTCCACCACGATTGGTGGTCCGTCTGTCAGCGTGATGTGCAGTCGTTTGCGATCGCCAAAATAGGTCGCGGCGGTCACTTCACCTGAAAGCGGTCCATTGTCGTCCGGTTCGAGATCCTGCGGGCGGGCGACCAGGAAGACATCGCCGCGCCGATCATCGCAGTCAGCGACCCGCTGGCCCTGCACATGGATGCCACCATCATGGGCGTGCGCAGGTATCAAGGCTGCAGCGCCAATGAACTTAGCCACGAAGGGCGAGGCGGGCTTTTCATAGATCTCAAACGGTGTGCCGACCTGCGAAATGCTGCCGCGGTCCATGACGACGATCCGATCGGCAAGCGCCATGGCTTCCGACTGATCGTGGGTCACGTATATGGCCGTCACGCCGAGCCTGTCGAGCAACTCCGACAGTTCGGCGCGTAACCGTTCGCGCAAAGAGGCGTCGAGCGCCGTTAATGGTTCATCGAGCAGCAGAATACGTGGCTCGACGGCAAGCGCGCGGGCGAGGGCAACACGCTGCCGCTGGCCGCCGGAAAGCTCATGGATGTGGCGGTGTTCCAGCCCTTCAATGCCAACGAAGCTGGCAAGCTCTGCCAGACGGGCCTCCTGTTGGGCCTGTGGAACCTTCTTCAAACGGAGCGGAAAAAGGATATTGCCGGCCACTGTCAGCGTTGGAAACAGGGCGTAGGACTGGAAGACCATTCCGACCTGGCGCGCCTCAATCGGCAGGCCGGTGACGTCGTCATCGTCAAAGTGGACCGAGCCTTCCAAATCGGGCGTTTCAAGGCCGGCAATGATACGCAGGAGGGTCGTTTTTCCGCAGCCGGACGGCCCCAGAATGACGATCTTTTCCTGCGGTTCAATCTCCAGCGTCAGCGGGAGTAGCGCGCGTGTGCCGTCCGGAAACGTCTTGGCGCAATCTGCCAAACGAATGCTTGTGCCGCGACCGGTGCGCAGCGATTGGGAGACGCTCCGTGGCGAGCTATTGGCCATGCCTGCCCACTAGGCTTGATGTGTGACGGTTGAATGACAGCTTCCTAGCCATCAACATGCCGTCACTCAAGCCGCCGGCGCACCCTCGGCTTAGGCCGATAGTCAGGCCTAAAGAATCTGATCAAGAAACGCCTGGGTGCGCTCGTTCTGCGGGTTGTCGAAGAAGGCATTGGGTTCATTCTGCTCAACGATCTCGCCCTGATCCATGAAGATCACCCGGTCTGCAACTGCTTTTGCGAAGCCCATTTCGTGGGTCACGCAGATCATCGTCATGCCTTCTTTGGCAAGGTCGACCATGGTGTCGAGCACTTCCTTGACCATTTCTGGGTCGAGCGCAGAGGTTGGCTCATCAAACAGCATGATCTTGGGGTTCATGCAAAGGGCACGGGCGATGGCAACACGCTGCTGCTGGCCGCCGGAAAGCTGGCCGGGATACTTCATCGCCTGATCTGCAATGCGTACCCGTTCCAGGTACTTCATCGCGGTCGCTTCGGCTTCGGCCTTGGGCTGCTTTTTCACCCAGATCGGGGCCAGCGTGCAATTGTCCATGACAGACAGGTGCGGGAAGAGGTTGAAGTGCTGGAACACCATGCCAACCTCGGCCCGAACCGCATCGATGTTCTTGATGTTGTCGGTCAGCTCAATGCCATCGACGACGATGTTGCCCTCCTGGTGCTCTTCCAACCGGTTGATGCAGCGAATGAGGGTCGACTTGCCCGAACCTGACGGCCCACAGACGACGATGCGTTCACCTGACTTCACCGAGAAGTCAATGTCTTTGAGGACGTGGAAGTCGCCATACCATTTGTTGACGCCGGCCATGGTGATGACCTCGCTGGTGCCCATGGTGGAAGCGGCAGTTTCGGCGGGTGCTGTTGTTGCCATGATAGTGATCCTTACGCGTGACGAGACAAGCGACTAGAGGCGCTTATGGCCTCTGTGGAGCTCGCTCTCGAGCCACTGGCTGTATTTCGACATGGAGTAGCAGAAGACGAAGTAGATGATGGCGACGAAGACGAAGCCTTCCTTATAGTAGTTGCGCCATTCCAGATCCTGGATCGCCCCGCGCATCGTAAACATGAGATCGAAGATGCCCACGATCAGCACCAGGGATGTGTCTTTGAACATGCCGATGAAAGTGTTGACCTGGGGTGGAATGGTGATCTTCAGTGCCTGGGGCAGGATGATGAACACCATGGACTGCCAGTAGGACAGGCCCATCGCATCGGCTGCTTCGTATTGGCCCTTCGGGATGGCTTGCAGACCACCGCGCACGACCTCTGCCAGATAAGCGGCCGCGAACATGATGATGGCCACCTGCGCGCGCAGAAGCTTATCGATCGTGACGCCTTCGGGCATGAACAGCGGGAACATCACCGAGGCCATGAATAGGATGGTGATCAACGGTACGCCGCGAATGAGCTCGATGTAGCCCACGCAGAACGCTTTTATGATCGGCATGTTCGATCGCCGGCCAAGGGCTAGGAAGATGGAGATTGGGAAAGCGATCAAGCAGCCCAGAACGGCCAGCATCAGCGTGATCGGCAGGCCACCCCACAGATTGTTTGGCACATGATCGAGACCAAAAATGCCGCCCGACAGCAGGATCCAGCAGGCCGCCAGACCAATGGGCCAGATGATCAGCAGGCTCCGGTTCCACATCGGCTTGAAGCAGGACAGGACGACCAGGCCGATGAAGAGGATGACGGCGGCGCCGGGGCGCCACTGTTGTTCGAACGGGTAGGTGCCAAACAGGATGAAGCGCCACTTTTCGTAGACGAAGGCGCCACAGGCACCCGTCACCTCACGACAGGCATCCGCAGGGGCCGCCTCCCAAAGGGCGTTGAGCACAAACCAGTCGATGAGACCGGGAATGGTGGACGCCAAGACCCAGATGCCCACAAGGGTCAGGATGGCATTGTACCAAGTGTTGAAGAGGTTCTCTTTGAACCAGGTCATGGGGCCCGGCCGGATGGCGGCGGGCGCGGGGCGCGGTTCCGTCGGAACGAAGTTTGCGCCGGTGTTGGAGGTGATGTCAGCCATGATTGTCTCTCCCCGTCCTAGCGCTCGGATAGGGCGATGCGCCCATTGTACCAGTTCATGAACAGCGACGTGATCAGCGACAGCGAGAGGTAGACGATCATGAAGATCGAAATAATCTCAATGGCCTGTCCAGACTGATTGAGCGCCGTGTTCCCGACAGCCACCAGATCGGGATAGCCGATGGCGATGGCGAGCGAGGAGTTTTTAGTAAGGTTGAGGTACTGGCTGGTAATTGGTGGGATAATCACGCGCAGAGCCTGTGGCAGGACCACAAGCCGCAGCGTGTTGCCGGGATTGAGGCCGACCGCCTTGGCCGCTTCTGTTTGACCGTAGCTAACGGCCTGGATGCCCGAGCGCACAATTTCCGCGATGAAGGCGCTGGTGTAGATCGACAGACCCATCAGAAGAGCGAAAAACTCTGCTGAAAGGGTCGCGCCGCCGGCAAAGTTGAAGCCACGCAGCTCGGGTGCGTTGACTGCGGTTGGTGCGCCGCCAAGCAGCCAGACTACCGCGCCAAAGCCGAAGATCATACCCAACGATGGCAGCAGCGTCTTTGGCCGGTCGCCGGTCTCAGCCTGTTTCTTGTCGGCCCATTGGGCAAAAAGGTAGGCCGCGATGGCGCCAATCAGCATCGCCAGGATCACCCACATCCAAATCGGGTGCTCGGCCATCACTGGAATCTTTAAGCCGCGATTGGAAAGAAAGACGCCGGGAAGCGGGTTCCAACTATCTCTGGGCCGCGGCAGAATATTGAGAACCAGCGCGTAAATGAAGAAGAGGTGCAGGAGAAGCGGGATGTTGCGCAGCACTTCCACATAGACGGTGGCGAACTTGGCAACCAGCCAATTGGTGGACAGGCGCGCGATCCCCATTACGACGCCGATAATCGACGCCAAAATGATACCGAAAAAGGCAACCTTCACCGTGTTCAGCGCGCCAACAATCAGCGCGCGACCGTAGGTGTTGTCATTGGTGTACTCGATCAGCCCTTCGCCGATATCGAAGCCGGCGCGGACATCCAGAAAGTCATAGCCGGAGTTGATGCCGCGCTCGGCCAGATTGGTGAGCGTGTTGGAGACGAGGTAGAAACCAAGTCCAATTACCACCGCGATAAGCACGATCTGATAGATGATCGCGCGAAACTTCTCGCTGTAGAAAAGGTTGGTCTTGGGGGCGGCTTTGGGTTCGGGGGCAGCGGGCCCGGGAAACCCCGCGCCGCTATGCGCGTGGTCCGTCATGGCGTGGTCTCGACCTGTTCCCTGTCGCATTGCGTCGTGCCGGTTGAACCCTGCATCTGAACGCAAGCGTATCTTTTGATTATCATGCGCAGCGCCAGCCGTTGGCGGAGCGCCCTGTGAAAGGAAAAGGGCCATGATGCTTGCTGCATCATGGCCCGATCCAAGGTCGCTTTAGCGAACCGGCGGCGCGTACTGAATGCCGCCTTCGGTCCACAGCGCGTTCAAGCCTCGCGGTAGCCCAAGCGGCGTAATGTTGCGCTCGTACATCTCACCGTAGTTTCCAAGCTCGGTCAGGATGTCGAGAGCCCAGTCGTTGCGCAGGCCAAGCAGTGCACCCATTTCGCCCGAGCCACCAAGAAGGCGCTGAACGGTGGGGTCGGAAGAGTTGGCGAGCATGTCTGCAGCATTGGCCGACGTCACACCTTTTTCTTCAGCTTCCAGGGCTGCGAACAGAACCCAGCGAGCGATGGCATACAGCTCATCATCGCCACGGCGCAGCATCGGGCCAAGTGGTTCTTTGGAGATGAGATCCGGAAGGATCACATAGTCATCCGGGTTCGGAGCGTTTGCCGTACGAACGGCTGCAAGAGCGGATGCGTCCGTGGTGTAGACGTCGCAGCGGCCTTCGAAGAATGCCGTCAGCACTTCCTGAAGCGCTTCAAACAGAACCGGCTCATAGTCGATGCCGCGAGCGGCAAACACGTCAGCCAAGTTCAACTCGGTGGTGGTGCCGGATTCAACACAAACGGACGCGCCGTTCATATCTTCCAGAGACGAGATGCCGTCTTCTGCACGCACCATGAAGCCCTGTCCGTCATAGAACCAGGTGCCGGCGAACGTTGCGCCCAGCGATGCGTCGCGGGTCAGCGTCCAGGTGGTGTTACGCGACAAAATGTCGACTTCACCTGCCTGCAGGGCTGGGAAGCGCTGCACGGACGAGAGCGGAACATATTGTACGGCACTGGAATCATCGAAAATGGCGATGGCCATTGCTTTACAATAATCGACGTCGAAGCCGGTCCAAACGCCTTGGCTGTCGGCAATGCCGAAGCCGGCTAGGCCGGTGTTGACGCCGCAGATCAGCTCACCACGATCAATGATCGCATCCAACTGATCGCCAGCCTGAGCCGGCATCGCTGACACGGTCAAAACGATCGCCGATGCTGCTGTCGCAGCAATCGATAGTCTTTTCATTGTTGGTCCTTCCCTTGGTTACACAGGCGCCGCCAAACCAAAGCCCAGGACTGCTTTTTGTTGGATGCAGTCTTACGGTCCGCGTACTCGGCAAAACGCCTTTCCTTGGCTGATTGGCGGGTTCCCGTCCGCCTCAAAAAATAGCCAAGAAGCAAAATCGGTAACACAAGGTTTCACCAGTGCTCAAGAGCCAGGCAGCGCACAAATTCAAGGCGTCTTGGCGCACAGTTGAGCAATACCCATCGAATACTGCGCGGCGACTGGCTGACTCAGTAAGGCAGAGCCGCGCCATCATAGCTTAACAATTGGCCTGACTGGGCAGGTGTAACCTCGTCGATCACTGAGAGGAGTGACGCTGCGGATTCTTGAGGTGTTTGAAGCTTTAGGCCCGACTTCGCAAAAGGTGCTGAAAGCGGTGTAGAGACGGTGCCGGGGTGTAGGGCAACGCAGACGGCATCGGGTCGTTTGCGGGCCAGCTCAATCGCTGCGGTTTTGACCAATTGATTAAGAGCAGCCTTGGCGGACCGATAACCGTACCAACCGCCCAGTCGATTATCGCCGATGGAGCCGACTTTGGCGGAGATCGTTGCGAACACCGCTTTGTCTCGCCTGGGGAAGAGTGGAAGTAGGTGTTTCATAAGGAGTGCCGGCCCGGTGGCATTGACGGCAAACTGGTGGGCCATGGCGTCCGGGTCGATGCCCGACCAGCTTTTCTCCGGCCCGCCCTTCTCGCCATGCAGATAACCGGTTGCATCGAAGACCAAACGAAGATCGTCGCCTGATGCTTGGATGAGGGCGGCAAAGTCGTTGATCGTCTTTTCATCGGTTAGGTCGAGCGTTTGCATGCTGATACCTGAGGAGGACGAACCTGATCGGCTGGTGCCCAACACCTGCCTAAATGCCATTGAGCGGTTGACCTGATCCAAAACGGCCGCGCCGATGCCTCCGCTTGCGCCAATGATCACGGCGAGGCCATCTGCTGGAAAAGATGAGAGCATTGCGTTTCCCTGTGCCTTTGTTTTCCCGCGAGGCTTGTTCGACCGTCGCGCCCTTGTGTGATGCCGGTCACACTTTCCCAGCGTTACAGTGGACATGATGAAAAAGCGTTTGCCGGCTTAAGTTTGACCAAACGCGTCGATTGACAGCCTTCGCCTGAGGTTCCCTAATGGCGATGTAGGGCGCAGATCGATGAAGAAACAATCGATCGTTTCCCAAACAGGGGGTTTCACCATGTCTCGCAACATTCTTTCCATGATGGCCGGCGCTTTTGCCGTTGCCGTCACCACGCTTGGCGTGTCGGGTGTCATGACATCCGAAGCGCATGCCTGCCCAACTTATGCGGGCTCACCGCATTTTGGGGCAGTCAACTTGACCGAAGGCTTCTTGCCCGATCCTTGGAACCGCAGTGTTACCGCGGGCGGGTCTTATGAGATCTCAGGTTGCGGCGTCGGTGGCTGGGGCTGGACCGCGCGCCGCCCAGATTATCGCCTTCAATACCGCACATCCGGCGCTTCGGCACTGACCTTCATCATCCAGTCCAATATCGACACGGTGCTTCTGGTAAACGACCCGTTTGGCAACTGGTACTTTGACGATGATGGTGGCAACGATCTGGGTGCCGCCTTGCGCATAGCGAACGCGCCAGCTGGCCAGTACGATATCTGGATCGGCTCCTACAATCGCGGCAGCGGCATTCCCGCAACGCTTCAGATTTCCGAGCGCTACTGATCGCAGGATCCGGCCTATTTCTCCCAATTGGCCGCATCGAACCCCGCCTGTGAAAGGCGGGGTTTTTTGTTTTTCGATTCCGTCAGGAGACTGGCATCGACAATGCTGATTTGCATTGGAACGATTGCCAAGGCGTATTAGCGTCCCCCAGCCTCCGATATCTTATCGGCGGCTCGCCAAGCCGGGGAGACCATCGTGCGCGGGATTACCAAGGAAGGAGCAGTTGCCGCCGTTGAGCGCGGTGCGGTGGATTGCTCCAAGCGCCAGCAACTCTACGTTCTGATCGTCGCCATTTTGGGTTCCACGCTCGGCTTCATAGACGGCACGATTGTTGCGATCATTGCGCCAGCCATTCGCGCTGATCTTGATGTGTCGTTGAGCACGCTAAGCTGGGTGGTCAACGGCTACACGCTCGTTCTGACCGCCTTCATCCTGGTCGGTGGCAGTGCTGGTGACGTGCTTGGCAGGCGCCGTATCTTTGGACTTGGCATTGCCATTTTCGCTGTCGCATCTCTGGCCTGCGCCATCGCCTTGTCCGGCGGCCAGTTGATCGCTGCACGCGTCGTACAGGGATTTGGCGCGGCGCTGATGGTTCCATCCTCTCTGGCGCTTATTGCGACCTATTACCCCAAAGAAGAGCGCGGGCGTGCCGTTGGGATATGGGCGGCCGCCTCGGGAATCTCTGCGGCCGTTGGCCCGCTGCTCGGTGGCATCTTGGTTGATACGCTAGGCTGGCGATCGACTTTCTACATCAATCTGCCGATCGCGGCCGCAACGCTGTGGATGCTGTGGGCGCATGTGCCCGATGACAGTCATCGCACTGTCGAGCAGAAACTTGATTGGCCTGGCGCAGTATTGGCCGTCCTGGCGCTTGGCTTTCTTGCCTTTCCGCTCACCCTGCTGGGCGAGGGCGGCGAACTGGGAGAAGGCGGCAGTTTCACGCCGACTATGATGATCGGTCTGGCCGGGGTCGGTGTTGCGGCCTTGGTTGCCTTTCTGGTCCATCAGGGGCGCACAGCCGCACCTATGATGCCGCTTACCATGTTTCGTGTGCCCGGATTCGCGGCGATCAATGCAGCGACGTTCCTGCTTTATGCCGCTCTGGGCGGTTTGTTGTTTTTCCTGCCTGTGACGCTTTTGAGCGCCTTTGATTTCTCCGCAGTCAGTGTTGGCTCGGTGTTTCTGCCTTTCACGCTCGTCATGGCCGCTTTGACGCCGCGCGTTGGGTCTTTGATCGATAGGATCGGCGTACGCTGGCCCTTGGCAGCTGGCGCGTTGATTGCCGGGTTTTCCTTCTGGCTCACCAGCCTTGCGGCCAGCTTCGGCTCGCTGATTGCCGTTGCTGGTTCCATGGTGGTGCTCGGTGTCGGGATGGCATTTTGCATACCCCCGCTTTCCACCGCCATTATCAATGCGGTGCCTGATTCCCAGTCTGGTGTGGCGTCGGGCATCAACAATGCGGTGTCGCGGGCCGGTGGACTGTTTGCGGTTGCCGCCTTCGCACCGCTTGGCGCATTTGCGTACGGCGCCTTTGATGTGGAGGGTCAGCCGGGATTTGCCGCAATGGCCGAAGCGGGTGCCAATGCTGCCGTACTGGCGGCCCATGCCAGCGCCAGCGTTAACGCCTATAACGTGCTGGCGCTTGCCGCCCTGGCGCTCGCGCTATTAAGTGTCGTTCTCGTCGTGGTTTTCGTCCGCGATGAACGACAACCGGCCGCTGAATCCAACCAGTAGGGATCAACCCACCATCAGCGGCCTGGGAGGGTTTGTGATGGCGTGGGCTGCGCGTCGCCTGTTTGGATCGGCTTTTGGCAAGTTGGGACTGGCCGTCGGGCTAGCGCTCGTCTTATGTCTTGCTGCGCTGCCCACGGTGGAGCGGCTCTTCCTTATCCGCGCGGGCGAGCAAGGTATCGCGACCTTGCGTCTGACCGTTGAAGGTTTGCGTGGTGCTCTGCAGCGGTTCGAGCCGCTGCCATCCCTCATTGGCGAGCGACCCAGCCTGGCACGATTTCTAACCAGCCCCAATGATCAAGGGTTGCAACTGGACGTCAATGAAGAGCTTCGCTTGACGGCCGAGGCTGTCGGCGCATCCGACGTCTATCTGCTTGACACTGAGGGTTTGACGATTGCCTCAAGCAACTATCTCAAAGAACGCTCGTTTCTTGGCAGACGGTTTGCTTTTCGACCCTATTTCACCGCTGCTGTTGCGGGTGGGACCGGGCGCTACTTCGCCTTGGGCACGACCTCGCTTGAACGCGGTTACTTCTATGCCGCGCCGGTTTGGCGAGACGGCGCCGTCATCGGTGTCCTAACGCTGAAGTTCACGGTCGATGGGTTTGAAAGCGCATGGCGGGGAAGTGCCAGTGATGTGATCGTCACGGACCTTGTCGATATCGTCTTTATGTCCAGCCGTGAGGATTGGCATTTCCGTACACTCTCGGTGCTTGATGATGATGCGCTCGCCCTTGTGACCGAGACGCAGCAATATCCCTTGGAGCAGTTGGTTCCATTGCCCAACAGCCTCTCGCCACTGGCCAATGGGCTTGATCTAATGCGCGTTGAGGAAGGTGGTGCGGCCAGCCTCTATGTGACGACGTCGACATTGCTGGAGGATGTTGGCTGGCGTGTACGCATTCTGGTTCCGGCCGGCCCGGCGCAGACGCAAGCCCTGATCACCATCACCTTGGTTGCCCTTCTCATCTCGTTCGTTGGCCTCATCGCAACGGTTTTGTTGCAAAGACGGGCCCGTGTCATTGAGAGGCTGGAGGCCCAGCGGGCCGCTCAGGATCTGCTTGAAAGGCGCGTGGCTGAACGCACGTCCGACCTCAATGATGCCAATGCCCAGCTTCGCACCGAGATCGATGAGCGCAAGGATGCCGAAGATCGGCTGCGCAAAACACAGGCAGAGCTGATCCAAGCCGGCAAGCTAGCGGCGCTGGGTCAGATGTCGGCCGCGCTATCGCATGAGATCAACCAACCCCTGGCTGCCGTGAAAAGCTACGCTGACAATGCCGCAACGTTCCTCGACCGCGAGCGGTATGGCGATGTTCGCGACAATGTTGGCCGGATTTCCAAGATGGCCGATCGGATGGCAGCGATTTCCTCCAATCTGCGGAATTTCGCACGGCGGCCTCGTGAGAGTATTCGGTCCGTCGACGTTGTGCGGGCCCTCGATGATGCGCTTGCTTTGCTCGACGCACGACTGAAATCGACAGCGACGGATGTTACCTTCCAGCGGCCGCAGGATCCGGTCTGGGTGATGGGTGGTCAGCTTCGTTTGCAGCAGGTTTTCGTCAATCTCATCAACAACGCTTTGGATGCTATGGGCGGGGCGGATAACTCATCGCTGAGTGTGACGGTCGAACAACGCAAGGATCAGCGTGTACACGTCACCATCGCAGACAATGGGCCCGGCATTGGCACCGACCTGCAATCTCAAATCTTCGACCCGTTTTTCACAACGAAGGATCCGGGTAAAGGCCTGGGGCTCGGCCTATCGATCTCCTACAAGATCATAGAAGGCTTTGACGGCCGGCTTCGTGCAGCCAACCGGCAAAGCGGTGGCGCGGTGTTCACCGTGGACCTTCAGCGCGCCGATTCTCCAGACGTTTTGACCTCGCCAGTGGGGCAAGCCGCCGAGTGATGGAAGAGACGGTTCTTTTCGTCGATGATGAAGAGGAATTGCGCATCGCCGCGCAGCAGACGCTCAGCCTGGCTGACATCGACGTTTCCTGTCTGCCGGATGGAGAGTCCGCGCTGGCTCGTTTGAGCCGAAACTTCCCGGGCATTCTGGTCAGCGACATCCGCATGCAAGGCATGGATGGGCTGACGGTAATGCGACGCTGCCTGGATATCGATCCGGAGTTTCCAATCATCCTCATCACCGGTCATGGTGACGTTGAGCTGGCCGTTCAGACCATGCGCGACGGGGCGTATGATTTTCTCGAAAAACCCTTTGCCCCGAGTCGCCTCGTTGAGACCGTCCGGCGTGCGCTCGACAAGCGACGGCTGACGCTGGAAAACCGCGCGCTACGCTCTCAGGTTGGCCGGCGCGACACCGTTGAGGCGCGGCTTCCAGGTCGCAGCGAGGTCATGGTCGCCATGCGCTATCAGATCAGAGCTGTGGCCGACACCGAGGCCGACGTTCTGATCACAGGCGCAACCGGGACCGGCAAGGAGGTTGCGGCCCGCGCCCTGCATCGGGCCAGCGCTCGCGGCGACGCGCCATTTGTTTCGATCAATTGCGCAGCGCTTCCCTCAGAACTGATTGAGAGTGAGTTGTTCGGTCACGAGGCCGGGGCCTTTCCGGGTGCGACGCGGTCGCGCTATGGCCGCTTTGAGCACGCGCAGGGCGGTACGGTTCTGCTTGACGAGATCGACAGCCTGCCATCGCCGCTTCAGGCTAAGCTCCTGCACGTCATCCAAAACCGGTCTGTGACCCGGTTGGGCTCGAATGATCCTATCCCGCTCGATCTTCGGTTCATTGCGGCGAGCAAGAAGGATCTGGAAGCGGAGGCCGCCTCCGGCGCCTTTCGAAGCGATCTTCTTTATCGACTGAACGTGGTCACTATCCGCATGCCCATGCTGGACGCACGGCGGGAAGACATCCCTCGACTGTTCGTCCAACTCGTTCAGGAAGCGAGCGCTCGTTACAAACGTTCTGCGCCCGACATTCCAGATGGTGTTTTGAGTTCGCTTGCGGCTCGATCCTGGCCTGGCAATGTGCGCGAACTGCGCAATGCTGCCGATCGGTTTGCCTTGGGCCTCGATCTTGATTTGATCGATGACGAAAAGGAGACTGCGGATCCGCGCGGCAGCCTGGCACAGGCAATGGCGGCGCATGAAAAGGGCCTCATTTCAGCTGCCATTGCCGCCCACAAGGGCAACCTGAAAGCGACTTATGAGGCGCTTGGGATCGCCCGCAAGTCGCTCTACGAGAAGATGCAAAAGCACGGGCTTTCCAAGCAAGATTTTCTCATCGCCGACCTGGAAGACTAGTCCGTTATAGCGCCGGCTGGTGGCGATGGGTGGTTTTCCACCCATAGAATCCCTGCCGATGTTCCCCAATCCACCCAAAGGCTGAAAAAGTATAACGTCGTTGCCGGTTGTTTGGGCATTCAGGCTTGCGTCCTGGGCCCGCTTCCTCCCATGAAGCGCGCGTTTCGTTGACCGGATGGGCGGTCACGCTGGCTTGGGCGCTTGCCCGACAAGCCATGTGACCCAGTTACCGCCCGGCACGAGAAAAACGGAATGCCGGACTATCCGGCTTCACGGGAGGACTACTGATGAAACTCACTGCACTTCTTGCAACCACCGCTTTGACGATTGGCGCGGCTGGCGTTGCCCTTGCCGACCACCATGCAGACCGCGAAGGCTGGCCGGAAAGCTTCACTGTTGGCACCGCTTCACAGGGCGGCACCTACTTTGCCTATGGTTCGGGTTGGGCCAACCTAGTCGCTGAAGAGCTCGGCCTGTCTGGTGGCGGCGAAGTCACAGGTGGCCCGATGCAGAACATGGCGCTGGTGCACACAGGCGAGGCCCAGTTCGGCATGACCACGATGGGTCCGGCTGCTGAATCGATCAACGGCACCAACCCCATCGCGCCGGGTCTTCAGATGACCAATTCCTGCGCGATGTTCCCGATGTACCAGACGCCGTTCTCGGTGACTGCTTTGTCGTCGTCCGGCATCGAGTCGATTGCCGATATTCCTGACGGTGCACGCATCGGCTTCGGCCCTGCTGGTTCCACGTCGGACACCTACTTCCCGCGTATGATGGAAGAACTGGGTGTGAATTTTGATCGCCGCAACGGTGGCTGGTCCGACCTTGGTGGTCAGCTGCAGGATGGTCTTCTTGACGTGATCGCGTTCGCTGCGGGTGTTCCGGTCCCGGCTGTGTCGCAGCTGGAAGTCCAGACCGACGTGAACATCATCGAGTTCACCGAGGACGAGCAGGCCGATATTCTGGCTGCGTTCCCAGTGGCTGACTTCGCCATTGCCGCTGACACCTACACCACGCTGGAAGCGGATGCGCGTTCGGTTTCCATGTGGAACTTCGCGATTGCCAATTGCGAGCTGCCGGAAAGCTTCGTCTATGCGGTTGTGGACGTGGTGATGTCGGACAATGATCGCATGGTGAACATTCACCGCGCAGCGCGCTCCACCTTGCCTGAAAACTGGGACAAGAACGGCGTTCTGATGTGGCACCCGGGTGCTGCCAAGTGGTTCGAAGAGAACGCCGGCGCTGACATTGCCGACGACATGATCCACTCGGCCATGTAATCGGCGGATCAAAGCCTAAAAGTTGCGGGCCGCCTGATGATCGGGCGGCCCGTATCGTATCACCGCTGCATATGATTGAATGCTAATCGAGTGCACGGCGCACGCGAGACCTCCGAGGGAGGGGTTTTGCGATTTGCGGGGGGACCGACATGAGCGACGACGACAAGACCGGCAAAGCCGAAGGCGAGATCGAACGCCAGGCTGATCTTCCACCGCATGACCCGCGTGTGAGCGATGACGCGATCCGCGAAGCAGCCATGATCCGTGAACCGGTGATGGCTGACCCGATCGTGATTGCCGAAGGTGTTGACGAAGAAGCCGTCGAGCCGAACCGCCGTCTTTTCGAAGGCTGGGCGCTGACCGTGATCGGCCTCATCTCGGTCGTCTACGCATCGTTCCACATGATTGCCCTCAACGGCATTTCCATTTCCGGTATCACCGGGATCGATCTGCCTTTCCTGCCGCAACTGCCGCTTGAGACCTGGAATTTCCGCATTGTGCATATCGCCGGTGCGCTCGGCCTCGGGTTCCTTCTTTTTTCTGCCTACCCGTTTAGCCAAGGCAATCACGGCAAGCGCACACCGATGATCAGCATCGCTGCCTTGGCGCTGTTGATTCCTGCCTTGATTGCTTTGGTCACGGCGATGGACTTTGCCCGGATCGTGGCGTCCGGTACGCTGCCGGAAATGGGCGGCCTGCCAACCTGGGCTTCGTTCGCTGGCACCGAACTCTATGACCGCGAGACCTGGTGGTTTGGCGTGCCGCTTCTGATCGCCACGCTCGGCGGCATCTCGCTTGGCTGGGTGGAGCGGCGCGGTCGCGGTTACTTCGCTGCCAGCGATCTGGTTCTCGCGCTCACAGGCATCGTGGTCGCCATCTATTTGCTGGCTATCTATGGGACGGCGGCGCGCAACGCTGTCGGCACGCCGTTCGTGCCGATTGGTGTGGCGTTTGCCGCAACCGCCGGCACCGCGCTTATCCTTGAACTCACACGCCGTGTTGCCGGTTTGGCCCTGGTCGTAATCACCTTCATCTTCCTGGCTTATACGTTCACCGCGCATTTGCTGCCTGGCATTCTGGCCGTCCAGAGCGCCTACAGCTGGCAGCGCTTCTTCGGCCATGTCTATTCCGATGCCGGGATTCTTGGACCGACGACGGCGGTGTCCTCGACTTACATCATCCTCTTCATCATCTTTGCGGCCTTCCTTCAGGCCTCCAAGGTTGGCGACTATTTCGTCAATTTCGCCTTCGCTGCTGCCGGTCGCGCACGTGGTGGCCCGGCCAAGGTGGCGATCTTCGCCTCAGGCCTGATGGGCATGATCAACGGCACGTCGGCAGGCAATGTGGTTGCTACAGGGTCGCTGACGATCCCGCTTATGAAAAAGATCGGCTATCCGCCAAAATCTGCAGGGGCCATTGAGGCCGGTGCATCGACGGGTGGTCAGATCATGCCACCGATCATGGGTGCTGGCGCCTTCATCATGGCGGAGATCACCGGCATTCCGTACACCGAGATTGCCGTCGCCGCGATCATTCCGGCCGTGCTTTACTTCGGATCGATCTTCTTCATGGTCGATTTCGAAGCGCGCAAGCTTGGCATGCGCGGCATGCGTGAGGATGAACTGCCGAAATTCGCGATGCTTGCCAAGCAGGTCTATCTGTTCATCCCGATCATCATTCTGATCGTCGCGCTGTTCATGGGATACTCGGTTATTCGTGCCGGCACGCTTGCCACCGCCGCTGCTGCCGTCGTGTCGTGGCTGCCTGTCTTGGTGGCCAAAACCCTTGGTCCGGCGGCTGCCGGTGCGACCGACTCGACCGGCTTTAACGGCATGGGCGTGCGGTCGATCTACAAGGCCTTCAATCTGGCCGGCACCATGTCGATCCAGATTATCGCGGTTTGTGCCTGTGCCGGCATCATTGTCGGCGTTATCTCGCTCACCGGGGTTGGCGCGCGGTTCTCCGCGCTGTTGTTGGGTCTGGCTGATACCAGCCAGCTCTTGGCGCTGTTCTTTGCCATGTGCATTTCCATTCTCCTGGGCATGGGCATGCCGACAACAGCTGCCTATGCGGTTGCAGCATCGGTTGTGGCGCCAGGTCTGATCCAGCTTGGGATCAATCCGCTGACGGCGCACTTCTTCGTCTTCTATTACGCGGTGGTTTCGGCCATCACGCCTCCGGTGGCGCTCGCCAGTTATGCCGCGGCGGGGATATCGGGCGCCAACCCGATGGGGACGTCGGTGACGTCGTTCAAGATCGGTCTGGCGGCGTTCATCGTACCGTTCATGTTCTTCTACAATCCGGCGCTTCTCGGCGATGGATCGTGGGTCGACATCACCCGCGCGCTTATTACGGCGTCCATCGGTGTCACGCTCCTTTCGGGGGCGGTGCAGGGCTACTTCTTCACTGGCAAGCTGACGCAGATTGCCCGTGTTCTGCTTTTGATAGCGGCCTTGTTCCTCATCGAAGGATCGTTGTTGTCGGATGTTGTTGGTGCCGCGCTCACAGCCGGCGGTCTTTTGATCGCCCGTGTGATGGGTAGCAAAACCGAAGCACCGAAGGCTGCCGAATAGCCTTTACGACATGATGTGATATGGGATCCGGAGATGCCCCTCTGGATCCCCATCACGCTGGCGGCAGCGTTTCTTCAAAACCTCCGCTCGCTTCTGCAAAAACGACTGACTGGAAAGCTCTCGACGGGCGGTGCGACCTTTGCCCGCTTCGTTTTCGCGTTTCCGCTTGCGCTCGCCTATGCGCTGGTTGTCTCCAGCCTGACCGGCTGGGCGCCGGGTGCCGTGAGCGTCGGATTTGTGGGTTTCCTGCTGATGGGAGCGCTTTGCCAGATTCTTGCAACCTATGCCCTGCTTGCGAGCTTCGGCCATGGCGCCTTTGCCATCGGGACGGCCTACTCCAAGACCGAAGCTGTTCAGGCGGCCCTGGTCGCGGCTGTGCTGCTCGGCGAACTGTTATCAGCGTGGGGCTGGCTCGCGGTCTTGATCGGTATGGCGGGCGTCGCCCTAATGGCCTTCAAACGCCGTGAAGACGGTCTGGCGGCCTTGAACCTGCGGGACAAAGCGGTGCTTTGGGGTCTGTTTGCCGGCGCGCTGTTCGCCTTCGCCTCCGTCGGTTATCGCGGCGCATCCTTGTCGCTTGGAGATGGGTCTGTCTTTGCCCGCGCAGGATGGACTTTGGCGGCAGCGACTGCGCTTCAAACGCTCACGATGGCGGCCTATCTGCGATGGCGTGAACCTGGGCAGATCGGCAAGACGCTCCGCCTTTGGCGAGAGAGTGGGCTGGTCGCGCTCGCTGGCGTTTCGGCATCCATCGGCTGGTTCACAGCGCTCACACTGCAAACAGCGGCGTTGGTGAAGGCGCTGGCGCAGGTGGAGCTTGTGTTTTCAACGCTCACAAGCAGGCTCTACTTCAAGGAACCGGTGAGTCTGCGCGAGGTGGCAGGCATCGTTCTAATCGGCCTGTCCGTCGTCTTGATCGTGTTGGTCGCCTGATGGCTGGACCGACGCGTACTCCGTTTTACAAAGATGTCGGCTTCCTCTTCATCTTCGTTCTGTCCGTGGGGTCGGCTGCAACGATCTATGCTCGGGATGGCGCTGCACGTTTTCTGGAGATCTTGCGCGATGATGCCGTTCTCTGGTTGACGGTGCTGCCGAAGGTCGCTGCCGGCGTCATGGTCGCCGCCTTTCTGCGCATCTTGCTCCCCAAAGAGGTCGTTGCGCGCTGGATTGGCGAGCGATCAGGCTTGAAGGGGCTGTTTGTGGCCACCCTCGCCGGGGCGCTGATCCCTGGCGGTCCGATGACCATATTCCCGATTGCGACGTCGCTTTATCTCTCAGGGGCGGACCGGGGATCTACCGTGGCCTTCATCACCGGGTGGCTGACCCTGGGAATCAATCGCGCTGTTGTGTGGGAGCTGTCTTTCTTCGAGCCGGAATTTGTCGTTCTGCGCACGCTGGTGTCGCTGCCTGTTCCCATCCTTTGCGGAATTGCTGCGCGGATGCTTCCCGGACGCACCGAAGAGCAGAGGGCCGCGGATAAGACAAAGCCACGGCCGGAGGTGCGTGAATGATCGTGCTCATCTTCGCCGCTGTTCTCTACGTGATCGCTGCTGCCATGATCGCGATGGCAGCCCGCCGCGATCGTGCCTTGGTTGGCGAGGGCCTAAGGGATGCTTGGGGCCAGCTGGTGATAATCATGCCGGCCCTGACCGTTGGTATTTTGGGCGCTGGATTTGTTGCAGCGCTGCTGCCACCGGAGTTGGCGGAGACCTATCTTGGCGAAGGAGCTGGGGTAAGCGGTTACGCAATTGCCTATGTGATAGGTGTCCTAACGCCTGGCGGCCCAGTTGTTGGATTTGCGCTCGGTGCGGCGGCAATCAAGGCAGGTGCATCGGTGCCAATCGTGGTCGTGTACGTGACTGCCTGGGCGCTGGTGAACCTCAACCGGGTGCTCATCTGGGAGCGTGTAACCCTGCCACGTAAGGTCATGATCGAACGTTTGATCGTCTCCGCGCCAGTGCCTGTTCTTGTCGGGCTTTTTGCCTGGACAGTTATGGAGCTCCTTAGCTGGTGGTAAGCTCTTGTTTGTGATCCGTATACAATGCGCTTCTCGAACGTTTTGGAAACTGCTTGTCTATACGTTCTTCGAAGCTTGCTGCTGGCATTGAAGTGCCTCACCTGGGAAGGACCGTGAGCTGTTCCGATATCATGCGGCGGACTTGATGGTGCCCTGATGAAGCGCGGTTTGACCCTATTTGGCTTTGTTGTCTTGCTGGCCTTGGGCTCCTGCTGGTGGGTCTATCCCTCGGCATCTCTGCGCTATGAAATCACCGTTGAGGTTGAAGCCGATGGGCAGATCTACACCGGGTCAAGCGTGCATGAAGTGACACTTCGGCGGCAACCCCAGTTGCTTGATGCGCCACCGGTGTCGCGAGATTTCAAAGGCGAGGCCGTTGCCGTCGATATTGCCGATCGCGGCACCCTCTTTTTGCTCCTCACTGGTACGCGTGGCCAGTCCAATGAGCCCTTTTCGCCCGAGCATGGTTATCATGTTGATCCCGAGCAGTTTGTGAACGTTGTTTTTGAAATTCGGGCCAGCAGCGCTCAAGCTGTCCGCTCATTGCCATACCGGGTCATCGACGATGAGGTCCCATTCAACCAGCTGCCAATGATGGTGCGTTTTGATGACATCTCTGACCCGACGACTGTCGCTCTAGTGAACCCTTATGACCTCGCGGCCAGATTTGGTGAAGGTGTGCAACTGCGCCGTGTGCACGTGCAGACGACCCGAGCGCGCGTGACCGACGGGATCGAAGAGCGTTTGCCATGGTTTAACACGCCGCACCCGCCCGGAACGCTTTCCAGCGGGTCAATCTACGGCGATCGCCCGAGGGTTCATGATTTCCCTCCAGGACATGGTGTCCAATTCAGCAACTTCAGACAAGGATTTCGCGGATGAGCACGACTTACGACGATCTCTTAAACGCCATTCTAGCGATGGATGCCTATCGCTGTGGTCAAGGACATGGCTTTGACGTTGTTTGTGTTGCGGCGTGCATTCTCTCTAAGAAGTCCGCCAATTACCCATCCAAGAATGCCGTCATCCGCTCTAGCGCCTCTTTGATCTGCTCTTGGGAGGCGGCGTACGAGACCCGGATGTAGCCTTCGCCGAGGACACCAAAGTCTGGTCCCCCAATAAGGGCGACGCCGGTTTCTTCCAGCAGTTGCGAGGCGAGGTCCTTAGCCTTGAAGCCTGTCTGCTTGATGTTGGGAAAGGCGTAAAAGGCGCCTTCTGGCATGATGCAGGAAATGCCGGGAAGGGCGTTCAATCCATCCACAACGCGTGTGCGTCGATTGGCAAATGCTGCCATCATCGTATCGACGTCGTTCTGCGGTCCTTCCAGGGCGGCGAGCCCTGCCCATTGGGCCGGCGCATTGACGCAAGACCAACAATTGACGGCGAGTTTTCGGGCCTTTTCGTAGAGATCATCCGGCCAGATCGACCATCCCATGCGCCAGCCGGTCATCGCCCAAGTCTTCGACCAGCCATTGAGGACGATGAGGCGGTCGCGGATTGAGGGGTAGGTCAGCAGCGAAACGTGGGTGTCCGCCGGTCCATCCTCGCTATAGGTCATCCGCTCATAGATTTCGTCGGACAGGATCGTCACCGTTGGATGGGCTTCAAGGCCTGCGACCAGCGCGTCGATCTCCGCCTTGGGTGTCACGCCGCCCGTCGGGTTGGCCGGTGAGTTCAGAATAATCAGCCGGGTTTTGCCTGTGATGCGCGCCAGAACGTCATAAGCCTTGAAGGTAAAGCCGTTCTCCTCGGTGATCGGGATTGGCACCGGCGTTGCGCCTGTGAACTCGATCATCGAGCGGTAAATGGGGAACCCCGGGTCGGGATAGAGAATTTCCACACCCGGTTCGCCGAACATCAGGATGGCGGTGAACATGGTCACTTTGCCGCCTGGCACGATCAGGACGTTGTCTGCTGAAACCGCCACGCCCGTTCTTTGTTCGGTGTAGCGCGCGACGCCCTCTCTCACCGCCGGTATGCCGCGTGCGTCTGTGTAGCCGTGATGGCCATCCTTCAAGGCTTTGATTCCAGCCTCGACGATATGACTGGGTGTTTGAAAATCTGGCTGGCCAATGCCGAGGTTGATCACCGAACGGCCTGAGGCCGCCAAGGCTTGTGCTCTGGCAAGTACGGCAAAGGCATTCTCTTCGCCGATGCGGTCGAAGGCAGAGATGGTTGGAATCATGAAGGAAGGTCTCGTGAACTCGTGGTGCCGGCGCCGCTGGCTGCAGTCTTTGCGTTCTTTGCCCGACGCCTTGTGACCTCTTCGCGATAAAGAAGATAGAGGCCCGAGGCGATGATGATGCCGGCGCCACCCAACGTCCAGATCGTCGGCACATCGGCGAAGATGAGCCAACCAAGCGCGATCATCCATACGATCTGGGTGTACATGAAGGGCGCGAGCGTCGGTGCTGGCGCGCGAATATGGGCTTTGATCAACAGCCAATGTCCACCGCCACCGAAGAAACCGGTGAGGACCATTAGGAGCCAGCTCGTCGGATCGGTAGGCCAGACCCAAACGCTAAGCGCAAACGGGGCAAGGCCAATCGCCGGTATTAGGCCAGTGTAGAGGATAAGTCCGTCCTGGCTTTCAGTTTGCGCCAGCACACGGGTGCTGAGCGAGTAGAGCGCAAAACAGGTCATAGAGACCACGGACAAGAGCGCCGGCCAGCCCAGCCCATCCAGGCCAGGGCGGGTGACGACCAGAACGCCAAGAAAGCCGACTGCGATGGCCGCCCAACGACGCGGACCCGCCCATTCGCCAAGCAATGGACCAGCAAGCGCTGCAACGACGATGGGACCAGCGAACATGATGGTGGCGGCTTCGGCCAACTGAAGATGAAGCAACGCCAGAAAGTTGAAGATGGTCGTGCCCAGCATCATCGCGCCGCGGCCAATCTGGAGGATGGGGCGGTTTGTCGAAAAACGCGAGACGTTGCGCCAGATGCGCAGAATGAGCACCGCCAGCGCGACATGGATGACGAAACGCATCCAGACGATCTGCAGAACGGGCAGGCTGGCGCTTAGGTACTTGGCCGTCGCATCCAGACAAGCGAAGCACGCGACGGCACAGATCATAAGGAGAATGGCGCGGGCATGGCCGGCTTCGCCTGAAAGCGTGCCGTCGCCATTGCTGGCCGTTGTCGGGGTAGTCATGCCCTTGTCGGTAGCACCCGCGCTGTTACGGGTCTATCCGCGGCATTGTCAGGACTGAACTTCCTTGGGCCGGTCGATGGTTTCAAGCGTTGGAACGAGGCTCGGGCTGTCTTGATCGGCCTCCTCCACCAAGTCGACCTCATCGTCTTCCATTGTGTCCAAAGGAACGTCGTCGTTTAGGTTCCGCTCGACCTGACGCAGTGTCTTTCGCAGGCGTTTGCGATCCTTGTCTTCCAGCTCGAAAAGAGCGGACCGCTCAAGGCGTTTCAGGGCCTTGTCGAGCTCGGCGATCAGCATACGACCCTGCGCGGTGAGATGCACGCGCGCCGAGCGGGCATCAGCTTCCTCGCGCCGGCGTTCAACCAGGCCTTGGCCGCTGAGCCGGGCCACCATCTTTGTAATGGTTGGAGGTTGTACCGAAAGCGTGCTGGCAAGGGCTCCCATGGTTTGCCCATCGTCATCGCCCAGTGCCTTGAGAATTTGGTCTTGGCCAGGGTAAAGGTTCAACTTGCCCAGAACTTGGGCGGAACGTTGCCTGTAGGCTTTGGCAGCCTGGACAAGGCGGTATGTTACGGTTTTGCGGTGGTTGAAGGCCATTGAATCTCCGGTGGCGCTTTCACAGACGAAAAGTCATCCGGTCATTGTTGTAGTAAGTGGTCATGGAAACATCATGATGGCACTATGCCGATTAGTGTTATGCCGTGCGTGGTCTATCGGATAAGCCGACAAAATGACGCCGATGACCGATTGTCGATCTTTGCGTTGGTGGACGGGTCTTCCGTCCTCAGTTTTCGCATCTGGTGACCTGAAGAACCATGTCGCTGTTCTCCCGCTTGGCGCCATCGAACAGCATGGGCCCCACTTGCCGGTTGGAACGGACACGCACATTGCCGAGGCAATGGTCGCGGCTGTTGCTGAGCGGTTGCCGGACGATGCGCCGGTGGTTTTTCTGCCCACTGTGCCGATCTCGAATTCTGTCGAGCATACTGACAGTCAAGGGACCTTGTCCCTTGGCCGGTCGCTGACGCTCGACGTGCTGTTGGAGATCAGTCGGTCGATCCATGGGGCCGGATTGCGGAAGATGGTCATTATCAACGCGCATGGGGGCAATGTCGGTGTGATGACCGACGCCATTCTTGCCGCGCGCCAGGAACTGGCCATGCTGTGCGTTGCCACCAACTGGATGCGCCTGGGCCTGCCAGACGGCTTGATCGAGGAAAACGCGAGGAAGTTGGATGTGCATGGTGGCCGACTTGAGACGGCAATCATGCTCGCTGCCCATCCAGACCTTGTGGCGATGACCGAGGCGCAGCCGTTTAAGAGTCTTCAAGACGAGCTTGGAGAGTGTTTTGAGCTTCTTCGCGCCTATGGCCCGGTCGGGTTTGGCTGGATGGGGAGCGACCTTAACGAGGCCGGTGTGGTTGGAGATGCCAGCGCGGCAAGCGCGCAAGACGGCGCGGCCATCATCGCTCATCAGGCCGGCCAGATGATCAAGCTTTTGGATGAAGTCGTGCGGTTCCATCCGCCCTGGTTCAACCATCCCTAGCGCGAAGACGATTTAATCTCAGGCAGTGCCTAAGCCTTATGCACGCAAGGTGCATGTTCTAGGTGACAAGACTTAAATCGTTCGGTTAGATGGCTATACCGTCGGATACGATCGCGAAGATCGGGCGACGCAACAGGGAGATTATTTATGAAATCCACACTCATCCGCACTGGTGCGGTGCTTCTTGGCGCAACCATGCTGGCAGGTGTTGCCAATGCTGAGACCTTGCGCTGGGCACGAGTTGGTGACTCGTTGACGCTTGATCCTCATGCACAGAACGAGGGCCCCACACATACGCTGGCACACCAGATTTACGAGCCACTGCTACAACGCGACATGGCCGGTCAGATCATTCCAGCATTGGCCACCGGTTGGGCCCCGCTTGCTGATGACCCGACCATCTGGGAGTTCAGCCTGCGTGAGGGTGTGACCTTCCACGACGGTGCTGAGTTCAACGCTGACGATGTCGTGTTCTCGATCAACCGCGCGATGACCGAGACCTCCTCCATGAAGGAACTCCTGGCCTCCGTGGAAGAAGTCATGAAGGTTGACGACTTCACCGTGCATTTCCGCACAGAAGGCCCGAACCCTCTTTTCCCCAACAACCTGACCAATCTGTTCATGATGGATCAGAGTTGGGCGGAAGCCAACGGTACGGTCGACGTTCAGGACATTGCCAATGGCGAAACCAACTTCGCCACGCGTAATGCCAATGGCACAGGCGCTTTCCGGTTGGTGAGCCGCGAGCCTGAGGTTCGCACGGTGCTGGAAGCCAACCCTGACTATTGGGGCATCGGTGAGTTCCCGCTTGAGGTGACTGAAATCATCTACACGCCGATCCAGAACCAAGCGACGCGCGTTGCTGCCCTTCTGTCCGGTGAAGTTGATCTCATCCAGGATGTGCCGGTGCAGGATCTTGAGCGTGTGTCAGGTACCGACGGCTTGCAGGTTGTGACCGCGCCGCAGAACCGGACCATCTTCCTTGGCATGCAGCAGGGCGAAGAGGACCTCGACACAGACAGCGTCGAAGGTGCCAACCCGTTCGCTGATGTTCGCGTTCGTCAGGCCATCAATATGGCCGTCAACCGCGACGCCATCCGTCAGGTCGTGATGCGCGGCCAGTCGCAGCCAACAGGCGTTATCATGCCGCCGTTCGTGAATGGTTGGACCGAAGCGCTTGATGCGGTTCCAGCGACCGATACCGCCCAGGCCCAGGAGCTTATGGCTGAAGCTGGTTATGGTGATGGTTTTGAGATCATCTTCAACTGCCCCAATGACCGCTACATCAATGATGAAGCGATCTGCCAGGCTGTTGTCGGCATGCTCGGCCAGATCGGCATCACCGCCAATCTGGAAGCTCAGACCCGCGCCAACCACTTCCCGCTCATCCAAAACCAGGAAACAGAATTCTATCTGTTGGGCTGGGGTGTTCCGACGTTCGACTCTGAGTACATCTTCAACTTCCTGGTCCACTCGACCACGGATGAATATGGCTCGTGGAACAACACCGGCTATGCCAATCCGGACGTTGACGCGATGATCGTGTCGCTGGCTTCGGAGACGGACATTGAAGCGCGCAATGCTTCTATTGCGGATATCTGGGCGCAGGTTCAAGAAGATGTGCTTTACATCCCGCTGCACCACCAGGTGCTGAATTGGGGTATGCGCGATAACATCGACTTCCCGGTGCAGCCGGAAGACCAGCCGCACTTCAAGTTTCTCACGTTCAATTGATGAGCGTTGAGAACGTTTGACTGACAATTGGGTGGGGCAAGCAACGTCATCGCTTGCCCCGCCAGCATTGGCGCTTTTTATCGACCAAGTACGGTTGGCCGCACGCGGACCTAACCATCGACAGGCAGGCCGAGCTCTAGCGCTAAAGGCCGGTACTTGGAGGACTCCAAAATGAAATACTCAACCACACGCATGGCCGTAAGCGCTTTGGCGCTGACCATGGCACTCGGTGCCGCATCGCCCGCGGCCGCCGAAACCTTCCGCTGGGCGACGACATCCGACCCAACCACAATGGACCCGCATGCCGCCAACAGCGCACCGGTGCTGGGCTTCCTGAACAATGTTTATGAGGGGTTGGTCCGTCGCAATCAGTCCATGGCGATTGAACCGGCCCTTGCAGAGCGCTGGGAAGCGCTGGGCGATGATGGTTGGCGCTTCCATTTGCGGCAGGGCGTGACGTTCCATAATGGCGCGGCCTTCGACGCCGATGATGTCCTGTTCTCCTATGAGCGCGCATCATCTGAGACGTCAGACACGCGATCCTGGTTTGCGCCGATCACTGATGTTCAAGTGGTTGACGATTACACCATCGATTTTCTGACCAACGCTCCAAACCCGATTTTTCCCGACTCGATTGCCAACTTCATGATCATGGATCGTGACTGGACGACCGAGAACGGCGCGGCCACGCCGGCCCCTGATGAAGAGCGTTACACGACCTTCAACGTCAACGGCACCGGCGCCTTCCAGCTGGTGGAACGCCAGCCTGGCATTCGCACCGTTCTTGAACCGTTTGAAGATTGGTGGGGCGATGCCGGGCACGGCCTGACGCAGGCGGTCTACACGCCCATCCAGTCTGATGCGACGATGCTGGCCGCGCTGATTGCCGGCGATGTCGACTTCATCAATCCGGTGCCCATCCAGAACGTTGAGCGTCTGCAATCGACCGATGGCATGGGCGTGATCGTTGGCGAAGAAGCCCGTGTGATGATGCTTGGCTTCAAGCACGATTCCGACACGCTGATCCTGAACGGCGAGCCGAACCCCTTCACAGACGCTCGGGTTCGTCAGGCGGTCTACCAGGCCATCAATGTCGATGCGATCAACACCACCATCATGCGCGGTTCGGTTGAGCCTGTGGCTCAGCTCGTCACGCCAGACATGCGTGGTTATTCGTCGGCCAACGAGGCGCGCCTCGATTATGATCCCGATGCGGCTCGCGCCTTGTTGGCTGAAGCCGGGCTTGGCGACGGCTTCAGCTTTTCGTTGGTGTGCCCGAACGATCGCTACATCAATGATGCTGCGGTCTGTCAGGCCGTTGTGGGCATGTTGGCGCAGGTGGGCGTAACGGCCGATCTGACGACCATGCCAGTGGCGCAGTACTGGCCGGAGCTTCGCGCTGACAATTTCGACATGTACCTGCTGGGTTGGTCGCCAGGCACGTTCGACCATGAGCATCCGATCCGGTTCCTGGTCACCACGCCCAATGAAGAGCGGCGCGTTGGTTCCTGGAACTTTGGTGCATTCTCCAATGACCGCGTGGATGAGCTTCTGCCTGCTGTTCAGTCGGAGGTCGATGAGGGTGCTCGCCAGGCGCAACTTGATGAGATCACCGCGATCTATCAGGACGATGTGGCTTATGTACCGCTCTACTCGCAGCCTATCCTTTGGGGCGTGCGCGATGGAGTGTCCGTGACACCGCGCTCTGACAATTTCTTCATTCTACGCTGGGTACGCGTGGACGGTTAAACAATTCCGGTCGGGGTCCAATGGACCCCGACCGTTTTTTTGAGGGGAGGCGCCTTTGCTGGAGACGGCAACTCATTTTGCGCTCAGCGTTCAGGTCAAGGCCATGCGGCTTGGTGAGCGCGCGTTTGAGAACCAGTGGGGCGCATCTCAGCCCATGCTGGATGAGGTGTCGTCAGTGCCAGGCGAAGGGGGCCGAGCACCATGACTGGATTTGTCATTCGACGCGTCTTTCAGTCTTTCATCGTTCTTCTGATCGTTGGGCTGATTGCTTTTTTGATGTTCCGCTTCGTCGGCGATCCGATCGAAAGTCTGCTCGGTCAGGAACGTACGGTTGAGGACATTGCCAATCTGCGTGAACGATTGGGGCTGAACGACCCCTTCTTGGTTCAGTACTTCAACTTCATGGTGGGCGCTCTTAGCGGTGAGTTCGGCATTTCGTACCGCGCGGGCGTTCCGGTTTCGCAGCTTATTGCCGAGCGACTGCCGGCAACGCTGGAACTGGCGTTCATCTCCGGCCTCTTTGCCCTTGTCGGTGGTGTTGCTCTTGGCGTTTACACCGCGCTGCGTCGCAAGGGTGCGATTGCCACCACCATTATGACCGCCTCGCTGATTGGTGTTTCGCTGCCGACCTTCTTGATCGGCATCACGCTCATCTGGGTTTTTGCCGTGGAGTTGCAGTGGTTGCCCTCCAACGGTCGTGGCGAGGTTGTGGACCTTGGCGGCTGGACGACAGGGTTTCTGACCCCATCGGGACGGGCTTCACTCATCCTGCCGGCTATTACGCTCGGGCTTTATCAGCTCACTTTGATCATGCGGCTTGTGCGCTCGGAGATGCTGGAAGTTCTGCGGACCGACTACATCAAGTTCGCCCGGGCACGCGGTTTGCCAGCGCGCGCGGTGAATTTCGGTCATGCACTGAAGAACACGCTCATCCCGGTGATCACCATTACGGGCCTTCAGCTTGGTTCCATCGTTGCCTTTGCCATCATCACCGAGACGGTTTTTCAGTGGCCGGGCGTCGGGCTGATGTTCATCAACTCCATCCAGTTCGTCGATATCCCGGTGATG
Source organism: Pseudomonadota bacterium (assembly GCA_038749715.1). GTDB lineage: Bacteria > Pseudomonadota > Alphaproteobacteria > Rhizobiales > MH13 > MH13. The sequence goes on from JBCDHR010000012.1 coordinate 77,327, forward strand.
GCGACGTATCTGATGCTCATTGCGGTGTTTTTCGTGCTCGTAAATCTCATCGTCGACCTTTTGTATTTTGCCGTCGATCCGCGCCTTCGGGTCGAGCGGGCGCCCGGTAAGTAGGAGGTCGGTATGAGCGACGAAACGATTGGCAGCCAGGCTCAATCGGTGCCCAAGACCGACGCTGACGGCACCCCTGATGTGGTGGAGCAGATCAGTGCTGAGCCGACCACGATGCTCGGCCGATTCTTGGACTCCGATATCTGGCATTCTTTCATCCGGTCGCCTGTGACCATCCTGGCGGCGGCAACCGTGATCATTCTTGTCTTGGCGTCTATCTTCGCGCCGCTGCTTTCACCGCAAGACCCCTTCAATCCGGCAACGCTGAACCTTCTCGATGGTTTCACGCCGCCGATGGAAGCGAACCAATTCACCGGCAATACCTACTGGCTGGGAACAGACGACCAGGGTCGGGACATCTTCTCCACCATCCTGTACGGATCGCGGATTTCGCTTTTTGTTGGCGTGTCTGCCGTGCTCCTCGCCATGATCATTGGCATCGTGCTGGGTCTCATTGCCGGTTATCGCGGCGGCTGGGCCGATACGATCATCATGCGTATCGCTGATGTTCAGCTGACCTTCCCGTCGATCCTGATCGCGCTTCTGGTCTTTGGCATTGTTCGCGGGCTTGTGCCGCCGGATATGCGCAATGACGTCGCCGTCTGGGTTCTGATCGTCTCCATCGCCCTGTCAGACTGGGTGCAGTACGCTCGAACGGTGCGCGGTGCGACACTGGTGGAGCGCAACAAAGAGTATGTGCAGGCCGCTCGCGTGATCGGGGTTCGCCCATTTTCCATCATGATCAAGCATGTGCTGCCCAATGTGATGGGTCCGGTTTTGGTGATCGCCACCATCGGTCTGGCGCTGGCGATCATCGCAGAGGCGACCTTGTCCTTCTTGGGTGTGGGCATGCCGAAAACCACGCCGTCACTCGGCACGCTAATCAACACCGGTCAGGACTTCCTGTTCTCCGGTGAGTGGTGGATCCTTCTGTTCCCGGCGCTCACGCTTTTGGCTTTGGCGCTCTCGGTGAACCTGCTCGGCGATTGGCTGCGCGACGCGCTTAATCCGAAACTTCGATAGGGCTGGACCGGTTCGATGACACTTCTTGAAATCAACGGTCTCAGCGTTGCGTACCCCGGACGCAAAGGCGACTTTATTGCCGTCGATCAAGCCGATGTGACGATCGAGCCTGGCCAAATTGTCGGCATTGTGGGTGAATCGGGTGCCGGCAAGTCGACCATCGGCAATGCTATTATGGGTCTGTTGGAACCCCCTGGAGAGATATCCACGGGCTCTATCACGCTCAAAGGTCAGCGCATCGACGCGCTGGATGCTGATGCGATGCGCGGCCTGCGCGGCCGCGACATCTCCATCATTATGCAGGATCCGCTGACGGCGCTGAA
>JBCDHR010000013.1:0-32715 GCA_038749715.1 Pseudomonadota bacterium
GGCAAGGTGATCCGCGATGGCATGGGGCAGTCGCAGATCACGCGGGCTGAGGGCGCTGTTGATACGGTCATCACGAATGCGCTGATCGTTGACTACGCAGGGATCATCAAGGCCGACGTCGGGCTGAAAGACGGTCAGATCGTGGGCATTGGTAAGGCTGGCAATCCTGATACGCAGCCTGGCGTCGACATCATCATTGGACCGGGGACCGAGGCGATTGCTGGCGAAGGCCGCATTCTGACTGCTGGGGGCATTGACAGCCACATCCATTTCATCTGCCCGCAACAGATCGAAGATGCGTTGCATTCCGGGCTAACAACAATGATTGGCGGCGGTACGGGGCCCGCGCATGGCACGCTGGCCACGACTTGCACCCCAGGTCCCTGGCATCTTGGACGGATGCTGCAGGCAGCTGATGCCTTTCCGATGAACCTGGCATTTGCGGGTAAAGGCAACGCCTCGCTGCCCGCAGCGCTGGAAGAACAGGTCAACGCAGGTGCGTCTTGTCTCAAACTGCATGAGGATTGGGGCACCACCCCTGGCGCCATCGATTGCTGCCTGTCTGTGGCGGACGAATATGATGTGCAGGTGATGATCCACACCGACACGCTGAACGAGTCGGGCTTTGTGGAGAGCACCATAGAGTCCATCGGCGGGCGCACAATTCACGCCTTCCACACCGAGGGAGCTGGCGGCGGTCACGCCCCGGATATCATCAAGGTTTGCGGGCTGGACAACATCCTGCCCTCCTCCACCAACCCGACGCGGCCTTACACGGTGAACACGGTCGCTGAGCATCTCGACATGCTCATGGTCTGCCACCACCTTGATAGCCGCATCCCCGAAGACATCGCCTTTGCCGAGTCGCGTATCCGCAAGGAGACGATCGCGGCCGAAGACATCCTCCACGATATGGGCGCGTTTTCGATCATCGCCTCGGACAGCCAGGCCATGGGCCGTGTCGGCGAGGTGGTGATCCGCACCTGGCAGACAGCTGACAAGATGAAGCGCCAGCGCGGCGCGCTGGCCGAGGAAGCTGGCGACAATGATAATGTGCGCGTGCGCCGCTACATCGCCAAATACACGATCAACCCTGCCATCGCGCACGGCCTGTCAGGTGAGATTGGCTCCATTGAGATCGGCAAGCGGGCCGATCTGGTTCTGTGGAGCCCGGCCTTCTTCGGCGTGAAGCCAGAGATGGTGCTGGTCGGTGGATCCATCGCCGCCGCGCCGATGGGCGACCCGAACGCTTCCATCCCGACGCCGCAGCCGGTGCATCTGCGCCCCATGTTCGGCGCCTTCGGCAAGGCAATCACCAACTCTTCGGTAACGTTCGTCTCCAAAGCCGCGCTGGATGCCGGCCTTCAAGAAACACTTGGCGTGGAAAAAGCCATGGTCGCCTGCGACAACACCCGCGGTGGAATTTCCAAAGCGTCGATGGTCCACAACTCAGCCACGCCACATGTCGAGGTGGACCCGGAAACCTATGAAGTCCGCGCCGATGGCGAACTCCTCACCTGCGAGCCGGCGGAAGTGGTGCCCATGGCCCAGCGGTACTTCATGTTTTAGGAGCGATCATGCCGCTAGACCTGCTGTACTGCGACCTTTCGCGAATTGAGCTGTTCAATGCACAGTCAAATTCCCACGGAAACAGAAAGACGCTTACACGAGCACGCAGTACGCAAAGGCAAAGCGGAACCGACACGTCGGGGAAATTGGCCGGTGGCGTCCCCGGTGTTGTGTCTGCAGACACGGCAGCAACGGCAATCAGTCGAAATCAACTTGAAGACTCACTTGGAGAGTCTTTCGACCCGTCGCTTGCCGATGCAATTGCGTTTATTGCCCAACATATTGACCTGCCTGAACCTTCTCCAACGAGCGCTCCAGGAATTGGAACATTGATAAAGGTCAGCGGAGCGTTGTCCGTCACTGACCTTGGTTTAGTAAAGGAACTACTTGCAGGAAAAATAGTGTCCAAAGCCGTAAGGCAAGGCGCCAAGCAAGGCATCAAGGCCTCAGGTAAATCGGGGCAGAGCGGCTTTGACGAAACAGGCTTCATTTTTGAAACCCTTGCCAGCTTTCCGCATTCCGTGAAAGCCGAGCTGACCACGGGTACATCTATCTTCTGGTGCACCTTGCGAGATGAAAACCTAATCACACCTGCGCATGAAATACTCCTAAAGCACGGCATGCAGATACCGGGCAGATGGGAGGTACTTGCGATACTTGATGCCTACCCGAACGATATTCTACCACCAGAAGCCAACGAGTTAGACGTGCTAATTAACGGGCTGGGTGCGATGATACAGCCGTTCATCGGGCCAATCCGAACCCTGCTTGGTCGGCCAGAACACGCCTACGGTATTACGCCGATAGCCATCTATCGCGAGATAGTTCTGAAGCCCTCTCATTGACAGAAAGGACGGCGCACGGCCCGAGGGCGAGGCGCGGTTGGGCCGAAGGCCCAGAGCACAAAAGTGCGTAGCGCCCGCCCATTGGGGCGGGACGGGCGCTATCCGTTGCTGCCGCAACGGGCTTTGTCCCTTATGCGGGCCCGCCGAGGTCGTGCCCATGGCGCAGCGGTACTTTTTGTTCTAGCAACCAGTAAAGCCTCTAACCCTTTCCAATTCTTCTTACTCCCACCATTGTTAGTCGGGTAAAAAGCGAACCAGTCCACTGCTTGTCTGTGTCCACCATGTTGCCTGTTTTGCGTTCCCACATTTCCCGATGGCCAGCCATCGGCCTTGCTTGCCTCGCCCTTGCCGCGTGCGGAGCCCGGGCAGAGATGTCTTTCCTACCTGCAGGTGAAAGCGCTGCGGAAGTCGAGCCGGTCTTCCTTGGCACCACCCGGGCACTGACGGCAGAAGGCTTTTCAACCGAACGCGCGCCGGGCACGCGCTTCATGCGCTATGGCATTTCCATTCCGCCTTTGCGTGAGGCCGGGTCCGTGCCGTTTGCGGAGGGAGAACCCGATCCCTTGCAAGAGTTTCTGGTGGCGGATCAGGAACGCTTCGCCAGCGCGGCGGACTTTCAAAACGCGTTGACGGAAGCGCTCCAAGCCAGGCCGGAAAACGAGCGCGATCTCTTTCTTTATATACACGGCTACAACAACACGTTCGCGCAGAGCCTCTATCGCACCGCCCAGATGCGCTATGATTATGAGATCCCAGGTGTTGCCGCGCACTTCTCCTGGCCATCGCGCGCCGATGCCACCGACTATGTTTATGACAGCAACAGCGTGTTGGTCGCGCGCGACGAGCTGGCGCAATATCTCAGAACGCTGGCGGACACCGCGCCGGACAATTTCATCATAATGGCCCATTCCATGGGCGCGCACCTGACGATGGAAACGCTGCGCGCTTTGGCAATTGCCGGGGATCGCTCCACGATCGAGGCCATTGACGGGCTGGTCCTGATGTCGCCCGACATCGATCTGGATGTATTCCGCACTCAAGCGAGCCAGATCGCGCCACTGCCCCAACCCTTTGTGATCTTCACATCGCAGAACGATCGTGCCCTCCGTCTATCTTCCCGGCTTGCCGGACAAGTCGAACGGGTGGGCAACATTGATGCCGCTTCCGACCTGGCCGATTTCAATGTGACCCTGGTCGACATCAGCGAGTTTGATGGCGGGCAGCGTGACGGCCTCAACCATATGGCGGCCGCCACTTCGCCAGCGCTGGTGCAGTTCATTCGCCGCGCGGCGGAGGTGAACCGGGACCTTGCCAACGATGCCCCTATCGAGAGGCCACGCCTTATACCAAGCACGATCAACACCGTGCGGGGTGCGACACAGATTGTGCTCTCGCCGCTCAATTAAGCAGCAGCCACAATCTTGCGCGGGCTTTCGTTCCGTGCCGCTATGGCTTCATGACCTTGCCTACCGTTTCTGACGTTCTCTCTCATACCCACCATCCGGCGGACACCATCACGCTGGATGAAACCGACCGGCATCGCAGGCGAATGAAGATGACATCAGACGGCGGCGTGAGCTTCCTGCTTGATCTACCCGAAGCGCGGCTTCTCAAGCATGGCGAGGGGCTGAAGCTGTCAGATGGCCGGGTGATCGAGGTGCGCGCCGAACCCGAAGCTCTTTATGAGATCACCGGGCGTGATGCGCGGCATCTCCTCACGCTCGCCTGGCAAATCGGCAACAGGCATCTTGCCGCCGATATAACCGATGCGCGCATCCGCATCCGCCAGGACCGCGTGATCAAGGACATGCTGGTAGGTCTTGGTGCGCACGTTGAAGAGATCGAAGATGCCTTCGATCCAGAAGGCGGTGCCTATGGTGGGGCTCATCATGGTCATCGCCATCATGGACATGATCATCATGGAGATCACAGCCATGATTAGGGCAGGTTTGGCAGCTCTTGCGCTGGCCGTACTCACGGTACCCGGGGCTGCCCAAACGGTGGAGGAATGCGACTGGCGCGCGTCGGCGCAGGCACTAGTGGAACCGTGGGACGCCCCTTACAACAGCCGAACCTTTGCCAACGGTGATGTACGGCTTGCCATCACCGACGTGATCGAGCCAGCCGCCGGCGCGTTCCACCTGATCATTCTCTCCCCACCCTTTGACGAGCTTGGCGGACGGCAATGCCGCGTTGTCTCGGCGGAAGGAACATTCGGCTTTTCCGGACTGACCTTGGAAGCCATGATAGCAGACTACGATCCCGCCATCGGACTCAGCTTCGCCATGCAATCGGGCGCCTACGACGCCAAGACGGGAACGACGCTGCCTATGACCTTGCGCGTCACGCTCAACCAGGCGACGGGCGCGGTCACAGCAGAGCTTGAGGATCTCCCGTGAACCAAGCCGCTTCGCTCGCCAGGCTTATGGCATGGCTGTCGCCAGTACTCCCAACCGGCGGCTTTGCCTATTCGGCAGGGCTTGAACAGGCGGTGAAGGACGGCTTGGTGCGCGACGAGACAACGCTTCAATGGTGGTTGGAAACGTTGCTCACCCGCGGATCGTTTTGGAACGAGGCCCTCTTGATCGCTGCAGCGCATCGCGGCGAGGAGCCGGTGGACAGCTTAGCAGCCCTCGCGGCGGCGCTCGCTGCAAGTGCCGAACGGCATCGCGAGGCCCTGGATCAGGGTGCAGCTTTCCTTGATGCTGCCTCAGCCTGGCAAACCCATGGCCTGGACCGAGAGACACCGTTGCCCATCGCGCTTGGCACAGTCGCGGCCCAAGCAGATCTTCCGCTTATCGACACGCTCACCGCCGCGCTGCAAACGCTGGTCTCCAATCAGCTCCAGGCTGCGATCCGTCTCTCGCTCATCGGACAGGTCGGCGCAGCGAAACTGATGGCCGCGTTGGAACAAACAGTACTGGCCACCGCCGAAACAGCCGGTGACAGCACGCTGGACGATCTTGGCGGATCGGCCTTCATGGCCGATGTCGCCTCTGCCCGCCACGAAATACTGCAACCGAGGTTGTTTCTCTCATGACCAACTCGCATGGTCCTTTGCGCATCGGCATCGGTGGACCGGTCGGCTCCGGCAAGACAACCCTCACCGCAGCCCTGTGCAAAGCGCTGCGGGAGACCCATTCGGTTGGGGTCGTAACAAACGACATCTATACTAAGGAAGATGCCGACGCGCTGGTGCGGATGCAGGCGCTTACGTCAGACCGTATCATGGGCGTGGAGACCGGAGGATGTCCGCATACGGCTATCCGCGAAGACGCCTCCATCAACCTGCGGGCCATCGAGCGGCTGACCGAGCGTCACCCGGACCTTGATGTCGTGCTGATTGAATCGGGAGGCGACAATCTCGCCGCTACCTTCTCTCCCGATCTCGCCGATCTGTCGCTCTATGTCATTTCCGTCTGCCAGGGAGAGGACATCCCCCGAAAAGGCGGTCCAGCCATCACCCGGTCCGACATGTTGATCATCAACAAGGCGGATTTGGCACCGTATGTCGGTGCAAACCTCGAACGGATGGAAGCGGACGCGGAAAAAGCACGCGGCGCCCGACCATTTGTCTTCACCGATCTGAAGTCAGGTAAGGGCACGAATGAGGTTGTTGCCTTCCTGACCGAAACAGGTGGCCTCGTAGCGGCCTGAACGCGCATCAGCGTCACCAGACGGGCCATTTCTCTCCGTTTCGCGTCACACAATCAGAGTTGATGCTCACGCCGGCGCGAAGCCGCGCCGCCGCGAGTGCCGCTTCGGATCAGAATCTGCATCTGAAAAGCCTGAAATTGCATTTTTCTTGGAAGGCGATAGGTCGCTGCGAGCACGAACTGCCCACAGCGCCGTGTGCACCTGCACACTTAAGACTGCCCGGGTTTCCTTTATCTCCAGACGATTTCGGTAACCGACAAAGCACCCAGTTCACGCGCTGAACACGGGCCGCTCCCCGGTTCCTCACGCCCGCGTGACGCGCGTTGATCCGTGACCCCCTAGCGTTTTCCACGCCGCCCAATACATTCAACTCCATCAACGGCGGAACAAGACGCTCCGCTGAAAACCAAGCAAACACAAGGACTTACTAACATGAAAACTCTTGCTCTTACCGCTGTCGCTGCAACCATTGCTCTCGGCTCTTTCGCCGCTCCAGCTTTCGCTGGCGACAACGCAGATTTCCCGAACCGCGGTTATGACTCCACGGTCGTGAGCGTTGATGCAGCAGCCGGCACCATCAAGCTGTCGTCCGGCAACACACTGGACCAATCGCTGGAGTACTTCTCCTTCCCGCGCAACATTGCTGCTGGCGATAAAGTCCACGTTGACATCAATGGCAGCGACCACACACTGAAGGGCGTTCGCGTAATCCGCTAACGACTATCGCCCTCAGCCACATTCCCTCCCTGGTGTGGCCTGGGGCTCCCAGAAGGCAGGTGCAAGCTTCCCCTGCTTGCACCTGCTTTTCTTTTTAATCTCAGCGAGTGCTGAAAAGTGACTTATGGCACTGTTTGAACGCACGGGCAGTTCAACCGCCAGGGTTCTTACACCACCCACTGAAACAAGATGCCCGACAGGATCGCCCCACCGACGCCGAGCGCCAGATAACTTGCAAACACCTGCGGCCTCACAAGCGACCACACCGCCGCCATGGCCGGAATGGAACTCACAGCACCAGCAATCAAAAATGCCATGGCTGCGCCTTCGCTCATCCCCTGATCCATCAGACCGGCCAACATCGGCGGCGCGACATAGGCGTTGAGATAGGCCGGCATGCCGACGAGCGCAGACAGCGCAATCGGGCCAACGCCTTCTCCACCAACCAGTCCAGCGATGAGTTCAGCGGGAACATAGTGAACCAGAAGCGCTTCCAACACATAGGCAAGCACAAGCCACTGGACGAGGAACAACGCCATCTCCCAGAACGTGCTGGAGAACTCCTGACGACGCTCAGGCTCGCTCCAGAAACGCCATTGCGGCTTGCCATCCAAAGGACCGGCCTTGCTACAACAGCTCTTCTTCGGCTGAACTTTCAAGGGGTTGGCGAAGAGGCCGCCATGACTTAGCACCGAAATGGCGAAACCACCGGCAAGGCCAAGGCTAACAGCGGCAACCGCCTTGGCAATTGCAAACTCCCACCCAAGAGCCGCAGCGGTGATAATGGTGTTGCCGGGGTCAACGAGTGGCGATGACAGCCAAAACGCCATCACCGCGGAAAGCGGCGCGCCGAGCGCCAACAGGCCAGCGATAAAGGGAATAACTTCGCAGGAGCAGAATGGGGCCAGCCCACCCACAAGCGCGGCCAGAATGATCATGCGATACTCGCGGCCCTGAAATGCGATTGCAATCATCCGCTCCGCGCCAGTGGCTCGCAAATAGGCGAGCAGCAACACAGCAAACAGAATGTAAGGCAGCGTGTTGAGGAAGGCTGAGGCGGCAAAGCCGATCACCGAACCAAACTGCGGAGTATCGGCCACCAAAACCCCGGCAAGAGCCAGAATACTGACCGTCCATGGCGTTTTCACCCACCGCCAGAGACGATCTTGGAGCGGAGACGAAGCGACGAGAGTTGTATCGCTCATGCCGCATCCTCAACACACGGCGCGTTGGTCGCCGAGCCCTGATCGGCACAGCACTCACGAAGTATAAACCCGGCCAGGGCCTCCAGATGGTCAAAGTCAGCCCGGTTGACGATGGAGCGACCCTGTCGTTCCTGGCTGACCAGTCCAGCAGCTGCCAGAAACTTGAGGTGATGGGCCAAAGTCGAAGGCGGAATGCCGCTGCGCTCCTGAATGGAACCCACCGGCAGACCGTCCTTGCCGGCTCGCACCAAAATCTGGAGAACAGCCAAGCGGGACTCCGATCCCATGGCCGAAAAGCCTTCAGCGGCAGCAACCGATTCCATCACGCACTCCTATAATTCGATAATTCTAGAAATATCGAATTACAAAGAATGTCAACCGGTGAGCGAGGCCTGGAACCATCCCCAAATGGCCGTGATCAGAAGCTGAAGCGCAAGCACCGTCAAAAGCCATTTAAAAACAAGACGAAATCTCGCCTCCGGCAGGGCATGAAGGAGACGGGTTCCAAGCACGGTGCCGGCGAAGCCGGCAGCTATCATGGCCGCCATCACCGGTAGCCAGGCGCCAAAGGCAAAGCCCAAGAGCCCAAAAATGAGGACCTTGAGCCCATGTTGGAGAACCATCGCCGCCGCATGCGTCCCGGCATAGTAACGGCGGTCATCCAAACGCGGTGCCAGCAAGGCGGCGACAAACGGTCCGGTCGCACCGACGAACATTGTCAGAAGGGTGGAGAAGGCTCCCCCCGCGACCAATCCGAGCGGACCACCTTTGTGCCCGGAGGGTTTGGGAGCCCACACCGTGTAGAGGACAAAAAGCCCGACAAATGCCTTCAATAGAAGCTCGGGCAACGTCACCACAAGCTGACCACCAATGAGGGCTCCGACGAGGGCGCCTGCGCAAAACAGGCCAAGCAACGGCCAGACAACCTGTCGGATCTGCACAATGGCACGGCCAGTGTTGGCCCCCAGTTGCACTACGCCATGAACGGGTATCAGCACAGCCACCGGCACAATCGAAGCCATCACGGCAAGAAGCGCCACACCGCCTCCAATGCCAAACGCAGCCGTCAGAGCGGCCGTGGCAAACGCAGTGAGAACGAGGGTGAGGGCCATCAGTGCCGACAGGCCATCTGGCAGGTAGCTCAGCCAGAGGCTGCCATCGGCAAGATCACCCATCTTTTCGCTTCACCTTTGATTAACGCTACGGCCAGCCTTACCAGCCAAGCGATCGCCGTCAACGCGCTAGCCACAATGACGACAAACATTTGAAATAACGATCAAAAACAAGTCCATGCGAAGACGCTGGCCGTAGTTGGCAAGAAGCCACAAAACGTCATCCTTTTGATGTGAACAATCCTTAACATCAACGCATCGCGTTCTGCGGTAAAGGATTGGAAGGGGTCACTCACGGTCGTGAGTCTTCGCGCTGACCACACTTGGAATTACAATTTCGGACAAGGAATTTCCGTTTAATGTCTCTCCCCTCCCCCCGCTCCAGCCTGCACCGAGCAGGTGCTACGGTTACCTTTGTTGCGGTTTCTTTGGCCCTACTGACGGCCACAGCCAGCGCTCAGACGCCATTCGACCGCGTTCAAGAAGGCTGGTCCTTCTTTGGTCAGAATGGCCAACCTGCCGAGGTACGTGTTGGCATCGGGGGGCTCATTGGCCCCGACTATGAGGGCTCAGACGACTACGAAGCCTCTGTGCTGCCCGCCATCACGGCGCGCAACGTGTTCGGCTTCAACTTCACACCCTTCGCACTCAGCTACAATCTAGCCGAATACAACGCGCCCGGCGGCATCTGGGGCGTCTCGTTCGGGCCGCGCGTTGCTGCTGATTTCGGCCGCGACCAAGATGACAATGCAGCGCTCGCTGGCCTTGGCGATGTCGACGCCGCCATCATGCCTGGCGGCTTCATCAACTGGCGTCTTGGGCCGGTCGTCGCTGGAATGACAGTGGGTCAGGACGTCGCCGGCGGTCATGAAGGATTGGTTGCCGACTTCAGCCTTTCCACGCGGGGTCCGATCACCCATCAGGTCGTCGTGATTCCAGGCGTTAGCGCCAGCTGGGCTGACGATGATTACATGCAGTCCTATTTCGGGGTCACCGCCGCGCAAGCCGGAACAAGCGCTTACACGGCATTTGACGCCAACGGCGGCTTCAAAAGCATCGGCGCCAGCCTAACCGCAATTTACGCGATCAACGAAAACTGGGCCGCCAATGCGAGCCTTGGCTACGAGCGCCTTCTGGGTGATGCCGCCGACAGCCCGTTGGTCGATGGCCAGGGCAGTGCCAACCAGGCATCAGTAATGCTGGGCGTCACCCGCGCATTCAACTTCTAAGATCCCTGATCAGGCGGCGAGCCGGGTCTCAACCAATTCGACCCAATAGCTCGCGCCCAGCGGAATGACATCATCATTGAAGTCATAATGCGGTGAATGGAGGTTGGCCGAGTCCTCACCATTGCCGGTGAAGATGAAGGCACCCGGCCGACCTTCAAGCATGAAGGCGAAGTCCTCGCCGCCCATGACCGGTGCCATATCGGTGTCGACTTTGTCCGGTCCTGCCACCTTGGCAGCAATGGTGGCCGCAAAGTCTGTTTCGCGCGCGTGATTTACCACCACAGGGTAGTTGCGCTCGTGATAGAGCGTGGCCGTGCAGCCCATCGCACCGGCCACCTGATCGACGATCTCACCAATGCGCTTTTCGGCCAGATCCCGCATCTGCGGGATCAACGTGCGCACGGTCCCGGTCATCTTCACGCGTTCTGGGATCACATTGTCCGCATCACCGGCATGAATGGTCGTCACCGAGACCACAATGCTCTCCAACGGATCGGCATTTCGTGACGCAATCGTCTGAAGCATGGTGATGATCTGCGCCGAGGTCACCACCGGATCGATACCGGTATGCGGTCGCGCGGCATGACCACCAACGCCGGTGACGACGATCTCGAAAATATCCGTTGCCGCCATGGTCGGCCCGGCCCGCATGGCAAACTCACCCGCCGGAATGCCGGGATAATTGTGCATGCCATAGACCTCTTCGATGCCGAAACGCTCAAAAAGGCCATCATCCATCATCGCTTTGGCGCCGGCACCGCCCTCTTCGGCTGGCTGAAAGATCACCACCACCGTGCCAGCGAACCCGCGCGTCTCGCACAGATGCTCCGCCGCGCCGAGCAGCATGGCCGTGTGCCCATCATGGCCGCACGCATGCATCATGCCCGGTTTGGTAGAAGCGTGCGGCACGCCGGTTTCTTCTTCAATGGGCAAGGCATCCATGTCCGACCGCAGCCCAACCGTCGGACCATCGCCTTTCGAGCCCTTGATGATGCCGACCACACCGGTTTGCCCGAGCCCCTCGACAACCTCATCGCAGCCAAAGGCGCGCAACTTTTCAGCGACGAAAGCCGCCGTTTCCTGCACCTCGTACATGATCTCCGGGTTCTGGTGCAGGTGGTGTCGCCACCCTTTGATGGCGTCCGCGCGTGCGGCGATACGATTGTTGACCGGCATGAAGTATCCTGACGAAAATGAAAGTTGAGAGCACAATAGCCGCGCCAGTTGGGTGTTCAAGCAGCTATGATGTCAGGAGGTGGTTCTGTTGCGCCACACACACCGACAGAACGTTCGTGCATTCTAAGCCTCCAAGCTGCACGCAACACTAATCCTGCACCATGGCCTGCGCCACCAACACACGCGCGGCATCGCCAGCCGCGTGGGCATAGTCGGGGTCGCGGTGCATCAGGAGCGTACAAAAAGCCCCTTCCATTAAGAGACTGACGCTGCGGGCCAAGGGATCAGTCGCCGCTAAGCCCGCCTCGGCAAACTGTGCGGCCAACCAAGCCTCGAACTTCTTTTTGTGGGTGGCGCCAACGGCAACCGCCGGGTGACCGGGCATATTGGCGAGTTCTGCTATGGTGCGCAGAAAGCCGCAGCCCTTCCATTTGAGGTGCTGGGCGTTGTGGGCCAGGTGATCAAACATCGCGGCCGTTTTGTCCGCGACATCGCCCTCGGCCTCAGTGAACCATTGCGCAAACAGAGCAAGGTTGGGCTGATCGCGCGATTGCAGATAGCCGGTGATCAGCTCGTCTTTGCTGGCAAAATGATAGTAGAGCGTTCGTTTGGTGAGGCCCGCTTTCGCGGCAACCGCGTCCACGCTGACCGCCCGAATCCCTTCCTCATAGAACAGCGCATTGGCTGCATCCAGAATGCGGCGCTTGGTCGGATTTGGTTTGGCCTGCGTCATGTATACTACCCAGTGAGTGTACTTCATCGTCACCCACTCCTAGTCTCAACGTCAACCTGAGCAAGGAGACACCATGACCGACACGGTACTGATGGAAAGACGAGGCGCCATCGCCCTCCTGACCTTGAACCAGCCGGAGAAACTCAATGCGATCAACTATGAGATGGCCGACGCTCTGATCGATCGTCTCGATCTCATTGAAGCCAGCACCGACATCCATGCCATCATTCTGACCGGCGCTGGCAACCGGGCCTTTTCGGCCGGCGGCGACATTTACGAGTTTTCTGAGAGCATCAAGCAGAGCGGCGATGTTGCCATGCGAGACTTTGTCCGGCGTGGCCAGCGTATGACACGCTGTATGGAGGCTTTCCCAAAACCCATCATCGCCGCGGTTGAGGGCATCGCCTTTGGCGGCGGCTGCGAGATCACCGAGGCGGTTCACCTCGCAGTCGCCTCCGAGAAAGCGATCTTTGCCAAGCCGGAGATCAATATCGGCATCCCACCGACCTTTGGCGGAACACAAAGGCTTCCAAGATTGGCCGGACGCAAGCGAGCCCTTGAGCTTCTTCTAACCGGTGAGACTTTCGGGCCCGAACGCGCCTATGAGCTTGGCCTCGTCAACAAGGTCGTCGCTCCCGGCCAGGCGTTGAACACGGCTTTGGAAATGGCTGACAACATCTTGCGGCACTCACCATTGGCAGCGGCCCGGATTCTCACCGCCGTGACCCGTGGCCTCAACACAACCATTGATGAAGGGCTTCAGATCGAAGCCCAACAGTTCGCCCGCATGGTGCCAACGCAGGACATCCGCAAGGGCCTGGACGCTTGGATAGAAAGGCGGCCCGCTAGCTACAGCGGCGTCTGAAGGGACAGGCCTTGATGGGTACCGTTTTATCGCCCGAGTGTTTTGCCAGTGAATGATCAAGCTGCTAAATTGCGCTCATTCTCCACAATTTGAGCACCGAGCGTTTCGCAAATGAAAGACTTGCGCTGGGATGACCTCCATCTCTTTCTCCATGCCGCAGAAACGCAGGGGCTCAGTGGAGCAGCACGGCGTACTGGTCTCAGTGCACCAACCATTGGTCGACGGATGCTTGCCCTGGAGCAACAAACCGGTCAGGCACTCTTTGTCCGTTCGCAGACCGGGTACACCCTCACCCAGATGGGCCAGGCGCTGCTCGCCAAAGTCCGCACCATGCAGGCGGCTGCGCAGCCAGTGCATGCTCTGTTGTCGGCAAGCGCGCAGAAACCCATTGTGCGTCTGTCGTCGGGCACCGGCACGGCGCTGTTTCTGGCCGACCGTTTTGCCAAGCTGAACCAGCCGCATGATGAATTTCGTCTGAGCTTCGTCACCACCGAGACCGTGCTGGATATCGCGCACCGCGAGATTGAACTTGGTATTCGTAGCCGACCGGCAGAGGCCGGCAACCTTGCCTCCAGAAAGCTCTCCAACGTGCGCTTTGCGCCCTATTGCAGTTGGAGCGCCGGACAGCCTGAGCTCATGGAATGGGTCGCCATGGACCCGGCCCGCGCCCACTACCCGGCCGCCCGTTGGGTGCACGATCAGGGTCACCCGATCCGTGTCGTCGCAAGCTCGGTCTCAACGATCTATCAGCTGGTGAAAGCCGGCGCGGGGATTGGTGTGATGCCTTGCTTTATCGGCGACAGTGACCCCGGCCTTGCCCGCACCGGACCCATCATCGACGACCTGCGTGAAGAGCAACATCTCGTGATGCATGCCGACGACCGTCACCAGCCGCACATCCGCCAGGTCATCGACCGCCTCGTCGCGCTCTATGCCGAAAACCAGGACCTGCTGTCCGGCGAACGCGCCCTGAGAGACTAACCGTACATGCCATCGTGGCCGGCCGGCTGCGTCTGTAGTTGGCGCGCTTGATCAGCCCAAGCACAGCGAGCGGGCCGGCCAACGGCACAGCATTAGCAGGAGCCTCGCCTAGGTAAGACTGGCAACGCTTCCTGCCACGAGGCGGTGGAGCAACTGCGAAAACTGCTCCAACTCATCCTCATCCCAACGATTCTGGAAGGCGTAGCCGGCCTGTTTGGCGAAGGTTGCCAGAGTCTCGTCCAGCTTGGTCTTGCCGGCTTCGGTAAGGACAACGAAGGCCAACCTTGCATCGCGTTCGTCAACCTGCCGACCCAACAATCCAAGCTTTTCCATGGGCGCAGCCATGCGGGTGACCGTGGAGGCGCTGACATGCATGCGCTTAGCCAATTCAACGCGAGACAGGCGATTGAGGCTCGCCTTTTCCAGATGCATCAACAGGAAAAACTCGTTCACCGACAGACCGTGAACGGACGAGAATTCCCCGGCCAACCTGGCTTTTAGCTCATCGGCAGCCTGCAAGAGGCGCAGGGCATTGGTGGTGCAGATCTCAGTCATCGTGGAAATATAGGCCGCATCGCTTGCATATGCAAGCATATTGCAATAGATGGCCATCCAGCTCTTTTCAAGATTGCTGAAGATCAGGACCATGCACTTCGAAACTGTTTTCTCGCTTGCCGGCATGCTGGCGATGGTCGGCTGGGCAACCTTGCTGGTCTCGCCGTTTATCCCGATCTGGTCAGAGCGCCTTGCCGGGCTGATCATCCCAGCAATACTGGCCGCCGGCTATGTGGTGCTGGTGCTGGTGTTTCCCGCCGAGCAGGGTGGATTTGGGAGCTTCGCGGCGATTGTTGAACTGTTCTCTCAGCCCCAGGCGCTGATGGCAGGATGGGTTCACTTCCTCGCCTTCGACCTTGTGGTCGGCGCCTGGATTTGCCGGAAGGCGCGGGAAGACGGGCTGCGCTTCTGGATGGTAGTGCCGTGCCTGCCCGTCACATTCCTTTTTGGACCGGCTGGATTTTTGATGTTCCAGGGCGTCCGCGCCCTGCGCACGTCCGGGCGTTGGGCAATGATGCGGTGGTCGGCCTAGCCGCCCTGAACGTCGCCGGATCCCACCGCCTGCCGCTCTCTATCCTTCTTGATCGTCCAAGAAAGAATGCCCAGCACCACCAGCGCGCCAGCCGTCTCCAGCAAGGGCGTGTTTGGCCACATGAGAGCGACCCCGGAAACCGCCGTCAGAATGCGCAGCGGCCAATTGAGCGGGTATTCCATGTGACCTTCAATGGCGGCGCCGAGAGCATAAACCCCAAGCGTCGCCGCCATGAAAATGAAGAGCGATTCCATGAAATCACCGCCCAGAAAGTTCGTGTAGGCAAACAGAACAGGCATCAGATAGAGGCCCTTGGCGAGCTTCCAACTCATCACGCCGGTTGCCATGGGCCGCGTTTTGGCGATCGCCGCAGCCGCGAAGGCCGTCAAACAAACCGGCGGCGTGACGTTGGAATCCTGGCTCAGCCAGAAGATGATCATGTGGGCTGAGAGCAGCGCCGTCGTGATCAGCACCGGATCGAGAACCTGCGGATAGACCACCGACAGGAGCTCCTGCGGCATCGCCTGTACCAGCGCCACAGCATCCTCCCGCGCCATCGGCTCAGCGAGCGCCGGCAGGATGGACGGATCGGCAAGCATGAAGCTCATCTGAGCGATCTCGGGGACCGTGCCGTCCACCAGTGCCTGAACAAGATGCGCGTTCTGGATAAGGGCGTGCAGGGCAGGCGCGGAGAGCGTCGCGAGCACGATGTAGGCTGCCGTTACAGGCAGGCCCATACCCAGGACCAGCGAGGCAAGCGCGATGAGGGCGATGGCGATTATGAGGTTTCCGCCGGCCCATTCGGAGATCATGAGCGAGAACGTGTTACCGATTCCGGTCATCGCGATGACATTGACGATGGCGCCGACGGCCACCAGCAGCACGCCGGTCATGATCATATTTTTCGCGCCGAGGATCAGGGCTTCCATGATCTCTTTGGGTCCCATGCGGTTAGGTGTCAGCCAGCTCGCCACAATCACCGAGGCAATCGCCCAGATCGCAGCAAACACTGGCGTGAAGCCGTAAATCAAAAGCCCGATCAGCGTTGCAACGGGGATGAGGAAGGCCGGCCCACCGCGTTTCAAAACCTCAAGGGCCGAGGGTGCATCTTCGTCGGCGATCTGCATGTTCAGCTTCTTCGCTTCAATGCGTACGAAAAAGCCGACCGACAGAAAGTAGACCATCGCCGGCAGGAAGCTGACGGCCACGATGTCGAGGTAAGGGATCTGGGTGTAGTTGGCCATCACGAAGGCGCCTGCCCCCATGATCGGCGGCATCAACTGACCACCGGTGGAAGAAGCAGCCTCCACGCCAGCGGCAAAGCGCGGTGGGAAACCCGACCGCTTCATCAGCGGGATGGTAATGACCCCAGTGGAGACAGTGTTAGCGACCGCAGAACCGGAGATCGTCCCCGTCAGGCCTGAGGAAAACACCGCCACATAGCCCGGTCCTCCGATGAACTTGCCGGCGACGGCACGGCCAAGATCGATAATGAACTCCCCGGCGCCGGAGCGCACCAGGAAGGCGCCGAACAAAATGAACAGGAACACGAAGGTCGCTGAGATGTTGGCAATGGTACCGAACATACCTTCATCAGTGAAAATCGTGCGGAAGATGACCGTCTCAAGCGACAACCCACCGAACCGGAACACGCCTTCGATCATGCTGCCCCAGAAGGCGGGGTAGGTTAGTGCAATGAGGATAAGACCCGGGATGATCAAGCCGGTGGCACGACGGGTTAGCTCAATCGCACCGATGATAACGATGAAGGCATAAACCCATTCCTGCGGTGCCAGCGTCACGCCGCGATCGTAGATCGCGTTTTCCGAGGCAATGAGGAGCAGGGTGGCCAGAGAGACAACGACACCGAAAACAACGTCGAAGGCGAGCACCACCCGCTGAGCTTTCTCGCCGCGCAGCCGAAGGGCGGGGTAGCGCAGGCTTGCCAGCATGGCGAAGCCGGCAAAATGGATGCCCGTCAGCCAGAAGGTCGACAGCGTGCCGATAAAGTTGGCGTATAGGTGAAACAGCGATACGGCGAGCGCCAGCCCGGTAAAGACCAGCCCCAAAAGACCTGCATCAAGCGGTCGCAGATCGTCTTCGCGCGATTCTTCTTCTTCGACCTTGATGGCGTCCGCCATGTCATCCCCCCGCTGCGTTGCCGGCGGCACGTAAAGCGTCCGGCAAAAAACCAAACCCCGCACCGATGGCATCGGCGCGGGGCGTAACGTCTGTCACATAGGCGGAGCTTACATGTCCGCTTTGAGACGATCGGGAACGTCGATCCCTTGCTCTTCATAGTAGCGGATCGCACCGGGATGCAGCGGCAAAGGGAGGCCAGCAATAGCAGCCTCGAGGCTCATCGCCGCCGTGACCGGATGAATGCCCTGCAGGAAGCCCAGATTCTCATAGATCGTCTTGGTGATCTGGTAGATCGTTTCTTCCGGCAAATCGTCACGCACCATCAGGAAGTTCGGCTGCGCGATAGTATTCACATCCTCATCGACACCCGGATAGGTTCCAGCATCGATCACATAAGGCGTCCAAAGCTGATCAAAGTCGCCATTGGCAGACGCAACCTGCTCGTCGGTGAACTCCAGCAGCGTGATATCATCGCCCATGGCGGCAAAGGCACGCGACACAGCACCCACCGGATCACCGGCCGGGGTCGACATGCCCACGATCTGGCCGTTCTGCAGGGCGTCGGCGGACGGGCCATAGCCCATGTAGACGAGATCGAACATCTCTTCCATGTCCATGCCGAGGCCGGACAGGATGGTGCGGTTGGAACCGATTGTGCCAGAGTTCTGGCGGCCCATCGACATGGGCTCACCAGCCAGGGCAGCGATGTCGGTCACCGTGCCTGTGTCGACATCTTCAGAGCGGATCACGAAATGCTCGACGTTCGGCCACAGCATGGTGATCGAACGCAGGCTTTCCTGCGGGCCAGCATCGGCAAGCGGGCCGGAACCCGTCGCCGCATAGGCGCCAAACAGACCTTGAACGATGGCAAATTGGGCTTCGTTGTCGCGAAGAAGCGCAATGTTCTCGCCGGAGCCAGCTGAGTTGATGGCCGAAACATTGATACCCATGGAAGGCTGCAAACGCACCTTGATCAGCGTCGAAAGCGCCACGCCAACTGGGTAGTAGGTGCCGCCGGTGGATGCGGTGGCCAGCAGATAGTCTTGCGCGTCCTGCGCTTGTGCCGGAACGCTGGCCGTGCCGAGCGCCATGGCGGCGGCGAGCACGCCGGCGCCCAGAACGGAACGACGTGATGGTGTCTTGGGTGCGGACATGTTTTTCCTCCCTCATGTCTATCGCCATGCGGCCGGGGCTTATTCTTGTCATCGCCTCAGCCAACATATCCGTAGTTTTTATTACGCTCGTCATTCCCGGGTAAAGCCAAATCGGTAGGCAGTGATGCGGAAAGCGGTTGCGAAGACCTCACAAAACTCTAGCTTTGCCATTCTTGCGCCACATCGTTTAGAAACGGGGTGATGGAAGATTAAGGCCGCGTTGAGTCGCCACGCCCGGCGGTCACGACCGGCTTGCTCGATATCCGCCAAGCGAGTGTGCCGTGCCGACCGCAAAACCCTTCGCCTTGACCGTCCTGCGTTCGATTGTCTGTTTGATCGTCCTGATCGCGATCCTCAGCATTCCGCGCGTTGCCCTCGCCCAGTCGACAGGTCTGGGACCCTATGACGGCCCCAACATCACCATCGATGTCGACTCCATGCGCGTTCTGTCGTCCAACCGCGCCTTCGATGCCTGGTACCCAGCGTCCACAACCAAGCTGATGACCGCCTATGTGGTGTTTCAGGCCGTGCGCGAAGGCCGCATCACCATGCTCTCGCCGGTCACGATTTCTGAGAACGCTGCCGCGCAGCCGCCGTCCAAAGCAGGCCTTGCCGTCGGTCAAACCCTGACGGTGGAAAACGCGCTGCGTGTTCTGATGGTCAAGAGCGCCAACGACATCGCCGTCGCGCTGGCCGAAAGCGTCGCTGGATCCGAGCCCGCCTTCATCGACGAGATGAACCGACTGGCCTCAGCGCTTGGCATGCGCCGCTCGACCTTCACCAACCCGCACGGTCTGCCCGATCGTGGACAGGTGACCACCGCCTATGACCTGGCGCTCCTGACGTTGGCGTTGATGCGCGACTATCCTGAACACAATGATTTCTATTCCATGGGCGCGGTGCGGCTCGGCCAGGCGCGCTGGACAAACCACAACCTTCTTCTGCAGCGCTATCGCGGCGCCTTTGGTTTCAAGACCGGCTACATCTGCGATTCCGGCTTCAACCTGGTGGCCGGTGCGCGGCGCGGTGGGCGCACGCTGATCAATGTCACACTCGGCGCGCGGTCAGGCATCGAACGGGCCGCCGCAACCGCGCATTTCCTCGATGATGGTTTCCGTCAGTCCGGCGGCCTTTTCGGCGATCCTGCTGGCGTTCCGCTGGCAGAGTTTCTGCCCACCGGATCGGAAGCAACCGAAGCGACCCGGATGCGGCCCATTGTTTGTCAGCGTCCGCGGGTTCGCCCGAGCCTTGAAGAAATTGCCGGTCAGTTCGGCACCGCGTCACCAGCCTTTAGCGCATCCTCGAGCGCCAGCGCCTTTTCAGGCGACGCCGGCGCCGTTGTTCTTCCGTCCTCCAATGGCGGAGAAAGCGATGGCGCATCGGATGTCGATGTTCTGGACCTCGTCCTCGGACCGATCATTCGTCCACCGGAGCCGGTACGCCTTAGCCTTGGCGGTGCAACAGGCCCGGCCGTCGCGCGCCTTGGCCGCTGGCAGGTCCCCAATCCGGACAGTCGCCCGACCAATTTTGCCGCCGCGCTTCCCGGACAGATCGCACCAGCGGGTGTAACAGCACTCGTGCTTGCGCCAGGTCCTGACCCGCAGGTGGCTGAAGCCGCGCCCGGCGCCATCGCCAGGACGGTTGGCCGGGCGGTCGACCGCCCGGTGCCCTCGCCCGTACCACGGCCCTTCTGACGTCCAAGCCGATGACTTCTGATCCAAAACGCCCGGACCGAATGCCGGTGCTCGTCCTGTCGGGCTTTCTCGGCGCCGGCAAGACGACCTTTCTCAACCGGCTGCTGGCAACCGAGCCACTGAAAGACACGCTGGTGATCGTCAACGAGTTCGGCGATGCCGGCCTCGATAGCCTGTTCCTTCAGGAAGCCGATGAGGCACGCAGCGATGTCGGCGAGCGCGGTCTGATGATTGAGGAACTGACGTCCGGCTGCCTGTGCTGCACCTTGCAGGGCCCGCTTGTCACGACGCTGGAAGACTTGCTACGCGCCCGCGACAATGGCCGCATCGCGCCGTTCGAGCAGCTGGTGATTGAGACAACCGGCCTTGCCGACCCGGCGCCCATTCTGGCCGCCTTTGCCCGCCATCCCTATTTGTCGCTGCGCTATCTGGTCGGCGGCATCGTCACGGTCGTCGATGCAGCTCAGGAACCCGAAGGCCTCGACGCCTCACCGGAGGCCATCGCGCAAGTTGCCGTTGCCGATGTGCTCGCCCTGTCAAAAACCGACCTTGCTTCCGAGGATGAAACGGCCCAACGCCGCAAGGACCTGAGCGCGCGCAACCCGCACGCCTCAATCAATACAGTCGATGAACTGGCAAGTGACCCAGCATGGCTGGACAGCCTACTCGCCCAGGCATTCACGACCAGCGCATCGCCGGTGTCAGCCCGCCAAAGCGATGGGCACCATCATCATGGACATGATCACGACCATCACGATCACGGTCATCACCATGATCACGATCATGGTCATCAGCATGCCTACTCGGTCGTCCTTTCAACTGAACAACCGGTGGAGCAGCGCACCATCACCATGCTGATGGACCTGCTGGGCATGAACTTTCCAGGTGATCTTTTGCGCGTGAAGGGCCTTGCCTGGATCAAAAACGAAACCGGGTCATCCCCTTGGGCGGTGCACTCGGCCGGCCCCTTGCAGCATCCGCCCCGCCCCATCGCGGCCAACATCGCCGGCAAGCTGAAAGCGGATCACAGCGAGATCGTGGTCATCACCCGCACCGATCAAACCGAAAAAGTCCGGGGCCTGTTCGAGGCCTGCTTTAAGCAGAACCGCGGCGAATGAAAAACCGCGCGACATCGCCGTCGCGCTCAACGTCCTGCACCAGATGCCCATCCTCGCGCGCCATAGCTGGCACATCCAGAATGGCGACCGGATCGGTGCTATCCACCCGCACCAATTGGCCCGGACGCAGCTGACGCAATGCTTTGCGCGCCTTAAGCACCGGCAAAGGACATTGAAGGCCGATACAGTCGACAATCCGATCTGGTTCGCTGATGTCAGCAAGACTTGCAGGCGGGGGTTTGATCATCTGGCCCTTGTGGCACTAGATGGGGGCATCGCCAAGCTGCCAACGACCGACCTTAGGAGTTCCGACAATGACAGACCGTGCCTTCGATCTTTTGGAAGCCTGGTGGTCGCTGGGCGAAGAAGGTTGGTTCCGCCAGTCCGATGAGAACGACGCCTTGCTCAAGGACAGGTTCGCCGACCTAGTTGTCGAAGCGCGCGCCGGCACGCTGGACGATTGGAAGAACGCGCCGCACACCGCGCTGGCGCTCATGCTGTGTCTGGATCAGCTACCGCGCAACCTCTATCGCGGCACGCCTGAGGCTTTCTCCAGTGATGGCGATGCGCTGAAACTGGCGGACCATGTGCGCGCCAATCGCTTCGACAAGGCCTATTTCGGCATGGTGCGCGGCTTTTTCTATCTGCCTTACATGCACGCTGAGGACATGGATGCTCAGAGCCTGTGCTGCGATCTCTACCGAGAAATCGACAACCAGAACGCCTACTATTATGCACTGGTGCACATGGATGCGATCCGCCGCTTCGGCCGTTTCCCCCACAGAAACAAAATCCTCGGGCGCGTTTCCACGCCCGAGGAAGAAGCTTACATGGCATCAGGCGGGTTCGCCGCCTGAGCATTCGGAACGCTAAGCGCCTTAAGCGGCCGCGACGTCCTTCAGGAACTGATCGACCAGTGAGCGCATCCGGTTGGTCTGCTCGGACACATTGCCGGAGGCCTCCTGCACCAGACCGGCTGATTGGCCGGTCT
The DNA here is from genome assembly GCA_038749715.1 of Pseudomonadota bacterium. Classification (GTDB taxonomy): domain Bacteria; phylum Pseudomonadota; class Alphaproteobacteria; order Rhizobiales; family MH13; genus MH13. The sequence continues at coordinate 22,276 of JBCDHR010000013.1, forward strand.
CGTCGACAGCTTCGCTCATGCTGACCATGGCATTGGCCACATGGCCTGTGCCGTTGGCAGCCTCGGAGACATTGCGCGAGATTTCGGTCGTCGCCGAACCCTGCTCCTCAACAGCCGCAGCGATGGCATTGGTGTAGGTCTGCACATCGCGCATGGTTTCCGCGATGCCGCGAATAGCCTCAGCAGACTCATTGGTTGAGCCCTGAATACCAGAGACCTGGCTGGCGATTTCCTCAGTCGCTTTCGCCGTCTGGTTGGCAAGGCTCTTCACCTCGCTGGCAACAACAGCAAAGCCTTTGCCCATCTCGCCGGCGCGTGCCGCCTCGATGGTGGCGTTGAGCGCCAGAAGGTTGGTCTGCTCGGCAATGTCCTGAATGAGCGAAACAACATCGCCAATCTGCTGCGCCGCTTCAGCAAGGCGGGTCACGCTCTCGCTGGAATGCGTGGCAGCATCGGTTGCTTGGTTGACGATCTCGTTGGTCTGCACGACCTGGCGAGAAATTTCCTCAATGGACGAGGCCAATTCTTCGGTCGCAACCGCCACAGCCTGCACATTGTCAGATGCGACGTTGGAGGCCGAGCTGGTGCCGCTCACCTGCTCACGCGATGTTCCGGCCAACTCGTTAAGCCGATCCACGGCACCGCCCATGGATTGCGTGTTCTCGGCCACCTGATCGAGCATGGCGGAGGACTGCTCACGGAAATCGGAGACCAGCTCGTCAACCCGGTGCTGGCGTTCGGCCTGGGCCTTGCGCTCCACATCAGCTTCCTCGCGCAAGCGCGCCCGCTCAATGGCATTGTCGCGGAACACAACAACGGCCTTGGCCATGCCACCAATTTCGTCGGTCGATTCAGCTGCCGAGAGGTCGATCTCAAGATCGCCTTCAGCCAGCTTGGACATCGACTGTGAAAGCCCATTCACCCGGCGAACGATGTTGGATGAGACCGCAATCGAAAGCCACAGTCCACCAGCGATCATCACCAGCATCAAAACTGCTTCAATGTAGAAGGTGCGCAGGGCACTCGCCTCTTCGGCGTCGGCCAGATTTTCCAGTTGGATAAGCACCTCATGCTCAATCAGGCGAAGCGCTTCCATTCGGTCGCTGGCAGCGTCGAACCAATCGAACTTCGTTACCCCGTCCAAGCTGCCACCGAAGGGAGCAGAACGGGCAACCTCACGCAAGACCTCAAAGGGCTCGGTGATATCAGCCGACATGGTCACTTGAAAAAACGCTTCCATTTCCGCAGACGCAAGGCGATGAAAGTTGATGAAGTCAGTTTCCTGCATGCCCTGCAAAACAAGCATATTGGCATAAGCGTCTTCGGTGAATTCACCGCGCCCGAAACCGTACACGCCTGCGGCCCGTTCATGGCCGGCAGCCGCTTTGGCTTCGATCATGGCGATGTAGGCTTCCACAAGGGTGGTCATCTCGCCGTCCGAGGCAAAATGCTCGACCCCTTCAATGGCCACGATCAAATGGTGCATGGCCTCGGTGTAGACCGATTCCATTTCTTCAACATTCGCCGTGCCAGCATCGACACGCGCACGCATCTCGCTAATGCGCACCTCATCGAGAAAGACTTTGTCGACATGGTAGGAAAACGCGTCCTCGATGACGTCCGACATCGTCAAGAGGATCTCGTTCACCTCATGGTAGAGCCGATCCGTCTCCGCACGAATTTCCGGAAGCGTTTCGGCGAACGATTCGCCATCAGAGTAGACGTAACCAACACTTTTCCCACGCTCGCGCTGCAAGGAATGCAGCACATCACTGAAGGCCTCGGCTTTGTGGAGGAGGAGCGCCATATCGCTCGCCTTGCCGGCCTTGTTCCATGCTCCGTGAAGCAGGAATGCCGTGACGCCCGCGAGCACAATCATGGGGAGCATGCTGGCAAGCAAGATGCGGTATTTTATCGACGGGGAGGACAGCAGTTTGAACATGGTAAACCCGCGTAAGTTGAATCGTTAGCCGGCAGCAACCATCTGCGGTCGATATTGAATAAGTGTTAAGCCGGAGCTTTAAACCCCCATAAACCATCACAGCGAACGCCGTTTTAAGCCCTTGGACGCTAAGCTTTTTTCCAAATTGGAATAGGTCCACACGCAGTGTCTCTGGCATCGATCCTAGAAAATCGCCTTCCTCGCAACCTTAGCGAGAAGGTGTTGCCGTTCGCCGAAAAGGTCGATCTGGCCCTGTCGGGGGATGGTGCACGCTCGGTTGCGGCCCGCGCCGCGCTGCTGACCTTTGCCCTGCGCGTTTTCGCCGCCGTCCTGGCCTATGGCGGTCAGGTTATCCTCGCCCGCATGATGGGCGCTCATGAGTATGGCATCTACGCCATCATCTGGGTGTGGTTGATTGTTCTGTGGGCCTTTGCCGGTCTGGGTTACCCCGTTGCCCTGCTGCGCTTCATTCCAGAACTGCACAAATCCGGGCGCATTGCCGAGCTGCGTACCGTCATGGTGCGTGGTCCGCTGATCACCATTGGCCTGTGCACGCTGATTGCCGGCACCGGCGTCGGGCTGGTCTTTCTCATGCCGCATTGGTTCGACAATGCCTTGGTAATCCCCATTGTTCTCGCGGCCTTCTGCCTGCCGGCACTTACCTTGGCCGATAACCAGAACGGCATCGCCCAGGCTTTTGACTGGCCAATCCTGGTGACACTGCCGGCCTTCATCGTACGGCCCTTGCTCATTCTGGCCGTGTTCATCGCGCTAACGCTTGCCGGCGTCACGCCATCGGCATCAAGCGCAATGGCAGCGACCATTGTCGGCGTATGGGTTGCTGCACTTGGTCAGCTTTACATCGTCCGACGGCGCGTCCTGGACAAAATCGGCAAGGGGCCGATGGAAGGCCCGGTGAGCCCCTGGCTGAAGGCCGCGCTTCCCATGTTTCTGGTCGAAGGGTTCGTCTACCTTATCCTGCATACCGATGTGATGGTGGCCGGCTGGTTCGTTCCGCCTGAACAGGTCGCCGTCTACTATGCGGCCGCCAAAACGCTTGTCTTGATGCACTTCGTGTCCTTCGCCATCCGCGTGGCCACCATGCACAAGATTGCCGAGTATCACGCGCTCGGCGACCGGGTGCAGCTCGACCACACGCTGGCCGACGCGCTACGGTGGACCTTCTGGCCCTCGCTTGCCATCGCCGCCATGCTCGCCATAAGCGGCGAGTTGATCCTGTCGCTGTTCGGGGCAGGTTTTGATAATGGCATGATCTTCCTTGCCATCCTGCTTGTCGGTGTTGTCATCCGCGCCTCTGTCGGGCCTGCCGAAGGCATCCTGACCATGGCCGACAAGCAAACCGCTGCGGCGTGGATTTATGGCGTCGTGTTCGCCGTCAACCTCACGCTCAACTTGGTGTTGATCCCAACCATCGGCCTCATCGGCGCGGCCATCGCCACCGCGACCGCGATGGCGCTTGAGGCGTTGCTTCTGGTTTTGGTGATCAGACGGTATCTGGGCGTGACAAGCTTCATCGCGTTTGCCGGAAGACTGCGCTCCGTGCCGCCAGCTCAAGGCGCGCCGGCCGAATGAACAGCCTCACACCCTTTGTGACAGGAAAGCCGTTGCCAGCAGGTGCGATGTCTGCGTCGTCGCCGGGCGAACCACTGGAACCAAACCTTTTCTTCCAGTCACCCATGCTGGATGCAGCTTTGGCTCACCTGGCGCCTGACGGCGTCGTGACACTTCAGGGCGTACCCGTTCACCGGGCGAGCGGTCGTTATGGGCCGTTGCCGACCCCCACGCCCTTGATGGTTTGGCACCACCCCTATTCCATGGTTGGCCTGCCACAGATCACAGAGGCAAATCCGCAAGCTGATCTGGAACGACTGGCCTCAGCGATCACGGGAACCTTTCGCGGTCGATCCGTGCTTCTCATGCCGCGCCTGCGCACCGACGGTCCGTTCTGGCTGATTTTTCGCACCTGGCTTGAGGAGACTGGCCGGCGCTACACCATCTTGCAAGAGTATGACCGGGCCGGCATCAGGCATTTGGATCGACTCGGCGCCGATCTGCCGGCCATGACGGGCAAAAAAAGTGCTCGCTCGATTCGCGCGAGCAGGCGCAAGCTGAATGCTTTGGGATCGCTGACGCATCATACAGCGACAGCAGGCACGGCGCTGGACAAGGCGCTTGATGCTTTTCTCGCCCTGGAAGCTTCTGGTTGGAAGGCAAAAGCCGGGACAGCGCTCATGAGCGTTGGTCACGATGCTTTTGTGCGCCAAAGCGTTTCGGCCTTGTCCAAGCAAGGACGCGTCCGCATCGATTTCACCTTGCTTGACAATCAGCCCATTGCTGGCGCGCTCATCCTGCGCGACGGACCAGCCGCAGACCCCATCTGGATGATCTGGAAGGTTGCCTATGACGAGCGCTACGCAGCCCATGCACCAGGCACGGTGATGCTTTACGACTTTACTGAGCTGGTCTTGGACCAAGCGCGCAATGCGGCAACAAGCTTCACGTTGGACAGTCTTGCCAGCCCTGACAGTATGATCGCCAACCGCCTATGGCGCCAACGCTGGCACCTGGCTGATGTTCTGGTCGATCTTCAGCCCGGTGGCAGCACGGCGTTCGGGTCCATCCTGATGGCCGAGCGGGCGCGGCTGAAAGCAGTGACCGCGGCCAAATCTGGCCGCGACATGCTACGCAAAGCCCTGCGCAAAAGGCGTTAGGCTTCTCCCTTCAACAGCCGCCGGATGATCTTGCCGGTGGTCGTCATCGGCAAGCTCTCCACAAACCGAATGTCGCGAGGATACTCATGCGCAGCCAATGATCCGCGCACATGCTGGCGCAACGTTTCGGCCAGTGCGTTTGATGGTTCAAAGCCATCGCGCAGCACCACAAAGGCCCGTACGATCTCGGTGCGCAGAGCGTCCGGTACGCCGATCACCGCCGCCATCGCCACCGCGGGATGGGCCGTCAGACAGTCCTCGATCTCACCGGGACCAATCCGATGCCCGGATGAGGTGATGACATCATCATCACGGCCCAGAAACCAGATGAAGCCATCCGCATCGCGCTCAGCCATATCGCCGGTCATCAAAAGCTGACCCAGCGTTGGAGAGTGAAGAAACTTGCGCGTCGTCGCCGCTTCGGCCTTCCAATAGCCCAGAAAGGCAACCGGGTCGGGCATACGAACGGCGATCTCGCCGGTCTCACCGTCGGAGGTTTCCGTACCATCCTCGCGCACGATCACCACATCATGACCGGGCACCGGAACGCCCGTGGCTCCAGCGCGGGTGACCCCATGGTGCTCAGATGACCCCAAAATGAGGTTGCACTCCGTCTGCCCATAGGCCTCAGAGATCGCAAAACCGAGCGCCTCTTGCGCCCACACATAGGTCTCCCGCCCCAGCGCTTCGCCTGCCGACATCACCGACCGCAACCCGACACCAGCCACCTGATCAACGCTGCACTCCGCGCGGATCATCTTCAGCGCCGTTGGCGGGATGAAGACATGGCTCACCCGGTGCGCAGCCATCATCGCAACGGTGGCAGAAGGGTCAAACCGCCCGGATTTTGGCCAAGCCACGACCGGACAACCATGGGCAAGCGCCGGGAACAGCAGGTTCAAAAGACCGCCTGCCCAGGCCCAGTCCGCCGGTGTGTAGAACAGATTATCAGGCGACACGCCGCCGCTATGAGCAAACAAAAACCCCGGTCCGTGGCCCCAAAGCACGCGGTGACCATGCAGCGCGCCCTTGGCGGCACCGGTTGTCCCGGATGTGTAGATCATCAAGGCGGGATCATCTGGCCCGGTGTCAACCGCCGGCACGGCATCGCCCTTATCAGCAAGTACATCCCGATAGCCGAGTGCCCCACCGGACGAACCGTCCAGACAAATGATGTGCTCAAGATCGGTCAGCCCGCCCTCAATGGCAGCAAGCCCCGCCAGCCCTTGCGCGGAGACAAAGGCAAACCGCGCACCGGAATCGCGCATGCGATGGGCCAGCGCATCGCGGCCATATCGTTCCGACAGGGGAACACTCACCAGGCCGAGCCGCAAGATCGCAGCCTGGACGATAAGCGTACGCTCGCCCTGCGGTGCGATCACCGCAACCCGTTCACCGCGCCGGGCGCCCAGCGCCAGCAACGCGCCGGAAAGACGCGCCGCCTCATCCACAACGACGCCAAAGGACGTGGCCTCGCCAGTGTTGCCATCAAGGATCGCCGGCGCATCGGGGTTGGCGGCTGCAGGCGCATCAGCGATCTGCGCGCCCATGTTAAGCCGGTCAGGCACCACCCAGCGAAAGCGTGAGCGCACATCCTCGTAACGCCCTTTTAAATCGAACTGCATAGGATCACTCTAGTCCCTGCCCAGCGGCCCGTCTTCGCCGGTCTCATCTGAAGCTGGGTCTTCTGGTCGCTCGTTCCTGGGCGGGGACGATTTTGCCAAAGGCGCAGGTGCCGGAACGGTCGTGACACCGCCAGCGGTCATCGCCGTGCGGTCCGGGCCGTCGCCGGTCGCGCTGGTCGGTGCCGATCCGCCCAGCCCTTCGGGCGGTGCGACGCCAGCCTTGGCAAGAACCTCCATCACACTGTCCAAATTTCGGATCGTCACATCCGACTGGGCGAACGGAATTTCGATGCCCTCTTCCTTGAAGCGCCGAAAGATCTCGAAGCGGATGTCGGAGCGCACGCCATAGCCATTGCCGACATCGGCAAGATAGGCAAACAGCATGAAATCGAGCGAGCTGGCGCCAAACTCGATGAAGAAGGCCGCCGGTTCAGGATAGCTCAGCGTCATCTCGTGGGCGTTGGCGACCTCCAGCAGGATCGCTTTCACCTGCTCGGGATCACTGTCATAGCCGACACCCACCGGGATATCGATACGTCCCAGCGTGTCGCGATGGACCCTGTTCTTCACCGTGCCGGCAATGAAGTCAGAGTTCGGGATGAGTACCGTTGCCCGGTCAAAAGTCTGAATCTCCGTCGCCCGCACATTGATGCGTTTGACGATGCCCTGCTCCTCGCCAACCACAATCCAGTCACCGGCCTTAAAAGGACGCTCGGCAAGCAGAATGAGCCCGGACACGAAGTTCGACACGATCGATTGCAGGCCAAAACCGATACCGACTGAGAGAGCACCGGCAACCAGCGCTACATTTTCAAGATTGAGCCCCAGATAGGAAAGGCCAATCACCGCCGCGATGATAACGCCAGTATAGCCAACGGCGGTACGAATGGAGGATTTCAGGCCGACATCGATGGAGGTCTGCGGCAGGTACCGGTTCTCAAGCCAACCCTGCACGCCGCGTGTGACGACGATGCCGACAAAAATCAGCGCCAGGGCGATCAGGACGGACGAGAGCGAGAAGGAGAAGCCACCAATTTCAATTCCGGTGAAGACCTGGCCAAAAATGTCGGTGAAGCGCCCGGTCTCCACGCCGAAAGGGGCGATGATCAGCGAGGCGGCAGAAAGCAGCAGAAACAGCTTGATGGCGCCCGACAGAAGCACGCCGAACTGCCCCATACCGTTGGCGGTTAGGCCGATGTTGCTCTTGGCCCACCCGGCCGTGCGCTCATTGCCCTGAAAGGCAGCATTTGTGGCATGCTCGACCAAGTTGGAGCCCAGATGGAGCACCACCAGCACAACCGAGGTCCAGACCAACCGGTCCACCAGAAACGCCGCAAAGGCCAGAAAACCAAGAAGCTGCGCGCCCATAACCGCAAACGCTGAAAGCGCGGCGATGGGGATCGTCCAACGCCAGATGATCTGAACCAGCGGTTTGCGATCTTCTTCGTCGGGATGCTCCAACCCGCGCAGCAGGGCACGCGTGCCGCCCAGTATGGCCAGCGCTGCCACCAGCACCGGCACCGCTTCGGCCAGCTGCAACACTGGTAGGGGCGCGATGAAGACAGCGGCCAGCGTGCGCAAAAGCTCTCCGGCGGCATAAGCGAAAGCCGCCAGGCGGAAGTATCTTGCAGCCCGGCCCGCTTGGGCGTCAGCCACCGGCACCATGCGCCACGTTGGCCGTCCGGGCGCCAACAGCGCACCGATGATACCGCTGATGAGGAAGTAAAGGACGACGTTTAGGGCAACAGCGTCAAACAGATGTGTGGCACGCAACGAAAGCCCGCCAACGCTGTCGAGCGCGACGCGCAGCAGCGCAAACCCGATGGCCGGCACACCGGCACTGATAACGATCAGCCGGATTGCCGCGAACACTCTTTCCAGCGGCTTAGGTGTGCGTTCGGGAGCGCGCGCCACACGGCGCAGCGCAACACGCCGAAGTGGCACGGCCAGTACCAGAAGACCAACAAACAGCGCGGCCAAGCCGACCAGAGCGGAGCGAGTGGCCCGGTCCCGCACGCTGACATAGCTTTGGCGAACCAGATTGGTGAAGGCGCTGACCGTTGATGGCAAATCACGCAGGCCATCCTGCCAAAGCTGTGGGTCGACCAATGATGAGGTGCGCGAGAACAACTGGTCGGCAAACACAGAAGCACGCCGCTGCGTGACCCGGTCGATCAGATTGGTCGCACGGCCAAGCAGCAACTGTGCTGGCTGGGACCGCGCTTCAAGGTTGAGGATGAGCTGCCGTTGCGCCTGGATTTCCGGCGTTTCAACCAAGGTTTCCGTCTCGGTCGTCAGGCCTTCCAGAAGCGTGCGCGCCTCTTCTAGGCGGGGCGACAGCTCTTGCAAAAAAGCGCCCAAATCACCGCGGACGTTGGCGGTCTGGTCACGCAACTGGCCCAGAGCATCGAGTGAAATGACCTCAAGCCCAAGATCTTCTTCAACAAGATCAAGCACCGACGACCAGACTGAAAACTGGCGCTCGGTCTCTTCATCAAGCGGTTCAGGTTCCAGCACCACCTCGTCTGAAGAGGTCGCGTCGGACGCCTCCGCTTCGACAACGGAGGTCACATCAGCCGAGGTCGCTGGGGTGTTTCCAGAACCTGTATCGGTTTGCGCGATTGCCGGCGATGGCCCGGCTGCCACAAGCCAGGACAGGGCAAGCACGGCAAAAAGCTTAGCAATCAGGCGGCTAGAACCCAGCGATGGCGGTTTAGGCCGTTTCATCAGGCGCCAGGCTCCGACCATTGACCGACCTGAGGCAGGACAGGACCGGTTTCCTCCGCCCCGATGCGGCGAGCGACCATATCGATCTCAACCAGCGCCCCAACGGCAAGGCCAGTCACACCAATGGTGGTGCGCGCCGGCCTTCGGTCCGCTGGAAAATAGGTCTGATAGGTGGAGTTGAACACGGCATAGTCACGCTCAAACTGCGTGAGGTAGCAGCGGCACTGCACAACATGGGAAAGATCAAGTGACAGGCCGGCCAACACGATCTCCAGATTGCGCATTACCGCATGCGTTTGCGCCTCGATACCGTCCGGCAAGGGTGCATCCGGCGCGTCGGGATCGGTTGGCATCTGACCCGTCAGCAGCACCCAGCCATCGGCTTCAACAGCATGGGAAAAGGGCGCAACCGGACGTGCCGCGCCATGGATCATGTGAAACTGCGGATCGTTGCTCATTGCGCTCTCTTAGGAGCGATGCCGCCGCCTGGCAACACGCAGGATGCTCAAGCCGTTGATGATCCGTTTAGCCGGTTTTTTGCTGCTCGGATGCTTGATCGTCCGGCAGCTTGTCGGCGTCGCGGTCATCATCATCCTCAGAGGCAGCCTCATCTCCCTCTGAGGTAGCCATGATGTTGTTGCCAGGCCCATTTTCGTTTCGGCTTTCGCTTTCCAGCGCATCCGGTTCAGCAGCCTGGTCGGACGGCTGGGCATCATCAGCAGCGCCATCATCCAGCGCCTCATTGTCATTGGATTCAGTGTGCACCGCGCTTGGCGACAAGATGCTACCCACCTTGTCTGCATAAACAACGCCGGTCAGTTCGCCCTCATTGCTGATCACCGGCACCGGATGATCGGTATCGAGAACCGCTGGAAGCACCTCTTCGATGGAACTTGAGGCATCGACCTGGTGGCTTTCGTCGGCCAGGTCGGCGAGCGAACTATGGTTGGACGAGGCCACCGCATGGCCAGCTTGTCCTCTGTCACAAGGCCCAGATAGCTGCCAGTCGGCCCGACAACATAGCCCACATCCTCGCCCGAACTGCGCATGGCATCGAGGGCATTCTGAAGGTTTTCATCGGTTAGACGCAGTTTTGGTGGCTGGGTGACGACATCCACCGTCAGAACACGGGCACGGTTCACATCCCGCACAAAGTCGGCAACGTAATCGTCAGCCGGATGCATCAGGATCTCGGCTGGCGTGCCCACCTGGCTGAGAACGCCATCCTTGAGGATCGCAATCTTATCGCCGATTTTCAGCGCTTCATCGAGATCATGGGTGATGAAGACAATCGTTTTCTTGAACTGGTCCTGCAGATCAACAAGTTGGTCCTGCATCTGCGATCGGATGAGCGGATCAAGCGCAGAGAACGCTTCATCCATCAGCAGGATATCGGCATCGGTGGCCAGCGCCC
>JBCDHR010000014.1:0-29883 GCA_038749715.1 Pseudomonadota bacterium
GTGGGGGCTTGGGTGTTGGGGATGGCCGGGCGCGCCCAAGGGCCCGCGCCCTTTTCTTAAGCGCGCACGACACCCAGACGAAATTTCCGATTTCACGGCCGTCTACCACGGCCACTGTCGGAGGAACTCCGCTCGGCGACGACACGATTTTCAGACGCAAAGATACACATCATCCGGCAGGTCTCGTGCAAAGGTTAGCAAGTTACCCGTCGAGAAGGGTATGAACATGAAGCATGCGGTCGTCGTGGGCGGCACCAGCGGAATTGGCGCTGGCGTGGTTGCCACGCTCCAGCGCGATGGTTGGAAGGTCACCGCAACCGGCGTGTCGGACGCCGAGGTGTCTGCATTCAAGGCCGAACAGCCCAATGCTTCGACAGTACAGCTGGACGTAACGCGGCAAGCTGACGTCGATGCCTTGTTTGCCGACCTTCCTGCCCTTGATGGGTTGGTGAACTGCGCGGGCGTGCTTATGCGTGAACGCGAGTATGAGATCGAGACGTTTCAACGCGTCATCGACATCAACTTGACTGGAACAATGCGCGCCTGCCTTGCGGCCTTCCCGCTACTGGCCAGGTCGTCACAGGGAGCCATCGTCAACACAGCATCCATGCTGAGCTACTTTGGCGGACCGCTGGTCCCAGCCTATTCGGCATCCAAGGGCGGTGTGATGCAACTCACCAAAGCCCTGGCGGGCAAATGGGCTGCTGATGGGATCCGAGTGAACGCCGTTGCCCCAGGTTGGATCGACACGCCCTTGACCGAGACTCTGCAAAGCGATCCGGCGCGCAATGACCCAATCGTTGGGCGCACTCCCATGAAGCGCTGGGGCAAAACAGAAGAAGTTGGAGAGCTCGTTGTGTGGTTGCTCTCCGACAAGGCACGGTTTGTGACTGGTGCGACCTACCCCGTCGATGGCGGGTACAGCGCCATGTAAGGCTTATGCGTACAAGGCCTATCTTGTGAGGTATCGATGCCCCTTCAAAAAAGAGATGAAGATCCAAGAACGCCCTACCAGCTGCCCTTTCCGCAGGACGCCTTGGCGGAAATTGTCGTCCCGGATGGCATCCCCCAGGACGAGCGGGTCTGGGTGCCCCAAGCACCAAATGTCTGGTTCCGACCGTTATGCCTAAGCCGTTCTCAGGGCTACTGGATGAACCTGTTGAAGGTCACCAAATCCGGTGTTCTTTCCCGCCACCGCCATCCGCAAGCGGTGCACGGCTGGGTGCTGAAAGGTCGCTGGCACTATCTTGAACATGATTGGGAAGCCACACCCGGGGCCTATGTTTATGAGCCGCCGGGCGAGACCCACACGCTGATCGTTCCGGACGGGGTGGACGAGATGATCACCTATTTTCAGGTGAACGGCGTGATGTGCTACGTCGACCCTTATGGCGAGGTCTTGGGATACGAAGACGTGTTCACAAAGATCGATCTTTGCCGCCGGCACTATGCAGAGGTCGGTTTAGGCGAAGGCTATGTTGATCGGTTCATACGGTGATCGATCGACCAATGATGGCGACCGCCAAGAACGTCGCAATCAATTTACCCGACATCTCAACTTTCGACATCTGAGCTGGCGCGCTGATGAACCAATCGGTTGCAGTGCGACCGAGTTCAATGCGCTGATCAGCAAAACAAGGACCTCACATCGTGCTGCATGGAAAACATCTCATCGCCGGGGCTTGGGTCGACTCAACGGATCACTTTGAAAACGAACCAGTTGAAGGATCTGCCGACGAATTTGCTGTCGGAAGCAGTGACCTTGTCGATCAAGCCGTGCGGGCAGCCGAAGAAGCCTTTTGGAGCTACAGCGAACTGCCGCGCAGCCAACGCGCCGCCTTCCTGCGCACGGTGGCCTCAGAAATCGATGCACGTGGCGATGCGATCACGGCCATTGGGACCAAGGAAACCGGCCTGCCAGACGCTCGTTTGGTCGGAGAGCGAGGGCGCACTGTTGGCCAGCTTCGATTGTTCGCCGACCACATCGAGAAAGGCGATTATCTTGATATCCGCCGCGACAACGCCCTACCGGATCGCAAACCGTTGCCTCGTCCCGATCTGCGGGTCATGCAGGTGCCAACCGGACCAGTCGGCGTGTTCGGCGCTTCGAACTTCCCCCTGGCGTTTTCGGTCGCTGGCGGCGACACCGCGTCTGCCCTTGCAGCTGGGTGCCCGGTGGTGGCCAAAGGCCATGGCGCCCACCCAGGCACCGGCGAGATCGTTGCCCAGGCAATCGATGCAGCCATCGCAGCCCATGGGCTTCACCCAGGCGTCTTCTCGCTGGTTCAAGGTGGATCTCGCGATGTTGGCGAAGCACTCGTCAAACACCCATTGATCCGAGCTGTCGGCTTCACCGGATCGCTGACAGGTGGCAGGGCCCTGTTCGATCTGTGTGCCGCACGCCCTGACCCAATTCCCTTTTTCGGCGAACTGGGATCGGTCAACCCCATGTTCGTCCTCCCCCGAGCGCTGGCCAACAGATCTGCAGACATCGGCAAGGGATGGGCCGCCTCACTAACTCTCGGCGCTGGCCAGTTTTGCACCAATCCGGGGATCGCTGTGGTGCCTGATGGCCAAGATGCAGATGATCTGGTGGCTTCAACAAGAGCAGCCTTGGCAGAAACCGGCCCCCAAACCATGCTGACGGACAGCATTTCACAGGCTTACGTCGATGGTCGCAACCGCATCGCCCAGTCTGTTGGAGTGAGCGAAGTCCTGTCCAGGAATTGTCCGGGACGCCGAGCGATTGCCGATCTTTATCAAGTGTCCGCAGCCGACTGGCTGGCCAATCCGACGCTTGCACACGAGGTCTTTGGTCCGATGGGTCTCATCGTGCGCGCTGAAAGCACTGGCCAGATGATTGAAATTGCCAGAAGCCTTGAAGGGCAATTGACGTGCACCTTGCAAGTCGACGATGCGGACGCTGACATTGCCCGCGCGCTTCTACCCATCCTGACAAGCAAAGCAGGGCGATTGCTCGCCAACGGCTTTCCAACCGGCGTAGAAGTGGCTGATGCCATGGTGCACGGCGGCCCCTACCCGGCATCGACCAATTTCGGCGCAACGTCTGTTGGCACTTTTTCCATACGGCGGTGGCTCCGACCGGTCTGTTATCAGGATATGCCCCCCAGCCTTCTTCCAAACGATGTGCGCTAAGCCCGCTTTGGCGGGCCAAAAAAACAGACCCTAGGGTATTGGGCCAAACCGTAGGTGCTCGTCCTAGCCAGAACGCGTGGATAGGCTCCCTGCTGTGTTGACGAACGCTTCGTGCAGGCGGCGGACTCGGCAACCGCAGAAGACAAAGAGCCTGCGCATCTGCATAGGGAGAAACCCATGAAGAAGGTGCTCGTAATGGCAGCGTTGGCGGCATCGGTCGCCATCCCATCAACTGCTTTTACCCAAGATGAGCCGATCCGCATCGGCATTCTCGTAGCTCTGGAAGGCGCATTTGCCGAAGGCGGCGCAGACGGTGTGCGCAATGTCGAAATGGCTTTGGAAGAAGCCGGCTTCGAGGTTGCGGGCCGGACCATCGAATATGTGGTGGCTCCATCCGACACCACGCCTGACACAGCTGTTCGCCAGGCACGCAAGTTGGTCGAGCAGGACAATGTAGACATCATCCTAGGGCCGCTTTCCGGTTCTGAAGGCATTGCGCTACGCGACTACGCCAAGACCGTGCCGGACGTGACCATCATCAATGGCATCTCCGGTGCACTTGAAACCACCTGGGTTGATCCAGCTGAAAACTTCTTCCGCTTCAACCTCGATGGCGCTCAATGGGGCGCTGGCCTTGGCTCCTACGTGGTTGAGGAAAAAGGCTGGACACGCGTAGCGACTGTCGCCGCGGACTATTCGTTTGGCTACACGAACTTCCTGGGCTTTGCTGTGGACTTCTGCCGCTCTGGTGGCGAGATCGCTGAGCGGTTCTGGGTTCCGCTTGGCTCGTCGGACTTTGGCGGCGTGATTGCAGCCCTACCTGATGACGTTGATGCGATCTATCTGGGCGTCGGTGGCACGGATGCCATCAACTTCCTCAACCAGTACCAACAGGCTGGTTCTGAAACCAACCTGATCGGTGGCACCATCATGGCCGACCAAACTGTGCTGACGTCGCGTGGCCGTGCCAAAGACGCGCTGATTGGTACGCCGACATCCGGTCCGCTTGCCGTCGACAACACGGACGAAGCTTGGACAAGCTATGTCGCGCGTTATCAAGCGGCCTTCCCAGAAGATGAGCGCTTCCCTGCACCATCTCTGTTCGGTGTTGGCTACTATGTTGCTGCGCTTGCGGCGATTGCAGCCATCGAAGAAGTGGATGGCGACATCAGCGACGCGCAGGCGTTCCAAGCTGCGCTTGGCGGCCTGTCACTGGAAACACCGCTCGGCGTCGTTGAGCTGAACGAAAACCGCCAGGCAACCGGCACCGTCTTCATCAACGAAGTGGTTGAAGATGGCGAAGGTGGCCTCACCAACCAACTTGTCGCAACGCGCGAAGGCGTGAACCAAACCCTGGGCATGACCCCAGAAGAGTTCCGCGCCATGGGCTTACCCTCTCGCGACACGCCGGACTGCGCGGCACTGGGTGGTGCTGGCTAGTCCGACGCGGGCAAACCACGACAAGACTGAGCATGATCGCGCCTTCTCATCTTCTCAGTGGTTGGCGCGATCAACGGAACCAATGGCGGCGGGCGGCAAGCACTTTTGCAAACGCTCGTATCTAAACACCGCATATCCCCTTTCTGAACGTGAGGGTTGGCATCTGACCAGATGCCAACCCCGACCGACAAACAGACACCCCACCAAGAGGGACTGCGCATGTCGTTGATTACGTTCCTGACGCGGGTGCACTTCGCTGACGGCGTTTTGGAAGATGCACTGCCCGAAGCGCTGCTCAGGGTCTCCAGCAGCCGCCCTCTTCTCTTGATGGATGAGGATGCCGGCCTTGGCGCTGTTCTCGATCGTGTCCACGCCGCGCTACCAGCCACCTGCAACCATACCGATTTTCCCAAGCTCAGCGACCAAGATGCGGCATCCAGGCTACAGGCCGCCGGCGAGGTGCTGCGGCTTGCCGGCTGTGACTCCGTCGTCTGCATTGGCGGCAAAACGGTGATGGACTTTGGCCGGCTTCTGGCAGGGACGTCAGAACCGTCGCGGCGCCCAGCCATCATAACCGTGCCGACGACTGTCTCCAGTGTTGGTCTTGGGCCCGTACACATGCCTGGCTTTACCCAGAGACTTCCGCAGCGCAAGCAGCCTACGCTCCCAGCCGCCATTCTCTGCGACCCCACCATGACACTCGGAACGTCCAAGGACGTGCTCGCAGCGCACGGCTTCAAAGCATTGGTGAACTGCGTGGAGGCCTTCCTGGCCACCGCTTACAACCCTCCGGCAGACGGCATTGCGCTTGAGGGAATGCGCCGCTCCGGCCTCCACCTGGAACGGGCGGTTTTTGAAGACAATGATCTGAACGCCCACCGGGAATTGCTTGCTGTGGCGCTCAATGCAGGGCTTGCGGCACAAAAGGGGTTTGGAGGCGCGGAAGCGCTGGCGCGCGCAACGCAGGATGAGGGCGTGGAAACAGGGACCCATGGCAGGTTCTACCCAGCCATGGTTCCACCCGTTTTGGCATTCAATGCACCGGCGGTTGGAGAACGGTACGCGCTCATATCGCGCGCTTTAGAATTGCCCGATGACAGCCACGTCGCAGATGGCTTGTCACAGATGGGAAAGCGACTTGGTCTGCCCGGACGTTTGGCGAGCCTGCACCTGAATGAAGATCAGTTGGACAGTGTCGCACGCCGGGCCGCGGCCGATCCTGCAAACCTCACCAATCCGCGCCATGCCACGCACGATGACTATCGTGATCTGCTGAGACAAGCGCTTTGATCAACGGCACAAACACCATAGCCCAAAACCACTTGCCGCACTGCAGCTTGACCATGCTGTTGAACTGCGGAACTCTACTTAAAACCAAAGGTATCAAAAGAATACCGTCGGGGTGGAAACGATGAGTAACGCAATCGCCGTTTTTCACGGTGCATTTGGTCGCGTGTGTCTATACGCGATGGACCGCAAGATGACGCCGCACGGGCACCGGGAAGGACATCTGGTCTTTCATGTTGCCGGACCGCCGGGGCAGATGGTGGTCGAGGACAAAGTCTACCCAATGTCCCCCGGGCAGGCAGCCGCTGTCAGTCCGTGGCAAGCCCATTACTACCAACCTGTTTCGACGCGTGAACCAACGCTGGCGTTGGTTCTGTACATTCGCCCCGGCTGGTTTTTGGAAGCCGCCCGGCAGGTGTCGGCGTCCATGCAGTTTGGCCGCAGCGGGATCGAGGTGACGGATTATCTGGCTCGCCTGGTTGCCGAAACCGCCCACGTGATGCTCGACCATGACCGGGATGACCCGCTCTTGGAAGACCGGCTCTGCACGCTCACCCAGGCGGCCTATGACCAGTCTTGGCAGTGGACGGAACGTGGCGCCGCGTTTACCGGCCCGGATACGGTCGGTCGGGACTTTCGTATCCGCAATGCTGTCCGCCTAATGCAAAGCGCCATCGGCAAGGAACTTGAGCTCAACCATATCGCCCGCGAAGTCGGTCTTTCGAGACCGCATTTCTTCAAGCTTTTCCGGACCCAGATCGGCTTGACACCCAACCTTTATCTCAATGCGCTGCGCATGGAGCGCGCCATTGAACAGCTCAGCGCAACCCAGGCGCCGGTGGCTGACATTGGGTATGATCTGGGCTTTTCCAGCCAGACGAGTTTCTCACGTTTCTTCATTTCCAATGGCGTGGTTCCGCCATCCAACTACCGCCGCAGCGTGCAGTCCATTGAGAGCGCCCTCGCTGTTTAGGCAGCGTCGGCCGACGACCATTCTGGGACCTGAGCACCGCGCCGAAGCGGCGAGCCGACCAAATTTTGCGGACCTTCGGCGCAATGAACAGACTGTGGGGTATGCGCAGATCACCTGCTGGGCGTTAGCTTCTGCGGTCAAAGGAGCAGTGCTGTTTGATGGCTAGATTCGCATCCCGACATCCTGTCTGGACATTTATCATCGTTTTGGCAGCAGCGGTTTTCCTCTGGCTGATCTTCGCGCCATGGTCAGCGGAGATGGAGGAGACGCTAGGCCGCAAGCGCATTTTCCTCAACGCCATCTTTGGCGGAGTGACGCTTGGCGCGCTGTATTTCCTGGTGGCATCAGGCTTCACGCTCATTTTTGGCCTGATGCGCAACGTCAATCTGGCCCATGGATCCCTCTATCTTCTGGGAGGATATCTGGGGTTTGAAATCTCAGAGTTCACCGGCTCCTGGCTTATCGCCTTCCCCGTGGTTTTCATCATTGTTGCCCTGGTCGGCATCGTTTTGCAGCATCAAGTCTTTCGCCGTATGGACGGTGAGGACCTGCGCCAGACGATGGTGACCATTGGCCTGTCAGTCGTGCTTGCGGACCTGATGCTCTGGTACTGGGGCGGCCAAAGCTACACGATTTTTGCGCCGGACTGGCTTTCCGGGCCGATGACCCTGCCCATCATCTCATCGATCAGAGACAGCGGCGAAATCGTCTATCTGCGATACCCTGCGGTCCGTATGGCCATTCTGCTTGCCGCTATCGTGATCGGCATCGGCATGTGGCTTCTGCTCAACCGAACCCGTCTTGGCATGTTCGTGCGCGCTGGCGTGGACGACCGCGAGATGCTTGCGGCATCGGGTGTACGCATCCAGTACATCTTCCTGGCGGTGTTTGCATTCGGCGCTGGCCTTGCCGGAATTGCCGGCATTGTCGGCGGCACCTTTCAATCCCTTAGTCCCGGCGAGGATACGCGCTTTTTGCTGGCGTCGCTGGTCGTCGTCATTGTTGGGGGCATGGGCTCCATTCCCGGCGCTGCTATCGGAGCGCTGGTCATCGGCCTCTCCGAACAACTCGGGTTGGTCTACGCGCCAACCTACTCGGTCGTCTTCACCTTCTTGATCATGGCCTTGGTTCTCGCCTTCCGTCCCCAGGGGCTTTTGGGGAGCGCGCGCTGACCAATGGCTGTCATCGAGAACCCTGATCACGCCTCTAGTTCCGACGCGCCAACGCGCAGTTGGTATGAAAACATTGCGCCTGGCTGGTGGGTGCTTGCGGTCATCATGCTGTTCATGCCCGCTGTCGCCAACGATTTCATTCTCTTCCAGGTATTCGGCTGGACCTTCATCCTAGGCATGATCGCGCTGTCTTTGATGTTCCTGGCCGGCTATGGCGGCATGGTCAGCCTCATCCAAATGTCCGTGGCAGCGATGGCCGGTTACATGGTGGCCATCTTCGGTTTTTCCGGCATCTCGGACCTTTCGCTCGGCATGCCCTGGTGGGTCTACCTGCCACTCGCAATCTTGATTGCCACCATCTTTGGCACGCTCGTCGGCGCTTTGGCTGTCCGCACCGAGGGCATCTACACCATCATGATTACGCTGGCGATCGCCTCCGCGTTCTTCTACTTCACCCGGCAGAACTACGGCATTTTCAATGGCTACACCGGGTTCAACCTGGTGGTGCCACCTCAGTTGTTCGGGGTCGATTGGCGTGCTCCGATGCCGTTCTACTATCTCACGCTCGGCTGCGCGACGCTCGCATATCTGGCCGTGGTGTATGTATCGCGGGCACCGTTTGGTCTTGTCCTGCAAGGCATTCGTGACAATCCACGGCGCATGGCTGCGCTAGGCTACAACGTCGTGGCGCACCGCATTGCGGCCTATACCTTTGCCAGCATCATCGCCGCTGTTGGGGGCATTTTGCTGGTTTGGCAGAATGCTCAGGTCGCCCCGGGGACCGCCGGCATTCCGGCCGTCATCGACATCCTCGTCATTGCCGTTATCGGCGGTATTGGCCGCCCGATTGGCGCTTTCATCGGCGCAATCATTTATGTGGTCCTGAGCACCTTTGCCCCGGACTTTCTGTTCTCGGTCGGGTTATCGGCAGAACGGTTCAACCTGCTAATCGGGCTCGGCTTCCTGGCCATCGTGTTCTTTTCACCCGATGGCGTTTTGGGCCTGTGGGACCGGTGGCAGGAACGACGTGCAAAACGCGGTGACCCGCTGACCGGGCGCTCTGAAGACGGGGGCGACCCCCTATGAACGTGATCGCGATCCCAAAGCCCTCCAATGGTCTCGGTTCGGTCAGCTCCGGCAATGCGCTTGAATTGCGTGGTGTCACCAAACTGTTTGGTGCCCTTGCCGCCATCTCCGACATCACAATGACCGTGCGCTCCGGCGAGCGACGCGCCGTGCTGGGTTCCAATGGTGCTGGCAAGACGACGCTCTTCAATTGCGTGACAGGCGACTTCTTTCCGACCAGCGGCACCATACGGCTGTTCGGTGAAGATGTGTCGCGTTTTCCCGCTTATGAGCGCATCCGCCGCGGACTGCGCCGGACCTACCAGATCAGCCTCCTGTTCGGCGGCCTGACCGTGTCCGACAATGTCTACCTTGCCTGCCGCGGGGTCTCGCGAGGACGGTTTTCGCTGTTCCGCACCCGTGCAACAGACCCGGTTCGCCTGCGGGTGGAAGAACTCATCGCCGCCGTCAATCTGACCGAGGCAACAAACACGCTGGTCTCTGAGCTGAGTTACGGGCAACAGCGCCAGCTGGAGATTGCCCTGGCCCTGGCCGGTGCGCCGCGCCTTATCCTGTTCGATGAACCGGCGGCTGGCCTGTCGCCAACCGAGCGGCGCGAACTCATCAACATCCTGACCTCGCTTCCCGGGCATATCGGCTACGTCATCATCGAGCATGACATGGACGTTGCCCTGCGCGTCGCGGAAAGCGTGACCATGATGCACAATGGCCGGGTCTTCAAAGAAGGCACACCCGAAGAGATCGAGAATGATCCAGAAGTGCAGGCCCTTTACCTCGGACACGGGGAGGAGTGATGGCCACGTCAACGCGCTCCGGCCCTGCCGCACTCGACATCAAAGGGCTCAATGTCTTCTACGGCGCCTCGCATGCGCTCCAGGGCGTGGATTTGCGACTAGAATCCGGTGTTCTGTCGGTCGTTGGCCGCAACGGGATGGGCAAAACCACCCTCTGCAAGGCGATTATGGGACTCGTCCCCATCGCCGGAGGGTCGGTCTCTTTTGGCGGCCAATCACTGGTGGGCAAGGACCCAACTGACATCGCTCGCATGGGCATCGGATACGTGCCGCAAGGGCGGCGTCTATGGCCGTCGCTCAGCGTCGATGAGCACCTCAAGATGATTGCCAAATCAGGCGGCGCTTGGACGGTGGAAAGGGTCTACTCCACCTTCCCACGGCTTGCCGAACGCAAAAACAATGGCGGAGCGCAACTGTCAGGTGGAGAGCAGCAAATGCTGGCCATCTCGCGTGCCTTATTGGCCAACCCTCGCTTGTTGGTGATGGACGAGCCGACCGAGGGTCTGGCTCCGGTGATCGTTGACCAGGTCGAAGAGATGCTGATCCGCCTTGCCGAAGAAGGCGACATGGAAGTGCTCGTCATCGAGCAGAACATTGGAGTTGCCTGCGCGGTCGCTGATCAGGTGGCCATCATGGTCAATGGTCAGATCGCCCGCATGGCTCCGGCGGGCGAGTTGGCGGGGGACCGCGACCTACAGCAGCGCCTGCTCGGCGTGGGTCGCCATGGCCATGACGATACGCCGGTCGTTGCGGGCGGTCCGCAGCCAACCGGTGACACTGCCTCTAATGCCGCAGACGCAAGACCGACGGTCAAGAAAATCTACAACGCCAACCCCGTCATTCCCAATCGCTGGTCGCAGCCATTGCCCGTCGCGCATTTGGAGCGTCTGGCGCGGGTGGAAACATCAAGCGCTCCAATCTCCAGCTCTGTCGGAACAAGCGTTGAGCAGGTGGACATTCGTCCGCTGACCAGCCCGGGCGAGAGCGTGGTGCTGGTCGCCGGCACGCTCGACACCAAAGGCGAAGAGCTTCGCTACATGCGCGACATCGTGCGTGAAGCGGGCCTGCCGGTGCGGATGGTTGATCTATCAACATCAGGCGCCCATTCGGGCGCTGAAGTGCCTGCACACCAGATTGCAGCTTTCCACCCGCGAGGCGCGTCCGGCGTGTTCACCGGTGATCGCGGACCCTCTGTTGCCGGCATGGTTCTAGCGTTCGAGCGTTGGATAGAACGCCAATCAGGTATCGCTGGTGTCTTGTCTGCCGGGGGCTCCGGCGGCACAGCCATGGTGTCGCCTGCCATGCGCGCTTTACCGGTTGGCGTGCCCAAGCTTATCGTCTCCACCGTCGCGTCGGGTCAGACATCGCAATATGTCGGTCCGTCCGACATCACGCTGATGCATTCGGTCGCCGATGTTCAGGGCCTCAATGCGCTCACCGAAGAGGTGCTTGCCAACGGCGCCAACGCGATGGTTGGCATGGTGAAAGCACGGCGTGAGGCACGCGGTCGCCCGGGAGCAAAGCCGGCGATTGGCCTCACCATGTTTGGCGTGACGACCGCATGCGTGCAGCAGATCGTGGGGCACCTCAAAGAGGAAGCCGATTGTCTGGTTTTCCACGCCACCGGCATTGGCGGCCAGTCGATGGAAAAACTGATCGACTCGCGCAAGGTCAGCGGCGTCATCGACATCACCACCACCGAAATCTGCGACATGCTCGTGGGCGGCGTGTTCCCCGCGACCGAAGATCGCTTTGGCGCGGTCATCCGCACGCGCATGCCGTACATCGGCTCAGTCGGCGCAACGGACATGGTCAACTTTGGCGCGCGAGACACCGTGCCGGAAAAGTTCAACAACCGCCTGTTCTACCAGCACAATCCACAAGTGACGCTGATGCGCACAACGGTCGAGGAGTGCGACGCCATCGGTCGCTGGATTGGCAATCGCCTCAACGAGATGGAAGGGCCGGTGCGCTTCTTCCTCACCGAAGGCGGAGTGTCCGCCCTGGATGCTCCGGGGCAGGCTTTCAATGACCCGGTGGCTCGCAAAGCGCTGTTTGATGCCCTGCGCAACACGGTGCGCGAAACCAGCAATCGGCAGCTAATCACCGTGTCCGACCACATCAACGATCCGGCATTCGCTCAAACCGTCGTTGACACCTACCGCGCGCTGCACGGCACGCGCACAGCACGAGGCAAAAGAGCCAACCGATGATCCCACGCAAACACATCCTCGAGAAGTTCCACTCCATGATCGATACAGGCGAACCGATCATCGGCGGTGGCGCAGGCACTGGGCTTTCCGCCAAGTGCGAAGAAGCCGGCGGCATCGACCTCATCGTGATCTACAATTCTGGCCGCTACCGCATGGCTGGGCGCGGAAGCCTCGCAGGGCTCATGCCCTACGGCGATGCCAATGCCGTTGTCATGGAGATGGCCGGCGAGGTTCTGCCCATCGTCAAGAACACTCCGGTCCTGGCCGGCGTTTGCGCCACGGACCCGTTCCGCTTGATGCCGGTGTTTCTCGACGAGTTAAAACGCGTTGGTTTTTCCGGAGTACAGAACTTCCCAACCGTTGGCCTGATTGACGGCACGTTCCGCGCCAACCTGGAAGAAACCGGCATGGGCTATGGGCACGAGGTGGACATGGTCCGCCTTGCCGCCGAACGCGACATGCTGACGACGCCTTATGTGTTCGATCCGGACAGTGCCAAAGCCATGGCCCAGGCCGGCGCCGACATCATCGTCGTGCATCTTGGCCTGACAACAGGCGGGGCCATCGGGGCGGACACAGCCGTCACGCTGGAGCAATGCCCAGGCCTGGTCGACGAATGGGCAAGCGCCGCACTGGCCGTCAACAAGGACGCGATCATTCTCGTCCATGGCGGCCCGGTCGCCATGCCTGAAGACGCTCAGTACGTCTTGGACAATGCAGAAACCTGCCACGGCTTTTACGGCGCCTCCTCAATGGAAAGGCTGCCGACCGAAGTGGCGCTAACCGAACAAACACGCGCGTTCAAGCGCATCAAGGGTCGCTGAGACAGGTAGCGGGACGGGAGGATAGTATGACCGGACAGTTGATAGGGCAGCTCATTCTTTGGCTGATCGTCGCGGTGGTTGCCATCGCCATCATCTACTGGGTGATGCGGTGGCTCTACAAACGCTCCACCAAAGAGATCGCCTTCGTCAGGACTGGTTTCCTAGGCGAGAAGGTTGTCATTGATGGTGGCGCATTCGTCTGGCCGATTATCCACGACATCACACCGGTCAATATGAACACGTTGCCGCTGGCGGTGAGCAGGGAGAAAGATGAAGCCCTGATCACCAAGGACCGCATGCGCGTGGATGTTGAAGCGGAGTTCTACATCCGTGTCCGGCAAGACAAGCAGTCCGTCGCGATGGCGGCTGCGACGCTCGGTCGCCGCACCCTTGAAGCGTCGAACCTGCACGGCCTCCTATCTGGTAAGTTTGAAAGCGCGATGCGGGCTGTTGCCGCCGAAATGGATATGGCGGGGATGCATGAGAACCGCCACACCTATGTCGAGCGGGTCCGCGAGCTTGCGCAAGACGATCTTGAGAAGAACGGCCTTGAGCTGGAGTCGGTCGCGATCATCGATATCGACCAGACGGCGCTAGAGTTCTTTAACCCGTCCAACCGCTTCGACGCCGAAGGTCTCACGGCCCTCATCAAAGACATTGAGGAGCGTCGCAAGCTGCGCAACGACATCGAGCAGGACTCGATGATCAAAATCCGCGCGCGCAATTTGGAAGCCGAGAAGCAGGCGCTCGACATCGAAAGGGACAGCGAGTCCGCCAGGCTTGAACAAGAACGCGAAGTCGAATTTCGCCGGGCACAGCAGCGTGCCGAACTCGCGCGTGAACGCGCCGAGCGCGACACCGAAGCTGAAAGCGCCGAGATCACGGCACGTGAGGCCATCGAGAAAGCGCGCATTGCCAATGAGCGCGGCATCGCTGAAGCCCGGATCGCCTCACAAAGGGAAATCAGGGCCCGCGAGATCGACCAACAAAAGGCAATCGAAGCAGACGAGATAGCGGCGCGCGAAACCACCGAGACGGCCCGTATTCTGCAAGAACGCGCCGTCCAGGAAGCTCGTATCTCCAACGAGAAAGAGACGCAGGCGCTGGAGATCGCACGGCAGAAGGACATTGAGTCCGAAGAGATTTCAGCCCGTGAAGCAACCGAACGCGCCCGCATAGCCCAGGAAAAGGCCGTTGCCGAGGCCCGCATTGCCAAGGATCGCGAAACCCAGGAACTGGAGATCGAACGCCAGAAAGCTGTTCGCCAGGCTGAAATCGAGGCAAACGAGGCGAACGAAAAACGCCGGATGGCGCAAGACCTGACGCTCGCTCAAACCCGCATCAAGGGCGAAGAGGACATCCGCCAACGCGAGATTGCCCGCCAGAAGGCGCTCGACGAAGCGGAGATCACCTCACGCGAAGCCGTTGAGCGGCTGCGCATCCTGCAAGCTGCCGAAGTGTCTGAAGCGCGTATTGCCGAAGACCAGCGTGTCCGTGAGCTTGAGATTGACCGGCAAAAGGCCGTTGAAGCCGCTGATATCGCAGCATCGGAGGCCATCGAAGCCGCCCGCATTGCCCGCGAGAAGCAGATTGCAGCAACCCGTATTGCAGCGGACGAAGAAACGCAGAGCCTTGAGATCGAACGCAACAAGGCCATCGACGCGGCCCGCATCGCAGCCGATGAGGCCATCGAGCAGGCACGCATCGCCCAAAGCAAAACCGTCGATGCCGAGCGCATTGCTGCAGAACAGGAGGTGCGGGCCAAGGAAATCGAGCGCGAGAAAACGCTCGAAGCCGCTGAAATCGCTCGCCGCGAAGCTGTCGAGAAGAAGCGCGTGGCGACCGAACTGGCGCTCGAAAAGGATCGCATCAGCAGCCAAAAAACACGCGAAGTCACCGACATTGAGCGCAAGCGCGCCATCGAAGAGGCCGACGAGGCCCGTGTTGTGGCGCTGGCTGAGAAGAAGGCCGAGCGCGCGGCGGCCGAAGCCAGCGTGAAAGAGGCCGAAATCGCAGCCAGCCAGAAGGTGGAAACCGCCGAGGTCAGCCGCGACAAAGAGATCGAGGCCGCCAAGCTGGAACGTCGCCGTGCGCTCGAGCAGCTCGAAATCGCCCGCGTTCAGATGCTGCGCGAAGCCGAGATTGCAAGCCAGGAGGAGGTGGAACGCGCCCGTGTCGCCTCCGAACGTGGCCTCGATGAAATCCGCATCAGCCATGAAACCGAGCGGCGTCGCCTTGAAGTCGAGCGCGAGCGCGAGGTCGAAAGCGTGCAGATGGAAAAGGCCATCGTGCTTTACCAGAAGTCGCTTGAGGAAAGCGCCGCCCGAGCGGAAGCCGAAGCCGCACGAGCACGAGCTGCCGAGGCAGAAGAGAAGGTGCAGACCGTTCGGGAAACCGAGGCCGCAGAACGGCGCAAATCGGTCGACGTTCTCATGGCCGAGAAAGCTGCTGCCGAGGCCAAGCACATGGCAGAGGCCGAAAAGCTGCGCGCCACCGTGGAGGCCGAAGCGCAACGCCTTATCAACGAAGCCGAGAACGTGCTCACCGATCCCGCCCGCGCCTCGCTCTTCCGCCGCAAGATGCTGGAGCATGTCGAAGGCATTGTCTCAGCAAGCGTCAAGCCGCTGGAGAAAATCCAGGACATCCGCATCATGCAGCTTGATGGCGGCGGCGTTGGCGGAAGCGGCTCGGGATCTGATGGATCCCCGACCGACGAGGTCATCAACTCAGCCCTGCGCTATCGCGTCCAGGCCCCGCTGATCGACAACCTTCTCGCTGACATTGGCATCGATGGCGCCAACCTCTCCAAACAGGGCGGCATGATCCGCGAAGCATCCGACATGCAGCGCATTGCAAACGAGGCTGCCAAGAAGTCCGGCGGATCAGGCGGCAACGGCAAGGGTTCGGGCAAAGAAGGGGGCAAATAACCCATGGCCCGAGTCTACACCTCCTCGGTGATCGATGCCCCAGCCGCCCGGGTCTGGGAGCGGGTCCGCGATTTCAACGGGCTGCCGCGCTGGCATCCAGCCATTCGCGACAGCCGCATCGAAAATGCTGAGCCTGCCGACAAGATCGGCTGCGTGCGCGACTTCCACTTGCAAAATGGCGACCGGCTACGAGAGCAGCTGCTGGGGCTGTCTGACTACGACATGTTCTACACCTACTCGATCCTCGAAAGCCCGATGCCGCTCACCGACTATATCGCGACGCTGCGGCTGACCCCGATCACGGACGACGACCGCTGTTTCATCGAGTGGAGCGCTGAGTTCGAATGCGCCGAGGAAGACGCCGAAGGCTTGATCAACAGCATCGGCAATGACGTCTTTCAAGGCGGCTTCTCCGCTCTCAAACGGCAATTGGCAGTCTGAGGTCGCACAATGGTGAAGGTCGTCAAAAGCACGGTTATTGACGCTTCCGTGGAAGCGGTGTGGGAAGTCTTGCGCGACTTCAACGGGCACGACCAATGGCACCCCGCCGTCGCGACCAGCGCGATTGAACGCAACCTGCCCTCCGACAAGGTCGGCTGCGTGCGTCGCTTCACCTTGGCTGACGGATCGGAGCTGCGCGAGCGCCTGCTGACGCTGTCGGATGTCGATATGGCTTTCACCTACTGCCTGGAAGACACACCCATCCCGCTCCTCAACTACGTCGCCCATGTGCGGCTGTTGCCCGTCACCGATGGTGACCAGACATTCTGGCATTGGGAGAGCCGCTTCGACACGCCTCCAGGTCGCGAAAACGAACTCAAAGAGTTGGTCGCCGAAGGCGTCTATCAGGGCGGCTTCGACGCGATCAAAGAACACATGGGGCTGGCGGCATGACACAGGTTGAAACCGTGGCAACACTCGCCGACGCTGCGCGCCAAGTGGGCGGTGGTCAGATCAGCGGCGACGCGGTTTATCTTGGCGGTGGCACCGTGCTGATGCGCGATGTCAACGCTGGCGAGGGGCCGGCGCGGCTGATCCGCACAACCGATCCAGCCCTGCGAGAGGTACGCGTCAGCGGTGATCGGATCCAGTTGGGCGCAGGTGTCACCATGGCCCAAGTGCTCGCGCAAGCTGATCTTGCTTTTCTGCACCCTGTTGCGCGCCAGATCGGCGGACCGCAGGTGCGCGCCATGGGCACGGTCGGCGGCAACATCTTCGCGCCCCATCCCTATGGCGATTTTGCCGTCGCGTTGCTTGCCCTTGGCGCGCAGGTGACGCTTGCCGGGGGATCGTCCGGTCCCGGGCGCGCTCTTGATGACATCCTGCGCGACCGTGAGCGTTCGCCGACACTCATCAGCGCCGTTGAACTATCCCGCCCCCGTACCGGCGAGTTCGGCTTCCTGAAGGTCAGCCGCGTGAAGCCGAAGGGCGTGTCGGTAATGTCGATCGCCGTTCATGCCCCGCAATCGGCTGCTCGCATCCAAGGCGCACGGGTGGCCTGGGGCGCGATGGGTCCTGCGCCGATGCGCAGTGCCGCTGTCGAACGGGCTCTGGAGGGCGGGACGTTTGATGCCGCGACCATCGAACGCACGGCCCAGATCGCCACAGAAGGGTTGAGCCCGCCAACCGACGCCATCGCGACGAGTTGGTATCGCAAGGAGGTGGCCGGCGTGCACCTCAAACGACTGCTCACATCGATGGGAGGCCGCTGATGGCCAAGAAACCTGTCAGCTTTACGCACAATGGGGTTGAGACAGCCGCCTTCGCCGATCCGGGGCAGAACCTGCTTGAGTTTCTGCGGCGCGGCGTCGGCGATCTGACGCCAAAGTATGGATGCGGCCAAGGCACCTGCGGCGCGTGCACGGTGACTGTAGACGGGGAGCCGCACCTCTCCTGCCTCACGCTTGCTGAAAGCATCGAAGGTCGGTCCGTGGGAACCGTTGCGGGCCTTGCCAATGGAGCGACCCTTGATCCGCTGCAAGAGGCATTCATGGACCATTTTGCTGCGCAGTGCGGCTATTGCACGCCCGGTATGCTGGTCGCTGCACGCGTGCTGCTTGATGCCAATCCCAACCCAAGCCGCGACGACGTCATCGAAGCAGTCTCCGGCAATTTATGTCGATGCACCGGATACGAGCCGATTATCGAGGCAGTTCTGGCGGTTGCAAACGGCAGCTACGGCAGCGCCCGGAGAGCGGCACTATGAACGACATGTCCAACATGCCTGCCAGCAAGGGCATCCTCGGCCCGCAAAACCCACAGATTGAGTTCCGCAAGGATCTGTTCGCCGACGAACGCGATGAGAACCTGAACGAAATCGGCAAGCCGGTTCGCCGCCAGGACATTGAAGGCCATGTGACGGGCCGATCACCGTTCTACGATGATCATCTGTTCGAAGGCCTGCTCCATATGCGCTATGTCCGCTCGCCGCACCATCATGCGCGCATCCGGAGGATCGATACGTCTGCAGCGCAAAGCATGCCCGGCGTCGTTCGCATCATCACCTCCGATGACGTGCCGGCCAATATGAACACGCTTCTGTCGCTGCTCGACTTTGGGCTCGACGATGAGCCTGTCCTGTCGGACAAAAAGGTTGCCTATGTCGGCGAACCGGTGGTCGCGGTTGTCGCTCAAACGGAGGCGCAAGCGCGTGCAGCGGTTAAGGCCGTGCAGGTCGACTATGAGGTCCTGCCCCACGTTCTCGATCCCGAAGAGGCCCTGAAGCCCGGCGCACCGACGGTATGTGACGTCTATCCCGGCAATGCCTTTGTCTATCATGGCAAGTACAACCATCAGAAGCTGCGCTACGGCGATGTGGAAACGGCTCTGAAGTCCGCTGATCACGTCATCGAGACGCGCCACCAGATGTCGCCCATTGAGCAGGCACCGATGGAGACATGCGGAGCCATAGCAGCGCCTGAGCAAAACGGCCGCTATGTCTGCTACAGTGGCACCCAAGGACTCTTCTTCTCCCTCGGCACAGCGGCCAAGGTGCTCAACATACCCTCCTCGCGGCTGCACTTCATCGGCGGCACAGTGGGCGGAGGGTTCGGCGGCAAGGTGGATTCCATTCACGAGCCGCTTGCCATTCTTGGAACGATGCTGACCGGCAAGCCCTGCAAATCACAATGGGACCGCGAAGAAGAGATGCAGGTTGGTGCCCCGCGCGGCGCCGAACGCTGGTACATCACCGACGGGGTGATGAACGATGGCCGCATCGTCGCGCGCAAGTTTACTGGCTACTTCGACGCCGGCGCGTACACCCGCCTGACCTCATACGCGGTCATCAAGTGCGTCGGGCACCTGCCCGGCCCCTACACCATCCCTAACGTCTCCGCCGACGTCTATTGCGTCTACACCAACCGAACCCCAGCGACGGCCATGCGGGGCTTCGGGGTGACCGGTGTCGATTTCTCCATCGAAGCGCATATGGACCAGATCGCCGACACGCTGGGGATGAACCCTATCGACCTGCGCATCCTCAATGCCTACCGCGATGGGGACATGAAAGCCCATCGGCGCACGGCCAAGAACTGCGCGTTCATCGAATGCTGCCAGGTGGTCGCCGAGAAGGCTGGCGTGACAATCAAGCCCGAATCCATAGCAGCGTCCTCTTTGAAAGACGGCGGTGGCGAGCGCGGGCAATTGCCGGCCTTCACCGCCACCGATGAGAATGGCCGCGTCGAAGGCTTTGAGGGTTGGTCGTACGCCAAGAAAGGCGGTGGAAGTGCCACAACAGGTAGCGTTCCATCAACCACAACACCAACACCCGCGTCGCTGCCACAAACGCCGCAACCAATTCCACAACCTGCATCACCGGCTCCAGTGACGCCGGCGCCTCAGGCGCCAACACCTCAGGTCCAAAGCCCCTCACCCGCGCCAACAGCGGGTACGCCGAAGCGGCGCCCGCCCACCCGCTTTTCCTCCATTTCTGGTTTCAGGAGGCGCTGATGGCTATTCACACCGGCCGAGGCTTTTCGGCCATCAACTACCCCATCGGCATGAACCTTGGCGGCGACCCTTCGCAGGCTCTCGTCCATTCCAACCCGGACGGCAAGTTCACGGTCGCCCTGTCGGCCATCGACCTCGGCCAGGGCATGAAGTCGGTCACGCGGCAGATCGCTGCCGAAACGCTCGGCGTGCCGCTCGCGGATGTCTATGTTGATACCGCCGACAGCGACACCGGCCCGCACGACATGGGCTCGTTTGCCAGCCGTGGCACCCACCGCATGGGCAATGCCGTCATCCAAGCTTCGCTTGAAGCTCGGTCTGTGATGTTGGAAGCCGCTGCCGAGGAACTGGAAGTCGATCCCGGTGACCTGATGACGGATGGGCAAGGCAACATCCATGTCAAAGGGGCGCCGTCCCGATCGATAACCACCATGGCGGCGGCTCAAGCCGCGCAATTCAAGCAGGGCCGCACGATTGCCGGGCGCGGTATCTTTCTGATCCCGCTTTCGGAGGTCGATCCCGACACCGGCGAGATGTCGCCTGTCACCACCTTTGCCCATGCCGCCATGCTGGTTGAGGTCGAGGTAGACGATGAGACCGGTGAGGTCGCTATCACCGACATGCAATCAGCTTATGAAGTCGGCCGGGCACTCAACCCTGGGATGGTGGAACAGCAGCTTCGCGGTGGGGCCTGGATGGGCATGAGCCACGCGGCCTGGGAAACCACCGAGCCTTACTACCCGCAGCGCGAGCACGGCCCGGTCGATTTCAACAGCTACCTGATGCCAGGGCCCGGCGACCTCGCTCCGCACCACATTTCGGTGCTCGAACGGCCCGCGCCAGACGGACCATATGGCGGAAAAGGGCCAGGCGAAATGTGTGCCAACCCCGTGCTCCCGGCTGTTGTGAATGCGATCTACGATGCCGTTGGCGTGCGGCTCTACGAACTGCCCGTGACACCAGAAAAGGTGCTGCGCGGTCTCCAGGCTAACGGCGGCGCAAAACCGCGCCAAAACCTTGCACGGCAGGCAGTCTGACGATGGCTGTCCGCCAGCTCCCAACCGGACTCGATAGCCCGCCCGCGTTGGCGACGGCGCTGCGCGATGCGCAGTACATCGCGTCCGCAGAGCTGGCGACCGCGACATTTCTGGCGCTTTCCTTACAGAAGCCTTTGCTCCTTGAAGGCGCGCCCGGTGTCGGCAAAACGGAAAGCGCAAAGGCGTTGGCCTCCATCCTTGGGCGCGAGCTTGTTCGCCTGCAATGCTATGAGGGCATCGATGCCTCAGCGGCGATGTATGAGTGGAACTTTCCGCGCCAAATGCTCGCGATCCGTCAGGCCGGCGACAACTACGTCAACCTTTACAGCGATGAGTACCTGATCGCCCGACCGGTGCTCCAGGCCTTGGAAGAGCCGCGCGAGCGTGTGCTTTTGATCGACGAGATCGACCGCGCCGATCACGAGTTTGAAGCTTTCCTTTTGGAGTTCCTCTCGGACTTCACGCTCTCCATCCCAGAGCGCGGAACCATGCGCGCGCCGGAACCGCCGGTCGTGATCCTGACCTCCAACCGGACCCGCGAGTTGCACGAGGCACTACGCCGCCGGTGCGTCTACCATTGGATAGACTATCCCGACCCAGCGATTGAAGCGGCCATTGTGATGATGCGTGCATCTTCTGTTGCTCAGGAGACCGCTCGAAAGGTCGTTGCCGCCGTTGGACAGCTACGCGAGCAACCACTCGCAAAACCGCCGGGCGTCGCCGAAACAGTTGAATGGGCACAGGCTGCGACGCTGCTGCACGGTCAGGGCTCGCCTTGGCCCCAGGCCTTTGCCCGCGCCATAGGCGTGGTGCTGAAGGACCAAGATGATCTCGCCTATATGGCGCCGCAGGTCGACGCGATGCTCGAACGGGTGGCGTCGTGAGCGAGATTGTCATCTTCCCATCCGTTCCAGCGGTTCCCCAGGCGGCTACCCCGTTTTTGCAGTTTGCCACAGCTTTGCGTGCCGGCGGGTTTCCGGCGGCACCCGAACAAACCCAAACCTTCCTGGCGGCGATCAGCGCACTTGGTCCCAACGCCCTTTCCGACATTCGCAACGCCGCCGTGGCAGTGTTTGGCCCGGCGCCGGAACGACGTGAAGAGTTCGACGCGATCTTCGACAGCATCTTCCTCGGGCGCAGCTTCGCTGCCCCTTCCGAGGGCGCACCTGAAGACTTGCCCAACGCCTACGACGCAGGTGATTTCGAACTCTTGCCCGACGCCGATGAAGAGGAACCTTCCGGCGAAGAGGCAACACAGGCCGAACGGCTCAATGCCAGGTCGCTAGACGCTGACACCGCAGAGGATGCGATCCGCCACTTCCGCCGCCACGCCGAACATGCCCTCCCCCGGCGTATGTCGCGGCGCACCCGGTCCGGCAAAGGAAAGCTGTCCGATGCGCGCCAGGCGTTTCGCGACATGCTGCGCCGTGACGGCGAGATCAGCGTTCTTCCAACACGCACCCGCCGGCATCAGCAACGCCGTGTGCTTATGCTGATCGATGTGTCCGGCTCCATGAAAACCGGCACGGACAGTCGCCTGCACCTTGCCCATGCACTGGTCCAAGCCGGGGAGCGGGTTGAGATCTTCACGCTGGGCACCCGCCTCACGCGCGTCACGCGCGCTCTGCGTCATCGCAATCGTGATCAAGCACTGGCGTCGGCGTCCGGACTGGTAGCCGACTGGGATGGCGGAACGCGGCTCGGGGAAGCGCTGGCAGTTTTCCTATCGGTGCCACGTTTCGCACCCTTTGCCCGGGGAGCACTGACCATCATCGTGTCGGACGGGCTCGAACGCGGTGGGCCTGAAGCTTTAACCTCGGCAGTCGCAAAACTTGCTGGCCTGTCCTGGGCCGTGCTCTGGCTGTCGCCGTTGGCATCCGACCCTGACTATCGCCCCGAAACCGCAGCCATGAGCGCCATCATGCCGATGCTGGACCGGCTCGGCGATGGCGCGTCGGCCACTGGGTTGGCTGAAGAAATCCTCACCTTTTCCAAGGGGGCCGCCTGATGCGCCCCGTGATCGTTCAAAACCAACAAACAGAACCAAAGCGCGTTGGTCCACCAGCGCCATTACCGGAGGGACGAAACCATGGCTCTTGAGATCAAAGTGCTGGACTATGGCGACATCGAGTTAGAGTCGAGCTTTCTTGTCCTCGGGCGCGATTGCGGTCGCACGCGCCGTGTCCCGGTCTACGGCTTCCTGATCCTTGGCGGGCAGTACCCCATCGTCGTGGACACCGGCTATCGCGACAACGCGATCATGGAAACCCTGGGCATGCGCGGTCTGCAGTTCCATGAAAACATGATCGAGAAACAGCTCTCCAATCACGGCGTGAAGATGGGCGATGTGCGCTACGTTCTGCACACGCACCTGCACATCGACCATGCCGGTAAGGATGATCATTTCTCGATGAACACCACCGTGGTGATCAACCGGCGAGAACTTGAATACTCCGTCTCCGGGCTCATGCATCCGCAGTACCCCAAACCCGATATCATGCACCTGGTCGAGCGGCTCCACACACCGGGCGCCCTTAGACTAGAAGATTTGGAGATTTCCGGCCCGGTAGAACTGATCCCCGGCGTCTACCTGGAGGCTGCCGGCGCCCATACCGAAGGCTCCATGAATGTCCATGTCGACACCGCCGACGGGCGCGCAACGCTATGTGGCGATGTGATCTACGATTTCAACGATCAGATCATCAATCCCATGCGCTCCTTCGGTCCTGAGGAATACCAGGTCACGGGCAACCATGGCGGCTCGAAGCGCGATGAGAAGGCACAGATCCGCAAGCTCATGTACTCCGGCGCGAAGTACCTTCTGCCGGTCCACGACAAGCCGGCAAAAATCGAAAACGGTCAGGTCGTCGGGCGCCTGGATATGGCGATCCCCGGTCCAGTGACTCAGTCCGTCCCGCGCCGCGACTGGTTCCCGATGTAACAGCTGGAGACTAGCCGTTATGACGCATGAAGCGCTGGACCCGGCCTTCTCCGGGCTGATTGACGAGCACGCGCCGGTTCGACAAGTCGGGTCGGGGTTCACCTTCACCGAAGGGCCCATCTGGCATCCGGTGGGCCAGTATCTCCTGTTCTCAGATATGCCTGGCGATGTCCGGCGCCGTCTTGACCGGTCCGGCGTGCGAGAGGAGATGCGCCCGTCGCATAAGGGCAACGGCATGACCTACGATGCCGGGCTGAACCTGCTGGTCTGCGAGCACGCAACGTCGAGCGTCGCCAAGTTTGCTCCTGACGGAACGCGAACGGTGCTCGCCAGCCATTTCGAAGGGCGCGAACTCAACTCGCCCAATGATCTATGTGTCAAATCCGATGGATCAATCTGGTTTACCGATCCCTGGTACGGGCGCATGCCAGGATTTGGCGTTGAACGTCCACGAGACCTTGGCTGGCAGGGCGTGTTTCGTTTGCCACCCGATCATCGGCCAGGCGACGAGCCCCAGTTGGTCGTCGATCGCTACACATTCACGATGCCCAACGGCATTTGCTTCTGCCCAACCGAAGAGCGGCTGCTCATCAACGACACAGAGCAAGCAAACATTCGCGTCTACGATGTCGAGGGCGACAAGCTCACGAATGGCCGTGTCTTCGCCTCGGGCATCAAGGACAGTCTGAAACCCGGCGTGCCCGACGGGATGAAATGCGACGCCCAAGGCAATGTCTGGGTGACGGCTCCCGGCGGTCTGTGGGTATACAATCCCACGGGCAAGCTGATCGGCAAGGTGGCTATCCCTGAACTACCGGCCAACTTGCACTGGGGCGGCTCGGACTGGCGCACGCTCTATGTCTGCGCCTCGACCAGTGTCTATGCGGTGGACACCAAAGTTGGCCCGCGCAACGAGCCATTTATGCGAGTACGAGCAGGGACTGGCGCTTCCAAACCAACCACCTCGCCCAGCGCTGACGGCGAAGCCAGTGAGCCACTGCAACTTGATGCCGCGCGCTGCGCCCTGGTCATTCAAGACATGCAAAACGATGTGGTCATGGAGGGTGGAGCGTTCGCCGCATCAGGCTCTCCCGACCATTGCAAACAGCAGAACGCCATCGACAATGTTGCGCGTCTCGCGGCGCGCTGCCGGCAAGTTGGCGTCCCAGTGATCCACGTCCACTTCCTCGTACCGCAGGGCGCCACCGGCCTGACCTTGAACGCGCCCTTGTTCGAGGGCGTGGTGGATGAAAATGCGCTGGTCAAAGGCACATGGGGCGGCCAGGCCGTGCCAAGCCTTGAACCGCAACCCGGCGACTATGTGGTGGAGAAAAACCGCATGTCAGCCTGGGAAGGCACACAGCTGGAAACGATCCTCAAGGCCGAAGGGCGCGACATGATCATCGAGACCGGCGCGTGGACCAACATGTCCATCGAGCACACCGCGCGCACAGGCGCGGACAAGGGTTATGTGATGGTCATTCCCGAAGATGGCTGCTCCACGATGAATGCCGATTGGCACAACGCGTCCATCAACTATGCCATGCAGAACGTCGCCCTGGTCACCAAGACCGACGCTGTGATTGCCGGCCTGCGCTAAACGCCCAACATTAAAGAGGTTTGCATGTTTGAAGGACAAACAGCCATCATCACAGGTGGCGCTCAGGGCATCGGCAAGGCTGTGGCAGAGAAACTGCGTGACGGTGGAGCCAGTATTGCCATCTGGGACATGGACGTCGCTCTGGCGACAGAGACAGCGCAAGAACTCGGTGGTGGTTCCTTTTCATGTGCCGTCGACGTCTCCGACTGGAACAGCGTCACCGATGCGATGGCGAAAACACTCGATGCCACCGGGCGCGTCGATGTCTGCGTGAACTCGGCGGGCATCGCAGGGTCAAACGCCAAGCTGGCCGATTATCCCGTCGACGAGTTCAGAAAAATCACTGAGATTAATCTGCTGGGCACCTTCCACATCAATCGCGCCGTTGTTCCGACGATGATCAGCCAAAGCTATGGCCGCATCGTCAACATCGCCTCTGTTGCCGGCAAGGAAGGCAATCCCAACGCCAGCGCCTACTCCGCTTCCAAGGCTGGCGTCATCGGTCTCACCAAGTCACTAGGCAAGGAACTGGCCGACCAGGATATCGCGGTGAACTGCGTGACGCCGGCAGCTGCGCGTACGCGTATCTTCGATCAGATGAGCCAGGAGCATATCGACTTCATGCTATCCAAAATCCCCCGTGGCCGCTTTCTGGAACTCAACGAAGCGGCTGCGATGATTGCTTGGCTCGCAAGCCCTGAGAATTCCTTCACAACGGGTTCAACCTTTGATCTCTCAGGCGGGCGAGCCACTTACTAGGGGGGCGTGTGAATGGTGGTGGTGTGGCCAGTCAGCTGAGACACAGTCTCTGCTTTCCCTGTTCTCCTTGAAATTCGCTTTTTGGCTGCCCAACATCAGGGAAGCCAAATTGCCTCGGCCGGCCGAAAACCTTGGAAGCACCCTGTTTTCGGGTACTTGGCCCATAAATCACCGGTGTCACCTGCAGGAACAGCGTGGTCGATTTCTGGGAAGAGACTGACGTTTCGTGGGATTGCTTTGCTGATGAGCGGAATAGAGGTGTCAAGTTGCGAGAGGCGCTTGCGCGATGCCGTACTTGACTTACGCGCCAGCGCGGCTGCTCGGCCTCAGCCCGGGATGACTGCGCTATGGTTTGCGACAGTGATGCATTTGGCGATCCCAATGACTGGAAAAAAGTGTAGCGGACGGAGTAATCCCATCGAGGGCGGCGCCAACATGATCACTCCTTTTACGATCGAAACTGCGTCTCTATATCGACCGGGCTTGTGACCAAAGGACTAAAGCTCCACCACTCTGAAGGTCAGCTTGGGGACGTTTAGCAGACTGCGTTTGAACAACTGCTTTGGGCCGAGACCTGACGTAGTTCGATCCTTTCCTTGGCGTCGCATAAGCCACTTTGTTCGAATCATTCTGATTCGTTTCGCGCGATTGTTTCCACACAGCTGAGATGCGGTGAGAAAACGGTTCCCGCAAAACGACAATCGAGTTCCCTGTTATGAATTGGGGCTGCGCAAGGGATCGTAGATTTCTTCTGCCATAATCCAGTTTTGCGGCGTTTTGACTTGAATCCACCACCCATTTTGCACAATCACCTTTAGGCATCGAACGAACATGTTCCCGGTTTGATCTCAGGAGGACCACCCGATGCCTACCTTTCCGGTTGTACATGATCAGGCGCCGGCAGGGTCGGCAGGCACTTACCCACCAAAGGGCTTTACCGTCACATTCGCCGACAAGGTCAAGCTCGTTGCGATCAATGAACTGCGTCCTGACCCGCGCAATGCCAGGACCCATTCCAAGCTCCAGCTTCGGCAGATCGCCTCCAGCATCGAGCGGTTTGGCTTCACCAACCCCGTCCTGATCGACGCCGAGGGCATGATCCTGGCTGGCCATGGTAGGGTAGAGGCCGCCAAGCTAATCGGCATGGATGCGGTACCGGTGCTGCGCCTGTCTCATCTCTCGGAGGCGGAACGACGCGCCTATGTGTTGGCCGATAACAAGCTGGCATTGAATGCTGGTTGGGATCGCGACCTCCTCGCTGGTGAGCTTCAAGGGTTGATCGACCTAGGCTTTGAAATCGAGCTGACAGGGTTCTCGACCGCTGAGATCGACTTTGCATTGGACGCGTCTGCCAATGCCAGGCCGGGTGGCTCCGAGAATCTCGATCACGTACCGGCCGTTACCGGACCAGCGGTCACGCGGCCTGGCGATCTTTGGGCGCTTGGTCGCCACCGCCTTCTGTGCGGCAATGCACGCCGGTCAGCTGATCTGGCGCTCTTGATGAAGGGGGCGACCGCCCGGCTTATCTTCACCGATCCGCCCTACAATGTGCCCATTGACGGTCACGTCGGTGGACTCGGCAAAGTGAGACATCGCGAGTTCCAAGAGGCCGCCGGTGAGATGTCATCAGATTCCTTCACCGCATTCCTCCAAGAAACGCTCGGCAGTGCGGCAGCCCAATGTGTGGACGGCGCTATTGCTTTTGTATGCATGGATTGGCGGCATATGAGCGAACTGTTGAGCGCTGGCAAAGCCGTGTTCTCGGAGCTTAAAAACCTGGTGGTCTGGAACAAGACCAATGCTGGAATGGGCACCTTCTACCGCTCCAAGCACGAACTCATCTTTGTCTTCAAGAAAGGCAAGGCGCCTCATGTCAACACGTTCGGACTGGGAGACACTGGCCGTTATCGTACCAACGTTTGGGATCACGCCGGCATGACCAGCGTCGGTCAGGCGCGCACTGAGGCTCTTGCGATGCACCCAACCGTTAAACCTGCGGCGCTCGTCGCTGATGCTCTAAAGGACTGCTCCCATCGCGGCGACATCGTCCTTGACCCGTTTGGTGGATCTGGATCAACGCTCATCGCCGCTGAAACCTCGGGGCGCAAAGCTAGGCTCGTCGAGATCGATCCATACTACTGCGATACAACGATCCTGCGTTGGCAATCACTGACAGGACAGACGGCGAAACTGGCCGAGAGGTTATCGAGTGCAAGCGACCAAGACGGCCAATCACGCATGGGCCAGTCCTTTGATGCGCTCATGGACCAGACTTCATATCCTGAGGAGGCGGGCCAATGAGCAGCGACGGCAAGCTATCCAAGGAACAGATTGAAGCGGTCAAACGTGACGTTTTAAACGCGCCGAGCCCAGCAGCGCATAAGCAAGCTGATCAAGACAGCCGGAACCAGAAGCCGCATGTGGGTTACAAAAACCCGCCAAAACACAGTCGCTTCAAAAAAGGTGTATCAGGCAACCCAAAGGGCCGCCCCAAGAAGAAGGTTCCGCCGTCCGCAGCGATCTGGGAGCCCGGCGATGGTCTGCTCGCTTTGACACCGTCGGAACAACTGATCGCCGACGAAGCGAGCCGCATGGTTCCGATTAAAGACAACGGACAAGCTATCTCAATGCCTATGGCGCAAGCGGTGGTGCGATCGACCTTCATCGAGGCCGCGAAAGGGCGGCCGCTTTCCCAAAAACTGGTGCTCGACTTCCTCCAGACCAACGAGACCAAGCAGAGCATGATTAGAGCGCATCTCAATGCTGCCTGGGCGGACATCCAAGAAACCAACAGAGTGACCTTAGAGCGTATCGCAAACGGCGAAGACCTGCCGCTTCCCCTACCCCATCCTGACGACATCCTCCTCAGCGACGATCACGATCCAAAGATCGTTGGCCCAACCGACGGTGACGAACAGGCCGCTCTCGAGGAGCGCCTCGCCAGGCGCGAACACCTCATGTTGGAGCACATCTATTGCCTTAGCTACGGCTCGGAGACGTTGGAAGAACGGGAGCACCTCCGACGCCACCTGCAAGCCAGCGGCCTCGATCATTGTCATCATGACCTGAGCGAATTCACTGGGCCATTTATCGCGATCCTGCTTCTGGAACGCGGGGTCCCACCCCGATTGCGGTGGTCGCTACCTGACTGGATCATGCAGCAGTCCCGAGCCATCCGGGCAGCATCCAATCGGCGCGTACTAGAGAAGCTGCTGACGCAAGGACGTAAACGCCATCGCCTTCCCTTCAAACGCGGGCAGACCTACCCATCGGCAGCCTTCGAGCTCGATATGTTGGCGTTCACCCAGGACATCCTGGCGCTGCAAAAAGACGCCGATCAAAAAGCCAAAGAGAGAGCGCGTACAACAGGAAATCCCATCAACAGTGTGCGTGTCACCACGCTCGATCCGGACTTGATCCTGAGCCTCTTCAAAGAACACGCCCTCACATCAGACAGACTTCGAAGCCCCCGATCAAACTGAAACCCACGTTGGTGCCAAGGCTATTGGAGAGATACAGCCAAACACGGACCGGAGGAGCAGGAAAGCGAAGTCTGGATGGGTGATGTCCGCAATTGGCAGCAATGTATGGACCGACTGCGTTTCGCAAGAGAGAATTTGGCTTGATAGCGGACGTCGCTGATATGTATCCGGCCTACTGATCGGCTCGCGGGCCGCGGCCTTGATGGGAATACGCACGCACCATTGATCTCATTAGCGGACA
>JBCDHR010000015.1:0-13787 GCA_038749715.1 Pseudomonadota bacterium
GCCTTTTTTGTTGTGGGTGGACTTGTGGGGGGCGTGGTGCTGGTCGGGCCCCGGTAAAACGGCGGGGGTTTTTTTTTGTTTCCCCAACGCCCGGTTCTTGATCCGGGGCCTCTTTCCTAGCTTTCTTCGGTTCATGCCGCGGCGTCGTGCCGGGATCTCGTGAAAGACTAACTCAGTAGGTCGGCGCTCAAATCGCGCCACTTAGGATTGTTCTCTTCGATTATTGCGATCTTCCAGTCGCGTCGCCAACGCTTGATTTGATGCTCGCGTTTTGCAGCAAGGTGCCGCTCGGCATGCTGCTCGCACCAGACCAGCGAATGAATTTGATAGCGCTTTGTGTGAGCTGACACTGATCCGACTCGGTGTTGCGAAACGCGTTGAGCCAGGTTGCTGGTTGAGCCGACATAGAGCGCGCCGTTTGGCCGGCTGGCGAGCATGTAGACATAAAACGGCATCAGGTTGCTCGAGGCCCCGGATCAAGTCCGGGGCTTCTGCGAAGATAACCAAGTCCCGGCCTTGAGCCGGGATCTCGCGCAGACGGGACCATAGGAATCCCCTCACCCCACGATCTCCGCTTTTTCCACCACCGCGTGGAAGAGCACGTCAGCGCCTGCCCGCGCCCAGTCCTTGGTGATCTCCTCGGCCTCATTGTGAGACAGGCCATCGACACAGGGACACATGACCATCGCGGTCGGTGCGACACGGTTGATCCAGCAGGCATCATGGCCAGCGCCGGAAATGATATCGCGGTGGGAATAGCCAAGACGCTCCGCCGCCTCGCGGATCATCGTCACACAGCCTTCATCAAAGGCCGGCGGATCGAACTGGCCGACAATTTCGTGAGAGAGCTCCACCCCAATCGCTTCACAGAGCTCGGGTGCTTCTTCTTCAAAACGCGCCACCATGGCGTTTAGGCGGTCCAGTTCGTGTGAGCGGAAATCGATGGTGAAAACCACCTTGCCCGGAATGATGTTGCGGCTGTTGGGATAGACGTCGATATGCCCAATCGCCCCCACCGCGTTGGGCGCATTGTCCATCGCAATGGTGTGGACGAGCTCGGTGATCTGCGCGAGGCCGCGCCCGGCATTCTTGCGCATCGGCATCGGCGTTGAGCCGGTGTGGCTTTCCTTGCCGGCCACAGTGCACTCGATCCAGCGCAGCCCCTGCCCGTGCGTGACGACGCCGATATCCTTGCCCTCAGCTTCCAGGATAGGTCCCTGCTCAATGTGCAGCTCGAAGAAGGCGTGCATCTTGCGGTCGCCAACTTTTTCCTCGCCCTTCCAGCCGATGCGCTGAAGCTCATCGCCAAACGCTTTGCCTTCGGCATCGGTGTGGGAATAGACGTCGGCCTGATCGAGCACGCCGGCGAACACGCCTGATGCCATCATGGCCGGCGCGAAGCGCGTTCCTTCCTCGTTCGTCCAGTTCGTGACAATGATCGGGTGCTTGGTCTTGATATCAAGATCGTTGAGGGTGCGGATGATCTCCAATCCCCCCAACACGCCGAGCACACCATCATACTTGCCGCCCGTCGGCTGGGTATCGAGGTGCGAGCCAACATAGACCGGCAGCGCATCGGGGTCGGTGCCTTCGCGGCGCATGAACATGGTGCCCATCTCGTCAACACCCATGGTCAGGCCAGCATCCTCGCACCATTTTTGGAAGAGCCTGCGACCTTCGGCGTCCTCGTCGGTCACCGTCTGGCGATTGTTGCCACCCGCGATGCCGGGGCCGATCTTCGCCATATCCATCAGCGAATCCCAGAGGCGCTCCGGGTTGATCCGTAAATTCTCGCCTGGCTGATTGCCTGCCATACCCATAACGATCCCCTCATCGCTGCCAACGGTTGATCCAGTCAAAACCGCAATCGCCCGGTCGTCAAGATTTTGACCAAATGGTCGAATGTTGGCAGTCTTGCTCGCAAATGGATCAGCGCGCTATGCGTCAAGTTCCGTAGATAAAGGCAATCGCCGACAAGGACTTTGGCATTGAACAAACCAAGCCGCATTCAAAGGGAAAACAGGGCCGCGATTGCCAGTGCGGCTGTCCGCGAGTTTTCCGCCCGCGGCTATCACGGGGCCACCATCGACGCGATTGCCGACAAGGCCGGCATGTCCAAGCCGAACCTGCTCTACTATTTCCCTTCCAAGGAAGCGATCTACCGCACGGTGCTAGAACAGATCGTCGAGGAATGGCTAAGCCCGCTTCTCTCGCTTGATCCCGACGGCGACCCAGTGGAGGAACTGCGCCGCTACATCTCACTGAAGATGAAAATGTCCGCCGACCGGCCCGAGGCGTCCCGCCTGTTTGCAAGCGAAATTCTGGCAGGCGCGCCGATCTTGCGCGATTTCCTGGAAACCCGGCTCAAAACGCTGGTGGACGATAAGTCCGCCATTCTGCGCAGCTGGATTGCCGACGAGAAATTGGCGCCCATCGATCCGGTGCATCTGATTTTCATGATCTGGGCGACCACCCAGCACTATGCAGATTTTGAGGCCCAGATAGACGCCGTCACCGGTGGCGCATCCCAGCAGCAAGGCTTTCAGGATCAGGCCGCACAGGCAGTGCTTTCCATCCTGCTCAACGGTATCAAACCGCGTCCGAACGCCTAAAGCTCGTTTTTGGCCAGCACGCGCTCCAGAAGGGAGAGCATCGACTTCGCCTCTTGGGGCTCCAGATCGGCCACAAGTGCAGCATTCACCTCGTCGATGATGTCCAACAGCGCCGGCACCAGGGCGAGCGTCTTTGCTGTCGCATGCACTCCATTGGTTCGCCGTGAGGTTGGATGCGGACGTCGCTCCAGAAAGCCATCGCTCTCCAACTGATCAAGGGACCGCGTGATGGCATAAGCTGGCGCACTGAACTGTTCTGAAATGGCAGCTTGCGACAGGCCGTCGTTTTCCGCCGTCATCATCACCAGCGCAAAGGTCTGGAC
This sequence comes from Pseudomonadota bacterium, assembly GCA_038749715.1. Lineage (GTDB taxonomy): Bacteria > Pseudomonadota > Alphaproteobacteria > Rhizobiales > MH13 > MH13. The sequence continues at coordinate 2,936 of JBCDHR010000015.1, forward strand.
AGTCAGCCCGTGCGGGGCAAGCTTCGCATTCATCGCCCGATCAAGTTGACCAGCCAACCGCTGGATGTGCCAGCCCCGGCTGGCTAGGCGCGTTTTCTCTATGCGCGCAGCAAGCGCATCAGCGTCAGGTGATTTGGTGGCGGTCGATTGGGTCATGGCGTGCAGCTAGACGGTTGAATGGCGTATTGCAAATATTGCATTTTGCAATTATAGCATAATGCAATTGCAGTCGTAATCGGGAACCTCTGCCATGAAACGCTACCATCCAGCCCTCGTCGCCTTGCACTGGCTCTTGGCGCTTATGCTGTTCGTCGCTCTTATCGTTGGAACGGTCGCGCTTGACCCAATTCCAGAAAGCGATCCGGCCAAAATCGACGCGCTCCGCTCACATATGATCGCTGGCTTGGCGATCGGCGTGTTGATGCTCATCCGTCTGGCCATCCGATTGCGCTCAACCCATCCGCCGGAGGCTGACATTGGCAATGCGCTGCTCAACCGGGCAGCAAAATGGGCCCATTGGGGGCTTTATCTGCTGGTTTTCGGCATGGTCGGATCTGGCATCGCCATGAGTGCGATGGCCGGACTGCCACCCATCGTCTTTGGCGGCTCAGGTGATCCTCTGCCGGCCTCTTTCAACGATCTTCCGCCCCGCGCCGCCCACGGCTTGTTCGCAACACTTTTGATGCTGTTGATCCTCGGGCACATCGCGGCGGCGTTTTATCATGAGTTTGTTCGCCATGACGGCCTCATCGGTCGGATGTGGTTTGGCAAACGATTGCCATAAGGGCTCGTAAGGGTCGGCAATTTTGCAGATCCAAGCTTGCCAGCCGTCCGCCATCCCCCTACGAATCCCGGCAATGGACCAAAAGGTCCGTCTGTTTTGGGAGCTGAAGGGAGATCATAATGACCAAGCTCACTCGCCGCCAAACGCTCGGCCTAATCGGTGCTGGGGCGGCGGCAACCGCCACGACTCCGTTCCTTGCCAAGCCTGCGCTCGCCAACACCACGGTGAAGGTTGGCGCTCTGCGTTTCACCAGCCATGCGGCAAGCTTTGTCGCTTTTGAGCGCGGCTATTTCGCCGATGCCGGGCTGGACGTGGAGTTCGAGTTCTTCCAGGCCGCTCAGCCTATGGCCGTCGCGATTGCTTCTGGCGATGCGGACTATGCGGTCACCGCCATTTCCGGCGCGCTGATCTCGCTTGCCGAGCGTGGCGCAGCGAAGGTGATCGGCGGCGCCCTGTCCGAAGAGCAAGGCATCGATGGCCAGAAAATCATTGTCTCCAATGGCGCACACGACGGCGGTCTAACCAGCCCAGGCGACCTTGACGGTCGCACATTCGCCGTCACCCAGGCTGGCTCTTCGTTCCACTATATGGGCTCCAAGATCAGCCAGGCCGAAGGGGTCGAGGTCGAGTTCCAACCGCTTCAGCGTGTTGGGAACATCATCGGCGCGCTGCGTTCCGATCAGGTGGACGCCTGGTCGATCGTGCCGCACATCGCCAAGCCGCTGGCCGCCTCTGGCGCGGTTCACGTTATTGGCGACGTTGCCGACTACATTCCCAACTATCAGGTGACGACAGTCTTCACCTCGTCTAACAATGCCGCTGATGAGCGCTCCAAAACCGAAGCATTCCTGTCGGCCTTTGCTCGCGGCGCTGCCGACTTCAACGCGGCCCTCGTCGACAAGACCGAGGGCGAAGATGCCATGGAAGAAATGGTCCGCCTCATCCACGGTTACGTCTACACCGACCGCGAGTATGCCGACGCCCGCACGCCGATCATCAATGGTGCCATGCGCATCAATGAGGGCGCAGCGCTTAACATGACCTCGGTGCAGGATCAGATGGATTGGTTCAAATCCGAAGGTCTGGTTGACGCTAGCTCAAGCACCGACACGCTGGTCGATCCGTCCTACGTCGACATCCTTTAAGCGCTTACGCAATCGATAGGAATGGCGGCCCATCGGCCGCCATTTGCATATCAGCCAGAGTGGTGGCACCGCCTTATGGACCTCCTCCTCCAGAATATCTCCCATCACTATGGCGCGCTGGAAGTCATGCGCGACATCAACCTGGAGATCCCTGCAGGACGGATCGTTTCCATCATCGGCCCATCAGGATGTGGCAAGTCCACCCTGCTCCGGTTCATTGGCGGATTGGAGCGCCCCACCAGCGGTCAGATTGTGCAAGTCGGCGAGCCACCCGCTGGCAGCCTCAACCCACTGACCTACGTCTTCCAGGATTTCGCGCTGCTGCCTTGGCGCACGGTAGAGGGCAACATCAGTCTCGTGCTCGAAGACCACGGACTGAACGGCGCTAAGTCCGAAAACATCATCGCTGATGTGCTCGCCCGCACTAAACTTTCAGATTTTCGTAAGGCCCTGCCAAAGCAGCTATCGGGCGGGATGAAACAGCGCGTCGCGATCGCCCGCGCGCTGGCCGTCAATCCAGCTGTGATGCTGATGGATGAACCTCTTTCGGCTCTCGACAGTCAAACGCGCGAACTTCTGATGGACGATCTCATCGCGCTTTGGGCCCGGGAGCGCTTCACCGCGGTTTATGTCACCCACAATCTGCAAGAGGCGGTCCGCCTGGGCCATGTCATCGTGGTCCTGTCGCGGCGACCCGGCACGATCCGCGAGATCGTGGAAATCGACCGGCCACTCGATGAGCGCCAAATGGGCGATGCCGACCTGGAGAAGGTTCAGAAACAACTCTGGACACTCATGCGCGAAGAAGCGGCGGCTGCCGACCAGGAGCTGATCCATGCTTAGCCCTGACACCACGCAAAACGGTGGGACAGATCAACGGACGGTGCGCTTCCGCGGCGGCGGCTTTGCGCCAAAGTCCATTCTCTGGATCGGGCCGGTCCTCTTTGCCGTCATTCTTGTTGTCTGGGAGGTGGGAACGCGCCTCGGTCTGATCTCGACCCTGACCCTGCCGCATCCCACTGATGTTCTGGGCACCTTCGCCGATCTCTGGCGAACAGGCCTTTTGTGGGAGCATCTGCTCCCTTCCATCAGCCGGTTCCTTGTCGGTTCGGCCATGGGCTGCACGGCGGGTATCGCCATCGGCATCTTGATTGGCCTGTTTTCCCACGTGCGGGCGGGGCTTGTGCCTGTGGTCGCGGCGATCTTCCCCATTCCCAAGATCGCGCTCCTGCCGCTGTTCATCATCTGGTTCGGCATTGGTGAGGGCTCAAAGTACGCCCTGATAGCGCTCGGCACCTTTACCCCCATGGTCGTGGCGACCTATGGCGCGGTGGACAATGTTGACCGGACGCTCATCCGGATGGGCCAGAGCTTCTCGCTCTCCTGGGCCTCCATCGTCTGGAAAATCGTGCTTCCGGGTGCCATGCCGGGCATTTTTTCGGGCCTGCGCGTCTCGCTCGCCATCGGCATCATCTTGCTGGTGGCCGCTGAAATGCTCGGCGCGCGCCACGGCGTCGGCGCATACATCCTGGAAGCCGGGTCGCTCTACGATCTGGAGCGCCTTTTCGCCGGTGTCATCATCCTGTCGGTGCTTGGTGTGACGGTTAGCTTTCTCCTCGGACAGGTGGAACGCCGCGTACTGAAATGGCGCGCCTAACAATCATGCAGGGCCCAAAAACGGTGCACTACGTCGTCTAGACGGATGAGAAATCCTCAATTACGTTTTGTTCGATCTCCAAACAATGGGGACTGGCGCTGGGGTGTTTGGCCGACCGGAAGCGCTTTCAAAAAACGAGGGAACGGTCAAACAGGGAGGAATAAATGAAACAGCTAACTATGACGGCGTCTGTGCTTTTGGCAGGAACGATGCTGGCAGGGTCTGCTATGGCCCAGTCGGATTCCATTCGTTTCTGGACCACAGAGGATCAGCCCGAGCGCCTGGCCGTCCAGCAACAGATGGCCGCCGACTTTGCCAGCGAAAGCGGCGTCGACGTGGTTGTGATCCCCGTTCCTGAAAACGAACTCGGCACACGCGCAACGGCCGCCTTTGCCGCCGGCGATCTGCCTGACGTGATCTACCACACGCTGCAATATGTCTTCCCCTGGACCGAAGCTGGCATCCTGGACCCAGATGCTGCAACGGATGTGATCGAAGACCTGGGCAACGAAACGTTCGCACCGGGCGCGCTCGGAATGGCGGAAGTCGATGACGAACTCTACGCCGCCGTCCCGGTTGATGGCTGGACGCAGATGGTCGTCTACCGCGCTGATCTGTTCGAGGATGCGGGCCTTGAGCCGCCAACCTCTTACGCCAACATCGTCGCGGCTGTTGAAGCTCTTCACAATCCGCCCGAAGTCTTCGGTTTCGTTGCCGCAACCAAGATCGACGAAAACTTCATGAGCCAGGTGCTGGAGCATGTATTCCTCGCCAACGGCGTTACGCCCGTTAGCGAAGACGGCCTGATGGCGCTCGACGAAGCCTCCACTGTCGAAGTCCTTGAGTTCTACAAGGTCTTGGCGGAAGCCTCCCCTCCAGGTGACCTGTTCTGGCAGCAATCGCGTGAGCTCTACTTCGCCGGCCAAGCTGCGATGATCATCTGGTCGCCATTCATCCTCGATGAGTTGGCAGGCCTGCGTGACTCCGCACCACCGACCATCAATGACGACACCACCTCCCGCGAACTGGCCAGCCGCACCGGCATCGTTACGACCTTCTCCGGCCCGTCCAATGCAGACGGCGCAGCCTGGGCCGATGTTCGCTACTTCGGCATCACGACCGGCGCGGATCTCGATGCAGCCCAAGCGTTCGTGGAGTACTCCATGAACGAAGGCTACACGGCGACACTGTCCATCGCACCGGAAGGCAAGTTCCCGGTCCGTCGCGGCACCGAAGACAACCCCACGGCTTTCATAGATGCCTGGTCACAGCTTGATGTAGGTGTTGATCGCCGGGCACCGCTGTCGGATCTCTATCCCGCTGACGTCATTTCCGAGATTGTCGCCGGTTTGGAAACCGCCGACCGGTGGGGCGTTGTCGAGGGGCAGCTTGCCCTGGCATCGCAGATCGTGAACTCTCAGATCATCAACCGCTATGTGCGCGAGTTCATTGACGGTGAGCGTGATGCGGCTGCCACCGTTGCGATCATCAATGAGGAACTTGCGCGCATCGAGTAACGCGCAAGTCCGCCGAACGAGTGGGCGCCTTGGCACGGATTCGTGACGTGGCGCCCTCCCCCTACTCTCCGGCACCCTTCGCTTCCGACCCGTGACCATCAAGGGTGAAGGCCGTGTCCATCGCTGAACAGCAATCCACCGTTTCTTCCGGACCGCCAAAGGGCGTCGGGCCGATGCGCAAGCGCGAGGCCGGCCTGGCGTTCAACATGCTGTTGCCGACAGCCTTGATCGTCATCCTGATAGTCCTTGGACCGTTGTTGGCCAACTTCTGGATATCCGTGAAGCCGGTGGAGTTGGGCGATCTGCGTCCACCCTCGACCGTCGTTACCGAACGTCTGCGCGGCGACGCGGAAGCCGTCGGCGATGTGGTTGAGCTTGAGTACCGCATCCGCAACTCCTCGCCGAGCCAGGCGGTGGAAGATGCGGGTTTCACCGACACGATTCCAGCCGGTCTGACCGTTACTGGGCTCGATGAACGCTGCCGCCTCACTGGCCGAGAGCTGTCCTGCGACCTTGGCGATTTGGAGGGTGGGTTCCGCGAACGGTTCCGCCTGACCGCTGAAGTCGGCCAGGGCTTTCTCGATGCCCCCGGAGATGTTCGCGCAACCGATCCGGCTACGATTGGCACGGGCGTCAACATCCTCACCAGCTTTGACTTCACGCTGGAAAACTTCCAGCGCATTTTCAGCGCCTCGGAGTTCTGGGCGGTCCTGCGCGTCACCATCTACTACACGGTCTTTTCAACCGCCGGCGCGCTGGTCGTTGGCCTGTTCGCCGCTCAGCTCATGAATGTGGCATTCAAAGGCCGTGGGATCCTGCGCGGCCTTTTGCTGTTTCCCTATGTGGCACCGGTGATCGCGGTCGCCTTCACATGGATCATCCTGCTCGACCCGTTCTCCGGCACCATCAACGCGATGCTGGTCGAGATGGGATTAATCGGCGCGCCGATAAACTTTTTTGGGACCCGAGATGTCGACATCACAGTCTTTGGGCTCACCTTCCAGTTCCCCATTGCGCTTTCAACGGTGATCGCCTTTGAGGCCTGGCGCTACTTCCCGCTCTCGTTCCTCTTCATTCTCGCCGCTATGCAATCGGTGTCTTCAGAGATGTACGAGGCAGCCGAGATCGATGGCGCAACGCCGTTGCAGCAGTTCTGGTACCTGTCACTGCCGCAGCTTGTCGGCATCCTTTCTGTCCTTTTCCTCCTGCGCTTCATTTGGACGTTCAACAAGTTCGACGACATCTTCCTGCTCACTGGCGGCGCGGCTGGGACGCGCACCCTGACGGTGCAGGTCTATGAACAGGGCTTCGCACTCTCCAACCTCGGTGCCGGAGCGGCGGTGGCGGTGGTCGTCTTCTTCGTCCTCCTCGTCTTCGCCCTCATCTTCTTCAGATTTTCGCCCAAAGAAGGAGGTGCCTGACCATGGCTGTCGCCGACGCAAGCCTTGCTGACACGGGCCCACGCTTTGGGCTTGGCACCATCCTATCCTGCGCTATCGGCCTCCTGGCTGGCTTCATCACCATGGTGGTGGTCGGCGTCACCCTTGGACTGGTCACCGGAGCCTTTGCCGCGCCACCAGCAGGCGCAGCAGCCATCGCTGGACTGGTGGCTGGTGGCTATCTGGGTGCCGTCGGACCCGATAGCCGACACAGCCGGCGATCCCTCATCATTGCAGGTGTTCTGCTGATCCTTGTGCACCTACTGGCAACCTTCGCTTCACCCTTCGGGTTGACCATAGATCAGGTGCCGGTTTGGCAATTGGCAGCCCTCATCATCTTCGCGGCGCTGACCATCTTCGGCATCGCAGCTTGCATCGCTGATCTGCCATCAGGCGCGGTGTCTCGCTACAAAACCGAGGCGGCCTTTATCCGCACCATGAAGGGGCTTGGCTTCGTTATCTTCACGGTGATGGTGGCGCTGCCCTTCTACGTCATGGTCATGACGAGCCTGAAGAACCAGTCGGAGCTGATTGCCAACCCGCTGGATCTTTCTATTGACCTCTCACAGGGCTTTGAAGGGCTGTTTTCCAGCTACTACGAGTTGTTCACCCAGTTCAATTTTGGCCGCTATCTTTTGATTTCCGCCATCGTCTCGACGGCAACGGTCATCCTGACGCTGCTGTTCTCGGTGCCCGGCGCTTATGCCGTCGCCCGGCTAAGGTTCAAGGGGCGGCACGCCTTCGCGCGATCGATCCTTCTCATCTACATGGTGCCGGCGATCGTTCTGGTGATCCCGCTTTACGCGGTGTTCTCGCAGCTTGGCCTGCGCAACTCGCTGCTGGGCTTGTTGATCGTCTATCCGGCCACGACTGTGCCGGTCGCGCTCTACATGCTCAAAGGCTATTTTGAAGGCATCCCCAACGAGCTGGAAGAAGCCGGCCTGATGGATGGGCTTACCCGGTTCGGTGTGATCATGAAGATCACCTTGCCCTTGGCCTTGCCAGCGCTGGCGTCGGTCTCGCTCTACGTTTTCATGATCGCCTGGAACGAATTCCTGTTCGCTTTCATGTTCCTCGATGACCCGGCGATCTTCACCCTGTCGCGCGGTGTCGTCTCACTCGATTCATCTGAAGTTCCACGCCAACACCTGATGGCTGGCGCCGTCGTTGCGACGGTGCCGGTGCTGGTCGTTTTCCTTTGGTTGGAACGGTTCCTTGTTGCCGGCCTTACCGCCGGCAGTGTGAAAGGCTGATTGCAGACCTATGGCTCTACCCATTCCACCCGAAGGCTCTCCGCCCGAAGGCGCTGTGCTCATCGACGATGACGGGCTTTCGGTCGAGGCGCGCACCATCATCACCGGCAATGATCGCGGCGGCTACACGGTGCCGACAGCCGGCTTGTATCCTTACCAGTGGAACTGGGATTCCGCGATAGTGTCGCTCGGCTTCGCCGCCTTCGATCTGGACCGTGCTTGGACGGAGATCGAAACGCTCGTCGCCCATCAATGGCCGGACGGGATGATCCCACACATCATCTTCCACAAGGAAGTGCCGAGCTACTTCCCTGGCCCAACCGTTTGGGACACCGGAAGGCCCGTGCCGACATCCGGCCACTCGCAGCCGCCGGTGATTGCATTCTGCGCGGAAGAGCTACTGGCGCTCGACAGCGGACCCTTGGGCCAAGCCCGCGCATCGCGCGTGTTCGACGCCCTCATGCGCTGGCACACATGGTTCCATACATCACGTGATCCTGGTGGACTGGGCGTTGTTGCCGTCACTCACCCTTGGGAGTCTGGCCGCGATAACTCACCGGACTGGGACGAGGCTCTGGAAGCCGTCGATGGATCGGGCGTTGCGCCCTATAAGCGGCGCGATCTGGCCCATGTCGACGCCTCCATGCGCCCGACCAAGCAAGAGTATGACCGCTACATCGCGCTCGTTGAGTTTGGCCGGTCACTAGGCTGGAATGCGCGTGACATCGGGCAGCGCAATCCATTCTTTGTTGCAGACCCCGGGACCACCTTCATCCTCTTGGCCGCTGATCGGGCGCTTTTGCGCCTCGCGCACATCCTCAAAAAGATCGACGATGTTCCGGTCATTGAAGAATGGATTGGGCGTGCCGAGGCAGGCGTCGAACGCTTATGGGACCCGGTGCAGGAAACCTACACGGCCCTTGATTTGCGCACGTCCACGCTCGCACGCGGCGTCAGCAGCGCCGCCATGTTGTGCTTCTTCGCCGACGTGGGAAGAGACGACCAGCGCGCGGCAATGACCGGCCATCTTCACCGCATAAAGGCGAAGACGGGCTTCATGGTCGCAAGCCACGACCCCGACCTGCCAAACTTTGATTCCAAGCGCTATTGGCGCGGCCCAGTCTGGGGTTTCATGAACATGATGATCGGCAAGGGGTTCGCCGATCAGGGGTATGCAAGCCAGGCCGACGAGATCTGGCAGGACACCCGCAAGCTCATCGGCCAGTCCGGGTTTGCGGAGTATTTCGACTGCAACGCTGGGACGCCGGCCGGTGGCGGCGCCTTCTCATGGACGGCCGCCATGTGGCTTCACTACGGCCGAGAAGGCGCCCCTTGGGCGCCGACCAGCAGCACCGCCAGAACGGCATAGAGCCATGCATAAGCAGACCGCACAAAAGGACACATCATGGGCGCGATAGAACTCAAGGCGGTGGAAAAATGGTTCGACGAAATTCAGGTCATCAAAGGCGTCGACCTGATGATCGAAGACGGCGAGTTCGTCATCTTTGTCGGTCCGTCAGGCTGCGGAAAGTCGACTCTGCTGCGCATGATTTCCGGGCTGGAAGAAGCCAGCCGCGGTGACATACTGATCGATGGCAAAAGCGTGGTGTCAGCACCGCCATCGGAACGTCAGCTGGCCATGGTGTTCCAGTCCTACGCGCTCTACCCGCACATGACGGTGCGCGACAATGTTGGCTTCGCTCTGAAGACCGCGCGGGCGCCCAAAGCGGAGATCGAAGAGAAGGTTGGTTACGCCGCGGGGGTGCTGAAGCTTACCGACTATCTGGATCGCCGGCCCAAGGCGCTCTCCGGCGGACAGCGCCAACGCGTCGCCATCGGCCGCGCCATTGTTCGCGAGCCCAAAGCCTTCCTTTTCGATGAACCTCTGTCAAACCTCGACGCGGCCTTGCGTGTGGAAATGCGCTTTGAAATCGCCAAGCTGCACCAGTCGCTTGGCGCCACCATGATCTATGTGACGCACGATCAGGTGGAGGCGATGACGCTGGCGGACAAAATCGTCGTCCTCTCAGCGGGCCGGATCGAGCAGGTTGGCTCGCCGCGTGAGCTCTATGAGCATCCCGGCAATCTGTTCGTGGCGCAGTTCATTGGCTCGCCAAAGATGAACGTTCTGCCCTGCACAGCCATGGCCGAACATTTCACCATCCCGGGCCATGGCACCGGAACTTACCCCCACCATGCGACCGGCCGAACGCCAGTGAAGATCGGCATTCGGCCCGAGCATGTCGCCGTCGGCGATAAGGCCTATGCCCATGTCACCGGACGGGTGGACGTCCTGGAGTATCTGGGCGCCGACACCTATCTTTATGTCACACCGGAAGGCCACGAGACGATGATCGTCCGCGCGCCAGGATCAGAAACCTCGAAGGTCGGTGATGAGGTCGCGCTGGTCTTCGACAAGGACCATATGCACTTCTTCGATGAAGCTGGGGATGCGATTCACGGCTGACAAGCTGGCCTTCAAGACCTAGCTGCTGCCCATCGATCCATCCATGGAGCGCGTGGCCCATCCCGTCATGCGTCGCTCGACGAAGGTCGCCACCACATACATCACAACACCCATGATGGCGGTTACCAACAGCCCGGCAAACACCAGCGGAACCTCAAAGCGTGAGGAAGCCTGGATCATGAGGTGGCCGATGCCTTTGTTGGAGGCCACTGTCTCCGCGATGATCGATCCGACAAAGGCGACCGTTATTGCGATTTTCAGCGAGGCGAAGAAATAGGGCAACGAGCGCGGAATGCCGACCTTGACGATGATGTCGCGGTTGGATGCGCCAAGCGCCCGCAGCACGTCTTTGAGCTCTTGTTCAACGGTCGCAATACCGGTCGCAACGTTCACAAGGATCGGAAAAAACGAGATCAGGAAAGCGGTGATGATGGCGGGCACCGTTCCAATGCCGAACCAGATCACCAAAATGGGGACCACAGCCACTTTCGGGATCGAGTTGAAGCCGATCAGCACCGGGTAAAATCCATTGTAAATCAGCGATGACGAGCCCACAAGAATGCCGGTCACCAGGCCGAAAACAATCGCAA
>JBCDHR010000016.1:0-6741 GCA_038749715.1 Pseudomonadota bacterium
AATGCCTGCGGTAGCTATGGTGGCCCAAGGCATCGGCCTACTCTTGATGAGCTGGTTTGTCGCCGTGACGGCTGCAAGCAACGCCCTCCTAACCGTCATTTTGGGTACGGTGGCATTTACGGTGCTTGCCTTCTCAAACGGGTCTTTCGTCAAGAAGTCGGACTACGCCAAGTTTGTTGAGGCCGGTTATTGGGTCGTCTGCTTGGTCGTCATGATCGCCGTTCAGGCGATTTTCTGATTGATCCGGTTTGACCTGATCAGGGCGACGGATAGGAAAAAAAGCAATCGTTTCGGAGGTTTATCGGTCAGACTGATAATGCGGCTTGGCCAGTATCACCGGGTTGCCGCCACGGCACGATGCCATGCACATAGAGTGAGATCAGCGTGTCTGTCCGCCGATCCGGTGAAACAATCTCCGGGTGGGTGAGGGGGCGTGGCAACGTGGCAACTGGAATGTCGGCCCGCTCGGATGCTGAGTTGCGCGTGTGTGTCGCATCCGGACCATGGCCGATGTTGGTAACGAGATTGACCTTGGGAATGCATGTCAGACCCTGGTTCATGAAGACGGCGTAACTCCACGTGTAGTCCCAGGTATCGAGGGTCCCGTTGGCGACTGCCGCGCACTTTTGCGCGAAAGCATCGGCAAAGGGTTTCGGTAGTCCCGTCGTGCGAAGGTGCCTGGCAAAATCACCGGCGGCGAACCGGTTGAAGTCATAGTGCCGCCACGCGCGGCGCCATGTCGCCCATCCCCAAATCAGCGGGAAGCGAGAAAAGCTGTAGCTCTGTGGAGCATCCAAAACACGGCCAAAAGATCTGTCGCCGCTGATTGCCATCACCTCTTCGGCATGTTGATAGTGTTCTAAAAGCTCGGCGCAATAGGCAAAGAATTCTGCGGTCACAAGGCAATCATCCTCAAGGATGATGCCTTCCACTTCATGGGTGAAGAACCAGTCGATCGCTGTCTCCATGGCCCGCCGACAGCCTAAGTTCTCCTCTTGATAAAGCCGCTTTACCTGGCAGGGCCAATCCACCGCCTCCGTTACGGCTCGGGCGCCCATGCAAATCTCGCTCTCAGAGCCTTCTCGCGGACCGTCCGCGGCGATGTAAAGCCGGGCGGGTCGAGCGTCGCGGATCGCGGCAAAGGTCCGCGCGGTAAGATCGGGGCGATTGAAAAGTGTGAAAAGGACAGGTGTTGTCGTTGTCATTTGGCGCTGTCGGTCAATGCGCGGCGCACATAATAGGCAGCGATGCCAGGCGCTTTCTTTCCCCGCGCCTTCAGCATGAACCAAATAAATCGGATCGCGTTCACGGGCATAATTCCCCCTGCCGATTCATTGCGCCGAAAATAGAACCAATACCATCGCAAGAGGTGCCATCGCGTCGGATTGGCGATTTGCTTCAGCTCCTCATTCTCGAAGGCTAAGGCTTCCTCGCGAAGGCGGTTGATCTGGTCGCGGCCGACTGGGGCGCTAAAATTTTGCCGAACAAAGTCAAGAACCGCCGCCACGCGGAGCGAAACGCGATGGGCAATGGCTTCCTCCACCAGCAGATCCCAATCAAAGTCCGCCCCGCTGTCGTTCAACAGTTTCACAATATCCACCAGACCGTGCGGCCCCCGGTCCCAGCGTGTTTGGCTGACCGCCAGTTGAAGCAACATGTCCTCTGGTGCTGGCATCAACGGTGGATGCACCCAGGAAAGACCTTTTGGCAGGCCGGCAATCGGATGGGCTCGATCCCAGATCTTGGCCTCCGTACCGGGTTGGGGCGTGAACTCGTGGCATAGCCGCCAATGGATATCGAGTTGAGCCGGACCAAGGGACCATTCCTCGCCATTGTCGATCGCCAAGTTGAAGACGCGGTCGGGATGGCGATGGGCCATCTTTTGATGGCGGTCGAAAGCCGCGCAAGCGCGCTGATAGTCTGAGCGACGAATGAGAAGATCGGCATCGGCGGCATAGCGCTCGCCTGGCTTGTAAAGCGCGACCGATAAGGGCAATCCCTTAAAGATCATGATGGGAATGCCTTCTGCACCGAGAAGGTTCGAGATCTCGCAGACCGCGTTCCACTGCAGCATCGTTGTGCAAAATGTCCGTCTCGCCAGACCCTGGAGACGAGGGCGGTCGATCACCGGCAAGCCGTAACGGGAGAGCGTTGGCAATGCCATAATCAGGAGGCGATGATTGGCTGCGTCAAGAGTGTCGAAATCATGCGATTTCTGCCAGCGATCCCAAGCCTCACGAGCCGCGTGCTCAGCGCCGAGAAGCACGGTGAGCAGGTCGTGAGCGCCACTCCCTTTAGCCGGAAAGAGGTGTCGGTGCATTTCAGGAACAGGGTCGGTCTTCATCGGATCTGAAGCTCTACGGCACGCTAGCGAATTCGGCGTGTGCAATCGCATGGGCGCCCGTTGCCTCGTGCCAGACACCGCTCATCCAGCGCAGATTGGCATCATCAGGACAAGCGTTTCGCCACTGAATTAACCCGCCTTCGACAGTCGCGGCGACGTGTCCAAGCGAGGCGGCAAACCTCTCGAGGTCTTGGCGGCGATCGTTGGCAAGAGCGGCGACGGCGACATCCTCCTCCCAGCCTTGGGAAATGAGATACAGTGCTGCCGGCGAAAGATCCTTCCGAACCGTATAGCCATAGGGCGATTTTGGAGCCAAAGCGCGCGCGTCAAGGATCTGGGCCATACGGTCTGCGTTTTTTACGGGATCGAAGCGGTCAAGCGCGGTTTTCTTGGCGGCCGTGCCCATGCGGTTGCGGGCGTCTTCATCATCGCAAAGCACTTGAATGGCTGCGGTAAAATCGTCGCCCGTTGTTGTCACCCGACCATCAATGCGATCTGTAATCATAGCGGCCGGTCCGCCTTCGCCCAATACGACAGGAACCAGCCCGGCATGCATCGCCTCCTGCAAGGCCAGGTCGCTGCTGGCATAGCTATCGGGGGCCATTGGCGAGATGAAAATGTCCGACGTAGCCAACAGAGCCGGAACATCGTTTGCAAAGCCGCCAATGTCGAAACACTCTGGTCTGGTGGCACGGTTGAGATCGGCCCGCATTTCCTGGTTGAGCGGGCCTCCATGGATCCGGATTTTCAGACCGGGGTGGTGAACCGCGTCAAGGAACCGGATCGCCCCCGGATGAAGCTTGGCGATATTCATGCTGCCGATGTAATCAACCACCACACCCTCGTGCGGCTGGCGCTCAAGATGGACGAATTCGGGCCGCACCATACCCGGAATGACTGGCCAGTCACCCTCCCCTGCCGTTTTGGGCTCGGCCATGAAAACGCTGACAACACCGGGGTCAAGTCGTTCTGGGAAGACGAGTTGGGGCATACTGCGCCCAATAACCTGAAACCATACAACCCACCGTGCATCGGGTAGAGGACCTGCCAAGGCTTGGATCAGTGCAGGGTGGTTGAAGCCGTGCACCAAAACCACATCGGCGGCGGTAATCTCGGCGTGCAATGTTTCAGCGCCCGGTGAGCGAAGAACCTTTGCTCCTTCCTGCATGAAGGCGACAAGGTCGATACCGCGCATCTTCGGCTCGAAAACAAACACCGTATGGTGCGCGGATGAGAGTAGTCTGATCAGGGACCTCGGCCCCTGAACCGCGCCGCCTGGGTTCATCGCAGGCATCAGGTGAAGGATTTTCATGGGCGCGTGGCGGTCCGGCGATGCTTGGCAATCATGGCGAACATCGCGTGCCGGTTCTGGAAGGGCTCCGCGCTGAGATTGCCGCCATGCCGTCGTTTCGTCATGAGCATCCGAGGGGGTAACAGGCAGAGTGTGTCGCTCAACCGCAGCCGCCGAAACCAGTCGGTGTCGCAGCCCAGGCCAAGACTGGCGTCGAAGGGGCCAATTTCGTCAAACGTGACGCGGTGTGCCATCAGCGCACTTGGCGTCCATCCAATGCGTGCGCCGCTGGCCTGCCCCTCATGGCCATCGGTCTCAAAGCGGCACACGACGGCGCTTAGTTCCTGAACCATGGCTGCCACTCGACGTTGGTCCGCGAGTTTCTCTGCCGCCCAAAGATCATCGTGATCAAGAAAGGCCAACCATCCCTCGTCTACCGCCGCGACGGCTTGGTTGCGCGCCTCGGCAAGACCCGTTCCGTGTTGGGACAACACCTCGATATCAGGCTGAGTGGTGAGCCATTCTGCCGTTTCATCCTCCGATGCGCCAACCACCGCGATAATTCGGTCAGGTGAATGGATTTGGCCGCGCAGGCTCGCTACCGCATCCGGAAGGTGCGGCATGCCGTTCCGCACGACGAGTGCAACCGTCAGTGTGTCGTCAATTGGTTGGCCATCGACCTGGTTCTGATAGAGTCGCTCCGCTGGTGCCTCGGAAGAGCTGCGGGAATGAATTATTGTTTCCGCAAGCGGAAGGACCGCCAGCCCCGCCCGTCCGAGCTGCGCGACCAAGTTGCCATCCTCATCAATGGGGCGTGATGGATTGACCAAATCTAGGGCCACCAAAGCCTCGCGTTTGATCATCATCGCCCCGACATTGGAATCAAGATGTGACGGGCCAAGAGCCTCTTTTCCTTGACGTCGGCGGATAGTTCCCTGTGCGGCCGCCACGCCGGGCGCAGCTTCGAGTCCGCGCCGCAAGGTTCCTAGCGCCGCCGGAGCATACCTATCGCTTGGATCAAGGAAAGTGACAAAGGAAGCGCTAGCGGCGTCCAGACCGACCTTCACAGCCAAAGACGCACTGCCATCGCCGCGCTCAACGAACACAACCCTTGGCCACCCCTCCAACTCAAGCGCTTGGATGTCCGACCGGCTGCCCCCATCCACGACGATGACTTCAATGCCGTCGGAATTTGGTTGGGTGGCGATGCTAGAAAGCGCTTCCGTCAGATGCGTTGAATCCCGCACCGGCACAACGACGCTCAACCAGGGGGACTGCGTCATGCCGCCTCATCAAGGTTGTCGCCAAGCAGTTGGAGATTGGCGCTAAGATCCGGGCTTAGCCCAATCTCTCTGCAGGGGAGGCGCCGTGCCATGTCGGAGAGCGGTGCAAATATGGGCGCATGCGCCGCATCTGACTGAGCAACCGTGCTGATGACGGCATCCATGACCAGCTTTCTCGGATTTGCTGGCGCGATCTCGGGCCTTGTCAGGGCTGGATCAATCCTTGGTCGTAAAAGCATGGTGACGGCGCTTTCTCGTTTCGCAAGCGCCGGCGACTGCTTGTCGAGAAAAATCATCCGCTTACGGTTTTTCGGATCGACGCTGATTCCGTCATCTCGCGATATCCATTCGGGCAAGGCAAGGCCGTTTGTGACCCATTTGGCCGAGCGATACAGTCGGAAACATCGCGGCTCTGGTTCTGACGCAACGAGAACGTAGTCGTCGCCAAAATACGACCATCCAGCGCCCAGCGCGGTGAGCGCAAGCGTCGACTTACCGATCCCGCCACGACCCGTGATCAAAACAGCCCGGTCGGCTTGGCCTATGGCGGCACAGTGTAAAACACCTTGGCCCAGAGATCCGGCAATGCTCTCGGCAAGCCAACGGAAGGGAGCTGCTCGCTCATGCGGGTCGACCTTGTCGAGGGAAGGGAGCCAAACAATCGCACGCCGTGAGATTTTATCGGCGACCGCCAGTCCTTTCTCGGGTCGCAGGGCATAACTTTCGAAACAGTCATTAGACCAGCCATCCAAGCGCCGATTGCGGCCAAAATCCTCTCGGGCGAAGTGAATGCCCGGCCACGGCACGGCCGTTCCCTTTGAGCAGATGACATCAATCGTATACACCGGCTCACAAACAGGATCCGTACCGGGTTCAAGCGCGCCGACATAGGGGGATTCCTGCGCTCCCCATATTTGAACAGCGATTTCCTGCTCGCCAAAGGCCCAGCGATGGGTCAGTGGTTCTTGTAGGGTGCTGACCGCCTCGGCTAGCCGCGTAAAGAGATCTTTTGGAGTGATAGGGCCGCTCAACGTTAACTCTAGCCTATGTGCGGCCACCCCTTCTCTGGATTGACCTCATGGATCGGGTCAAGCAGCAGAAGTTCGTCCAGATCGGAGTGCTTGTCCCAGACAAAGCCCTCATAGGTGGGACGCCCTTGAGAAAGATCGGTGGGCGCGTCGTTGGTGGCGTCCGCTTCATTTGAAAGAAGAACGGTTTCGGCAACCATGGCGGAGGCAAAGACTTTCAAATCCGCCGCGACCTGGTCTTCGGAGGCTCCGGTGCGTGCGGCGATTGCCGATGAAACCACATCTATCGGACAAGAAGCGATAAGAGCGGCCCAAGCTTCCGGCGCATTTCCCGTCAGCGCATAATACGTGCCGTCCGTGGCATCGAGAACAATCACTTCATCCTCAAATGATTGGGATGCGAATTTCTCAGTGTTCAGTCGAAAGCTCTGCGTCATGGTTTACAAACTGTTACCCGGAACTTGGATATGTAAAATATAGCGCCTACTCATTAAGCGAAAGGCAAGAGACGATAAGGGACAGCTTGCTCGGTTCATCAACGCTTGTTCCGTGACCTGACCGCCGTCGGGCCCTGCCGGCCTCGGGCGGGGTTAATCCGCCTTTTCAAGCAATTCTTTGGCGATGCGGGTGCTTGTGGCCAGATGGGTCACATATCCCCCTTTTATCGCTGCTCTCGCCGGGGCGGCTCGGCCTTCGCCGGCTGCCACAAGAAGCGCGATTTCCTTGCCCTGCATCTGGTCCAGACTAACCCCGATCATACGATCTTCGACGGTGGCTCTGACAGGTTGGCCATTC
>JBCDHR010000017.1:0-5668 GCA_038749715.1 Pseudomonadota bacterium
AATTGCGGCCTCCGGTGAAGCGAACGGGCTGTGGTTTCGCACCTTTGCCACCGCGGATGTACAGGCCGCCGTTGCCGCCATGCTTGCGCAGGATGCTGGTATCGAGAGCATCACGGTGGTCTTCAAGAACGATGACTGGGGGCAGGATATTGGCCGCATCGCCTCCGAAGCCTTCGAGGCAGTCGGCATCACGGTGCATGAGAGCATCGCGATCAATGATGCGCAGCCCAGCTACCGCGCTGAAGCCACTCAAGCGCTGCGCGACCAGCCCAAGGCACTTTATCTGGCTCTCTACCCAACCGAAGGGATTTCCTTCGTGCGCGAATGGCTCGGGCTTGGCGGTACATCGACAATGATCGGGGCGAACTCGCTGAAGTCGGATGATTTCCGCACCGCTGTTGGCCTCGACAATCTCGATGCCTTTATCGGCACCGATACGTCGAGCCCACGCGTCGCGAGCGCCGACGCGTTCGTCGAAGCCTATACCGCGCAGTTCGATGGACCGCCGAGCGGGCCGGGCCTTGCCAACTCGTTTGACGCGGCCGCCATCGCGCTGCTTGCCTACCACGCGGCCGGCAAAGACGCGACCGGTGCCGATATCGCCGCCAAAGTGCCGGCTGTGACCGACCCGTCCGGTGAGGTGATTCCCGCCACCGTTGAAGGCTTTGCGCGCGCGATGGACGTGCTGTCCGATGGCGGCACGGTTTCCTATCAAGGCGCGACAGGCGCGGTGACGTTTGATGCGAACGGCAATGTGTCCGCTCCTGCGGTCTCGTGGGTCTTCGCCGAAGCCGGTCCATCGGAAGAGCGCTACATCACGCTCGAAGAGGTCGCGGCGTTCATGGCCGAGATGAACTAAGCGGTCTGCTGCTCCATACCCTGGCCCCTTCGCAGGGCCAGGGGCACTGGTGCTCCTTAACTGTCTGAAGGTCGTCGCGACGAGTGGCGCTTTTGTGTCGAGCGGTGACGCGAGCCACGCATCAAAATGTGGCCAGGAATTCAACAAGTCGCCGGGTGAGTTTCTTCTGCGAGCCAGCATCCGGCCAAACGGCGTAGACACCGAGGTCTGGCGGTCGCCAGCCTGGTAAAGCTTCTACGAGCTCTCCGGAGGCTAGCTCAAATTCAACCTCACTCAGTGGGAGCCGTTGCAGGCCCAAACCGGCAATAACCGCCGCCTTGGCAGCCGCCACGGTATCAACTTCGAGCCGGACGTTGTCTGGATCGAAGCTTATCTGCTCACCGTCCTTTTGCACCGTGATGGTGGTTGGCAGCATGGCTAACGCAATAAACTCGCAAGACTTAAGGGCCTCAGGTGTCGCGGGCGATCCGCGCCGCTCTAGATAGTCAGGTGTCGCAACCAAACGCCGACTGAACATGCCAATGCGTCGTGTCTTGAGGCTGCTGTCGGCTAGGTTGCCCAAGCGAATACCGAGATCAAAGCCATCCCGCACAAGGTCAACCTGCCGGTCCGTGCTGTGCATCGTCAGTGCCACCATCGGATGCTCTTGGGCAAAACGCCAAACTGCTTGATGCACAGCGGTGTGAATACCGAAGGTCGGCATTGTGATGCGCAACGCTCCGACAAGCTGATCAAGCTCGTCCGCCAAGGCATCCATGGCTTGTTGGGCAGAGGTGACCATCATGCGCGCAGCCGGGAGAACCTTCTCGCCTTCCGCGGTCAACGAAAGTGAACGCGTCGACCGGTAGAGCAGCGAAACACCAAGGCGCTCCTCAAGCTTGGAAATGTGGTGGCTGACCACCGAAGTTGAGAGCTTCAGGCGCTTGGCCGCGCCGCTAAAGCTGCCGGCGTCGGCCACCGCTGCGAATACGGCCAGCCCTTTGTACTCGTCCGCCATTATTCGATCCAATCGAAAAGTGATTGCGATGGAACCCATCTAATCAGAAAGAACCGTAGCGTCTATCTCTGGCGACCAACACCAAGGATCCCAGAGATGTCACAGACCATCACGACTTTCGAAACCGCTAATGCCAGCCGCTATCTGCAACAGCTTTGCAAGCACTTCGGCCACAAGGTTCCCACGCGGTTCACGCCGACTGAGGGCCACGTGTCGCTGCCATGGGGCGAATGCGATCTCACGGCCACTGACAGCGCGCTGACGCTGCAGGCTTCCGCCGCGCAGTCCAAGCTCCCAAAGATCGAGCGCTTTCTCGCCGACCACCTCGCGCGCTTCGCGTTCCGCGAGCCACACACGCTCGTCTGGCAGCGCACCGCCTGACGTCAACCCAAGGAGTTCGACCCATGCAGCCCTCTGATGCCAACCCGATGCTCACCCGCCGCTCGCTACTGAAGGGCGCGACCCTCACCGTTGGTGCCGCCGCCTTATTGCGAGAGACGTTCAAGCCAGCGCCCGTTCTGGCGCAGGGTGGTGACCTGCCAGCCGGCACGTTGCACAGCTTCTCCAAAGGCGGCGTGACGTTTCACACCTACGTTTCGCCACCGCAGGCCGTCAGCGTGACCTCTCACATCGTCGAGTTCGATGATCAGCTCCTGTTGGTCGACTCCACGTTCATACCGCCAACAGCGGTGGAAGTGGCCGCTGTTATTGCCTCTACCGGCAAGCCTGTTGGTATGGCGATCCTCAGCCATGAGCACCCCGATCACTGGAGTGCAGCGGACGTGTTCAACGGTGTGAAGTTTGCGACCTTGCCGGAAATCCGCGAGGCGGTCGCAGCAGAAGCCGCCGCAGGTGACGGGGGAGGTGAAGGTCCGACAAACGTAATGGATGGACCGGACCTCGCTATGGGTATGACGGACATGGCCGGTGTGCCGGTCGAGTTCCGACGCTATGAGAACGCCGAGGCACCCCAAACCATCGTCACCATAATGCCCGATCAGCAGGTCGCGATCGTGCAGGACCTCGTCTACAACGGGGTCTACTTCGCACCGGGCGTGGACCGCTTCAACTGGATCGCGATCCTTGAAGAGCTGCGCGATGATCCAGCTTGCGAAACGCTGCTGGTCGGTCACGGCCTGCCGACCACACGCGCCGATCTGACCACGGCGATCGCCTACATCAAGGCCATGGACGAGATCATGAACACCGCCGCGACGCCCGATGAGGCCGGCGCCATGATCAAGGAGGCCTACCCCGGCTATGGCGGTGAGTTCCTCCTCAGTCTCATCCCCGAATACTGGACCCGGTAGGCCATCATGACCAAGACAACGCTGAACCGCAGAGCCTTCGTGACAACCTCAATGGGCGCCGCGCTGGCGCTCATCCTCACCAAACACGCCGGAGCACAAGAGATGGACTCGACCTCCCAAGCCTCGTTCGACACCGTCATGGCCTTTATGGGCGCCATGGGCGGTGGCGACATGGACGCGATGAACGCACTGATGGCCGACGATATGGTCTGGCACAACGAAGGCGATACCAGCATCCCATGGGTTCATGGCGGGATCACCGGAAAGCAGGCGATCTTCGATTTCCTCGGAGTGTTTGGTGCAGGTCTGCAGACCACCAAGTGGGAGAACACAGACGCGTTCGCTTCTGGCGACACGGTAGCCGTGTTCGGATTGATGAACGGGGTTACCACCCAGTCCGGCCAGGAAATTGGAGAGTTCTCATTCGCATTGCGTGCGAAGGTTCGCGACGGCCAGGTCGTGCTGTGGCACTGGTTCGAGGACAGTTTCGCGTTGAGCCAAGCCTATCACGGCCGGACCTAGGAGGTATTCGCCATGCCGACTGCCAAACAAAACGCGATCAGCCTCTACATGGAAGGCATTCGCGATGGAAAGGCGCGGGAAGCGGTCACCAAATACACCGGCGACCGCTACACGCAGCACTCCACTGGCGTGGCGGATGGCGTGGAAGGCTTTGTTGCCTTCTTCGAGCCCTTCATCGCGCGCAACCCGGGGCGCGATATCCGGGTCGTTCGCGCTCTCCAGGACGGCCGACATGTGTTCTTGCAGGCCCATCAGAACATCAATGATGGCGAGGCTGAGTGGATCACCACCGATTTCTTTGACAGTGATGAGGATGGCAAGATCATCGAGCACTGGGATGTGATCGCGGCAGTGAAACCACCCAATCCTTCTGGACGCACCCAGTGGGATGGCCCAACTGAAGTCACCGACCTCGACAAGACCGAGGCCAACAAGGCGCTCGTTGCCGGCTTCATTCAGACCTGCCTCGTTGAACGCCAGATCGACCGCATGGCCGACTTCATCAGCACCGAGACCTACATCCAACACAACCCCGATGTAGCCGATGGCCTTGAGCACTTCCTTGCCTTGGTTTCAAAGCCAGACAACCAGCTGACCTATCAGGAGTGCTTCATGATGGTCGGCGAAGGGAACTTTGTTGCCACGCTGAACCGCGCCCGCTGGGGAGATCAGGACCTGTGCCAGGTCGATCTTTTCCGCGTCGAGGACGGCAAGATCGTTGAGCACTGGGACAATTCGGAGCCGGTGCCGCCGAAGGACGAATGGGCGAACTCCGGCAAATTCTAGCCAGCATGTTCCAACTCGCTGTGCGCCCCTGCCCCTAATCGAACTGGGGTGCTTTCCAAAGGAGCGCCCGTCGCCAGATACAAGACAGAAAGATGCCGGCAGCCAAGTGGGCTTTTGGCGCTAGAGGCTCAAGATTTGGCCGTTATCAGTCAGCGCCACGGCTCGCGTATTTACAGCCGATTCACCAGATTCTCGACTTCATCACACGAAGGCGACCCGATTAGCAGCCAATTTAGTGTTGTGGCTTAGTTTGCCGGGTGTGATGTTTCGTATGCCAACTTTCGACCGATACTCGCTGCGCTTTGTCGTGGCTTTTGCGATAGCGCTAGCCGCATGGCTAATTGGTGGCCAGACGCTGCAGCGCGCCGTTTCCGAGCACAGCAATGCTCGGCAACTTGAAGGCCTTTCCCAGCAGCTTGTCCGCCGAGCGGAGAAGGCGATCGATTTTGTGGTCATCGCCAACTCCGAGTTCTTACTCGCTGGCTTTGACGGCTGTACGGCACCCGCCATAGAGAGCTTGCGGCGCCTGGTTATTGAGACAGGAACGGTCGCGGACGCACACCTCATTTCACCGGGGATGTCCTGCTCGAGCTTCGGTGAACTGAGCGGAACACTTCCAGATGCCAGCGAGCGACTTTCCTGGGAGCAAGCTCGGAACCCGAGGTACCGAATTGGCGCTCTGATGGACGATAGGTCGCGCGCCATCGGCGTCTCTTGGGGACTTGGCTCTGATCTTGAGCTGGTCACCGCCATCAGCGCTGACGCCATCCTGTTTGATGTTCTACCCAATGAAATTCGAACCTACGGACGTGTGGAACTGACCGTCGGATCAACGGTCGTTGCAAGTTTCGCCGGCGACGACGCTGTAGCGCCCGATGCAGATGAGACAACTCGCTTTGAAGCGCTCGGCGAAAGATACCCCGTCAGGGCCGAAATATCGCTTGGGTCAGAAGCGCTTTCGGGATGGGGTACGGATGTCCCCGCTGCCGTCTTGTGGGGCTGGTCTGTGTTGGGGTTTGCGGTGGCCGGACTGGCCGGGTTGGCATCGGTCGGCCGATCCAACAAAGAGCTAGACGAGCTAAAGACAGCGCTTCGCAACGGGGAGATACGCCCGTACTTCCAACCTATCGTCGATGTGCGGACCGGCAGGCTCCTTGGATGCGAAGCCTTGGCGCGCTGGATCAAACGCGATGG
>JBCDHR010000018.1:0-3861 GCA_038749715.1 Pseudomonadota bacterium
ACAGGGCCAATTGAGTTGGACATGTTGCGTGAACCGGAGCCGCCCAGCGCCAACATCTGCATGTTGAGGCCGTTCGCATCGTAGACATCGCGATAATAGGTCTCGGCAGCGGTTCCCGGGCCGACACGGTTCATGAGGTCGTCGAAACCGGTAAACAGGTAGGGCACCGAGAAGATCTGATACTCCGGCACCGCGCTGACGGCGTTATTGGTCGAGCTGATCATGAGATCGATCGTCCCAAGCCCCATTTCGCCGATCACCGCGTCATCTTGGCCGAGCTGGCCGGCGTCGAAGACCTGAATGGCAATCGCCCCACCTGTCCTCTCGCTCACCTGTTCAGCCACGAAGGCGGCCATGTCATTGTAGGGGTGCGGATCCTGCACGAGCGTGTGCAGTCTGAGCGTCATATCCTGCGCTGCCGCGCCTGATGCCGTCAGCAAAGCCACCAGTGAACTGACCGCCAAAGTGCGAAGAGCTGAAGTCCGGAATCGCGTCATGGTGATACTCCAAAAGGGATAGATGAGGCTGGTTCTGGTCAAGGTGAGGTATTGGCAGCATGCCGTCAACTCAGAAGGGCGCGGGCCAGCAGAGCGAGACTTGCCGCAACGCAAAGGGATAAAACCGCATAGCGCAATCGTGGCGCAGTCCTGGGGTCAGCGATCACAAAACGGGCGGCGAAAAATCCCAAAAGCACTGCGGGGATAAGTGCGAAGCCGCGGACGACCTCAGCCCAACCAAAGCTTCCGAACGCGGCAAGCGAAGCGATGGAGGCGCACGCTCCCAAGAGCAGCACGGCGTTCATCGTTGCGCGAAGTTGCTGGGCGGGCATGTTTTGCATCGCAATTGCAAATGGTGGCGCCCCGACGCTGGTCAGCGTGCCCATAAATCCGGAAGCGACACCTGCAGTCGCAACGCCGGGTACCGAAGGCCGGATCGCAGGGCCAAACAGTGACAGGGCTACAGCGCCCAGGATCAAGACCGAAAAGATGATTTGAAACGCTGTTGGTGAGAGGATCGCGACGAGTGAAGCGGCAAGGATCGCCGCAGGAATACGGCCGGCAAGACCAGCCGCAACGAAGGCCTTGTTGATGTGTGGCAGGTCACGCATCGCTGACATGAAACTGACCAGGAGGCCGAGGAATATGACCGTGCCGGGAACGAATTTTGGATCAATCAGCAAAAGAACCGGCGCAGCGATAAGTCCAAAACCGATCCCAGCGATCGACTGGACGGCCGAGGCGCATAGAACAGCCACGAAGCCAGTGGCGAAGGCAAGGGATAGGACACCACTATTGCCAAGGAACTCCATGCCGCCTAGGCGCGTTCGCCGCTGAGGGCGGTCGCTTCGGGCGCGGACGCGGCGCCCGCTTTCTTCGGGCTCCCGATCTCTGGAACAGCGTCTAGCAGCGCTCGCGTATAGTCTTGCCGTGGGTTGCCGTAGACCTCATCTACCGGTCCCATTTCGATGATCTTGCCAGCTTGCATAATCGCCACCCGATCGGCGATATGCCGAACAACAGCCAGATCATGGGCGACGAAAAGATAGGTCAGGCCAAGCTGTTCCTGCAGGTCTTGCATCAAGTTCACCACTTGCGCCCGGATCGAGACGTCGAGCGCCGAAACCGGCTCATCAGCAACGATGAAGCGCGGCTCCAGCGTCAGGGCACGCGCTATACCTACGCGCTGTCGCTGGCCACCTGAAAATGCATGCGGGTGGCGCGTCGCGGCGTCGGCTGGCATTTCGACCAACTCTAGGAGGTGTGCGACGCGATCCCGTAGCCTTGCTGGATTGGTTTCGATCCCATGGACGATCAATGGCTCAGCCACGATGTCTTGAACGGTCATGCGCGGATTGAGGCTCGAATACGGGTCCTGGAAAATGATCTGCATGTCGCGCCGGAGGCGACGCAACTCGCCATGTTTGAGGCTTGTGATCTCCTGACCATCGAATTTGATTGAACCGGATGTCGGATCAACAGCTCGCAACACAGCCCGGCCTGTCGTCGTCTTCCCCGAGCCGCTTTCGCCTACAAGGCCGAGCGTTTCACCAGGCCAGATATCAAAGCTCACCTGGTCTACGGCCTTTAAGACACCGCGCTGGCCAAACAGGCCCAAACGTCCGATCGGATAGTGAACGGAAAGATCGCGAACTTCGAGCAAAGGCGCCGCGTGCTTCTCTTCCGACGGCATAGCCGTGTGGGGCTGCGTGCCATTCACCGGGCTTGGCTGGATGCGACGGGTGCTTTCCGGCAGCTTCAGATCTGTCGGTTCACCTTTGATTGTCTTGAGCCGCCGGCGCGTGTCACGAAGGGTTGGCGTCGCCGCTACCAGACCGGCGGTATAGGGGTGGGAAGGCTGGTGCAGCAACTGCTCTGCTGGGCCTTCTTCAACGATTTCACCGGCGTACATCACCGCCAGGTCCTGACAGAGTTGCGCCACCACTCCGAGATCATGGGTAATGAGCAGCAAGGCGAGCGACAGACGCTCTTGAAGTTCGGCGAGGAGCTTGAGGATGCCGGCTTGCACGGTGACATCGAGCGCGGTGGTCGGCTCATCGGCGATGAGAAGGTCTGGCTCGCTGGCCAGCGCCATCGCGATCAGGACCCGCTGACGCATGCCGCCGGAAAACTCATGCGGGAACTGATCAACGCGTTTGTCGGGCTCTCGTATCTGGACGAGGTCGAGAAGCTCAACGGATCTCTTGCGCGCTGCTCCTGATGAATAGCCGCGATGGTGGGTCAGTACTTCGCTGATCTGGCTGCCCACCGAGAAGAGCGGGTCAAGGCTGGTCATCGGATCCTGGAAGACCATGGCGATGTCACGGCCGCAAACCTCGCGGCGGAAGGCTTCGGCCTCCGGCCCTATCAGGCTCTTGCCTTTCCAACGCACATCGCCGCCAACGATCCGACCCGGAAGCTGCAAGAGCCCCATGATGGCAAGCGAGGTAACAGATTTTCCGCAGCCGGATTCGCCAACCAGCCCCATGGCCTGGCCGGGCGTCAGATCGAAAGAAACGTCCCGCACAGCGTGAACCAGTCCGCGCCGCGTCACAAACTCAACGTTCAGGCCTTCAACGGTCAGGATCGGTTCGGTCATTCAGTTTTTTCGAAACGACGGGCAAATCGCTTCTCGCGCTCAACCGGATCAGTCGTGACCCGTAGCCACGACGCGATCAAGTTGATCGCAAGCACCGTGAAGGCGATTGCAAGCCCAGGGAAAGTGACGAGCCACCATGCGCGGAACATGTAATCCTTGCCCTGGGCGACGTCCAACCCCCAAGAGGTGGCGGGCGGCTGGACGCCAAGGCCGAGGAACGACAACGCAGCTTCGGCCAGCACGATCCGCGCGAACTCCAGGGTCCCAAGCGTAAGCAGCGGTGCTGCGAGATTGGGAAGCAGATGTCGGATGAGGATGCGCCCGGTTCGGCATCCGAGCAGTTCTGCTGCTTCGACGAAGGCGGTTTGCCGAAGGCTGAGAACAACGCTGCGCGCCATGCGGGCGTAAACCATCCAGCCGTTGAGGGCGAGAACGACGATAACCGTTGTCATGCTCGGCCCGATAACAGCCAGAATGAGCAGCGCGAGTAGCAGGCCTGGGAACGCGACATTGGTGTCGATGAAGCCTGTCAGCCACTGATCGGTGCGACCGCCCGCATAGCCGGCTGTAAGGCCGACCAGAACGCCGAACGTTCCCGCGACAAGCACCGTTGCGAAGCCGACAAAAAGCGAAACGCGCGAACCATGCAGCAGCCGGGACAGAACATCGCGGCCCAGATGGTCCGTCCCAAGGATGTGCGCCCAGCTGCCGCCATCCATCCAGGCGGGCGGATTCAAGCGTGCGATAATGTTCTGGGCCGCTGGA
>JBCDHR010000019.1:0-3014 GCA_038749715.1 Pseudomonadota bacterium
CAACTGGGCTCCCCCGCTGCCGTTGCCTGGGTGGCGGCAAAACTCTTCGGCTTCATCGTGCTGGCAAGCGCTGTCGGCTTTGCCTTGCGCCAGTTCTTCATGCGCGACCCGGATGAGAACGACCTCACCACGGTTGACGGCCTGTCCACCATCATGCTCGTCGTCATCGTCATCGGCCTGATGGGCGCCGTCGCACCTGCGCTGATGGAAACGCCGCTTCTGGTGGCGAAAATCCTCGCCATCGCCACAGCCACAAGCCTTGGCCTACAGCTCCTGGCCCTGATCGTCTGGTGTTCACCGGTCGGGCGCAGGTTGGCGCAGATGGAGGAGGTCGTCGGTTTCTCCGTCATCGCGGGCAATCGCAACATGGCGCTCTATATCGCGGCGCTTCCAGCCTCCATCATCGACCCGATGTTGCTCTTCATCGGCTGTTACCAGATCCCGATGTATCTGACGCCCATCATGCTCGGCCCGCTGTATCGACGTGTCGAGACGCGCCGTTGAGCTTCGCGCAGTTGACGTAAACAGCATTTGCCCCGCCACAATTGGCTTGTTACGCTGATGGTTGGGGAGGGGGCGACTTTACCTTCGTATCCAATACGCGGCGAAAACCGGCAAACGGGCGTTGCGTAACCCAATCAGCAGGGGCAACCTTGCATCGCGCCTTCGCGGTTCGGGGGCAACAATCGCGCTATCGCACCGGCGACGGCGTCAACGGGAGAGACAATCTATGAAATTTTTCAAACGCAACGGTAAGCCGATGCCCGATCACATCGTGGCCATGGCCGACGGTGTCGACGCAAAGGACGGCCACAGCCGCCGCGAATTCCTGGCCATGGCATCCGCCTTCGGCGCAACCACGGCAACCGCCTATGCCATGCTGGGCATGAAGGCACCGGCTCGCGCTGCAGCCCATGCCAAAGCCGGTGGTACCGTGCGCATCCAGCAGGAAGTGCGTGCCCTGAAGGACCCGCGCACCTATGACTGGTCCCAGATCGCCAACTTCTCCCGCGGCTGGCTCGAATACCTTGTCCGCTACAACAACGACGCGACGTTCAGCCCCTACCTGCTTGAAGGCTGGGAAATTTCCGACGACGCCAAGACCTATACGCTGAAGGTTCGCAAGGGCGTGAAGTGGAACAATGGCGACGACTTCACCGCCGAAGATGTTGCCCGCAACATCGAAGGCTGGTGCGACAAGACCGTGGAAGGCAACTCCATGGCCGGTCGTTTCGCCACGCTGATCGACGCGAAATCCGACGCCAACCCGAACGGCACCGACAAAGCCATCGAAGGCGCCATCGAAGTCGTCGATAGTCACACGGTGCGCCTGAACCTGCCGGCGGCCGACATTTCGCTGATCCCCGGCATGGCCGACTATCCGGCAGCCATCGTACATTCCAGCTACACGGCTGACACCGCGCTCTCCAACCCCGTCGGTACCGGCCCCTACCTGCCGGAATCGCTGGAAGTGGGCGTCAAAGCTGTTCTGGCGAAGAACACCGACTTCATCGATAGCTACTGGAACAAAGACAACGCGGCCTTCATCGACCGTCTGGAATATATCGACTACGGCCAGGAACCCGCAGCCTGGGTCGCCGCAGCCGAATCCGACGAGGTGGATTCCACCTATTCGATCGAAGGCGAGTTTATCGAAATCTTTGATCAGCTCGACGACTGGAAGCGTGATGACATCGTCACCGCCGCCACCATTGTCATCCGCCCGAACCAGCAGGCGGAAGTCGATGGCAAGAAGCCTTATGAAGACGTGCGCGTCCGCAAGGCCATCGCCATGGCGACGGACAACAACGTGCTGCTGGAACTCGGTATCGCCGGTCTCGGCATCGCCGCCAACAACACCCATGTTGGCCCGATGCACCCGGAATACGCCGATATCGGCCCGGCACCGCATGATCCCGGAGCTGCTGCCAAGCTGATGGAAGAGGCCGGCATGGCCAACTTCGAGCACGAGCTCATCTCCATCGACGCCGGTTACCGCAAGGACACGACCGACGCGGTTGCCGACCAGCTGCGCAAGGCGGGCATCAAGGTGAAGCGTACCGTGCTTCCCGGCTCCACCTTCTGGAACGACTGGGCGAAATATCCCTTCTCCTCCACCAACTGGAACCATCGTCCGCTGGGCGTGCAGATTCTGGCGCTGGCCTACAAATCCGGTGAAGCGTGGAACGAGGCGGGTTACTCCAACCCAGAGTTCGACAAAACGCTGGCTGTCGCCCTGTCCCAGGCCGACGTGGCGGCACGCACCAAGACGATGGAGAAGC
Organism: Pseudomonadota bacterium; assembly: GCA_038749715.1. Taxonomy (GTDB): domain Bacteria; phylum Pseudomonadota; class Alphaproteobacteria; order Rhizobiales; family MH13; genus MH13. The sequence goes on from JBCDHR010000019.1 coordinate 2,283, forward strand.
TGGAAATGATGATGCGTGAAGACGCCGTCACCATCCAGCCCTACTGGCGCACCCTGACCAACTTCTCGAAGAAGAACCTGATGGGCACCGCCCACCACATCTCCTTCGAGTTCTGGCCGCAGGACATGCACTGGGCCGCATAAGCGGAACAACCGGCCAGTGAAATAGGAGCCGCCGCGAGACATCGCGGCGGCTCTTTTCGTTATCATCACCAGATTTTCAGTGCTGAGCCGACCATCAAGGAGCTGACGCAAGGCAAGCGCCGCATCGAAAAGGCGATCAGTTGCGCTCTGCCCACAAAATCTCCACCGGGTGAACCAATTGCCGCAGCAACCAATCTGGCGGTGGCCGCATTTGTGCAATACATCGCCTTCACCACCGCGTTACCGCACTGGTTTTGGCCAAAACGACATGATAGCGACACGCCGGGCCGCCAAACTTCATCAATTGGTATCGGCCGTCGCACTGCAGAGAGGACACTCCCATGAGCACCAGCTTTACCCGTCGCACAACACTTGCCCTGCTGGGCACCCTGGGCACATTGCCCTTCGTTCGCCCGTCATTTGCGCAGGCGAGCACCGTTGAAGTGGCGATGCTGAACAAGGACCCCAACAATCCACGCAACCGCAATGTGTTCGAGCCACGTGTGGTGAAGATCAAGGCGGGCGACACCGTGAAGTTCGTGTCCACCAACAAGGGCCACAATGCGGTGACGACGAAAGGCATGCTTCC
>JBCDHR010000020.1:0-2702 GCA_038749715.1 Pseudomonadota bacterium
AGTCCATGCTCTGCACGCTAGGCGCCAAACTGAGCTTGCCGGGCTTTGTGAATGAAGACGGCAGCCAGAAATATGCAGACTACGGCGACTATATCGTCAACCACGAGCGCAAACCCGGCATCGGCCCGCTCGCGGGGTTCCGGGGCAATGGCGATGATGTGGGCCGGGGGCCCGTGAACCCGAACCAACTGGAGCGTTACATCGAAAACGGCAGTTTCTTCGTCGCGCATATTCCGGCGGGCGCAAATTATTACAAGCCGTGGAACTCCGACTATCAGGACTGGGCGGTCAAGCTCGGCCTTTACGACAGCCCGCAGCCCTATCTCTTCTCGCTTTATTCCGAGCCGATGCGCAAATTTCAGCTCGCGGCCGAAGGCCATGGCGACCGCCAGCCACCCGATCACCTGAGGGATCGGATGAAGCACACGATGTCGCCGCTGCCAATCTGGTATGGAACCGAAAACGACAATCAGGCGTCAGAGTATCCAGTGACTGCGCTGACGCAGCGGCCCATGGCCATGTATCACTCCTGGGGTTCACAAAATGCGTGGCTGCGCCAGTTGCATGGTCATAATCCGCTTTACCTACCCACCAAGCTCATGCGCGAACACAAACTGACGGACGGGGACTGGGCGCGCGTCACGTCGCCCCATGGAGAAATCACAGTTCCCGTGCTCGAGATGGCAGCTCTGAACGGCAATACGGTCTGGACCTGGAACGCCATTGGCAAGCGCAAAGGGGCCTGGGCGCTGGAGGACAACGCACCCGAAGCAACCCGCGGGTTCCTTTTGAACCATCTCATCCACGAGCTGCTGCCGCCAAAAGGCGACGGTCTGCGCTGGTCCAACTCGGACCCCATCACCGGGCAGGCCGCCTGGTTCGACCTGAAGGTACGTCTCGAAAAAGCGGATCCGCCCCCTTCGGAAAGTCAGCCCAGCCTTGGCGCGCTGAAGTCTCCGGTCGGGCACGGGCCCAAAGATCTGGCATGGAAAGTAGGTAAATGATGCGCGCGCTGCACACCGACGCGATACCGACGTTTTACAGACGTGAAACAGAGCGTCGAAAAGGGGAGTTTTCATGACCACCTTGCCCGCGTCGACCGACAAGAAACTCGGCCTCGTGATCGACCTTGATACCTGTGTCGGGTGCCATGCCTGCGTGATCTCCTGCAAAGGCTGGAACACCGAAAACTACGGCGCGCCGCTCAGCGATCAAAATGCTTACGGCGCTGATAACTCCGGCACGTTCCTGAACCGCGTGCATTCCTACGAAGTGCAACCCGAAACCGGTCCGGCACAGCTTATTCACTTCCCCAAATCTTGCCTGCATTGCGAAGACGCCCCCTGCGTCACGGTCTGTCCGACCGGTGCCAGCTACAAACGCGTGGAAGACGGCATCGTGCTGGTAAACGAGAGCGACTGCATCGGATGCGGCCTCTGTGCATGGGCCTGCCCTTATGGCGCGCGTGAGCTTGATCAGGCCGAGGGTGTCATGAAAAAATGCACGCTCTGTGTTGACCGGATCTACAACGAAAACCTGCCCGAAGAAGACCGTGAACCAGCCTGCGTGCGCACCTGTCCCGCCGGCGCGCGCCACTTCGGAGACTTCGCTGAACCGGACAGCAACGTAAGCAAACTGGTCGCAGAACGCGGCGGCATGGACCTGATGCCCGAGCAATCAACAAAGCCCGTGAACAAATACCTGCCGCCCCGTGCCAAGGACAGCCTGCCGGCGGCAGAGCCAGAGCTCGACATCCTCGCGCCCTATCTCACCCCCGTGGCGGATGCGCCCAAAGGGTTCATCAACTGGCTCGACAAAGCGTTGGAGAAACTCTGATGCATCCAGCGCCGTCGGTTATCGCATTCACAACGTTCAGCGGGCTGGGGTTCGGCCTTCTTGCATGGCTCGGGCTTGGTTTCCCGGCTGTGACGGGTTGGACGGCTTTCGCGTTCTTCGCCATCGCGTATCTTTTGGCCGTGGGCGGCCTGCTCGCCTCCACCTTCCATCTGGGCCGGCCCGAGCGCGCGATAAAAGCGTTTTTGCAGTGGCGCTCCAGCTGGCTCAGCCGTGAAGCCTGGTGCGCTGTAGCCGCCCTGGTCATCATGGCCATCTATGGCGCGGGGCTCGTGTTCTTTCAGGTTCGGTTGGCCGTCTTCGGTCTGGTCGGTGCGCTCCTGTCCATGGCCACGGTCTTCACAACCTCTATGATTTACACACAACTCAAGTCAATTCCGCGCTGGAACATGCCCTGGACACCCTTGATGTTTCTGTCTTTTTCGATCGCGGGCGGGGCATTGTTGGCCGGACAGGTCACCGCCGCCATCCTTCTTCTGCTCTTGGCCGGGGCAATCCAAATTCTGACTTGGATACAAGGCGACAAGGCATTTCAAAACAGCGGCACCTCGCTGGCCACGGCGACAGGTCTTGGCGAAAGGGGCACTGTTCGCGCGTTCGAGCCACCGCACACGGGCACGAATTACCTGCTGCGTGAATTCGTCCACCAGGTCGGTCGGAAACATGCGGAAAAGTTGCGTATCATAGCGATGGGTCTGATGGTCGGCGCACCCGTTCTGTTCTTGCTGCTGCCCTTTTCACATCTAGTCGCACTGCTGGCTGTCGCCTGCCACATCGCTGGCGTTCTTGCTTCGCGCTGGCTGTTTTTTGCACAGGCAGAGCATGTCGTCGGGCTTTACTACGGCAAG
>JBCDHR010000021.1:0-2699 GCA_038749715.1 Pseudomonadota bacterium
CGGTCGGCGAGGACCTGTATATCGCTAATCAGTGATGGAACGGCGAGGACGGCCATAGGGCTGACATCGCCTTCGTTCACCGTTTTAGCAAACTTGCGCAGGCGATTGATGCGCGTGAAATTGGACCGGGCAAATTTCGTCAGGACGGTTTCGGTCCGCCACTCAACCCACTCGGCCGTGCAGGGCTCTGGCGTTGTGGTGCAGGCGCTTAAAGTTGCCATCAGGGTCGCCGCCAATAAAGCGGCACAGGCCAAGTGTTTCATGCCAAATCTCCTCCACGCACACCATGGCGCAGGACGGCCCTTTTGCAACCCCGCTGGACGCAGCAAAGCGCTTTCGAAGCTCAGATTTGTGCCCGTATCATATTGAGGGCGGCCTCTAGCGTCGCCATGCGCACCTCGTGGCGACCAATATCCCCAAGGCTGAGCCGCTCGTGCAGCATGGCCTGGTTTTCCCGGGCACAGGCAATGTGAACGGTGCCAACCGGTTTCATTGGTGTCCCGCCGCCCGGTCCAGCAATCCCCGTAATCGCAATGGCAAGGTTTGCCCGGCTATTGGCCATGGCCCCTTCGGCCATCAGGCGGGCTACTGGTTCAGAGACTGCGCCATAATCGGCAAGCACGTCGCCAGCGACGCCGAGGACTTCGGCTTTAGCCTGATTAGAGTAGGTGACAAATCCGCGCTCTAAGACCTTTGAGGAGCCGGCAAAATCAGTGAAAAGGCCGGCAAGAAGCCCGCCTGTGCAGCTTTCGGCAGTTGCAATGCGGACGCGGCGCTGGGCGGCGTCGTCCATAACGAGAAGGGCGAGGTTTCGAAGACGGTCAGGGAACATGGTGTAGAGTTTACCCTCTAAGATTGCGGCGACAAGACCGCGAGCGCTTGGGCAGCCAGGCCTTCCCCGCGTCCGGTAAAGCCCAGGCGCTCAGTTGTCGTTGCCTTGAGACTGACCTGCGATACCGCAAGGCCGGTGACCTGTGCGGTGCGTTCGCGCATCGCCGCGCGGTGTGGGCGAATTTTCGGTGCTTCACAAATGAGAGTGAGGTCACAGGTGGCTAGGGCCAGCCCTCGCGCCTCAACGAGGCTGAGCGCATGGCGCAGGAAAATCTCTGAATTCGCGCCTTTCCATTGCGGATCGCTGGGTGGGAAATGGTCGCCAATATCACCGAGGGCCGCAGCGCCAAGGATCGCATCGGTCAAAGCATGCCAGGCCACATCGGCATCGGAATGGCCGACCAATCCATGGCTATGGGGCACTTCAACGCCGCAGAGCGTGACATGGCCACCGGGGCCGAAGGCATGGACGTCAAAGCCTGTGCCTATACGTGGAGTAATCGGGGATGGAGCGAGGATAGCCGTCATGCGCTCTAAATCACCGGGCAGGGTGATTTTGGCAAGCCGTTCATCCCCTGGAACAAGGGCGACGTCGCCGCCATCGGCTTCAATCGCTGCTAAATCATCGACCAGATCCTCAGCCCCTGCTAGGGCGCGGCTGATGTCGCCATAGCGGAACGCCTGGGGTGTCTGGACGCGGACAAGGTCGTCACGGGCGATCGTTGTCAAAGTCTCACCCCGGCGCTTCAAGGCATCGACGACCGGCAAAACGGGCACAGCGGCAGCGTGGCCCGGCAGGGCCGCAATCAGGGCATCGATTATCCCAGCCTCAAGGCCGGGCCGCGCCGCATCGTGGATCAGGACGATATCATTGTCATTGGCTCGCAGGGCATTCAGGCCAGCCTTGACCGATTGGGTCCGGTTTGCACCGCCTATCGCAACGCCTAAGCCTTTTCTATCAGGGATTGCCACGCTCTCAGGATCGGAAACCACAATAACCGTGCGTCCAATCGCTGGATGGCGCGCGAAAGCCTCAATCGACCAGTCAATGACGCGGCGGCGGCCGAGGGTGAGAAACTGTTTTGGCGTTGTTGAGCCGAGCCGCTCACCGCGTCCAGCGGCAACAATAATGGCGTGGGCTGTCGGGATATTTGTCATGGCTTCCAGATAAGGAATTAGTGCAAAAAAGCCACAGGGTTTGCAGTCCTGCATGGATTTAGATGTTTGCCCTGCTTTTACGCAGGCGCAAGCTGTGGTTTAGTGTGCGGCATGATGGGAGTGCCTTACTTTTTAGCAGAGCGTGTCTGGCTTGCGCCCATGTCGGGGTCAACAGATGCAGCTTTCCGCCGCCAAGCTGTTCGCTTTGGTGCGCCTGCCGTCGTTTCTGAAATGGTCGCCGGCGAAGCTCTGGCAGCTGAGCGTCCGGATGTCGTTCGGCGCACGTGCCGCCATGAGGGGCAGGGCCTTTGGATTGTACAATTGGCCGCCCGTCGGCCTGCGGATATGGGGACTGCAGCGCGCCTCCTCTCCGAGGCGGGCGTTGATGTGATCGATATTAACTTTGGCTGCCCGGCCCGCCAGGTCACAGGCGGGTCTTCGGGGTCTGCCCTGATGCGTGAGCCTGACCTTGCGCTTGCCATTGTGGATGCTGCGCTTGAGGGCGCTAGAGGACGGCCCGTGACGGTGAAGATGCGGCTCGGTTGGGACCATTCGAGCTTGAATGCGCCGCAGCTCGCTGCAGCATGCACCGAACGCGGGGTTCAAATGGTCACCGTGCATGGACGCACCCGGTGCCAATTCTATAAGGGGCAGGCCGATTGGGCTGCGATTGCCGAGACGGTTCAGGCCGTTGACGTGCCTGTGATCGC
>JBCDHR010000022.1:0-2443 GCA_038749715.1 Pseudomonadota bacterium
ACTGTCATCGGCAAGCCGCTGATCGAGAAGAGCTTCGCTCCTCTTAAAACTGCGACGGTCCAGGGTCTGCATGGTGTCGAGCGCCGTCATGATCTGTTGCCGTGTGCGTCGTTGCACCTCTGGCTCATCGCTGAGGGCTTGCGCCTGTTGCGTCACAAATGCCGCCATTATTCCTAACGTAGCGGTCGATAAAACAGCAAAGCGGTTCAGCATTGTTGAGGGTCCCCTGCCTGGCTCTCCACACTATCGCTTTCCCTCATAAGCGAAAGTGACGGGCCAGACATGGGCATAGAGGTGGGCCAGAAGTGGCCCTCGCGACTGATCAGTCTCGCTTCCGCAAGACCGTCACCAGCTCTTCGAGACCCTCATCTTCATCGGCCGAGATGGGGATATTCGGGGTGATGACCTCACGGCCTTCTTCGCCGCTGCTCCGCGTGATGATGTAGAGAGGGGCCAGGGCCTGAAACTCAGTGTTGGGCAGCGGCAGGATCTGAACCTGCGCCGTTTGGTTGGCAGGGCCCTCAGTCGGCTGACCTGCGATCGTCGCCACCTCAGCGTCAATGGCTGTCGCGGTGAAGACGATGGACTGCGAATAGCTCAGCGGTCCGATGAAGATGACCGCATCACCGGTGAAGCGATGCTCGAGATCGTTCGGCGGCGTCACCGCATCCGCGAACGGAACATCAAGCACAGCGCCGAGCGGCACGCCGGGCAAGAGGCCCTGATTGGCCTCGGTCACGCGCGCTTTGATCTTTGACGTCGCCGTGTACGGCTCATCGGTGAGATAGGCCATCAGCCGGTCGCTCAGTTCCGTGGCGCCGCCCGTGTTCTCGCGAATGTCGACGATCAGCGTCGTCGCGCCAGCGTCGTGGATGGCTTCAAAAGCGCTAGGCAAGAATTCAGCAAACTCTTCCTCGCGGGCGATGTCGAAGCTCGGAACATCGAGATAGGCGATCCGCGGGGTCAGCTGCCGCACGCCATAGGGCGCATTCGCTGGCTCCGCCGTGCCCGGCAGAAGCGTGTGGGTCACGCGCCCAGCCTCGTCCTCAACGGTGATCTCATAGCCCTCAAAGGCGCCATAGGCCGTCCAGAAAAAGGCATCGAAACGCAGGGCCAGGATCAACCCGCGCAACAGCTCGCTCTCCCCCCGCATGCGAGGCATAAGATCGGCGAGGATCGTTTCGGTTGCGATGCCATTGATCGCCACGATCGTTGCGCCATCCTCGACGCCGGGCAGGCGTTCGGAGGTCGCCGCCACTTCAATGCGGTCGTCCGCCGTCACCCGCACGGGCAGCGTCATCAGCTCTGCACCCGACGCTTCAGCCTGGGCCGCGATCAAATCCAGCGGGCGCCGCAGGCCAACATGGGCGTCGGCAAACAGTGGATTGAGCTGTGCCATCGCCATCCAGGCTTCCCGCGCATCCATCGTCTCCGGCAGCGCGGCCGCGATCTCCTCGCGCTTCGCCGCAACGGCGTCGAGATCCGCGGAATAGGACAGATCGGGGTGGGTGGCTTTCACCTGATCAAGGAACGCGTTCAAATCGTCCTCAATCACGGCCCGCTCATAGACAGGCAGGTCTTGTTCAACAGCGGCAGGATAGGTGGCGCATCCCACCAAAGCCAACCCTGCACTCAATGGCATCATCAAACGGAGCATAGCGATTTCCCTCTCGACCCGTTCACATATTATTGCTTATCGATAATGTTCAAGAGGCATCGTTAAACGATATACAGTTTGTTACAATCGAGCCGCCCGCGCCGGCCAAGGACGCGCCGGTCCGTCTGGTAACGCCCCGCACAAAAAAAGGCCGCCCGAAGGCGGCCTTGAACGTTGCAATCGTCATCGATTTAAGACGCGTAGTATTCGACCACGAGGTTGGGTTCCATCGTCGCCGCGTAGGGGACCTCAGCGAACTCTGGGATACGCAGATAGGTCGCAGTCATCTTCTTGGGATCGACGTCGACATAGTCGGGGATGTCCCGCTCAGGCAGCTGAAGCGCCTCGAGGACCAGCGCCATGTTCTTCGACTTCTCGCGGACCTCAACGACGTCGCCAGGGCGCAGGCGCACCGAGGGGATGTTGGTGCGGCGACCGTTCAGCAGCACGTGGCCGTGGTTGATGAACTGGCGCGCAGCAAACACGGTCGGCACGAACTTCGCGCGGTAGACGATCGCGTCGAGACGGCTTTCGAGGAGGCCGATCAGCTGCTCCGCCGTGTTGCCTTTGAGGCGTGTGGCTTCGTCGTAGATCTTCTCGAACTGCTTCTCGGAGATGTTGCCGTAGTAGCCTTTGAGCTTTTGCTTCGCCATCAGCTGCTGGCCGAAGTCCGAAAGCTTCCCAGCGCGGCGCTGGCCGTGCATGCCAGGCTTGTATTCGCGCTTGTTGATCGGAGATTTGGGGCGGCCCCAGATGTTCTCACCGACGCGGCGGTCGATCTTGTAC
>JBCDHR010000023.1:0-2330 GCA_038749715.1 Pseudomonadota bacterium
ACGAATTTTATGTGATCGCCGTTAAGGACTACGATGCTCTCGAGCCAGCGCCCACGATCACGGAAGGCATCCAAAGCCTGAATGAAGCCGCCCGTGACAAAGGATTCGCCAGCTATCTTAACACTGGGTGGGAACGCGACCGTGTCGATATTCTGCGCGGTATGGAGGACACGGCATTCTTCCAACAGGTACGCGGCGGTCTTGTTACGGGTCTCTACAACCAAAAGGAGGTTTGGCCGATCTTTGGGTATGAAGGCTCGTCATACGAATTCGGCGGTTACATCAACCGCGGTTTTGACGACATCAACTGGCTGTAAGAGGGAGATGGCACCATGACGGCACCTTTTGATCTTTCCGACGACAGCGTTGTTGTCGTAATCGGCACCGGCGCAGGCGGCGGTGTTCTGGCGAACGAATTGGCCCAGAAAGGCGTGAGCGTTGTCGCGCTCGAAGCGGGCGGACGACACCTTCCAGAGGATTACATTAACGATGAGTGGGCGAGCTTTGGTCAGTTAGCCTGGCTCGACCCGCGCACGACCTCTGGCGATTGGCGCGTGTCGCGCGACTTTTCAGGCCTGCCCGCCTGGATTGTGAAAGCAGTAGGCGGTGCGACCACGCACTGGGCCGGCGCGTCACTGCGTTTCCAGGAACATGAATGGAAAGCGGCGACGACATATGGCGAAGTCGAGGGCGCAAGCCTGCTGGATTGGCCGATTGACGCGGCTGAAATGGAGCCTTGGTACGCCAAGGCCGAAGAAAAGCTGAAGGTCGCACAGACCGGCGGTCGGCCCGCCCTGCCTGGCAACAACAACTACAAGGTGTTCGAGGCCGGCGCCAAGGCGCTCGGTTACGAGAACGTGCATACTGGCAATATGGCGATCGTGTCCCAGGACGGTGAAGACCGGGCCATGTGCCAGCAAATCGGCTTCTGCTTCCAAGGCTGCAAAATGGGTGCCAAGTGGTCATCGGCCTATACCGATATTCCAGAAGGCGAAGCGACCGGTAACCTGGAAGTACGCGAAAATGCGCATGTCGCGCGCATCCTGCATGGCGACGATGGCAAAGTGAACGGCGTAGAGTACTTTGATGCCGACGGAAACCTGCAGATGCAAAAGGCGCGTGTCGTTGCCGTGGCGGGCAACTCTCTCGAAAGCCCGCGCCTTCTGCTGAATTCCGCGTCTTCGATGTTCCCCGATGGGCTTGCCAACAGCTCGGGTCAGGTCGGGCGCAATTACATGCGGCATATGACGGCCTCGGTTTACGCAACGTTCGATCAACCGGTGCGCATGTGGCGCGGCACGACCATGGCGGGCATTATCACCGACGAATCCCGCCATGACCCGTCGCGTGGCTTCGTCGGTGGGTATGAGATGGAAACGTTGTCTCTGGGCTTGCCCTTCATGGCGGCCTTCCTCGATCCGGGGGCCTGGGGGCGTGAGTTCACCACGGCGCTCGATGCTTTTGAAAACATGGCGGGTATGTGGATCGTGGGCGAAGACATGCCGCAGGAGACCAATCGCGTGACGCTGAACCACGATGTGAAGGACCAGTATGGTCTGCCAGTGTCAAACGTGCATTTCAGCGATCACCCGAACGACATCGCCATGCGTAACCACGCCTATCAACAGGGGATCGCTATCTACGACGCGGTGGGCGCGACACGGACATTCCCGACGCCGCCTTATCCGTCGACGCATAACCTGGGCACGAACCGGATGTCAGAGCGACCGGAGGATGGAGTGGTGAACAAGTGGGGCCAGTCCCATGACATTGCCAACCTCTTCGTGTCGGACGGATCTCAGTTCACAACCGGCGCGGCAGAGAACCCGACACTAACGATCGTTGCGCTTGCCATCCGTCAGGCGGAGTATCTTGCCGGAGAGCTGAAGAGCGGCACGCTCTGAGCCAGATTAGACAAGGCTGGCCCGGACTTTTCTCCGGGCCAGTCCTATCGCACTTCTCTTTGCAGCGCTTCGCCACCCGTTTCCAAGCTTAACGGGCCTAGTGGTCTCGCCCCTTGTTTCACCTCTGCTTCGATCTCTTTAGGTTGAGAACGAACAGTTCGGAGCAAAGCAGCCTCAGATGACCCAACCTGGACGATTGCCCTGGCGACAGATTGCCAAACTGGCAGTGTTGTCGGTCCCGGCCACGCTGATCGTTGTTCCGTTCGATGTGCCGCAACCCACCGGTCTTGTCGGGTTCATGACCGGCTTTCTCGCCAGTCTTTACGGCCGCTCCCTGTGGGCCTTCGGAGCCCTTGCGGTGGCGATGGTCGCCGCCTCTCTGTCTTTTGCCGGGTTGTCCTTCAGCCCGGTTGGCGCGGTCTATGG
>JBCDHR010000024.1:0-1959 GCA_038749715.1 Pseudomonadota bacterium
GCGTGTCCGGGAAGCGGCAGTTTACGGCGACAATCATCGCAGGCACATAGGCAGTTGTCGGCAAACCCACAATGGTCCATGACCAGCGACAGCAAAGACTGCCACTTCAACACCTAACCGATCAGGCTCGCAAAGCACCGCCATGACCAACACGACCGAAACACGTTTTGACGTTGTCGCCATAGGCAACGCTATTTTCGACATCCTTGCCCACGTGGAAGATGACTTTCTGGTGCGCGAAAAGCTTGTGAAGGGCTCGATGCGCCTGGTTGATGCTGCCGAGTCGGCGCGGCTCTACAACCGCATCGGACAGGCCACCCGCATGTCTGGTGGTTCCGCAGGCAACACTGCCGCCGCCATCGCCTCGCTGGGAGGAAGCGCCGCTTATATCGGGAAAGTGGCGCAGGATGACACCGGGCGCGCCTACGCCCACGACATGCGCGGCATCGGCGTACACTTCGATGTTCAGCCCCTGTCGGCTGCGCAGGGCATTCACACGGCCACGTCGGTCATCCTTGTCACCCCCGATGGCGAGCGGACGATGAACACGTCGCTGGCGGCCTGTCAGGAACTAACGGTCCAAGACATCGAGCCCAACGTCATCCGTGCGTCCGCCATCACCTACATGGAAGGCTATCTGTGGGATCCGGCCAAGGCCAAGGAAGCTTTCCGCTATGCGGCGAAGATCGCCAAGCAGGCTGGCCGCCGTGTTGCCCTAACCTTATCCGATAGTTTCTGCGTCGACCGTTTTCGCAGCGAATTCATAGATCTGATGCGCTCAGGTACCGTCGATACGCTCTTTGCCAACGAACATGAGCTGAAAGCGCTGTACGAAACGGCTGACCTTCCAACGGCGTACAATGCCCTTGCGCAGGACTGTGATCTGGGCATCGTGACGCTTGGCGCGAAGGGGTCGATGTCGATCCAGGGCGAGGAGCGTGTTGAAGTTGGGACAAAGCCCGTCGAGGATTTGGTTGATCTTACCGGTGCAGGGGACGCTTTTGCCGGGGGCTACCTGTTTGGTCTGGCCCGGAAGATGCCGCTGAATATTTGCGCTGAACTGGGCCACCTGGCGGCGGGTCACGTCATCCAGCAGATGGGACCGCGCCCGCAGGTCTCGCTCAAACAGTTGGCATTTGACGCCGGTCTGTTGATCGAGGCCTGATCCATCTTGGACCTCGTTGTTCCCAAACCCGGCTCATCCATGGAGCGGGTGGTAAAGGCCGCCCAGGCTTTGGGACTGGATGTTGAGCTTCGAGTGATGGATCAGTCCACCCGGACCGCTCAAGACGCAGCGCGCGCGTGCGGTTGCAAAGTGGACCAGATCGTTAAATCGCTGGTTTTCGAGAACGCCGAAACAGGCGGGCTCGCGCTGGTCCTGATCAGTGGCGCGCATGATGCCGATCTTGAGCACCTCAAGCGAGCGCATGGACTGCATCTCAAGCGCGCCGATGGTCGGCGGGTGCGCGATGAAACAGGCTTTGCGATTGGTGGCGTTGCACCGATAGGCCACAAGGCACCCATCGCCGTGTGGATGGATAATACTCTGCTGGGCTTTGGTGATGTATGGGCCGCTGCTGGTCGTCCCGATAGCGTCTTTCGGGTTGATCCAAGAAGCTTGGTCGCTGCCACCCATGCCTCAGTTATCGATGTGCGCCCCTAGCCGCGCTCGTTCTTTGGGCTATCGAGAACAAAGTAGCTTGTGATCGAGGCCATCTGCTCAATCGTCCCCAGTACATCTGTATGCAGTCGCTTGTAAGCGGCAAGATCAGGCACTTCGACCAGCAAAATGTAGGCGACGGAGCCGGAGACGTTATGGCATTCTCGTACTTGCGGGATGGCCTGCATAGAACGCTCGAACGCAATCAATGCATCTCGTGAGTGCCGCAGCAGATCGACCGCCACATAGACTTTCAAGCCACCATCGAGCTTTGACCGGTCAATGACGGCGCGGTAGCC
>JBCDHR010000025.1:0-1863 GCA_038749715.1 Pseudomonadota bacterium
ACGCCGAGACCTGGCTGGGCGAATATTTCTCGCCCTGTGCTTCGACCCAGGCATCGCCGTTCTTGCCTTCGACGATATTGAAGGGGACCATGCCTTTGTCTTTTTCAACGGTCGGATCGTCGTAACGCCGTCCGATAAGCCGTTTGACCGCAAAAAGCGTGTTTTCGGGGTTCGTGACGGCCTGACGCTTGGCAGGCTGGCCAACCAACCGCTCACCGTCCTGCGCGAAGGCGACCATCGAAGGCGTGGTGCGCGCGCCTTCGGCGTTCTCCACGACTTTGGGGGTAGCCCCGTCCATGATGGCAACGCACGAGTTCGTGGTGCCGAGGTCGATACCGATGACTTTCGACATATTGTCTTCCTTCTGGCGATGCAGGCATCAGGTCCACGCATGGCCCCTGACGTCCTATCCCATTGATGTGCTGTGCCCCAGACTGTCACGGATCTGTGACGGAGGGCCTCGCGCGGGTATATAGGGACCGTTTCGGGGGCGTGCAATGGCGCAGCCACCTGAATCCAGAGCCATTCCGCGGATTGGTTCCGCTGTGCGGAATCGGCCTGCGCTTCCTATGCCGGTTGCGCGTTTTTCAAGGAAGGGCGCTGAATTGAAGTCGGCTTCGTGCGCCACCATATCTAATCCATGAGGGCGAATACGGCCTGCCAGTTGCCGAAAGCTGGCATATGAACGCACTGCCACCCGGAAGCGGGCGCGCAACTGTCCGCAAGGACGAAGACAACCTCTGGATTGATATCCCGGCAAAGCGAAACTGGCTGGTGACTGCCTTCCTCGCGTTCTGGCTGTCCGGCTGGACCGTCGGCGGCGTTGTCGCGATCGGCGCGCTGCTCAGTGGAACGACAGATGCGTTGGCAACCGTTTTCATGATGTTCTGGCTGTCGATGTGGGCAGTTGGCTGGGTTGCCGCCGCCACTACCCTCTTATGGCTGGTCTTTGGATGGGAGCACGTCTGGGTACGTGCAGACGGCATTTCGGTTATGCGCCGGGTACCCTTCTGGAAAAGAACATCAGTCTTCGCCGCCGAACACGTCGCCCGCATCAGGGTGTCGCGCCAAAATCGACGATCGGCGAGGGAGTACGGCATGGAAAGTCTGCTTTCGGGGAAGAGCGCGGGCACAATCAATTTCGACTATGGCAGAGAAACCCGAGGTTTCGGCCTTGATCTTGACGAGCCTGAGGCCGCCGGACTGATCGGCGAGATCGAAACGTTCATGAGCCGCCGTCCAACACGCGGCACGACGTAACCACATTGGCTCACGCAAATGCGACCTGCTGGTGTTTGCAGAGGCTTAAGCCAACAGCTAGCTTTTGTTGCAGGAGGGATGACCGCCATGCGCTGGATTGCAATCTTCTTGCTGACTGGGCTTCTGGGCGCTTGCTCAGTTGGCGGCCCTACTGTGTCGTCAACTGATCCCGTCAGCGTTGAACCGCCATCATCGCCAAACTGGGCGCTGGGTGCACCGCGGGAGGCACAGACTGCAGCTTTGCCCACGCATGACGTGCCGGTCTTTGCGACGGGGCCGTCAGAACTTCTCGCCTATCTGGATGCCATTGCTCTGGCGGATGAGACTGTGATTGCCGTGGAACCGGAATGGACGTCGGACACGCCGTCGGGCGCCTATGTCCAGCGCTCTGCTCTGCTGGGTTTTCCGGATGTGATCTCGGTAAAGACCATCGACCTTGGCGCAGGCGATGCGGGTCAGCGCGCATCGCTTATCATCTACTCCCGTTCGGTATACGGCTACAGCGATCTGGGTGTGAATGCCGAACGGCTCGACAGGTGGATCGCTGAGTTGTCGCGGCGCGCACCGGTTGTTGCCGGGCGCGGCACTGGTGGATGAAGAGCT
>JBCDHR010000026.1:0-1820 GCA_038749715.1 Pseudomonadota bacterium
GAAGGGCTCCTCGTCCTTGGTTTAGAGCAGCTTTGCCGCACAACTGGGCCGTAAAACCGCATAACGGCGCATCCCCGGGAAGGGAATGCGCCTGCTGAGTTTCGCACAAAGGCACTGCGCGCTTGTCGCCGGGCCTGTGCTCGGGCTGGGTTACTGTGAGGCGAGGGCCGCGTCTGCTGCCATAGCCTCGTTCATCACGTGGAAGACGGCGGTGTTATCGATGTAATCACCGGTCCAATCGTATTGAGACCCCCACAGCTTGGCCGCGCCCAAGTCGGTTTGGGTGAATTGCGCGAACAATTCCGACCCAGCGCCAAGCGCCCAAAGCGGCACCAATTCGTTGGTATGGTTGCGCGACGAGAACATGTAGCCCGGCATCGTGCCGGCACCGCGGTCCTGCACAGCGAGATACTCCACGAAGACGTCTTCTGTCGGATCATAGCGCGCGGCCAAGATCGCCTCATCGCTGCGATCCGCGGCCACGGCGTCGCCTGAGCCGTTGATCCAGGTGCCTTCGCCCCAAATGCCGCCGCATTCATGGTCGGAGGTCACGATCAGCAGGGTCTCATCCCAGCTGGAATTCTCTTCAACCCACTCGATCACGGCATCGACGGCGACGTTGAAGTCGATCTGTTCCTCGATGAAGCGGGGCATGTCGTTGCTGTGGCCCATCCAGTCGACAGCACCGCCCTCGATCATCAAAAAGAAGCCGTCTTCGTCTTGGTTGAGCACGTTGAGCGCACCCAGGCTCATCGTCGCCAGATCCGGGGTCAGCGGGTTAAACGCCATGCCCGACGGTGTTTCCGCATCGCCTAGGCCTTCGCGGCTGGCTTGCAGGGTCGAGCCCGCTTGCGCCACACCGATTACCCGCTCAGGAAGCGCGCCGCCCGCAGCCAGGGCTTCAAAATCAGCCTTTGCATCGATGAAGGTAAAGCCGTTCAACCCCTCTTCGCTGGTCAAAGCCGCCAGGGTCTCAGAGCCGCCGACAAACCGATACGCTTCCTCGTCCTCGGGCTCGATCCGGTTGCCGCTATTGTCGAAGAAGGGGTGGCCCGCGCCCATGATCACGTCCATGTCGCTGGCGACCATCTCATTGAAGATCTCGACGTAATTGTTGCGCGAAATGTTATGCGCGATGGTCGCTGCGCCGGTGGCGTGAGAGATCATCACCGAAATCACCGAGCCCGTCGACTTGCCCTGCTCCATCGCGATTTCCGCGATTGTCTTGAACCGCTCCGTCCCGGTCCAGTCCATGTTGATGCGCCCGTTCGAGGTTTTGCGCCCGGCCATAAGCGCGGTGCCGGCGGCAGCGCTATCGGTGTAAGACGTGTAGCGCTCTCCAACCGGGGGGAAGTCGTTGCGGATCGTCGCATCGAAGTTCATCCAGCGGGTAAGCGGATTGTAGCCCTGAGCGACTGCGCCCGCGGCATCCGCGACATCCGCGCCGTTGGGCAAAACAGCGCCCTCGTCATCGATCAGGTTCAGCGAATGGTGGTCGAGGCCAAGCACGACCGGTGCCGTGCCGTCGGGGCGCGCGACCTGATAGGATTGCTGGTTGGCGAGACCTTGGTAGTAGTCCGCGGCAAGCCAGCCGTTAAAGCCAATGCCGTCAGAGACCATAAGAATAACGTTCTTGGCGCCCTGGTTCTGGGCAATGGCGGCAGTGGCCATAACACCCGAAAGCGCGGTCGCGAGCAGTAGTCTTGAAGCGGTCATGTCGTCCCCTTTCTAAGAAATGGTGACGGCACTAGTTGGGGATTTGGGTAACACCACCGCTAAAGAAGTATGAAGAAACTGTAACGGCCGCTGTTTGACCGCCC
>JBCDHR010000027.1:0-1678 GCA_038749715.1 Pseudomonadota bacterium
AATGCATCTGCGAGTAGGACAAGGTCGACGCCGACCGCTGTGAAGAGCGAGCCAGCGTTCATGTAGGCCTTTGCCGAAGCGGGCTCCAACGCCATCACCCCGCCAGGAACGCCGATGGCTTTAAGACGCTCAAAGCCCTTATTGATAGCATCGACTACATCGGGATGGCCCATTTGGCCCGGAATGCCCATGCTCGCGCTGAGATCGGCCGGGCCGAAAAAGACAGCATGGACACCATCGACAGAAGCGATCTCTTCAAGCGCATCCATCCCACTGACAGTCTCGACCTGAGCGATCAAGCACAACTCGTCTTGAGCAGTTTGAAAATAGTCTTCCACCTGGCCATACCGTGTGGCCCGGGTCATGCCAGCCATACCCCGGACGCCCGACGGCCCGTAGCGCATCGCTTGAACGATGGATCGGGCTTCACTGGCCGACTGGACGTACGGCACCATGAGTGTCTGCGCGCCCATGTCCAAGAGGCGCTTGATAAGCACTTCATCATGGCCAGCCGCGCGCACAACAGGAGCAACGCCCATGCTGCCTGCGATCGCCTGTAAGGCTGCCTGAACCTCCACGGTCTCAATGGCCGCATGTTCACAATCGACGAGCACCCAGTCAAAACCGGCACCGCCCAGCATCTCGGCGACCGTGTTACCGCCGATCGTGTTCCACAAGCCAAGCTGATGGTCGCCCGACGCGATGGCGGACTTGAATAGATTTTTGGGAACTTGCATGCGTCAGGGGCTTTCGACGTTTTCGGATTAGATGTTGGAGTGACTATGCGTGTCTCGACGGCGCTTGGCCACCATCGTATTTGGTCGCCAGCCCGTTGAATGACACTGCGGAGCAGCTTTGAAGGACGCGCCTCATGAAGCAGCCAGATATCGTGGCGTTGGGCGAGCCGCTGGTCGAGATGGTACGCACGTCCGGGGAACCGGGTGGACCGGCGACCTACTCGAGCGATGTTGGCGGTGATGCGCTCAATGCACTTGTCGCTGCTGCGCGCCAAGGCGCCAGTACCGGGCTGATCTCTTCCGTAGGCAACGATCCTTTTGGCAGCCAGATTCTAACCTTCTGCCACAATGAAGCGATCAGCACCGAAGCGGTCATGACCGTTGATCGCCATCCAACCGGCCTGTGTTTCATTCATCCTGACCCGAAGGACCGGCACTTCTTCTACGCGCGCCAAGGTTCCGCTGCGAGCCACTTCGGCCCCGAAGACCTGCCGGAACAAACGATCGCAAAGGCGAAGGTTTTACATGTAACTGGCGTCAGCCAAGCGATCAGCCAGTGCATGCGCGAGGCCGTGCGCCGTGCGGCAGAGGTTGCAAAGTCTCACCACACGCTTGTCTCCTACGATTTGAACATCCGCCCCAAACTGTGGTCGCTGGAAGACGCCAAAGCATGCGTTGATGGCTTTCTACCTCTCGCAGATATCGTCCTACCGTCGGACGATGAAGCGCAGCGGCTGTTGGGCACCTGTGATCCTGAGGCCATTCTCACTTTCTTTGGACGCTTCAATCCATTGGCCGTCATCCTCAAACGCGGAGCCGAGGGGGTCATTGTCCGAACGTCAGACGAAGACATCACCGTGCGCGCACCCAGCGTGGATGCGATTGATAGTTCGGGCGCGGGGGACAGCTTTGCCGGTGCTTGCCTCGCCTATTTCCTGGAG
>JBCDHR010000028.1:0-1649 GCA_038749715.1 Pseudomonadota bacterium
GGCGTATCCAACCTTCTTGGGAACCGCCCGCTGGAGGAGGCGATGCAGGGCGAGTTGGAGAAGCTTGGCCCCGTCGCATTCGACGATGTCGACCTCGACTTTGCCCGTGAGATACAGACCACACTCACCGCTGCCGATATCGACACGACGTTTAAACGTATCGGTGCCAAGCCCAAGAAGGGCCTCGCGCTGTGCGATTTCATCGCGCCGCTCGACCGCATCAGCGAAGGCGGCGAAGGGTCCACCGATGTTGGCGACGTCAGCTGGGCCGTGCCGACAGTACAGGCAAGAGTCGCCACCTGCGCCATCGGAACCCCGTTCCACACCTGGCAGACCGTTGCGCAGGGCAAAGCACCCGCCGCGCATAAGGGGATGATCTACGCGGCCAAGACCATGGCGGCCACGGCCTGCCGGTTGGTGGAAGACCAAGGGCTCATCGAAGCGGCCCGCACGACCCACGAGGAACAACTGGGCGAAACGCCCTACAGCTGCCCGATCCCCGATGATGTGCGCCCGCCCGTTTGAGGAGGCGTTCCAGTGACTCGCGCAGCAGCCCTCGAAAACGCGACCGAGTATCTGAACACGGGTCGTTTTGCTGAAGAGCTCAGTGAGCTGGTGGCGCACCCTTCCGTTAGCCAGAATCCGGACTATGCCGCTGAATTGCCACGCTATCTGGAAGAAGCGCTCGTTCCGCGCTTCAACGCACTTGGCTTCAACTGCTCGATCCATCCCAACCCGGCGACCAACGCCGGACCGATTCTGATTGCCGAACGTATCGAAGATGCCTCGCTGCCAACGATCCTGTCTTACGGCCACGGTGATGTTATCCGCGCACAGACGGATCAATGGCGCGATGGCCTTCATCCTTTCTGCCTCGTCGAAGAGGGCGACCGTCTCTACGGGCGCGGCACGGCAGATAACAAAGGCCAGCACCTCATCAATCTGGCAGCACTGGACGCCGTCATCGAAGCGCGCGGCTCACTTGGGTTTAATATTCGCTTCCTCATTGAGACCGGCGAAGAGATGGGTTCGCCCGGTCTGTCGGAATTCTGCGCCAACCACAAAGCCGAATTGGCCGCTGACGTCCTAATCGCGTCCGACGGCCCGCGTCTTCAGATCGATACACCGACCATATTCCTGGGCGCACGCGGCGGTATGGCGTTCGATCTCATCGTGGACCTCAGAGACGGCGCGCATCATTCCGGAAACTGGGGCGGGTTGCTGGCAGACCCTGCCATGATCCTCGCGCAAGCCATCTCCACAATTACCGATGCGCGTGGGCAAATCCGCATTCCCGAATGGCGACCGACCAGCCTGACGGATGACATCCGTGAAGCTCTCCGCGATTTGCCGCTGGCTGGAGACGGAGGCCCGGACATCGACGAGGACTGGGGTGAGGAAAGCCTCACGCCTGCCGAACGGGTTTTCGGCTGGAACAGTTTTGCCGTCCTTGCGATGAAAAGCGGGGTACCTGAAGCGCCGGTCAACGCCATATCTGGCGTCGCCAAAGCGGCCTGCCAGTTGCGCTTCGTGGTCGGCACCGATCAGACTGACATCCTGCCAGCTCTCCGGCGACATCTTGATGCAAACGGCTTTGAACGTGTGCAGATCAAGCCGCATGAACGCGCTTTCTTCGATGCCACCCGCAC